>JAAVFP010000011.1 GCA_014800735.1 Bacteroidales bacterium
ATTCCCTTGACACGCTCCTCGAACTCGCCGCGGTATTTGGTACCTGCGACAATAGAAGCCATGTCGAGCGACACGACGCGCTTGTTGAAGAGGATGCGCGACACCTTGCGCTGGATGATGCGGAGTGCAAGACCTTCGACAATAGCGGATTTGCCCACGCCGGGCTCGCCGATGAGCACAGGATTGTTCTTCTTGCGGCGGCTCAGAATCTGGGCCAGACGCTCGATTTCGATTTCGCGGCCTACCACGGGATCCAGACGCCCCTCCGAGGCTGCCCGGGTCATGTCGTTGCCGAATTTATCAAGCATAGGGGTGTCCGTGCGGCCCTGGGTGCGGCGTGCGCCGTTGCGGGCATCCTGACCACCCTGCGGATTATTCTCGCTGTCGGGCGTACCGGCCTGGTCGCGTGGAGCTTCGGCCACACCGCCAACCATTTCAGGCTCGGGCTCAGTGGAGAAACGCGCCAGTGCCTCACGGCGTAGACCATCGTAGGTGACGCCGGCGCTGAAATAAGGAGCGATAAGTTCGAAGTTGCGCACCTCCTTGTTGTGGAACAGTGCCAGCAGCAGATGCTCGAGGTCCACCAGTGGAGATTTCATGTAGCGTGCCTCGATGATGGCAAGCTTGATAATTAATGTGACAATACGGTTGAAGTACTCCGGCGATTTTCCCTCCGAAGCCTCGGGTTCGAAGAGCGCACGGTCAAGGCTCGTGCGGAGGTCTGCCAAAGTGTCAGCACCGACAATGGCCTCCAGAAGCTCAGCCGAACGGGTGCCCGGAGCGGACAGCTCCAGCAGCAGGTGAGCCGGCATGATGGCGGCATTGTTGTGGTTGGTGCATTGAGTGCGCAGGCGGTCAATGAGCGCCCGCGCTTCCTGGGTATATTTCTGGTTGTTATCCATAAGCAATTCCTTGTGTGATGAAGTAATGCAATAATCGTGCCAAATGATTATAAAAAACACAAAAACACGGAGTAGGGCGGTCGGCCTGACTGGCAGTTCACACCTGCCTCCGCGCTATACATATATTATATAATTATTTTGCGCAAGGAATGTTCAAAAAAAACTGCAATTCGAAAAATTATTCGTATCTTTGTATGAAAATTTAGCGGGTGGCCACACCGGTCACAGCGTTAATGCTGTGCCAAAAGTGCCTAAACGCTTAACAGTCATTCTATTACAGTATGATAGACGGAGACCGCATTTTTAAGATAAATATCGAAAATGAAATGAAGACGGCCTACATCGACTACTCAATGTCGGTGATAGTGTCGCGCGCCCTCCCTGATGTCCGCGACGGTATGAAACCCGTGCACCGCCGTGTGCTCTACGGCATGAACGAGATGGGCAACACCAGTAACAAACCTTTTAAGAAATCCGCCAACTGCGTGGGCGAAGTTATGGGTAAGTATCACCCCCATGGCGACTCGTCCATCTACGGCACTGTAGTGCGAATGGCACAGTGGTGGAGCCTCCGCCACACCCTTGTGGACGGTCACGGCAACTTCGGCTCTATCGACGGCGATGGCCCTGCGGCTATGCGTTACACCGAGGTTCGCCTCGACCCTCTGGGCGAAGAAATGCTTCGCGATATTGATGCCGATACCGTTGACTTCGTTCCCAACTACGACAACTCGCGCAAGGAGCCCGTGGTGCTCCCCACCCGCTTCCCCAATCTCCTTGTCAACGGTGCTTCCGGCATCGCCGTGGGTATGGCCACCAATATGGCTCCCCACAACCTCACCGAAAGTATCAACGGCTGCATCGCTCTGCTGGATAACCCCGAAATGAGCGTGGCCGACCTCTCCAAAATCATCCTTGCTCCCGACTTTCCCACCGGCGGTATTATTTATGGTTACGACGGTGTGCGCGAAGCCTTCGAAACCGGCCGCGGCCGCATCGTGGTTCGAGCTAAGGCCGAAATCGAGCAGAAGAAGGACCACGAGCTTATCGTGGTTACCGAGATTCCCTACGGCGTCAACCGTGCCGAGCTCATCAAGAACATCGCCGACATGGTGGTGGACAAGCGTCTTGACGGCATCTCGAACATCAATGACGAATCCGACCGCGACGGCATGCGCATCGTGATTACACTCAAATCGGATGCCAACGCCAACGTTGTGCTCAACAAGCTCTACAAGATGACGGCGATGCAGTCGTCGTTCCCGGTCAACAACGTTGCGCTGGTGAACGGCCGTCCCCGCACTCTCAACCTGAAAGAGCTTCTTCAGGCTTTCATCGACCACCGCCGCGAAGTGGTGACCCGCCGCACCCAATATGAGCTGCGCAAAGCCCGCGAGCGTGCCCACATCCTGGAGGGCCTCATGATTGCCGTTCAGAATATCGACGAAGTTATCGCCATCATCAAGGCATCCAAGACCACCGAGGAAGCCCGCCGCGCGCTGGCCGACCGCTTCCAGCTGTCCGACGCCCAGACTCAGGCTATCGTGGACATGCGTCTGCGTGCGCTCACCAATCTCGCCGTGGAGGAACTCCAGAAGGACATCGACGATATCCACAAACGTATCGCCGAACTCGAGCTCATTTTGAGCGACGAAAACGTTCTCCGCGAACTCATCAAGAGCGAGCTCGCCGAGGTGGCCGCAAAATATGGCGACAAGCGTCGCACCCAGATTGACTATACCGCCGGCTCTTTCAATGCCGAGGACTTCTATGCCGACGACGACGTGATTATCACCATCTCGCACCTCGGCTATATCAAGCGCACACCCCTCACCGAATTCCGCGCCCAGGGTCGTGGCGGTGTCGGCGCACGCGGTGCTTCGGCACGCGAGTCGGACTTCATCGAGCATATCTACACCGCTACGATGCACGACACGATGCTGTTCTTCACCGACCGCGGTCTGGTGTACAAAATGCGCGTCTACGAACTGCCCGACGCCACCAAGACCGGCAAGGGCCGCGCTCTCCAGAATCTGCTCAACATCGAGCAGGGCGACAGCGTGAACGCTTTCATCCGCTGCAAGCAGCTCGACGATCCTGAATATACCTCGACCCACTACCTTGTGTTCGCCACCCGCGACGGCCTTATCAAGAAGACACTCCTTTCGGAATACGCCCGCGTGATGGCCAAAGGTAAGAAAGCAATCGTTATCCGCGAGGGCGACCGCCTGGTGGGCGTAGAGCTCACCGACGGCAATAGCGAAATCCTGATGGCTAACCGCCACGGCCGTGCTATCCGCTTCAACGAGAACGAACTGCGCTCCATGGGCCGTGTGAGCTCCGGTGTGCGCGGCATGCGCATCGACGAGAACAGCGACGACGAAGTTATCGGCCTGATTGCAATGAGCGAGAACACTGAGAACAATGTGCTTGTTCTTTCTCAGAAGGGCTTCGGCAAACGCTCCTACCTGGACGATTACCGCATCACCCGCCGCGGTGCCAAGGGCGTGAAGACCATGAATATCACCGACAAGACCGGCGAGCTGGTGGCCTTCAAGAGCGTCAACGATGACAACGACCTGATGATTATCAACAAGAGTGGTGTTGTGCTCCGCATCCATGTGGCCGACATCCGCGTGATGGGCCGTGCCACCCAGGGCGTGCGCATCATCAACCTCGAAAAGCGCGGCGACTCCATTGCATCCGTTTGCTGTGTGGACGCCGACCCCGAGGAGGAAGTTGAAGCAGTAGCTCCCGACGCCGAGGAGCTCCCCGCTCTCTCCGACGACGAAGTAATCGAAGAAGTGGAGGACGTGGAGGAAGAATCCGACGCGACCGACTCCGCCGAAAACGATGAAAGCGAAGAATAAACAGATAAAAGATAAATTACCAACACATAAACACTTAAAACAATGAAGAAACTTAGTTTTCTCGCATTAAGCCTTGCTTCGGTTTTCGCAGCCAGCGCACAGCAGGCTGTGCTCAAGGAAGCCGAACGCGCCATGAAAAGCGGTGCCGATGTAGCGAAAGTTGTTGAAATCGTTACTCCGGCATTCTCCGATCCCGAGACTGCAACCCTGGCCCAGACCTGGTACATCCCCGGTAAGGCTGCTTTCTCGCAGTACGACAAACTCCTCGGCATCAAGGCTTTCAAGCCCGATGATCCCCAGGTGGATCCCGTGAAGATGGCCAACATGCTTATCTCCGGCTACGACTACTTCATGAAAGCCCTTCCTCTGGACTCCGTTGCCGATGCCAAAGGCAAAATCAAGACCAAATACTCCAAAGATATCGTAAATACCCTTGCCGGTCACTTCTCGGACTACTCCGCAGCCGGTGCCGACCTGTTCAATGCCAAGGATTACAAGGGCGCATATCAGGCTTGGGGCATTTTCACCGACATTCTCGAGAATCCCACCCTTGCCAAGGGCGTATCCAAGGTTCCCAATGACACTCTGATTGGCGAAATCTACTTCAACCAGGCCCTGGCAGCATGGCAGGCAGATGATTTCAACGGCTCCTTCGATGCCTTCATGAACGCCAAGAACAAGGGCTACAACAAGAAGCAGCTCTATGACTACGCTATGGCTGTAGCTCAGAACATCCCCGACAACGAGAAGGTGCTCATGGTTGCCCGCGAAGCTCTTCCCCTCTACGGTGCCGAGGATAACAACTACATGGCTCAGATTGTTAACTACTATCTCCAGGCCAAGGACTTCGACAATGCCTTCAAGGTAATCAACGACGCTATCGCTGCTGAACCCAACAACGCTCAGTACTACGTAATCCAGGGTGTACTCTACGAGAACCAGGAGAAGCGTCCCGAAGCCAAGGCTGCCTACGATAAAGCCCGCACCATCGACCCCAAAAACGCTCAGGCTCAGTTCAACTTTGGCCGTATTCTCTGCGAAGAAGCTTATGCCGCCAGCGATGGCGCTCCCACCTCGCCCAAGGAATACGATGAGTACTACAACGCCAACATCAAGCCTCTCTTCGTGCAGGCTGCCGACGTGCTTGAAAGCGCCTACACTCTCGACCAGGAACAGAATCCCGAATATCCCAACGGCGACATCCTGAAATATCTCGAGAACGTTTACTACAACCTCAACGACGAAGCTAAGCTCAACGACGTTAAAAAGCGTATGGCTTACTAATCGAACGGTAGAAAACTATAAAGCAAAAAAGCGTCCGAAGGACACAGAATTATCATAACCCCGGTTGCCGGAGCCTTTTGGCGTAGGCGACCGGGGTTAAATGCAACAAACAGGGGGCGCCCGAAGGCCGCCGAAAAGGTAGAATGTAGATTGTCCCCCTTTTCACGGCCCGATGTAATCAGTTGATAAATAGAGTAGTGTGCGAAGCACTTTAACTTTGTATGAAAAAAGTGATAAAAAAGCGCCGAAAAAATTTGCACAAACAATAAAAATGCACTAACTTTGTACTCGCAAAATCGAGACATTGTTTTTGCACGGTCCTATAGCTCAGTTGGTTAGAGCACCTGACTCATAATCAGGGAGTCCTTGGTTCAAGCCCAAGTGGGACCACAAAAACAAGCGCAAAATTGGAGTGGTGCTCGAGTGGCTGAAGAGGCACGCCTGGAAAGCGTGTATACGCCAAAAGCGTATCCCGAGTTCGAATCTCGGTCACTCCGCTAAGGAAAGGGCTGATAATCATTGATTATCAGCCCTTTCATTTTTGTCGGAAGTATATCGAGATTACTCCAGGCGCATGGCGATGTGCGGGATGCCGGCATCGAGGAACTCCCCGGATGTTTCCACAAAGCCAAGCGATTTATAGAAGTCTTTCAGATAGGCTTGCGCTTCAATCTCTATGGCCGGAGCCTTTTCTTTAGCTATCCGTATTGCCTCGGCCATCATCCGGCGCGCCAGCCCTTGCCCGCGGGCTTCTTTCATCACCAGCACACGCCCTATTGAAGTCTCGGGGAATTTCACACCGGGGTCAATCACCCTGAGATAAGAAAGAATCTTGCCATCTTTTTCAATATAAACGTGGGTGGACAGGCGGTCCAGATTATCGATGTCCTGGTACTGACACTTTTGTTCAACAACGAACACTTCGGCCCTACAACGCAGAATTTCGTATAATTCCGCGGTTGTCAGTTCGTCAAACCGTTTTATGTTTATCTTCATGATGTAGTATTAATTTGTGCGAGTCCTAAGAGTGTGTTTACTTTTAAATGATTTTAGCACAAAGAGAAATTGAAGATTTCTCCTCGGCCGCAGCTAATAACCCTCATATTTTTTAATAAGCTCTTTTATTCGAACGAAGCGGTGAAGTTGTCAACGTTGTGCTTGGTTACGTGGAACTGAGTCAGTTCGTAGTCGGCGATACCATTGATGTAGAAAGGGTCCTGCTGATAAATGGCTGTAGCTTCCTGAGCATTTTTTGCGTTGCATAGAATCACACCTCCGGTGCGGGGTTCCTGTGGGCCGGACGCGATAAAGATGCCCTGAGCATAGAGCTGGTCCAGGAACTGACGATGAGCGGCCAAAAAGCGTTCAACTTCCTCAATAGGTTTCTTGTAGTTTACTTTCAGAATAAACATGGCATGGAGATAATAATGTTGAAAAGAAAAACACCCTTCATACAATCCGCAGGCAGCGTCTCGTGTGAAGGGTGTTTGCGGTTTTGTCGGGGTGACAGGATTCGAACCTGCGACCACCTGGTCCCAAACCAGGTGCGCTACCGGACTGCGCTACGCCCCGAAAAACACTGCAAAGTTACTAACTTATTCCTGAAAAACCAAATTTATTTATCAGGTCGTTGGGGTGTGGTAGATTTTTTTTAATTTTGTAGCCTGAAAGAAAAAATCATAGCAAAATCATTATGAACGACCTTCCACAGAAATATAATCCTGCTGAAGTAGAAGATAAATGGTATGCCTATTGGCTTGAGCATGAGCTTTTCCGCTCTGTTCCCGATGCGCGCGAACCGTACACTATAGTTATTCCCCCGCCAAATGTGACCGGTGTGCTCCACATGGGCCACATGCTCAACAACACCATCCAGGACATCCTGGTGCGCCGCGCCCGCATGCAGGGCAAGAATGCACTGTGGGTGCCCGGCACCGACCATGCCTCGATTTCAACCGAAACCAAGGTAATCGGTAAACTTGCTTCTGAAGGCATCAAGAAAACCGACCTCACCCGCGAGGAATTCCTGAGGCATGCCTGGGAGTGGACCGAGAAGCACGGCGGCATCATCCTGAAGCAGCTCCGCAAGCTCGGCGCTTCGTGCGATTGGGAACGCACCGCTTTCACCATGGACGAAAGCCGAAGCGAAAGTGTGTTCAAGGTGTTCGTGGACCTCTACGAAAAGGGCCTTATCTACCGCGACCTGCGCATGGTGAACTGGGACCCCCAGAACCGCACCGCAATCAGCGACGACGAGGTGTACTTTGTGGAAGAAAAAAGCAAACTCTATTATCTGCGCTACTATCTGGCCGACGAGGAAATCCCCGTTGTGCCCGAAGAAGGCAACGTTATCCATGTTGATGCCGATGGCCGCCACTATGCTGTGGTTGCCACAACTCGCCCCGAAACCATCATGGGCGACACCGCAATGTGCATCAACCCCAAGGACCCCAAGAACACATGGCTCAAGGGACGCAAGGTGATTGTTCCGCTCGTGAACCGCGTGATTCCCGTTATCGAGGACCGCTACGTTGAAATCGAATTCGGTACAGGCTGTCTGAAAGTGACCCCGGCTCATGACAAGAACGACAATATGCTGGGCAAGAAGTACAACCTCGAAGTAATCGACATCTTCAACGAGGATGGTACCGTTGCCGAGGTTGCCGGTATGTACGTAGGCATGGATCGTTTCGATGTCCGCAAGGCCATTGCCAAGGACCTCGAGGCTGCCGGCCTTATGGAAAAGGTGGAGGACTACACCAACAATATCGGTCTTTCGGAGCGCACCGGTATCCCCGTTGAGCCACGTCTGTCGCGCCAGTGGTTCGTACGCATGAAGCATTTTGCCGATATGTCGCTTGCGCCCGTGATGGACGACATCATCCGCTTTATGCCCGAAAAATACAAGAGTACCTACCGCATCTGGCTTGAAAACATCCAGGACTGGTGCATCAGCCGCCAGCTGTGGTGGGGACACCGCATCCCCGCCTACTTCTACGGCGAGGGTACCGGTGCCGACGAACAGTACGTCGTAGCTCTCACCCCCGAGGAAGCACTCGAAAAAGCCCGCGCCAAGAGCGGCAACCCCGATATGCAGCTCAGCGACCTGCGTCGCGACGAGGATGCGCTGGACACCTGGTTCTCCTCCTGGCTGTGGCCCATCACCCTCTTTGACGGAATCAACAACCCCGGCAACGAGGAAATCAACTACTATTATCCCACCGCTACGCTTGTCACAGGTCCCGATATCATCTTCTTCTGGGTTGCCCGCATGATTATGGCCGGCTACGAATACGTTGGCAAGCAGCCCTTCAACAACGTTTACTTCACCGGCATCGTGCGCGACTCGCTCGGCCGCAAGATGAGTAAAAAGCTCGGCAACTCGCCCGACCCTCTGGACCTTATCCGCGACTACGGCGCCGACGGTGTCCGTATGGGTCTGATGCTCGCAGCTCCTGCCGGCAACGATATCATGTACGATGATAAGCTCGTGGAGCAGGGCCGTAACTTCTGCAACAAGATTTGGAACTCCTTCCGCCTGATTCGCGGCTGGGAAGTGGACAAGGATGCCAAGCAGCCTGAAATCGCCGAACTTGCCTACCGTTGGTTCGCCTCCAAGCTCAATGCTACCATTGTGGAAATCAACGACCTGATGAACAAGTTCCGAATCAGCGAGGCTCTGATGGCAGTCTACAAGCTGTTCCGCGACGACTTCTCGTCCACCTATCTCGAGATGATTAAGCCCGAATACGGCAAGCCCGTCGACGGTCGCACGCTGGCCGAAGCCGTTGAGTTCCTCGACTCGTTGCTGCGCCTGCTGCACCCCTTCATGCCTTTCATCACCGAGGAATTGTGGCAGCACCTGGCCGAGCGTCGCGAAGGCGAGTCCATCATGTACGCTGCCGAACCCGTTCCCGGCACTATTGACCAGGCCCTGCTTGACCAGGTTGACCAGGCCCTTGAAATTGTCAACGGCATCCGTGGTGTGCGTGCCCGTAAGAACATTTCGCCCCGCGAAGCAGTCCGTCTGTTGGTTGTAGGTGCAGAACTCCCCGCCGAAATCTGCCCGCTGATTGCCCGCATGGGTGGCGTTGAGGAATTCGTCATGAATTCGCCCAAGGACCCCACTGCAACTGCATTTATGGTCGGAGCCACTGAATTTGCAGTGCCCCAGAGCGCCAATATCGACGTGGCTGCCGAAATTGCCCGTATCGAGAAGGACATCGCCTATCAGGAAGGCTTCCTGAAATCCGTTGAGAAGAAGCTGGCCAACGAACGCTTCGTGGCCAATGCTCCCGAGGCTGTTGTGGCTGCCGAGCGCAAAAAGCAGGCCGATGCTCTTGCCAAGCTCGAAACCCTGCGCGCCTCGCTCGCCGTCCTCAAGTAATAAACTCATAAATACCTATATGACAGAAAGGCGCGAATACTTTTTGCGCCTTTCTGTCTTTTTTTCGGAACCGAACATGAAACACCGATTTCTTGCCGCGACTGCGCTTTGCCTCCCATTCGTAGCACTTGAGGCTGCCGAACCCGATTCGCTTGTCACAGAGCTGCGCGAGGTGACGGTGCGCACCCGCGGCGTGCGGAAGTTGAAAGGCGCCACCAATTCCGAGCTTATCACAGCCAAGGAGCTCACGAGGGCTGCATGTTGCAACCTGGGCGAAAGTTTTGCTACGAACCCCTCGGTGGATGTAAACTACTCCGACGCGGCCACCGGTGCGCGTCAGATTCGTTTGCTCGGTCTGTCGGGTGCCTATGTTCAGATGCTCACTGAGAATATACCCAATTTCCGCGGAGCTGCCATGCCCTACGGGCTTGGCTATATTGCGGGTCCCTGGATGCAATCGATTTCGGTATCCAAAGGCGCAAGCTCGGTGAAAAACGGTTATGAATCACTCACCGGACAAATCAATATCGAAATGAAGAAACCGCAGGCCGACCCATCGTTTGCCGCCAATCTCTACTACGATTCGATGAATAAACTCGAAGCAAATCTTGACGGTAATCTCCATCTGGGCGAAAAATGGTCGGGCGGGATATTGTTCCATGCCGAAAACTCATTTACCGAGCACGACGGCAATGAGGATGGCTTCATGGATCAGCCCCGTGTGCGCCAGGTGGCCGCAATGAACCGCTGGGCTTATCTGGGCGAGAACTATGTGTTTCAGGCTGCTGTGAAGTTTCTGGACGAAGAGCGTGTGAGCGGCCAAAGCAAGCATCACACCCACGGCGGCATGCCTCTCTACATAATAGACATCGATACGCACCGTTGGGAAGCGTTCACCAAGAACGCCTATATTTTCGACCACGTAAACGACGGCAACATAGCTCTTATTGTCAGTGGCTCGTACCACGACCAGGATGCAAGCTATGGCCATCGCATCGATAACATCGCCCAGACCGAGCTTTACGGCTCGCTGATGTTCGAACGAAAGTGGCTCGACCGGCACTCGCTGTCGGTGGGACTCAACGGCACTTATGATGACTATCACTATCATTATCGCCTGCGGCCCGATCAGTCCCTTGCCCTGAGCTCCCTGCTGAATAAAGAGGGGATAGGAGGGGCGTACGGGCAGTACACGTTCAATCTCGATGAAAGGCTGGTGGCGATGGCAGGCCTGCGCTACGATTATAATTCCGATTATGGTTCGCTGTTCACACCTCGTATGCACTTGCGGTGGAATCCTACGGGTAGCATATCAGCTCACGCTTCGGCCGGTCGCGGCTATCGTTCGCCCCAACCGTTGGCCGAGTATTCCTACCTGCTTGCGTCGTCGCGCACCATCACCATAGCGCCTAATCTTCACATTGAGGATGCCTGGAACTTCGGTGTCGGTGGCAACATCTCGCTCCGGCCTTTCTCGCGCAAGCTTGATTTCACGGCCGAGTATTACTACACCCGCTTTGGCCACCAACTGATGGTGGACCTTGATACCGACCCACATGCAGCTACTATTTTCACTTCAGCCAACCGCTCATTTTCGCATGCTTTTCAGTTGGAAGCTACTTTTGAACCTTTTGACGAGCTTACACTCGCCGCCGCATGGCGTCTGACGGATATAAAACAGGATTATGGGTTCGGACTGACGGAAAAACCACTGACATCCAAACACAAGGGCTTGATTTCCGCCTCGTATGCGCCGATGATGGGTGTGTGGCAGTTCGATCTTACATGTTCAATCACCGGAAGCGGCCGCATGCCGCGCCCCTACGAGCTTTCTGACGGAGCGCTGTCGTAGCCGGAACGATATAGTGCCTTCGCTCAACTCTCGGCACAGATTACCCGCAATTTCCGCAATTTTGCCATTTATCTTGGCGGTGAAAATCTCACCGGCTATAGGCAGAAGAATCCTATAATAGGAGCATCGGACCCTTGGGGCAGCGATTTTGATGCAACGATGGTCTATGCACCGCTCCACGGCGCAATGTTTTACGTCGGATTTCGTTATAACTTTACCAAATATATATAAGCATGAAGAAAACACTCACTATCCTTGCGCTTGCACTTACGTGTGCCGTCGGCGCCTTCGCTAAGGAGCAGACACGGCAGGTAGAAACCTTCACAGTGTCGCCGGCCATGCACTGCGAGAACTGCGAGAAGAAAATCAAAAGCAATCTCCGTTTTGAGAAAGGTGTGTCAAAAATCGATATTGACCGCTCTACCCAAAGTGTAACAATTACTTTCGACCCTGCCAAAACCGACGAAACGAAGCTGTTGAAAGCTTTCAAAAAAATAGGCTATACCGCCACTCCGGAAACAGATAAAGAAAAAGGCGAGTAATCAATGCAAAAGGCGCTCCCACGGAGCGCCTTTTGCATTGATTAATTTTGCTTTTTGGGGCCGTACCAGCGGCGTTTTTTCCGCTTTTTGGCCTTGGCTTCACCTTCGGGGACGGAGGCGGCGGGAGAGGCTGTGGGTTCTGCGGTTTCCACTGCCGGCTTTTCGGTGGCCTTGGGTGCGCTTTTTTCACGGCGCGGACGGTCCTTGCGGCCTTTGCCGGATTTTCCGCCTCGACCGCCGTTGGACCGACCACGGCCACGGTCGCCACGCTCAGGGCGATATTCGGGCCCGGCGCCAAACTCCTCGGGAATATCCTCCTTGCGCACGGGGTTGCCCAGGAAATTTTCAATCTGTCCGAAGCGGGACTGATCGCGTTCGCTCACAAAGGTCACGGCCTTACCATGGTTGCTTGCTCGGGCGGTACGGCCGATGCGGTGCACGTAGTCCTCGGCCTCGTGAGGCACGTCGTAGTTCACCACCATAGTGATGTCGTCAACGTCGATACCGCGCGAAAGGATGTCCGTGGCCACAAGAATGTCGATGCGGCCTGCACGGAAATCAAGCATCACTTCCTCGCGTGCCTTCTGGTCGAGATCGGAGTGCATTTCGGCTGCTTTCCATTTGGATTTGCGGAGCACGGCAGTGAGTTCTTTCACCTTTTGTTTCGAACCTGAGAACACGATTACACGCTGCGAATAGGTGGTTTCGAACAGATGCTTCAGCAGTCCGGCTTTCTGTCCTTCGTGCACAATGAATGCCGACTGGTCGATGTTCTCGTTGGGCTTGCTCACGGCAATGCGCACTTCGGCGGGGTCAATCAGGATAGTTTCTGCCAGCTGCTGGATTTTGCGCGGCATGGTGGCGGAGAACATCAGCGTCTGGCGTTCTTTGGGAATTTCGGCCACAATGCGCATGATGTCGTCCGAGAAACCCATGTCGAGCATGCGGTCGGCCTCGTCGAGAATAAAATACTCCACACCCGAAAGGTCCACGTAGCCCATCTTGATGTGGGCAAGCAGTCGACCCGGTGTGGCAATGACGATGTCGGCGCCCTTGCGCAACGCGTTCTGCTGGCGTGCGAACTCCTTGCCGTCGTTGCCGCCGTGAATTGCCAGGCTGCTCACGGGCAGATAGTACGAGAAGCCTTCCAGCTGGCGGTCAATCTGCTGAGCAAGCTCGTGGGTGGGCACCATCACCACGCAGCGCACCTTGCCGTTTTCGTTGGGATAGTCGGCCAGGAGGTCGATTACGGGCAGGAGATAGGCTGCGGTTTTACCGGTGCCCGTCTGTGCGCAGGCAATAATGTCGCGGCCCTCCAGGATAGGACCCATGGCCTGGGCCTGGATAGGAGTACATTCCTCGAAGCGCATGGCATCGAGCGCGTCAAGCAGGTCGTAGCTGAAATCAAACTCGTCAAATCTCATAGGATGGGAGTGGGGTAGATTATTAGTTAGTCAAGAGCCTCGTCGGAGTCATCGTCATCGTCAAAGTCAAAATCGAAGTCCCAGCCGTCGTCGCCGGCCGCATCGGTGAATTTTGACAGTTCGCGGCCTTCGCGCTTTGTGGGGCGCCCAAGGCCCTTGCGGCGATCCACGAAACCGGAAATTTTCACGACCTCAAGGATGTCGTACTGGCTCTGAGGTGTGATGTTTTCCATATATTCGGGCACCAGTTTGGCGCCGAGGCGGTTCTCGGTGACAGCGCGCACGCGGAACGAATAGGTCACCGGCGATTTGCGCACGTGCACAACGTCGCCCACAGTAACCGTGCGCGAAGGTTTCACCGGATTTGGATTGTCGCCTACGGTCACACGGCCCTTCTTCACGGCATCGGTGGCTATGGTTCGCGTTTTGAATATTCGCATCGCCCAGAGCCATTTGTCAATTCGAACCTCTTTCATCGCTCTATTTATTGTTGTATTTGCACATGGCGTTGCCCAGGCCGGCCAGCACAAACTCGCGGATGGCGTCCACAGCAACAGGGATGCGCTCGCGGACGATAGCCGCGTCGTCGGCCCCGAAGTTGCTGAGCACGAAATCAATCTGCGCTCCGCGGGGAAAGTCGTTGCCGATTCCGAAGCGCAGGCGAGGGTAGGCCTCGGTGCCAAGCATCTGGGCAATGTGCTTGAGGCCGTTGTGCCCGGCGTCGGAACCGCGGCCCTTCAGGCGGATAGCACCCACGGGCAGCGACAGGTCGTCGACCACGATAAGGATATTTTCGGCCGGAATATTTTCTTGCTCTTTCCAGTAGCGCACGGCGTTGCCGCTTAGATTCATGAAGGTGGAGGGCTTCAGCAGCACAATCTGCTTGTTCTTGATTCGGCCCTGTGCCACCTCGCCGTAGCGGGCAGTGGAAAAAGAAATATTGGACGCCTCGGCTAAGGCGTCCAATATCATAAATCCGATGTTGTGGCGGGTACTGCGATATTCATCGCCTGGGTTACCAAGCCCAACAATAAGGTATTTCATCGAGGGGGAACGCCCGATTACTTACCGGCAGCAGCGGCAGCAGCGGCACCACGAGCGGCACGGGTGAGCTGTACGGCGCAAACTACGGCGTTCTTTGCATTCACCAGTTCGAGGCCGTCATAGTGGAGTTCGCCAACCTGGAGGGTCTTGCCCAGGCCGAGGTTATCAACGTTCACAACGATGCGCTCGGGGATAGCGGTGTAGGGAGCGCGAACTTTGAGTTTCTTCATCGAGAGGGCGAGCTTACCACCGGCCTTCACACCTTCGGCGTGGCCTTCGAGCTTCACGGGAACCTCTACAACTACGGGTTTGTCCTCGCTCACTTCCAGGAGGTCGATGTGGAGGATGGTGTCCTTAACGGGGTGGAACTGAACGTCCTTGAGCACAGCATTGTGCTTTTCGCCGTTGATGTCGAGCTCGATAGCGAAGATTTCGGGGGTATAGATGAGCTTGCGTACAGCTTCCTGGCTAACGGTGAGGTTAGTAGCCTTGGCATTGCTGTTGAGAACTACGGGAATCATGTTCTGCTCGCGGAGAGCTTTGGTAGCCTTTTTACCGAGGTCGGTGCGGGGCTGGGCGCTAAGCTGATAAGTCTTCATTTGTTTGTTAAGTTTTTGTGTTACTCAAAATTAAGATTTTGCTTCTTAATCTCCCATCACACGGGGCTGCTAAAAAGCGCTGCAAAGTTACGGCTAATTTCCCGATTTTCCAAATATTTCCACCACAAAATCCTATTTTACATAATGTAGAAGGGCCTGAAATCCGTAATGTCGGTTACGGCACCGGCCGGTCAAAGCCAGAAGGGGGTATATACAGGTGGATGAGTGGGGTGGACGGGTGTGGGTGGCGCAGGAGTTTCTGCGGCGTGTTTTGCCCTGGCCGCGGCGTTGCGGCGGCGTTTTTTCTGAATTCGTTTTTCCTGAGCCTCAAGCAGTCGGCGCTCGCGGCGGTTCGGCCCCGGGAGCGTTTTGATTATAGGTAGTTCTTCGATTTTTTCAGAAGCCTCCGAGGGTACTGAATCCGCAGTAGAGCTGTCATTACTGATTTTACGGGCTTTGGATCGAGCCCTGCGCTCGGCCGATTTTCGGCGGCGCTCGAAGTCGGGTAGTATGAAGCTGCGGAATGCTTCGGCGGCGATATCGGTAAGAGGTCCGGTTTCGCCCGTTTCGGCATAGCGGATAGTCGCTTCAATTATTTCGAGGCGATATTCCGGCGCAAGGTGGGCGATGGCAAGGTTCCAATCATATCGGAAGGCAAAATTTGTTCTTTTCATAGTATCGGTGTAGTGAGTTTCTTATTCGCTGCAAAGTTAATACATCGGATGAGCGTGATAGTACATTTTTTGCCCGATTGGAAAAAAGTGTATGAAAAACGGTGTATAGCCACTCTTGAAACTCCACAAAAAAATCACCTCGGAGACAGAACCTCCGAGGTGAAATAACTTTTAGGGTAGGCGGGAGCTATCAGATGCCCAGCTCTTTCTTGATTTGTGCGATTTTCTTGGCGGCGTCGGCATTGCAGCGTGCGTAGTCGTCGGCGTCCTTCATCTTGTCGTGAACTTCCATGTAGAACTTAATCTTAGGCTCAGTGCCTGAGGGGCGGATTGAAATCTTGGTGCCGTCCTCGGTGAAGTACTGGAGCACGTTGGAAGTGGTGGGGAAGTCGAGCTTGGTGATTTTGCCGGTAGCGGGCTCGGTGCAGTTCAGGTCGGCGTAGTCCTTGATGATGGTCACGGGACTACCGCCGATTTCCTTGGGCGGATTGGCGCGGAAGTCGCGCATCATCTTCTGAATTTCCTCAGCGCCACTCTTGCCGGGACGTACCACCGAGATACCTTCCTCGTGACTGTAGCCGTTCTTCAGATAGATTTCCAGAAGCATCTGGTTGAAATCCAGCCCGCGGTCCTTGGCCCATGCACATATTTCAGCCATCAGCGAGATAGCGGACACAGAGTCCTTGTCGCGGCAGAAGTCCTCGGCCAGGAAGCCGTAAGATTCCTCGCCACCGCCCAGATAGCGCTCGGTGCCTTCAAGATTGCGGATAACATCGGCAATCCATTTGAAGCCGGTGTAGCAGTCATACATCTTGATGTTCTGGTTCTCGGCGATAGCCTTGATGGTTTCGGTGGTCACGATGGTCTTGACCACGTATTCGTTGCCCTTGAGCAGGCCCAGCTCGCGGTTGCGGAGCATGATGTAGTTCATCAGAATCATCACAATCTGATTGCCGTTGATGAGCTGGTACTCGCCGTTGTTGTCGCGGATTACGCAGCCGATACGGTCGGCATCGGGGTCGGAGGCCACCACGAGGTCGGCCTCAACTTCCTTGGCCTTGGCGATAGCCATAGCCATGGCCGAAGCGTTTTCGGGGTTGGGGGAGTCCACGGTGGGGAAGTCGCCCGAGGTCACATCCTGTTCGGGCACGTTGATAATGTTGGTGAAGCCCCATTTGCGCAGCGAGGCGGGGATGAGTTTCACACCGGTGCCGTGGATAGGAGTGTACACAATCTTGATGTCGGCATGGCGCTTGATCACTTCGGGGTCAAGCGACAGGGTCTTGATGGCATCCAGGAACGCCTGGTCCATTTCGGCGCCGATAATCTGTATTTTCGAGGGGTCGGCCTTGAATTTGATTTCATTGACATCGGTGATGCGGTTCACGTTGTCGATGATGTTCACGTCGTGGGGCGCGATAATCTGTGCGCCGTCGCTCCAGTATGCCTTGTAGCCGTTGTACTCCTTGGGGTTGTGGCTGGCAGTGATGTTGACACCGGCCTGGCAACCGAGCTGGCGGATGGCGAACGAAAGTTCGGGGGTGGGGCGGAAGTCGTCGAACAGGTACACCTTGATACCGTTGGCCGAGAAAATGTCGGCAACCGTTTCGGCGAACTTGCGCGAGTTGTTGCGCACGTCGTGGCCCACAGCCACACTGATTTCGGGCAGGTCGGCGAATGCTTCCTTAAGATAGTTGGCGAAGCCCTGGGTTGCAGCGCCCACAGTGTAGATGTTCATGCGGTTGGAACCGGCACCCATGATGCCGCGCAGACCGCCTGTGCCGAATTCGAGGTCCTTGTAGAAGCACTCGATGAGTTCGGTTTTATCTTCGGCGTCGAGCATGCGGCGCACTTCGGCCTGAGTTTCTTCATCGTAGCCGGGCGCGAGCCAAGATTTGGCTTTTTCAGTTACCTGGCTGATAAGTTCGTTGTTGTCCATTGTTAGTTATGAAGGTGAAAATTGTTTTTCTTGAATTTTATTTGGCAAAGATAAATCTTTGCTACCACTTATACAAATTTTTTACCCTCAAGGTTTTTATGTACAGCAAATTTTTCGAAGAAATCACACGTCCTCCACACCGATTTCGGGCTGGGGAGTCTTGCCGCCTTTGAGCCACTTGCCCCAGCGCATGCGGCACAGGAAAATGATGCCGCGGAAAGTGAGCTCGAGCGCCATGGCAATCCACACGCCCTTCACTCCGTAGGTGCCGGCAAGCAGCGCCGCAAGCGGAATGCGTATCAGCCATATACTGCCGAAATTCATGATGGCCGGAATAAGCGTGTCGCCCACACCGATGAAGGCGCCGTAAACCACAATCGAAGCCGCGAACATGGGTTCGGCCCAGGCCTCGATGCGCAGTACCTCGGCACCGGTCGAAGCGATGGCCTCGACCGGAGTCATCAGTTCCATGACCCACGGAGCCGTGGCGTACATTATCAGCGCCATCAGTGACATTACGGCGATGCCGAGTCCGGTGGTGAGGTGAGCGAAGCGCTTCACAAGGTCGAAACGCCCGGCACCGTAGCACTGACCGCAGAGGGTGGTGGCTGCTTCGCCGATACCGTAGCCGGGCATATAGCACAAGCTTTCGGCCGTGACGGCAAAGGCGTTGGCCGCGATGGCTACCACACCCAGCGGAGCCACAATCATTGTGACCGTGATCTGCGCACCACATATAATAATGTGTTCCGCCGTCATGGGCAGAGCTATCTTTGCAGCCTTGCGCAGAACGGTGCGTGTGGGTTTGTACCGGCCCGCGAAGTTAGTGTCGGAAAGCCTGAGGTCCTTCTGGCGGAACAGCAGGAAGTACATCACCGCTCCGGCACATATACACTCGGCAGCCACGGTTCCGAGTGCTGCACCGAACACTCCCAGCCCCGCACCGGGCACCGTGATACCTGCAATTTCGCGTGTGGGAAAAATCAGAAAGAAGTTGAAAACGACATCGAGCACACACATGCCCACATTGAGCAGGCCGGGCACTTTCATGTTGCCCGCGCTGCGCAGCATTCCGCCGCCCAGATAGTTCATGGTGAGTATGGGCAGGGCAACCACAAAGGTGAGGAAATAGGTTGTTGCTCCGCGGCATATTTCATCCTCGCCGCCCAGCCAGTGCGGCAGCGGAAAGGCCAGGGCAGCGCCAATCAGGGCTATTATCACACCGAAAATCAAGCTTGCCACGATTCCCTGGCGAAGCACGTTGCGGGCTCCATCGCGGTCCTTGGCCCCCAACTTGTGCGCCACCTGCACGGTGAAACCCATTGTGACCGTGGAGCACACGCCCCAGAATAGCCATAAACTGCTGTTCATCAGACCAACTGAGGCTGAGTCGTCCGCTCCGAGCCGACCCACCATCGAGGCATCGATATACTGCATCAGCAGGGTTGACATCTGAGCAAGGATAGCCGGTACCGACAGTTTGGCTGTCAGAGCCAGCTGCTGCGCAAGGCTCATGCGCTCGCCGTTCTGGATTTGAGAAATGTCTGCCATATACTTTGTAAGTGTTATGCAAAATTACGGAAAAAATGCGTAAATTTGCATGATTGTAAACAACGTTTTTAGCAGTAACATGGCAGAACCGACACTCCTTGAGCGCCTCGACGGTATCGAGGGCCGCTTTGAAGAAATAAGCACCCTCATCACCGATCCGGCCGTAATTGCCGACATGAAGCGCTATGTGCGTTTATCCAAAGAATATAAAGACCTTGAGCGCCTTGTGGGCGCCACTCGCCGCTATAAGCAGTATCTGGATGAAATTGAAGAATCCAAGGAGCTGCTCGCCGCCGAGTCCGACCCCGAGATGCGCGAGATGGCCCGCGAACAGCTTGACGCAGCCTCCGAGGCCCTCCCGGTGCTTGAAGAAGAAATAAAACTGATGCTCATTCCCGCCGACCCTGAGGATTCCAAGAATGCTATACTGGAAATCCGTGGAGGCACCGGTGGCGACGAAGCGGCGATTTTTGCCGGCGACCTGTGCAAGATGTACATGAAGTACTGCGAGAGCCGTGGTTGGAACGTGGCCGTCACCTCGGCAAGCGAGGGCGCTGCCGGAGGTTTCAAGGAAGTTGTGCTCTCAGTCACGGGCGAGGGTGTGTATGGTATTCTGAAATATGAAAGCGGAGTGCACCGTGTGCAGCGTGTTCCGGCCACCGAAACGCAGGGCCGCGTGCACACCTCGGCCGCTACGGTTGCCGTTCTGCCCGAAGCCGAGGCCTTCGACGTGGAAATCAACGAGGGCGAGATCAAGTGGGATACCTTCCGCTCCGGCGGTGCGGGCGGTCAGAATGTGAACAAAGTGGAATCAGGCGTACGCTTGCGCTACATGTGGAAAAACCCAAACACGGGTGTTGCGGAGGAAATCCTGATTGAGTGTACCGAAACCCGCGACCAGCCCAAGAACAAAGAGCGCGCCCTGAGCCGACTGCGCACTTTTATCTACGACAAGGAGCATCAGAAATATCTGGACGACATTGCTTCACGACGCAAGACACTCGTCAGCACCGGCGACCGCTCGGCCAAAATCCGGACATATAACTACCCGCAGGGCCGCATCACCGACCACCGAATCAACTATACTATTTATAATCTCCAGGCATTTGTGGACGGCGACATTCAGGACGTGATTGACCACCTGATTATTGCTGAAAACGCCGAAAAACTTAAAGCCTCCGAGCTCTGACCATGAACGCGCTGCACAAATATTTTTCGCCCGATGCCATCAGGCGGTCCGTGGCCGACGTGATAGCACGCTTTCCGTTCACGGTGGGCTATCTGCTGTTGTTGTCGGCTTGGCTCATAGCGATGGTGTGGAAAAGTTTCGATCTCCCTGTCCGTGTGATAGAATCGGTCACCTGGCCGCTGTGCGAGGGCTGCCTGCTGTCGCTTGCGGCGCAGCTGTGGTGCGAATATTTGCGGAAAGAGTCACGCTGCATTGCGGTGCAGCTCGCCATCCTCGCACTTGTGGTGGTGGATGGCGTGGTGCTCGCGCTTCGCGGCGGTGTGTCGGATGCCGGTGAATATCTGGGCCGTAGTGCCATTGTCACGGCGCTTTTAACCGCCATAGTGTTTCTTCCGTCGGCTCCCGACCTGAACCGCCGTCAGCTTTGGTACTACACTTTGTGCCAAATCGGGGCGGCAGCGTCCGGAATAGCACTTGCCGCAGTGCTGTCAATAGCTATTCTGCTTATTTTCGGAACTTTGGGTGCGCTTTTTGGTTTCGATTCCTGGAAACTGATGTACACCTTCGAAATTTTGTTCTGCGTGCTTCTTCCGGCAGTGTTCTATCTTTCGCGCATTCCGGAACGTGAATATATCGCCGCGGTCCGTGAGTTGGATTCTACCGCTATTGTGGGTGCATGCTGCAAAAATGTGCTTCTGCCTCTGGTTGCTGTCTACACTCTCATCCTTTACGTGTATGGCGCAAAGATATTGTTAACCTGGACCTTACCCAAGGATTCGCTCAGCGTGATGGTGACCGGGCTGATGTGTGTGTCGCTCGTTATGCTTTACGGGCTTCAGCGCTACACTTTCGGCGATGACGCAAAGGACTCGGCACGCAAAATCGCACTGCTTGTGCGCTCCATTCTGCCCGCCCTGTTGCTGCCACTGGTGGTACTGATGAGTGTGGGTGTGATTTATAGGGTGGGAGAGTACGGCCTTACGGCATCCCGTCTTTATGTTATCACATTTAATATCTGGGCCTATGGCGTGCTGGCGTTCCTCCTGCTTAAAAAGGACGCGAACCTCAATATCGTTGCCGGCACTTTCGCCGTGGTTTTTGTGCTCGTGTCCATAGTGCCGGGACTCAACCTTACGGCTATCGCCACCCGAAGCGTGCGGGGCGAGGTGATGCGTACACTCCGCGAAGCAGGTGTGGAAAAATTCCCTATTTCCGACGAGCGCCTGCTTGAGATTATCGAGGAACTACCGCAGCAAACCGGCCGCAACCTTGCCTCTCGCCTCGAATACCTTGACGACTGGGAGGATCACTCGCGCGTGGCCGACATAGTGAAATCGGACGACCGACTGGCCACCTGGCGCCTGGTCAAGGATGATTACGACGAAGTTGAAGTGACCGCTGTGGAGCTTACGACCCGTGAATATAACGGTGGTGTGACTATACCTGCAGGCTATTCGTCGGTAGAATATCGCCACGCCTACAAATTGGATGCTGAAGTCAATGTGGACAGCATCTACGCGGCGGATCGTGCCGAGATGGAACCGGTTTTTGTTGCGGTGAACGACAGCACGGCCTTCGCCATCACCAGCATGTATCGCTTCGGCCCTGACAGTAGCCCTCAGGTGAGGTATACCGGATACGAATTCAAAAAATAAAGAAACTTCTTATACAATAATTATATGAAAAGAACCGACCTTGTAGAGAATATTTTCCGCAAAGGAACCTTCCTGTGTGTGGGCCTCGACCCCGACATGAACAAACTGCCCGAATGTGTGAAGAACGGCCCCGAACACCCCGTGCTGGCCTTCAACAAGGCAATCATCGACGCCACCGCTCCCTACTGCGTGGCCTATAAACCTAATCTGGCCTTCTACGAATGTCTTGGTGCCGAGGGCATCACCGTGCTTGAGAAAACCGTGGAATATATCCGCGAAAAGCATCCCGACCAATTCATCATTGCCGACGCAAAGCGCGGCGACATCGGCAACACCGCCAAGATGTACGCCAAAACTTTCTTCGAAGCTATGGACTTCGATGCCGTGACTCTGGCCCCCTACATGGGCGAGGACTCCGTGAAGCCCTTCCTGGACTATGAAGGAAAGTGGGGTATTGTGCTGGCTCTTACATCCAATCCGTCGGCTTCCGACTTCGAGATGGTGTGCGACAGCAAGGGTGTGCCCATGTTCGAGCGTGTCATCCGCCGTTCGCGTCACTGGGGTTCGCCTGTGAACATGATGTATGTTGTCGGCGCTACGCAGGCCGAACACCTTGCAGCAGTACGCAAGGAGGCTCCGCGCCACTTCCTGCTGGTGCCCGGTGTGGGTGCGCAGGGCGGCAGCCTGGAGGAGGTGTGCCGCAACGGCCTTATCGACGAGTGCGGCCTGCTGGTGAACAGTTCGCGCGGCATTATCTACGCATCCAATGGCGAGGACTTTGCCGAGAAGGCTGCCGAAGCTGCCAAGAAAACGGCTGAGCAGATGCAGGAGCTGATGAGCGCCATGCTCGCACAATAAAACCTCCGCAGGGCGGTTTTAGCCTGTTAAAATACTTGTTAATTCATGCAAAATGACGCGCTTATGTGCGTCATTTTTTGTTTATGTCGAAAATAATCACTAACTTTGCTGCCTGAAAACAATTGATATTACGATATGTACAATTGCAAACAGGAAATTGATTTCCTTTTTGAAGTTAGTTGGGAAGTCTGCAATAAGATTGGCGGTATCTACACCGTCCTTTCCACAAAAGCAAAGACTCTCAAGGCTCAATTCAATGATAATCTGATTTTTATAGGCCCGGATGTGTGGTCAGAAGAACATCCTTCGCCCTATTTCGTTGAATCGAAGTCGCTTCTCAAAAAGTGGTCACAAAACGCTTTGCTCCCCGAGGGTGTCGATGTGCGTGTCGGTCGCTGGGATATTCCCGGAAAACCGATGGCGATTCTCGTGAAATTCGACGGCCTTTACAAAAATAAGGATGCAGCCTATGGCCGCATGTGGGAACTCTACGGTGTAGATTCCCTTCACGCCTACGGCGATTACGACGAAGGTTGCGCTTTTGCACGCGCAGCTGCCGCTGTTATAGAAAGTTTAGTAAAATTCCTCAATATCGACCCCACTCGTGTTGTAGCTCATTTTGATGAGTGGACAACCGCCATGGGACTGCTTCAGATCAAGGACGAGATGCCGGGGGTGGCAACTGTGTTCACCACCCATGCCACCAGCATCGGCCGCAGCATCTGTGGCAATGGCAAACTGCTCTACGATCAGCTCCCCAATTACAATGGCGACCAGATGGCCGGTGAGCTCAATATGCAGAGCAAGCACTCGCTTGAAAAGGCCGCTGCATGGCAGGCCGACTGCTTCACTACGGTGAGCGGTGTGACTGCCGATGAGGCCGCGCAGCTTCTGGACAAGAAAGTGGACGTTGTGACTCCCAACGGCTTCGAGCCCACCTTCGTTCCCTCGAAAAATAAGTACAAGACTGCCCGCAAGGCCGCACGCGAGCGTATTCTGAAAGTAGCTTCAACCCTCACCGGGGTGAATTATGATGATGACACGTTCATTGTGACTACCTCCGGCCGCTGCGAGTATCGCAACAAGGGTATCGATGTATATCTTGACGCACTCCGCGCCCTTGCCGACAAGAATCCGGCCCGCAAGGTGCTGGCATTTGTCATGGTTCCCGCATGGTCGGCCGGTCCGCGTCCGGATCTGGCTCATGCTCTGGCAATGGGCAGTGTGGAGCGCCTCGGCGACCCCGTACTGACTCACGTGCTGAACAATTATAATGATGATCCCGTTAATCGTCGTGTCCACGAGATTGGTTTTGCCAACGACAGCAAGGCTGCGGTTACGGTCATCTACGTTCCGTGCTATCTGGATGGTGCCGACGGCATTTTCGATATGACCTACTACGACCTGTTGCCCGGTTTCGATGCGACAGTGTTCGCTTCCTACTACGAACCCTGGGGCTATACACCACTTGAAAGCGTTGCTTTCGGAGTGCCCACCGTCACCACCACACTGGCAGGTTTTGGCCGCTGGGTGCTGGATGATGTATGCCCCGGAGCAGGTTTCGGAAAGTGCGGTGTGGAGGTCGTGAACCGTACCGACAGCAACTATGGCGAGGTTGTGGCAAAAATTGCCGAGGACATCAATGCGCTTGTCGGTGCCGATGCCAAAACAACCGACTCCATCCGTGCCGCGGCCATGAAGACAGCTGCAAAAGCCGAATGGACCGACTTTATCGCGTACTACGACGATGCCTACTGTCAGGCAGCAGCCAAGCGCGATGCCCGAGTTAACAAACAGAATAAAAACTAAGAGATTATATTAATAACCAATATGAAACTTCCCGTAAGTAACACGAATGCACCCGTATGGCGTGACATTACCGTGAAATCCGAACTGCCCAAGCAGCTCAAACCTCTGGAAGAACTCGCTAAGAACCTCTGGTGGGTTTGGAACAGCGAGGCTAAAGCTCTCTTCCGTTCGCTCAACCCCGACCAGTGGCGCAAAACCGGCGAGAACCCCGTGATGGTGCTCCAGGGCCTGACTTCCGAACGCATAGCCGAAATTATTGCCGACGAGGAAATCATGAAGAACCTCGCCAAAGTGTATGCTGACTTCAAAGAGTATATGGCACAGCCTATGCGTAAGGACGTTCCCTCGGTGTCCTACTTCTCCATGGAGTACGGTCTGTGCAACTGCCTCAAAATCTACTCCGGCGGCCTTGGTGTGCTTGCCGGCGACTATATCAAGGAGGCTTCCGACAGCCGTGTGGACATGACCGCCGTAGGCTTCCTCTATCGTTACGGCTACTTCACCCAGACCCTCAACATCGATGGTCAGCAGGTGGCCAACTACGAGCCCCAGAACTTCAATCAGCTGCCCATCGACCAGATGATGGAAGCCGATGGTCGCCCCATGATTCTTGAAGTTCCCTATCCCGGCCGTATCATCTACTGCCACATCTGGCGTGTGAATGTTGGTCGCATGAAACTCTATCTGCTTGATACCGATTTCGATATGAACTCGGAGTACGACCGTCCCATCACTCACAAACTCTACGGTGGCGACTGGGAGAACCGTATCAAGCAGGAATATCTCCTCGGCATCGGCGGTGTGCTCATGCTGCAGAAGCTCGGTGTAAACAGCCAGCTGTACCACTGCAACGAGGGCCACGCAGCGCTGCTGAACCTGCAGCGTCTGGTTGACTATGTGCAGAAGGACGGCCTCCAGTTCAACGTTGCTCTCGAGCTTGTTCGTGCTTCGTCGCTCTACACCGTTCACACCCCCGTGCCTGCCGGTCACGACTACTTTGACGAAGGTCTCTTCGGCAAATACATGGGCGAATATCCCGCCAAGCTCGGCATCAGCTGGAACGACCTCATGAACATGGGCCGCGAGAACCCCAATACCAACGAACGTTTCTCGATGAGCGTGTTCGCCCTCAACACCTGCCAGGAAGCCAACGGCGTGAGCTGGCTGCACGGCGAAGTGTCCAAGAAGATGTTTGCCGGTATCTGGAAGGGTTACACCTGGGAGGAAAGCCACGTTGGTTATGTGACCAACGGTGTGCACATGCCCACCTGGGCCGCCTCCGAATGGAAGGAATTCTACACCGAAAAGCTCGGCAAGCAGGTGTTCGAGCACCAGAGCGACCCCGAGGCCTGGAAGGGTATCTTCGATGTTCCCGATGAGGAAATCTGGAACCTCCGCGTGACCATGAAGAACAAGTTCATCAACTTCGTTCGCCGTGACTTCAAGGAAAAATGGCTTGCCAACCAGGGCGATCCCTCGGCAGTCGTTAACATCCTTGACCGCATCAACCCCAACGCCCTCATCATCGGTTTCGCACGCCGCTTTGCCACCTATAAGCGCGCACACCTCCTGTTCACCGACCTCGACCGTCTGGCCAAGATTGTGAACAACGAGCAGTTCCCCGTGCAGTTCATCTTCGCCGGCAAGGCTCACCCCGCCGACGGTGCAGGTCAGGACCTGATCAAGCGCATCGTTGAAATCAGCCACCGTCCTGAATTCCTCGGCAAGATTATCTTCCTCGAGGACTACAACATGATTGTGGCCAAGCGCCTTGTGACCGGTGTTGACATCTGGCTGAACACCCCCACCCGTCCTCTGGAGGCTTCCGGTACTTCCGGCGAAAAGGCCGAGATGAACGGTGTGCTCAATTTCTCGGTGCTCGACGGCTGGTGGTACGAAGGCTACCGCTTCAACGAAAAGGCCGGTTGGGCTCTTACCGACAAGCGCACCTACACCGACCAGGGCCAGCAGGACCGCCTGGATGCTGCCACTATCTACTCGATGCTCGAGAACGAGATTATTCCTCTCTATTTCGAGAAGAACTCCGCCGGCTACTCGCCCAAGTGGATTCAGTACATCAAGGGCTCCATCGGCGATATCGCTCCCCACTTCACCATGAAGCGAATGATCGATGACTATATCGAGCGTTTCTATGAGCCCGAAGCAAAGCGCAGCAAGAAGCTTGCCGCCGACAACTTTGCAGCTGCCAAGGCAATCGTGGCCTGGAAGGAAAAAGTTGCTTCCGAATGGGATGGTATCCGTGTGCTCGACGTTCGCCACAGTGGCGAGATGGCTTCCGGTATTGCCGGCGAAAGCTATCGCATTGAAGCTGTGATTGATACCAACGGTATCGGTCGCGATCTTGGCCTCGAAATGGTGGTTTACCGCCAGGAGGACGGCCACGAATCGCTGGCGCGCACCGAACAGTTCAAGGTGGTTAAGGAGGAGGGCAATGTGCTCACCTACGAACTCAGCACCAAGATGAAGGATGCAGGTGTGTTCCGCTACGGCTTCCGCCTCTATCCCAAGAACGTAGAACTCCCGCACCGTCAGGATTTTGCCTACACTCTCTGGTTCTAAATTTTAAACAGTCAACCATATCCGCAGGGGCGTCCCAAGTGACGCTCCTGCTTTTTTTATGCAAGAAAAATCGTTTTAAATTTGGGTAGCGGGCAGTTTTTTCGTAACTTTGTGTTGCAAAATACGCAGTTGGAAGAAAAATGAATGTTATTGACCGACATATCAGATATTTGCTCAACCGTCATGGCTCAGTAGCCGTGCCGGGCATCGGTGTGTTCGTTGCCAATCAGGTTTCTTCCGCCTTCCTTGGCAATATGCTTGCGGCTCCAAGTGCCCGCTATTCGTTCACTCCTGATGAAAAATGCGAAGCCGGTCAGCTTGTGACCTCGGTTGCCCGTCAGCTGCAAATATCTGGTGTAGAGGCCGAAACTCTTGTCAAGGATGAAGCCGCTGCGTGGCTCCACAGGCTGTCGCTCGGCCTGAGCATCCAGATTCAGGGTGTTGGCTCTCTCAGTCTTGAATCTGCCGGCTCAGCTATAGAATTTGCTCCCGCTGAGACTCCTGCTATGAACTGGCTTAAGCCGCTTGATTTGGCCCCGATAACAATCAGTAAGGCCGATTACGTGGAAGCCGACCCGGAGGTGGAGGAGAACCGCCGCCGACTGATGCGTTCTATAGCCCGAACGGCTTCGAGCGCGGCTGCTATTGCAATCATGGTACTCATTGCCTTCATTGCTTCGCAATTGCCTAAATCACAGGATAGCACCGAGATGTATGCCACCTTGCCCATCGAACCGCTCTCCAGCCTGAGTATCACACGCGATGGTTCGCTTGTTGAGCGTCCGGCTCAGAAGGACCATGCCCTGGTGCTGATTCTCAATACTCCTTCCGATGGTATTTCCGACCCCACACCGGCGCCTGTTGTGCCTGAGCCTGTGCAGCCGGCACGCTACAGCCTGGTGGTTGCATCGCTATACTCCAAAGGCGAGGCTGAAAAATTCATCGCCTCAAAGCCCGCGGATGTTGAGCTTGGCATAATTGAGAACGCGGGCCGCTACAGGGTGTACGCATCCCAGGGACCCACGATTGATGCCGTGAAAGCCGATGCGGAAGCGCGTAAGCTTTACGACCGTTTCCCCTCCGGGTGGATTTGCAGAAATTAGAAACAAATATTGAGGGACGCACCGAAACGGCGTCCCTCTTCTTTTAAAAATACAAACCCTTATGGATAATTTCCACGAAATGCTCCTGCGCCGCCACAGTATCCGGCGCTATACCGACCAGCCCATTGACGGCAACGACGTTAAAACTATACTCGAGGCCGCGCTGCTGTCGCCCTCGTCCAAGAGCAAACGTCCCTGGCAGTTCATTGTTGTAGAGGACAAAGAAATGCTTCAGAAACTTTCGCAGGCTAAGCCTGCGGGCAGCATTTCGCTCAAGAATACCGGTCTGGCCGTTGTTGTGGCCGGCTCGCCCGAGGAGTCGGATATGTTCGTTGAGGATTGCACTGTGGCAGCCCTGATGATGCAGCTTCAGGCTGAGGCTCTGGGCATCGGCAGCTGCTGGGTGCAGATTCGCGGCCGCTTCACAGCGGATGGTGAGAACTCCGAAACCTACGTTCAGGAACTCCTCGGAATCCCTTACAGCACCATCGTGGAGTGCATCGTCACCTTCGGCTACTCGGCCGAGAACCGCAAGCCTGTGGACCCCGAAAAACTACTGTGGGAGAAAGTGCACATTGGTGAATGGAAGCAGGAGCAAGCCGAGTAATAAGCCTGGCGATTGTGGGTGCCGGTAATGTTGCCACCCATCTTGCCAAAGCTTTTGCAGCAGCTCCTGAGGTCAATCTGATGGCTGTAATAAGCCGTACGCTTTCGTCCGCTGAAAGTGTTGTAAATCAGCTTGGCGGTAGTGTTATTGCGAGCAACGATTATGGGGTTCTGCGGCAATTGCGCCCGGATGTTGTGCTCATTAGCCTGGCCGATAAAGCGCTGGCCGACGTCGTTGCGGCCATAGGTAGTCTGGATTACAATCCCCTTGTGCTCCACACCTCAGGCACACTGCCAAAGGAAATGCTCCACGCTGTGTCAAGCCGAACCGGCATAATCTATCCGTTGCAAACCTTTTCGCGCACGGCGCATGTGGATGTTGCCGCAGTGCCGTTTTTCAACGAAGCTGAATCGGATTCCGATCTTGCGATTATCGACAGACTGGCTTCGGCCATTTCGCGGAGCGTTCATCATGCCGACGCCGCGCATCGTCGGGTGCTTCATATTGCGGGTGTGTTCTCGTCCAACTTTCCCAATATCCTCCTGGAGTGCACGGCTGATGTGCTTGCTTCGGCCGGATATGAGCTTGAAGTGGTCGAACCGCTGGTGCGTGCCATGGTCGACAAAGCCTTTGCCATCGGCCCACATGCGGCTCAGACAGGCCCTGCACGGCGCGGCGACCTCGATGTGATTGAGCGTCAGAAGGTGGCCCTACCTTCCGACCTGCGCGAAATTTATAGTGTTTTAACTGACAAAATCATCAATTCGCATAAAAATGAGTAGAATTGACTATGACCTGACGCGCATCCGGGCCATTGTGTTCGACGTTGACGGCGTTCTTTCACCCTCAACAGTGCCGATGTCGGCCGATGGCGTGCCAATGCGCATGGCCAACCTGAAGGATGGCTACGCAATGCAGCTGGCCGTTAAGGCAGGTGTGCATCTGTGCATTATTACGGGCGCAAACGTGCCCTCGATTCCCGGGCGGTTCAAACCTATTGGCCTGCGCGACGAGGATATTTTCATGGGTTCATCCGAGAAGCTCCCGATTCTGCTTCAGTGGATGAGCGACAATGGATATACGCCTGACCAGGTGGCCTACGTGGGCGATGATATTCCCGATATACCACCGCTGGAAGCTGTAGGGCTGTCGGTGGCGCCGCGCGATGCTGCCGAGGATGTGAAAAGTCGCGTCCGCTTCATCAGCCGGGCCGACGGAGGCTACGGAGTGGCGCGTGAACTGATTGAAGAAGTACTCAAGGCCCAGAGCCTTTGGCTCACGGCCGATAAAGCGTTCGGCTGGTGATATGGAAATGAATGTCGGAGGAATTAAGCCTCCTTATCCCTCGAAAAATCTTGAAGGGAAACGCATATATTTAGCCTCGAATTCGCCGCGTCGCCGTGAACTGCTGGGCATGATTGTGCCAGAATTTGAAGTGCTTCACGGCAAGGATGTGGATGAATCCTATAGCCCGGCAATGCCAGTAACCGAGGTACCGGTTTATCTTTCGCAGAAAAAATCGGCCGCATATACTGCCGAAATGGCTCCGGAGGATGTGATTATTTCGGCCGACACGGTGGTGCTTATCAACGGCGAAATCCTGGGAAAACCGGCTGATGAAGCCGAAGCCTGCGCTATGCTGCGGCTGCTTTCGGGCCACACCCACACTGTGGTTACCGGTGTTACGGTGGCTTGGATGGAGCGCGGCGAAAAGCTGTCGGAGAGCTTTTCGGAGCATACAGATGTGACTTTCGGCGAGCTTTCCGACGAAGAAATCCGTGAATATGTGCACCGGTACAAGCCGCTGGATAAAGCCGGAGCATACGGCATCCAGGAGTGGACCGGAGCTGCAATCGAGGGCATCCGAGGCTGCTTCTACAATGTGATGGGCCTCCCCATTCACCGACTCTACGGGCATCTGAAAGCTCTCTGACAAGGAGCGAAATTGCTCAAGCAAAAATACCCGGACGGTACTTTTTAGGGTACTGACCGGGTATATTTTTTGCGCGAGATATACAAATTTTAACAAATGTATGCAGGAATATTGCACATCTTCGCAGCTAAATTTGTGTATCGAAAATCTCAGGAACTATGAACGAAAACATCACTATCGAAGTATCGCTTATCAGCATTTTGGCCCAGAAGCCGAAGCGGATGGTGCTAAACGTGGCAGTGGCCGAGTGGGAACAAGTGCAACGCCTGCCACTGGATTTGCGCATGGATTATCTTCACCGCATGACCGACACTGAATTGCTCCGGCCGCAAATCCGACGCGTTGACGTGAAGGTTATCCGCGTTGGCTGAGGCTCTTTATGAACTCAGAAATCAGTGGCAGACAAGCCTCGGCACTGTCGGCCCCGGCGCACAATGACTCCACCGGACACACTCCGTCGCCCCTGCGGTTGATGATGTTTTCGACCAATGTGGAGTAGTCAACTTTGATTCCGGCAGCTGTCAGAAGCTGCAACGCGGACTTGCTTATAACAGCCGTGTATAGCTCCGAAATATGGCCGAGAACCATGAGTGCAGCGGCTCCTTTGCCCACGACTTTATCCACCAAAAATGCTCCGTTCAAGGCCTCGGGCATGGTTGTGTACAGGCGGTAGAGGTCGGAAATTCCGCGGCCTTTGAACTCCAAAATCGTGCCATTTTTGGCCACAAGAAGGGTGAGTTCAGCCTCGCGATGGTGGCTGATAAGCTCTGTTTTATTCATCATTTTTGTCAAAATTTTGGTCAAGCCAGTCGGTGATTCGGCTTAAAGTTTCTTCGGAAACGCCCTCCGAAATAGTGGCATATTCGGTCACGAGCCCCGACGTGCAATGCTGAAAAAGGTGGTTGTGCAGGGGTAAAATCACGATGTCGGCACCCGGATTTAGCTCGCTGATTGTGGTAAGATTTTCGGGTAAAACCTGGGTGTCGCGGTCGCCGTTCAGGGCCAGCCAGGGCACCTGAATGGTGCTAATATCGGCGGCCGGATTGTAGCGCAAGGACTGCCGATACCACTCCGAAAGCATGGCATCGGCACTGGCCGAAATCTGTTGTTGGACGGCCGGAAGTGCGGCTGCATCACCTAAGTTTTCCCCCATTTTAGCTATGAAAACAGGCCTTGCGAGCGGGGTTGGCAGAGGCGATTTACAGATGTCCAGGAGCTCGCGCTGCAAGCGTTCACTCTCGGGTTTCCACGTTCCTGTCGTCCCCTGGGCAAGGGCCCTGGCCTGCGACATTATGACCGAATCACCGGGCCAGGCCGGGGCTGCAAGAGTGACGATGAAGCTGCAATTTTCATCCGCAGCGGCCAGTTTTATGGCGATGGTTCCGCCTTCGCTATGGCCCAAAATTCCGGCAGGAATATCCGGAAATTGGTCCTTGGCATAGGCAAGAACGGCGGCGATATCGCCCGCAAAATCATCGGTTGTCGACCCCGCAAAATTGCCCTCGCTGGCTCCGATTCCGCGGTCATCCATGCGCAAAGTGGCGTAACCGTGGGCGGCAAGATGATTGGAAATTTCCTTAAAAATCGGGTGCCCGAACACTTCTTCGTCGCGTGTTTGCTGGCCGCTTCCGGTGGCAAATACGAGTACGGCTTTCGGAATTTCGGTGTTATCCGGAGTAGTGAGAGTTCCTCCGAGCCGAAATTTTTCAGAGGGGTGAGTGAGAGAAATCTCGGTATCCGTCGCTGCCATGCCTATGGCCATAAGACTCAAAAATGAAAATGAGAGGAGGATTCGCATTGAAAAAAATTTTTATCACAAAAGTACGAAAAAAATTGTGCTTGGCACATGAGATAGCCGACAAGCACGGGTTTGTGCAGAGATTTTTGGCGGATTTTTATTCGAGGAGCTGCGTTTTTCCCTATTTTGCGTAGTTTACAACAAAAAATAGAGTAGAGGAGTCTACCCTATTTCGTAATGTAAATTATTAGTTTTTAGGAGCTTAATTCTGTAAAAATTGTGGATTTTGAGCGATTTGAGGCCCTGAGATTTCGATATTTAAATTCGCCTGAGCACTCGGTCGGAAGAATTGAAAGGAATTAGCCTTAAAAGCCGATCCCTTGTGAAGTCCTCATGCAAAAAATCCTCAGCTGCCGAAAACATAGTGTGTTCAGGCGGGAAAAAAAGTTTCGAAGGAGTTGTCGGAGTAGAAAACAATGATGGATTTAATTTTCTTATCCAGGTTGGNTTGAAGAGAAGCGGCCATTGCAGCTTCCACAGCCTGCTCAGNGCGGCGTGCCGGGGCNTCGCCGGNGCGATAATCCGGAGNAGACATGCTGTCGGAANTGCTCCGAGCGTCGTTTTCAAAGCTTCGCGAGGGTGTTGGCTCGTTNGGCTCGGTAAATAANGACGTGGCCTCNGNNTTGCCTTTGAAAGTATCTTGTTTGTTATCAGCGAATTGATTCTCTGAATTAGCCGATTTTGNACTATTTTGAGTNCCTGAGGTTTCGCTATTTGCGTTCAACAGCATATCTCCCTTNCCAAAAAGCAACCACACGATGTTTAAGTTCGGGAAACTATCGTGNAGCTTTTTGATGAGCTGATCGTTNACCGACTTGTTACGACCGTGGAGCAATTGCGAGAGAGTCGGGCGAGGTATGCCTGTATAGTCCGCAAATTGCGAATTGGTCAGCTGGCAATAGACCATAAATTCCTTAAGACGGCCAATAATTGGGCTTTCAGAGGGCTCTGACATTGTTTGTAATTTTAAATTTGAGATTGCAAATATAAAAATAATTATTCGAATATGCAAATTTAAATATTTAAATCGTAAATTTNTGGTGTTTGCATTTGTAATTTGCAAATTAAAACAGNTGATTTTACATTTGAAACACNCNCTGATTACCAGTAATATANGGAGTAGGGTAGTATTAAAGCGTTTATTTAANTGCTAATGGATTAATTCTGCATTACANGCTGNTATACAGATTAAAGTATTACTCGAACCACGTATGGCTCGAGTAATAATNGATATAAAGTAACGTTATAAATANTGCTTGTAAAACGCTGGGTATTAGATNTGTTGTNTANGTTGTTAAAATTNGTTTCGGGTATTTTGAAGGNNAAAAATACAAAATGTAAACGATGCAATNCGCAATTTTNCGAAGGCACCGATTGTAAATTAATGATAAGAATGTGAATTTGTATTTTGCACCCTGTTTACGAGNGNTTNTNTGGTCNTNTTTNCCAGTTTCATATTTNGCTTCCGAAATTGCGAAATAATTATNAAAGTTGAATTNTGATTTCGAAATAGTGAAGCGTCAGACTCTGAATTTTGGGTTTGTTTTTGAAAATTCTAAAATTCCTGAGTAGTTTATCGTATNGTTGAAAATATAACATTCTCACGGCCTCAAAAGTTCAGTTAGGNANATTTTTTNATTATCTAAAACTATANATCTTAGCATTTTATGGTCCTNANATTCGTTGTTAATTGCTTTCATGATTAAGAGCTTAAATAGATGCGAATNGNGCTGCTTTCNGACANTCACACCTCATGATANCGGTACTAATTATACTTTNGCTCATNATAACATCATGTATATTAGNANATTAGAAAATACTTANGTAAAATTCAAATAAAATTNTGCNTAAAAACTTGCACAGTTCAAAAAAACGCCTTAACTTTGCAGCGCAAAAAGGGAAATNACCCTGCCAAGCATTGCCTTGTGGTGTAATGGTAGCACGTCGGATTCTGGTTCCGCCTGTGAGAGTTCGAATCTTTCCAAGGCAACTAAAGCGCAAGTGATTTTTTATCGCTTGCGCTTTTTCTTTTTGCCTGCGTCGGCTTATNNGGNCCGGNGAGGAACCCAACNNGCNTGTAGCGGCTCATGAGAGTAACGAGTCCGGGNGCCTCGTNCNCGCACGGCCNGGTNCGTCCGATTGNNNGCCGCNATCAATCTTTACGGCGGCTCGTTCTTGTANCCATTTCCTGAGCGTCGCCGCAATGACGAAGAANTAGGATCGACCCTNCCAAGGCGACCGTGAATTCGCGCTTGCACATGGAGTCCNCGCGCAGGCCCGAATTCACTNCAAAATTCGAGTTGCGCGAGAATTGAATATTCCCGACAAATNCCCGTACGNTTTATTTTATTAAAATCTCAGGGCGTTTGTAAAATAATCGCAATTATGTAAAATAGCGTGACGGGGATTTGCTCGGAGCGCTGCNCCGCGGTCTGTCTCCGTCCAATATTTCTAAAAAGCCCGACCATCGGATGCCTGTCCAAAATTTCCACCATGCGAGCTCTCATTTATCAATAAAATTTCTTATCTTTGAAACTTCAATTCAAACTTCAGGAAAACTACACCATATTATATATGTATCGAAAAGGGAAACTGTATTTCCGCTATGGCACCATGGGATCGGCCAAAACAGCCCTGCTGCTCACCACGGCCTATAACTTCGAGGAGCGCCACATGGACTACGTGTGCATGAAGCCTGTGATTGACACCCGCGAGCAATCCAACGTCATCCGGTCGCGCATCGGCATCGAGCGCGAATGTCAGTGGATATATCCCAACACGAACCTCTACCACTTCGTCCGCGACCTTTACAAGAAGGATGGCCGCCTGGTGGATTGGTTTCTCATCGACGAAGCTCAGTTCCTCACCTCCGCTCAGGTTGATCAGCTCTCGCGTGTTGTGGATGACTTCGGAAGTAACGTCATTTGCTACGGTCTGCGCACCGACTTCCGCACTAACCTCTTCGAAGGTTCGCGCCGCCTGTTCGAGATAGCCGATACCATCGACGAAATCAAGTCCACCTGCAACTGCGGTCATAAGACCATAGTCAATGCCCGCATCGACTCCGAAGGCAACTTCGTGGAGGAAGGCAATCAGGTGGAGATTGGTGGCAATGATCGCTATGTGGCCGTGTGCCGCCGCTGTTGGCGCAACAAGCGAATCGAGCAGGCGCGCCGCGACATTCTGCCTCTTTTCGATGATGAAGATTCCGATGACTTAGCGTGTGTTTGAATAAGTATAGGATCATGTACAAACATTATTAATTCCCACTCCGACCAATGATACAGTGCCAGCTGCCTGACGCCGCCCGCCTTCGTGGCCTATCACNCGAATTCGCATGTGCCATCGATTGGCTCCTTGCCCACCGTCCTGAGGACATTGCTCCCGGCTCCTACCTGATAGGCTCCGGCGTCAAGGTGAATTGCGAAGAGCCCNNCCTNCGTCCGANNTCCGAAGCCTTGCTTGAGGCTCACGTCCGTTATGCCGACATCCACGTGCCCATTGCCGGCCCTGAACAGGTTGGGCTGGCCTATACGNCAACACTCTCCCACCCTACGTCCCCTTATGATGCTGAGCGCGACATCCGCTTTTATACCGATCAATATTCCACCGTCACCACGGTTAATCCCGGCGAGATTCTGNTAGTGTTTCCCGAGGATGCCCACGCGCCCAACATCGGCTGCGGTCCGCACCGCAAACTCTGTNTCAAGATTCCTATTATTATATAATGTATATGCGACGACATCTCACCTCAATTATAGCNGCCCTCGGNCTCGNTTGCATGGCTCCGGCTGCCAATGCTGCTCCCGNNCATCAGCTTGCGCCCGAAAGCCTTCCGTATAAAGTAATGTTCAAGTGGGGCCTGATCAACAANCAGGCCGGCCGCGCTGTGCTNAGCCTGGACCACGGAACGAACGAATACCGTGCNCAACTCACGGCNCGCTCCGAGCCCTGGGCCGATCATTTCTACTCAGTGCGCGACACCCTGCTGAGCACAATGCACGCGGCCAATTATCTCCCCAAGACCTACGAAAAAATAGCCAACGAAGCCGACGACCGNAAGCANGACCGTGTTATTTTCCACTACAACGGTAATCANGGTGTAACCGCCGACAGTTACCGCAAAGAGTTCCGGAAAGGCGAACTGCGCGTGGACGACCATCACCAGTTCNGCTCCGACAGTATAGCTGTGGATATGCTNAGCTCTTTCTACCTNATGCGCACCCTGCCCTACGAAAAATGGGCCGAAGGCCAGACTTACTGTGTGCCCATCTTCTCCGGCAAGCAGAAAGAAACGCTCACAATCAAATATCACGGCAAAGAAGATTTGAAAATCGATGGCGTTAACTACCCCACTTACCATATAACTTTCATCTTCACGTCGCGTGGAGGTAAAAAAAGTTCCGACGATATGGATGCGTGGATTTATAATCATAACTCNCGNATACCCTTGAGGTTAGANGGAAAATTACCNGTCGGNAAAGTGCATTGCATATACACCGGAGAGTTAAAACCGTAGTTAAAGAGTGTTAACACTATTGCANGGTAAAAATAAATGCACTAATTTTGCAGCGTAAAACAAACGCGGAGTGGAGCAGTGGTAGCTCGTTGGGCTCATAACCCAAAGGTCGTAGGTTCGAGTCCTGCCTCCGCAACTAAGAAGAAAAAGCCGTCAGCAATCAAGCACGACGGCTTTTTTTATTACAAGTCGTGACCCTTTCGGGCCCNTAGTTTGTTACGAATATATCTACCATTTATTCGTCACACCCCCCTACCCGATTTCGGTGCATCATATTATGGCAACTTCATCAACCANCACCAGCACGGTATCCGACAGTCCCAATAGTTTAGGTACAAAAACTATNGGGCAACTNCTGTTGCAGTACTCTCTTCCGGCCATNATCGCCAGCCTTGCAACATCNCTCTANAANATNATCGACAGTATNTTCATCGGCCGCGGTGTCGGTGCCATGGCCATCACAGGCCTTGCCATCACCTTCCCGCTGATGAACCTCGTCATGGCCTTCTGTGTGTTTGTTGCCGCCGGCGGTGCCGCGATATCCTCGATTTTTCTGGGTCAGAAAAACTACGGCAAAGCTTCGGCTGTGCTCAGTAATGTAACTATCCTGTGCNTCATCCACGCCGTTTTCATCATGAGCGTCGGCCTGATTTTCCTTGACGACATTCTCTACTTCTTCGGAGCCACCGAGGAAACTATTTCCTACGCNCGCGAATTTATGCGTATCATCCTCTTGGGNACCCCCATCTCCTACGTGTTCATCGGTCTCAACAACCTGATGCGTGCCACGGGCTATCCCAANAAAGCCATGATTTCCGCCCTCCTCTCCGTGGGNGTCAACGTNGTGCTCGCGCCCATCTTCATCTTCGTGCTGAAATGGGGNATNGCCGGNGCTGCCCTGGCCACTGTGTGCGGACAGTTCTCNGCCTTCATCTGGGTCATCTGCCACTTCGCCTCNCGCAANAGCTACATTCACTTCACCCGNGGCACCTGGAAGCTCCGCGCAGCCATCGTNAGCAAAATCTACGCNATCGGCCTCTCGCCCTTCCTGATGAACTGTTGCGCCTGCCTGGTGGTNGTGTTCATCAACCGCGCCCTGCTTGACAGCGCCGGAGCCGANGGAAACCTCGCCGTGGGAGCCTACGGTATCATCAACCGCACCTCCATGTTCTTCGTGATGATTGTGTTCGGNATCACCCAGGGCATGCAGCCTATCCTNGGCTTCAACTATGGCGCCGCCAACTGGCCCCGCGTGAAGCAAACCCTGNTCAAAGGCATAATCATCGGCAGNATAATCTCCACCTTCGGCTTCGCCATGACCGAGCTGTTCCCTGACGTGATAAGCTCNATGTTCACCACCGAAAGCGGNATGATAGCNATTGCCCGCGACGGCTTCCGCATCTTCTTCATGTTCTTCCCCGTCATCGGNGCNCAGATTGTGATTCAGAACTACTTCCAGTCCATCGGTATGCCCAAGCTCTCCATCTTCCTGTCCCTCACCCGCCAGCTTATCTTCCTGGTGCCCCTGCTGTCCATTCTTCCCGGCCGCATGGGTGTGACCGGTGTGTGGNCGTCCTGCTGCACATCCGATGCCGTGGCTTTCATTCTTGCCCTGATAACCGTTATCATCACCAACCGTCGCATTGCCCGACGCCTAAACGCAATGAATCTTAATGACAGAAAAAATTGATCTCCGCATAGACCCGGCCACCGCGGCCATTCCTGATAAACTCAAAGCAGAGTGCGCACGGGTCCTCCGCATCCAANCCTCGCGCATCAAGCAGGTGGACATCGTGCGCCGCTCCATTGATGCCCGTCAGCGCAACGTCATGGTCAACCTGGCCGTGCGCGTCCACATNGATGCCATCGACACCGAGGCAACCAAAATAGAGCCTGTGCATTACCCCGACGTGTCAACGTCGNCACGCACGGCCATAGTTGTAGGTGCCGGACCGGCCGGACTNTTCGCGGCCCTGGAGCTTATTGAGCTCGGAGTACGCCCNATCGTGCTTGAGCGCGGCAAGGACGTCGACTCGCGCCGCCGCGACATGGTTGCCATCAACCGCCAGGGCATTGTCGACCCNGATTCAAATTATTGCTTCGGCGAGGGCGGTGCNGGTGCTTACAGTGACGGAAAACTCTACACCCGCAGCAAAAAGCGTGGCCCGGTGGAAAAAGTGCTCCGCGTGTTCCATCAGCACGGCGCTCAACCCGAAATCCTGGTGGACGCACACCCGCACATAGGCACGGACCGTCTGCCGGCCGTCATCAAAGCCATGCGCCAGACTATCCTGGCCTGCGGCGGCGAGGTGCATTTCCAGACACGCGTCGATGCCCTCATAATTCANGATGGCAGNGTTGANGGAGTNACAACNGCCGANGGCCGCACCTTCCGTGGCCCGGTGATTCTTGCCACAGGTCACTCCGCGCGCGACGTCTACGCCATGCTTGCCGACTCCGGAATTAAAATCGAGCCAAAGGGCCTTGCCGTGGGCGTGCGTCTGGAGCATCCNCAGAAACTCATAGACCAGCTCCAGTACCACTCGCGCGAGGGGCGAGGCAAGTACCTGCCCGCAGCCGAGTANAGCATGCTTGCGCGTGTNGATGACCGCGCCGTCTACTCCTTCTGCATGTGCCCCGGCGGCTACATTATTCCCGCGGCCAGCGCTCCCGGTCAGCTTGTGGTCAACGGNATGTCGCCCGCCAACCGCGGCACNCAGTGGGCCAACTCAGGCATGGTGGTAGAAATTCTGCCCGAAGATATCCCCGACCTGCCCGAAGGCGAGAACAACGCCCTGAAGATGATGCGCTTCCAGGAGCAGATTGAAAAATCCTTCTTCGAGGCTGCCGGCCACACCCAGCAAGCTCCCGCTCAGCGTATGGTTGATTTCGTGGAGGGGCGTGAGTCCTCTACTCTGCCTCGTTCGTCCTATCCTCCCGGCCTGCTNAGCCGCCGGCTGGACCTCCTGCTGCCTGCTCCCGTTGCGCGCCGCCTNCAGGAAGGCTTCCGGGTNTTCGGNCGCAAGCAGCGCGGGTTCCTCACGAACGAAGCCGTGCTTATCGGTGACGAAACACGCACGTCGTCGCCCGTCCGNATTCCGCGCAATCCCNAAACCATGAACCATATAGAAATATCCGGCCTCTACCCCTGCGGGGAAGGAGCCGGATATGCCGGTGGTATTGTTTCAGCCGGNGTGGACGGCATCATGACCGCCCGNGCTCTGGCNGAGGTCAGATAACCTCGAGATTCTCGTTCAAGCGCTGACGCACTACCTCGTACATCATCACGCCTGCGGCCACACTGACGTTGAGCGAACCTATACGCCCGAACATCGGTATGGCCGCACGTGTGTCGGCCACTCTCAGGATTTCGGGCGATATACCAATGTCCTCCGCACCCATCACNATGGCTACAGGNGTGGTNTAGTCGCCCANAGTATAGTTCTGCGATGATTTCTCGGTGGCACATACAATCTGGCAGCCGCACTCCTTCAAGTACTCCACAGCCTTCACCAGCGACTGCTCGCGGCACACNGGAATATTCATCAGCGCNCCGGCCGANGTTTTGACTGCATCGGCCGCNACNCTCACGCTGCCGCGNTGGGGAATTACGATTGCATTCACGCCGCAGCACTCGGCTGTNCGGGCCATGGCACCGAAGTTGCGAACATCCGTAATGCCGTCGAGCACCAGGATGAAAGGCAGCGCNCCGTCCTCGAACAGCATCGGCATCAGCTGGTCCAGGCGGTGATAGGTGATTTCCGACATCAGCGCTATCACGCCCTGGTGGTTTTTACGNGTAATTTTGTTNAGGCGCTCCATGGGCACGCGCTGCACCGGGATGCCATAAGTCTTGGCAAGCTTCACCAGGCGTGCGGCAAGTTCGCCGTTAAGGTCTTTTTTTACATATAGTTTGTCCACCGTGCGACCGCTCTCAATAGCTTCAATCACAGGGTGGATGCCGAAGATATATTCGTTNGAATCCATCTGAATTTTCGTGGTGTTTGTTTATATCAGCTACAAAAGTAATGATTATTTTTGAAAAAATACTTAAATAGGCGAATGTGAATACGCCAATACTTGCAATTGGCGATAAAATTCGCTACCTTTGTTCATTACAAATGTAAGAAAGATGCCAAAGGTTCGCCATATTCCTTTATTAATCATAACTCTCGCGGGGTCCTCGCTCCCTCTTGGAGCAATTACGGTGGAGGGANCTTCCGCTACACCAGTCGAAATTCACCCCGAAGCCTCCACAGGCCTCGAGGCCGTAATCGTGGTTCCTGAAAGCCGNGGGGTCCGTTTGGTGCACACCGCATCCTCGCCGTCGGCCTCTGTCCGCTGGTATCGTTTCAGNACCATGGGCGGCGCCTATGCCGAGGAGATTNCCTCNACTGNCGANGGTGCCGTAAGCTCCGTTGCCATCGAGAGTGCCGACATGGGTTACATGATTGAAGAAAACGGGCGCAACACCTGTTACTGGGTAATAAACTACGCCAACCACGAACTGGAGCTTGAAAGCCTTGCCCCTGCCGCCGAGCAGGACTGCGACCGCACTCTGCTGGACTTTGTAGGGCGCGCCGGCGAAATTCCCTACTACACCATCAACGGCCGTCGCATGGTGCTGTCGCGCGAACTTGAGGTGGAATACGCCACCCTCGAATTTTCCGAGGACGATTTCGCCTATCGCCCCGNCACAGCGAGCGAAGTNCTCGAATCGGCCGGCACGCTNATTTCCGTTCCCGCTCCGCTCCAGAACACTGTGTTCACCCTCACNGGCGACCGTTTTCTGCGCGCATGGAACCGACCGCAGTCCATTCAGACTGCCCTGTTCACNACCCCCTCCGTAGCAGCAGAAACCCGCGCCACGCAGCAAAGCCGCGACAACGACAACGAGCTCAAGGACGGTGACAACCTGGGCGGCTCGGCTCCCTGCGANATTCTNTTCGAGGCAANCGTGAGCGATGCTGCCATTTTCACCGAGTGGCAGATTTCGCGCTCGCCCGAGTTCGGTATTCTGGAAAATTCCTTCAACGAACCGGATTTCACTTATACCTTCCGCGACAACGGTGCGAACTACGTCCGCTTCATTGCCAACAACGCTGATGGCACATGCGAATACGTAGGCCAGACCTTTGAAATTTTCATCGGCGAAAGCCGCCTTGAAATTCCCAACGCCTTCACCCCGCAGAGCTCACCGGGGGTCAACGACGAGTGGAAGGTNAGCTACCGCTCGCTGGTGTCCTACAGCTGCCACATNTTCAACCGCCTTGGCAAGCAGCTGTTTTCCTCCACCGATCCCGCCCAGGGCTGGGATGGTAAAATCGGCGGAAAATATGTGCCNGCCGGTGTCTATTATTATGTAATTGAAGCCCTTGGCGCCGATGGCGTACGCTATAANCGCTCAGGCGACATTAATATCATCAATTCCCGCACGGACTCCACCTCCTCGGGNAATCAAACTCAGGAATAACATGAAACGTAATAAAATTCTTATCGCCTTTCTCCTCCTCGCCGCATCCGTCAGCGCNCAGCGCCTNCCCGTGCAGTTCTCGGATGTTTATTCCCCTGAAATTCCCGCATCGGTCACCCTNTGCGGCAACACTATCGACCTCGACCCTGTGGACCGCTACGAGCGTTTCGACCGCGAGCTCACCTCTGTGGCCTATACCCACGGCACCACCATGCTAATTCTTAAGCGAGCCAACCGCTATTTCCCCGAAATGTCGACCATCCTTGAGCGCAACGGCATCCCCCAGGATCTCCTCTATCTGGCCGTGGTGGAGAGCTCGCTCAATCCCCGCGCCTACTCCCCGGCCAAGGCTGCCGGATTCTGGCAGTTCATGGAAAGCACCGCCAAGGAATTCGGCCTTGAAGTAAACTCCGAGGTCGACGAACGCTACAATATCGAAAAAGCCACGGCTGCGGCCTGCCGCTACTTCAAAAAAGCCCTTGCACGCTACGACGGCGACTGGCCCAGCGTGATGGCAGCCTACAACGGCGGCATGGCACGCATCACCAAGGAGCTTGAGGCTCAGGGTGGCGATACGTCGCTCGATCTGTACCTCGTGGAGGAAACCACCCGCTACCCCTACCGCGTGATGGCTATGAAAACCCTGATGGAGAACCCGGGGAAGTATGGCTTCCATCTGCGTGCCGATCAGCTCTATCAGCCCCGCGAGTACCGCACCGTGGAGGTCAGCGGCCCTGTGGCAAGCTGGCCCGACTGGGCGCTGAATCAGGGCATCAACTACTCTATTCTCCGCGAGGAGAACCCCTGGATACGATCCAAATCCTTAACAAACAAACTCGGTAAGACCTACAAAGTGCGTATTCCCCTGGATGATTCGCTTTCGCGCAAAACATCAGGGCGCAAGGTTTTCAATAAAGCCTGGGTCGACCGTTAAGATATAGCTACTGATTAATGACTACTACACCTCCTAATATAGCCGACGACGGCACCACCACCGGTATCAGTGTGATTGGTGCACGCGTCAACAACCTCAAGAATGTCGATGTCGACATTCCTCACAACAAGCTCACCGTAATCACCGGTCTGAGCGGCAGCGGCAAATCATCCCTGGCCTTCGACACTATCTTTGCCGAAGGTCAGCGCCGCTACATCGAAACCTTCTCGGCCTACGCCCGTAATATGCTCGGCAACCTGGAGCGCCCGGACGTGGACCAGATAACCGGGCTTTGCCCAGTGATTGCAATCGAGCAGAAAACCATCAACAAGAACCCTCGAAGCACCATAGGCACCACCACGGAGATTTACGACTTTCTCCGTCTGCTCTATGCTCGCATTGGCCGTGCCCGCAGCTACATATCGGGTATGGAGATGGTGAAATACACCACCGAGAAAATAGTAGAGCTAATTGTTGAAAAATACAAGGACCACAAAATCTACCTGCTTGCTCCGCTGGTCAAGAACCGCAAAGGTCACTACAAGGAACTGTTCGAGCAGCTTCAGAAGAAAGGCTACCTCAACGTGCGTGTGGACGGAGAACTGACCGAAATCCGTCCGGGCATGCGCCTGGACCGCTACAAGAACCACTCCATCGAGCTGGTTATCGACCGTGTGAAGGTGAAGGACACCGACGCCGAGCGCCTGCTTGCATCAGTGGAAACCGCACTTGACCAGGGCGACAAGGAAATGATGGTCTACGACGCCGACACCGACCAGGCTTCCTACTACAGTCAGGAGCTTATGGACCCGGCTTCGGGTATCTCCTATCACGACCCGGCACCTCACAACTTTTCGTTCAACTCGCCGCAAGGCTATTGCCCCACTTGCCGCGGTCTGGGCTACGTCAACATCATTGACCGTGCCAAGATGGTGCCAAACGAAAAACTGAGCATCCGCAAGGGCGCACTTGCTCCGGTAGGGAAGTATCAGGACAACATCATCTTCATGCAGATCCGTGCTATCCTCGAAAGCCACGGCTTCACGCTGGACACGCCCTTTGCCGAGCTTTCCGACGAAGTTGTTGACGAAATTTTCAACGGCACCACCTCAGTGCCGCGCCTCAATGACAGCACCGTGAGCAGCATGGACTATTTCCGCAGCTTCGACGGTATTGTCAAATACATCGAAATGCAGAACGACGACGAGGCCGGTGCCCAGGCAAAAAAGTGGAGCGGCCAGTTCATCAGCCGTTGCACATGCCCAGAGTGCCATGGCGACCGCCTCAACCGCGAGGCCCTGCACTTCTTTGTGGACAATCACAACATTGCCGACCTCACCAAGTTCGACATCGAAAAGCTGGCCGACTGGGCATCCTCCGTGAGCGAACGCCTCAGCGAACGCGACCGCAAGATTGCCGCGGAGATTATCAAGGAAATCTCCACCCGCCTCCGCTTCCTGGTGGACGTGGGGCTCGGTTACCTTCAGCTCAACCGCAATTCATCCACTCTGTCCGGCGGCGAGAGCCAACGCATCCGCCTTGCCACCCAGCTTGGCTCGGAGCTTGTCAATGTGCTCTATATCCTCGACGAGCCGTCAATCGGACTTCACCAGCGCGACAACCATCGCCTGATTTCTTCGCTAAAGCGCCTGCGCGATGCCTCGAATACAATCGTTGTGGTCGAGCACGACAAGGACATCATGCTCGATGCCGATTATATTGTGGACATCGGTCCCGGTGCCGGACGCAAAGGCGGCAAGGTGGTGTTCCAGGGCACACCGGCCGAAATGCTCAAAACCGAAACCGTGACGGCGCAGTACCTCAACGGCGCCATGCAGATTGAAACCCCGGCCACCCGACGCGCCGGAAGCGGCAAGACCATTGTGCTGAAGAATGCCACCGGCCATAATCTCAAGAACGTGGATTTCACCCTTCCCCTCGGAACCCTCACGGTAATCGCGGGCGTGTCGGGCAGCGGAAAATCCTCGCTTGTCAACGGCACGCTTCAGCCCATCCTGAGTCAGCATTTCTACCGTTCCAACACACCTCCTCTGCCCTACGGCTCCATCGAGGGCATCGAGAATATCGATAAGGTCATCACCGTGGATCAGTCGCCTCTGGGCCGCACTCCGCGATCCAATCCGGCCACCTACACTGGCGTATTCACCGACATCCGCAACCTGTTCGTGAACCTGCCGGAAGCAAAAATCCGCGGATACAAGCCGGGCCGTTTTTCCTTCAACGTGGCCGGCGGCCGGTGCGAGGCCTGCAAGGGCAACGGCTACAAGACAATCGAAATGAACTTCCTGCCCGACGTGCTTATTCCCTGCGAGGAGTGCCACGGGCGCCGCTACAACCGCGAAACCCTGGAGGTGCGCTTCAAGGGCAAGAGTATTGCCGACGTTCTGGACATGACCATAAACCAAGCGTGCGAATTTTTCTCAGGCATCCCGAACATCTATAAAAAAATAAAGGTGCTCCAGGACATCGGCCTGGGCTACATCAAGCTCGGGCAACCGTCGTCCACCTTGTCGGGCGGCGAGAACCAGCGTGTGAAGCTTGCCACCGAGCTTGCCAAGCGCGACACGGGCCGCACGCTCTTCATCCTTGACGAACCCACCACCGGCCTGCATTTCGACGACATCCGCACGCTCATGGGCATCCTCAACAAGCTTGTGGACCGCGGCAACACCGTGCTGGTTATCGAGCATAACCTCGACGTGATTCGCATGGCGGACCACCTGGTGGACATGGGTCCCGAGGGCGGAGCCAACGGCGGCCGCATTATTGCGCAGGGCACGCCCGAGGAAGTAGCCGCCAGGAAGTCGCCCACGGCGCCCTTCCTCCTTGCCGAGGGTATTAAACCCGCACGCAAGGCCAAGAAGTGATAAGTTACTTAAAAGCGCACAAAAATTCACGCCGGCTTGCCACAGATTGAGAAAAAATCATTAACTTTGCAAGCGGAAAAGTATGTGCTTTTCGTTATCGGAATTCAAGACTTAATTATATAACTAAAAATGGTAAGTTACAAAGAATTAGGCCTCGTGAACACCCGCGAGATGTTCAAAAAGGCTATCGAAGGCGGCTACGCTATCCCCGCATTCAACTTCAACAACATGGAGCAGCTCCAGGCTATCATCAAGTCGGCCGCTGCTGAAAAATCGCCCGTTATCCTTCAGGTTTCCAAGGGTGCCCGCAACTACGCTAACGCTACCCTGCTGCGCTACATGGCTCAGGGTGCTGTAGAATATGCCAAGGAACTCGGCTGGGAGAATCCCCAGATTGTTCTTCACCTGGACCACGGTGACAGCTTCGAGCTTTGCAAGAACTGCATCGACTGCGGTTTCTCGTCGGTTATGATCGACGGTTCGCACCTCCCCTACGAGGAGAACGTTGCCCTCACCAAGCAGGTTGTTGACTACGCTCACCAGTTCGACGTGACCGTTGAAGGCGAACTCGGCGTGCTTGCCGGCGTTGAAGACGAAGTTTCGTCCGACCACCACACCTACACCGACCCCGAAGAAGTTATCGACTTCGCTACCCGCACCGGTTGCGATTCGCTCGCTATCTCCATCGGCACCAGCCACGGCGCTTACAAGTTCACTCCCGAGCAGTGCACCCGCAACGAGGAAGGCAAGCTCGTTCCCCCGCCCCTGGCTTTCGACGTCCTCGACGCTGTTATGGCCAAGCTCCCCGGCTTCCCCATCGTGCTCCACGGCTCGTCGTCCGTACCCCAGGAAGAAGTTGACACCATCAACATGTTCGGTGGCAAACTTCCCGACGCTATCGGTATCCCCGAAGAGCAGCTCCGCAAGGCTGCCAAAAGCGCTGTTTGCAAAATCAACATCGACTCCGACAGCCGTCTGGCCATGACCGCCGCTATTCGCCGCGTGTTCGCTGAAAAGCCCGCTGAGTTCGACCCCCGCAAATATCTCGGTCCTGCTCGCGACAACATGGAGAAACTCTACCGTCACAAAATCGTTAACGTTCTCGGTTCCGCCGGCAAGGCATAATCGCAGAGCCTGACACCCGATATCCGAGGGGGATGCATCTTGCAGAAAGGTGCGTCCCCCTCTCTTTTTTTGTGGACTCCAAATCGGAGTGTAACGATTTTATTTAATCAAAAATTTGCTCCGGTCGCTTATTATGATTATATTTGCGAAAAGAAAACGCCTGTCAACCTTATTTTATGAAGTGTTGCAATTGACAAATGCTACTATTTTACGGAATAAGGAAGACATATTAATCTGATACCGCCCTATGAATAAAGAAAAACGTTTGCTTCTTGGAGATGAAGCGCTTGCGCTCGGAGCAATCAATGCCGGATTGTCCGGGGCTTATGCCTACCCGGGAACTCCCTCAACGGAGATTCTGGAGTTTGTACAGGCAAATCCTGTTGCCAAGGAAAGAAATATTCACTCCCATTGGTCATCCAATGAAAAAACAGCGATGGAGGAAGCCCTCGGCATGTCCTTTTGCGGTAAACGTGCTATCGTTTCGATGAAACATGTCGGTCTCAACGTGGCCGCGGACCCCTTTGTCAATTCGGCTATGACCGGTGCCAACGGCGGCATGCTCGTGATTTCGGCCGATGACCCCTCGATGCACAGCTCGCAGAACGAACAGGACTCGCGTTTCTATGCGGATTTCGCCATGATTCCGGCCCTGGAGCCCTCCACCCAGCAGGAAGCCTACGACATGGCCCGCTACGGCTTTGAACTGTCCGAGAAATACGAAATTCCTGTGATGATTCGCCTCGTGACCCGTCTGAGCCATTCAAGAGCCGTGGTTGAGTTCGACCCCGAGGCTGGTCCCCAGAACGAAATTCATTATCCGGCTTCTACGCGGCAGTGGGTGCTTATGCCCGCAGTATCGCGCCAGCGCAATAAGCGCCTTGTGGCTGAATATACCAAATTTCAGCAGGATTCGGACCACTCGCCGTTCAACACCTACCGTGATGGTTCCGATAAGACCTTAGGCATCATTGCCAGCGGCATTGCATGGAATTATCTGCATGAGCTTTACCCGGATGGTGTTCCCTTCCCGGTGGTGAAAGTGTCGCAATATCCCCTCCCCCTGGGCCTGATATCGCGTCTTTTCGCCGAGTGCGATTCCATTCTGATTCTTGAAGAGGGGCAGCCCTTCATTGAGAAAAAAATCCGCGGCGAGCTTGATAACTCGGCCAAGCGAATCTACGGCAAACTCACAGGCGAAGTTGTCCGTACCGGCGAACTCACGCCCGACGAAGTTGCCCGCTCCATCAAGCAAGTTATGGGCGAAAACTGCGGCTTTGCATCTGTGGAACCCAAGGGAGCTTCTGCCATCGTTATGCCCCGACCGCCGGCATTGTGCCAGGGTTGCGGCCACCGCGATGTTTATCAGGCATTGAATGAGACCCTCGAGGAATATGAGTCGCCCAAAGTGTTTGGCGACATCGGTTGCTATACTCTCGGTTTCCTTTCGCCTTTCAATGCTATCGACACCGTGGTGGACATGGGTGCCTCGGTCACAATGGCCAAAGGAGCGGCCGATGCCGGACAGTTCCCCTCGGTTGCAATAATAGGCGACTCGACCTTTACCCACTCCGGCATGACCGGCCTGCTTGATGCCATCAACGAGAATTCAAACATTACAGTCATTATTTCCGACAACCTGACAACCGGTATGACGGGTGGTCAGGACTCGCAGGGCACGGGCAAGCTTAAAGAAATCTGCCTCGGTCTGGGAGCTGCGCCCGAACATGTGCGCACCATCGACTCGCATCCGAAAAATCTGGCAGAGATGAAGAAAATGTTCAAGGAAGAAATTGACTATCCCGGTCTTTCCGTCATTATCTCGGCCCGTGAGTGCATCCAGACAGCACGCCGCCATGCAGCCGCAAAAAAATAATTCTAACTCTTAAGAATCTTACTCATGAAAACAGATATAGTGCTTGCCGGTGTGGGTGGCCAGGGTATCCTGTCAATCGCCACTATCCTTGGCACAGCCGCTCTTGATGAAAACCTGCACATAAAGCAGGCTGAAGTTCACGGCATGAGCCAGCGCGGCGGCGATGTTCAGTCCAATCTCCGCATCAGCGAGGCTCCCATTGCCTCCGACCTTATTCCCCTCGGGGGAGCCGACCTCATCGTGTCGCTTGAACCGATGGAAGCGCTCCGCTATCTCCCCTATCTTAAACCTGACGGATGGATTATCACCAACACCACTCCGTTCGTAAACATCGATTCCTATCCCGAGGCCGAGGCTCTCGAGGCCGAATTGGCCAAGCACGACCGTGTGATAGCTTTCGATATGGATTCGATTGCAAAGGAGCTTGGCTCGCCGAAATCCTCGAATATGGTGCTCCTCGGAGCTGCTTCGCCCTTCATTCTCATTGCGGCTGATAAGGTGGAAGATGGCATCCGCAAAGTGTTCGCAGCCAAAGGCGGAAAAATCATTGATAGCAATATCAAGGCTTTCCGCGCCGGACGCGACTATTCACTGAACCTCCAAAACAAATAAGGACATGCTTCCCATTTCCAAACAGAAACTTGAAGAAGTGATTGACCGACTGGGTATTGTGGATATTAAGACAGCCACCATACGCCAGATATGTTCTCTTTCAGCCGAGCTGGAGAAAGAAGCCGACGAGCAGTTTGTGCATCTGGAGCTTGGCAATCCCGGACTGCCCGCACAGGCCATAGGTGTGGAAGCGGAATGCGAGGCTCTTCGGTCAGGCATTGCAAATCAGTATCCGAATATCGCTGGTATAGCTTCGCTGAAAAATGCCGGCTCGGAGTTTGTAAAGGCGTTCCTGGACCTGGATATATCGCCCAAATGCGTCATCCCGACCGTGGGTTCGATGCAGGGAAGTTTCACACTCATGCTACTGCTGAAGCAGCGTATTCCGGGCAAGGACACCATCCTGATTATAAATCCCGGATTTCCTGCTCAGACCCATCAGGCCAAAATCCTTGGGATGAATGTGGAGAGTTTCGACTTCTACAACTACCGTGGCAAGAAGCTTGAGGAGAAGCTCGAAAGCATAATGAGCAGCGGCAAAATCACTGCCATGATCTACAGCAACCCTAACAACCCCGCGTGGACCAACTTCACTGAGGAGGAGCTGGAAATCATCGGCCGGATGGCCACCAAGCACGATGTGATCGTAATGGAGGACCTCGCTTATCTCGGCATGGATTTCCGAACCGACTGCTCCAAGCCTTTCGAACCGCCGTTTATCCCCACTGTAGGAAAATATACCGACAATTATATCCTGCTTATCTCGGCGTCCAAAATCTTCAGCTACGCCGGCCAGCGCATTGCCATGGTGTGCATGAGCGATGCTGTCTACAACCGGAAATATCCATATCTGGAGAGCTTCTACGAGATGCACTCTTTCGGCGACTGCTATGTGTTCGGTGTGCTCTACACTGCATCGTCGGGCACGGCGCACTCCGCTCAGCACGCCCTGGCTGCCATGCTTGACAAGGCCGTGAAGGGCGAACTCGATTTCGTGAAGGATTGCAGCGAATATGGCCGCCGTGCGGGTATTCTCAAAAAGCTTCTCCTTGAAAACGGCTTCCATATCGTTTACGACAAGGACGGCGACCGCGACATTTCGGACGGCTTCTTCTTCACTGCCGGCTACAAGGATATGGACGGCGTGACACTGCAGCGCGAACTGCTCCGTCATGGTATTTCCTCCATCTCCCTCCCTTGCACAGGAAGCACCCAGGAAGGTGTGCGAATCTGTGTGTCCAGGATTTCAGACGATGAGACATTCAACCGTTTTAGCCACCGCCTAAAATCATTTGATGATGAGTATAAACTATTGCACGGCGCAGGAAGCCGTTAAACTTATTAAGAGCGGCGACCACGTGTACATTCAGGGCAGCACCTCCATTCCCGAGGTGCTCCTTGAAGCGCTTGCCGAGCGAGGCAACGAGCTGCGCGACGTAACGCTTTATTCCGGCTTCGCCGTAGGCAAACACAAAGCACCGTATTGCCGCCCGGAGTTCAGGGATTCTTTCCTTGTGGACAGTTTCTTTGTGTGCAACTCAGTGCGCGAATGGATTGCCGAGGGCTATGGTGCCACTACGCCTTATTTTCTTGGCGAGGTGCCATCGCTCATGCGCGACGGCACGTGGAAAGTGGATGTGGCTCTGATTAACTGCTCCATGCCCGACGAGAACGGCAATGTGAGTTTCGGTGTATCGGCGGATGTGGCTACGGCGGCCGTGGAGTGTGCCGACAAAGTTATAGCACAGATAAACAAGCAGATGCCTTTCTCCTATGGCGACCCGATAATCAATCTTTCCAAACTGGCTGCTGCCGTTGTTGTGGACGACCCACTGGTTGAGGTGCCTACGCCCGAACCTACGGAGAACGAGATAAAAATAGGCAATGCTATCGCCGAAATTATCCCCGACGGTGCTACACTCCAGATTGGCGTAGGAGGCATCCCCAACGCCGTTATACGCGCTCTGGAGAACCACAAACACCTGGGGCTGCACACCGAGGCGATGACCGACGGTGTGCTCCCGCTGCTTGAAAAGGGTATAATTGACAACAGTCAGAAAAAAATCATGCCCGGAAAGTCGGTGGCTTCGCTTGCATTGGGCTCGCGGAAATTGTACGACTACATGGACCACAATCCCGACATTATTTTCAAGGATGTGGCGTGGACAAACGACCCGTTTATCATTGCGCAGAATCCGAAGGTGATGGCGATTAACTCCTGCCTGGAAATTGACCTTACCGGCCAGATTTGTGCGGACTCGATAGGCACCAAGATATTCTCGGGCATCGGCGGCCAGCATGATTTTGTGTACGGTGCGGCCCGGAGCGAAGGTGGCAAATCCTTCCTGGCGATGCTGTCCACCACAAACAAGGGCGTGAATAAAATCAAACCGGTGCTCACTCCCGGAGCCGGCGTGGTCACAACGCGCTTCCAGACCAACTATGTGGTCACGGAGTACGGCGCGGTAGATCTCCGCGGGCAGAATCTGCCCCAGCGTGCCAAGCTGCTTATTTCAATCGCGGCACCGCAGTTCCGCGAAGAATTGGAGCGGGCTGCCTTCGAGCGCTTCGGCTACAGTTTCCTGCGTCTGAAGTAAGTCTTAGAGCTTGTTTAATAACTACCGTTAAATGCTGGGTCTCATATTTCGGAGGGGATTTTTCGCTGACGTTGAAGGAGTGTACTCAATGTACACGACTGAAACAAAGCGGAAAAGGCACCC
>JAAVFP010000012.1:0-2955 GCA_014800735.1 Bacteroidales bacterium
CCAGCGGGTGGAGGCGAACCTCCACCCCTGCTGCCCCTCGACTTGCATGTGTTAAGCCTGTCGCTAGCGTTCATCCTGAGCCAGGATCAAACTCTTCGTTGTTGCTTATCTTGTTTTTTCTTTTTCAAAAATCAACAAGGCAAGTAATTTTAATTTATTGCCTTTTGCAGGCGACATCATGGTGATACCGGACGAAGGTTGACTCAAAGCTCTGCGGACGCTTCACTTATTGAGCTACTGCTGTTGCAGAATTGACTTGAGATCTCGCTGCAGTGCCGAAGCACCGCTTGCGTTTGCTCTTGTACTACTCTTAGTCTATTGTAATCGTTTTCAATGTTCTCTTTTCNGCCCTCGGNAACATCGTTCCCGAAAGCGAGTGCAAAGTTACAACATCAAACCGCCCATCTCCAAATTTTTCCGGGATTTTAACATTAATTTAACANTTCTCGGCCAGTTTTTGCCTGATTAGACGGTTCGACATGGCAAAGTTACACATTAATATTATACAATGCAAATTTTTCNGTGCAATGCACTTTTTTTTGCATCGCCTCGAATTTTTCCTGACAACATGCGGAACCCGATGAATAATTTTGGACCGCCAAGCCTGCACGGCCGTAAAAAACTCAAAAATGNCTCGACACAGAGTGAATTTTTATGCAGCTTTTGCGAAAATTTTCGTAACTTTGAGCCTAATTTTCGTGCAAAGGAGCCCCCGGCTTCAATGCAATATTTCCCTCCTCAACCAATAAACAACAAATGAGCCAATTTGTACATCTTCACGTTCACTCGCAATACTCGGTTCTTGACGGACTTGCGTCGATTTCCGGCCTTGTAAAAAAGGCCGTGGCCGACGGCATGCCGGCCNTGGCGCTTACGGANCACGGCAACATGTTCGGCGTGAAGGCATTTTTCAATGATATAAAGAAGCACAACAAGAAGGTGAAGGAAGCCGTGGGTAAGGCAAAAGCCGAGCTCGAGACTGCCGAAACCTCCGGNGANGCTGAAGNCATAGCTGCCGCACGCGCAAAGCTCGATGCCGAAAAGCGCCGCCACCTGAAGCCTATCATCGGCTGCGAGGTGTATGTGGCCAAGCGTTCNCTCACTGAACGTGTGGATAAGCGCGACACCGGCCGCCACCTTATTGTGCTGGCCAAGAACGAAACCGGCTATAAGAATCTGATAAAGATAGTATCGAAAGCCTGGACCGAGGGCCTATACTATAACCATGCCCGCACGGACAAGCAGGAGCTTGCCAAGCACCACGAGGGCCTGATAGTGTGCTCGGCATGCCTGGGCGGCGAAATACCCCGNCTGCTGAGCAACGGCCAGTACGANGAAGCNGATGAAGCAGTNGCATGGTANAAGGAAATTTTCGGCGACGACTACTACATTGANCTTCAGCGNCATAAAGCAACTGTGCCGCGAGCCAACCACGAGACCTATCAACTTCAGATAGCAATCGAGGATAAACTGATTGAACTTGCCCGCAAGCACAATGTAAAGCTAATCGCCACGAACGACGTGCACTTTGTGGACGAAGCCGATGCCGAGGCCCACGACCGTCTGGTGTGNCTGAACACGAACCACTACTANGCCGACGAGAACCGCATGCTCTACTCCAAGCAGGAGTGGTTCAAAACCACTGCCGAGATGCAGCAGGTGTTCGGCGACATCCCCGAGGCCCTTGCCAACACGGTCGANATAGCCGATAAGGTTGAGGAATACGACATTGACCACGCGCCCATCATGCCCTTCTACGCCATCCCNAAGGAATTCGGCACCGAGGAGGAGTACCGCNCACGCATCACCGAGCAGGAACTNTTCGACGAATTCACACGCGACGAGAANGGCAACGTGGTGATCAGNGAGGAAGAAGGCCGCAAGAAAATCGACCGCCTTGGCGGTTACGATAANCTTTACCGCATAAAATTCGAGGCNGACTACCTGGCNAAGATTACATACGAAGGTGCCGCACGCCGCTACGGCACTCCGCTGACACCCGAAATCGACGAGCGCATCCGCTTCGAGCTCTACATNATGAAGACCATGGGTTTCCCGGGCTACTTCCTTATTGTGGAGGACTTTATCCGTGTGGGGCGCCAGATGGGCGTGAGCATNGGTCCGGGCCGTGGCTCGGCAGCCGGTTCGGTGGTGGCATACTGTCTGGGAATCACCCAGATTGACCCNCTGAAGTACGACCTGCTGTTCGAACGCTTCCTGAACCCCGACCGTATATCGCTGCCCGATATCGACGTTGACTTCGATGACGATGGCCGTGAAACCGTGCTCAACTACGTGACCGAGCGCTACGGCGCCGCCAACGTGGCACACATCATCACCTACGGCACCATGGCAGCCAAATCAGCCATCAAGGACGTGGCCCGAGTGATGAACTACCCCGTGCCGGCCTCAAATGCCCTCACCAAGATGGTGCCCGCCCACATGCCCATCGACCCCAACGACCCCAACAAGGAAAAGGAGCTGAAACAGACGGTGGCCAACTGCATCAAGTACCTGCCCGAGTTCCAGGAAGCCATGGACCGCGACACNACAGTGCGCGAAATTCTCACTTTCGCCGACAAACTCGAGGGNACGGTGCGCAATGTGGGTGTGCACGCCTGCGGTGTGATTATATGCCGCGACGACGTGACCGACTGGGTGCCNGTGAGCACCGCCGCCGACAAAAACGGCGACAAAATCCTGGTGACGCAGTACGAAGGCCGNGTNATCGAGGACACCGGCCTTATCAAGATGGACTTCCTGGGCCTGAAAACCCTGTCGATTATCCGCGANGCCGTGACCAACATCAAGCGCTCACGCGGCATCGACGTGGACCCGGACACCATCCCTATCGACGACCCCAANACCTACGAGCTCTACAGCCGCGGNGCCACAGTGGGNACATTCCAGTTCGAGTCGCCCGGCATGCAGNNNTANCTNNGAGAACTCCANCCC
>JAAVFP010000012.1:2960-139384 GCA_014800735.1 Bacteroidales bacterium
GTTNGANGACCTCATNGCCATGAANGCNCTNTANCGNCCGGGGCCTATGGAGAACATCCCCAGCTTCATTGCCCGCAAGCATGGCAAGGAGCCTATCATATACGACATCCCCGAGATGGAGGTGTACCTCAAGGACACCTACGGCATCACGGTGTACCAGGAGCAGGTCATGCTCCTGTCGCGCCAGCTTGCCAACTTCACCCGCGGCCAGAGCGACACCCTGCGCAAGGCCATGGGTAAGAAGCTTATCGAAAAGATGAACGAGCTCAAAGGCAAGTTCTTGGAGGGTGGCCAAGCCAACGGTCATGACAAGGCCGTGCTGGAAAAAATATGGAGCGAGTGGGAAAAATTCGCCTCCTATGCCTTCAACAAGAGCCACGCCACCTGCTACTCCTGGGTTGCATACCAGACCGGCTACCTCAAGGCCAATTACCCGGCCGAGTTCATGGCCGCCGTGCTGAGCCGAAACCTCGACGATATCACAAAGCTCAGTTTCTACATGGGCGAGTGCAAATCCATGGGTCTGGAAGTTAAAGGCCCGGACATCAACGAGTCGTTCAGCACCTTCAGCGTGAGCGGCGAGAACATCATCCGCTTCGGTCTTTCGGCCATCAAGGGTATCGGAGCCGACGTGGTCCGCACTATCCTTGAAACCCGCGAGGCGGGTGGTCCCTTCCGCGACATCTACGACTTTGTGGAGCGTGTGCCCGCAGGCAGCATCAACCGCCGTGTGTTCGACAACCTTGTGCTGGCCGGAGCCTTCGACTGCTTCGGACTGAAGCGCGAGGACCTCAGTGCCGAGGTTGGCAAAAAGGGTGAAACCATCTCCGAGCAGCTCATCCGCTACGGTGCCCAGCACCAGAACGAGGAAAAGATGGCTGCCACATCGCTCTTCGGTTTCGACGACGAGGAAATCAAGGAGCAGAGCCGCCCCAAAATCCCCACTGCCCTGCCCTGGGACCCGCTCACGCGCCTCAACAAAGAGCGCGACCTGGTGGGCATGTACCTTTCGGGCCATCCCCTGGATGCCTATTGGATGGACGTGAAGTACGGCGTGGAATATACCACTGTCGATAAGAACGAAATGGCCGACAGCGCCGGCGCCACCATTGCATTTGCAGGCATGGTGATGGGCGTGGAGAACAGGCAGATGCAGTCAGGCTCCGTCATGAACATCATCAAGGTGGAGGATTTTGACGGCACCACGGATTTCGCGCTGTTCGACAAGCAGATGGCCGAGTTCGGCGCCATTTGCCAGCCAGGCAAGGCCATCCATGTGACCGGCACCTTCAAGAGCTCGCGCAACCGCGCCACCGGCGCCACCAATGTGCGTTTCATGGTGGACCGTATCTTGCCGCTCGACAATCTGCGCGGCAAGCTTGTGACCGACATCACCATCGACCTCTCCACCAGCAACTACAAGGTGATTGAAAGCATTATCGACGACGAACTACAGGCCGACAAGCCCGACGGTTCGCTGCCGCTCAACCTATCGGTCACCTCGCCTGAACTGGGGCGCAAGCTCCACTTCACTACCGGCGTGGCCATCCGCCCCTCGCGCAAGCTGTTCGAGACTCTGCGCGAAATGAATGTGGATTTTACTCTCGGACGCCAACAACTGAATTAATCACTAACACATTATATAATACATAGAGATATGGCAACAGTATTCACCGACGAAAACGTAAAAGAGATAATCGCAAGCGGCCAGCCCGTAGTTGTTGACTTCTGGGCAACCTGGTGCGGCCCCTGCATGGCCATGGCTCCCGTCATCGACCAGGTGGCACAGGAGTACGAAGGCCGTGCCGTAATCGGCAAGTACAACATCGAGGAACAGAGCACTTTCTGCGACGAGAACCGAGTGATGAGCATTCCTCTGATTCTCTTCTTCAAGAACGGCCAGAAGACCTCTATCCGCCTCACCGGCAAGCAGTCGATTGAGACCATGCGTCAGAAAATCGACGAGCTCCTTGCCCTCTAACCACAAAGCATAACATCCGTTATATCAGGAACAACAGGACAGAACAATGAAAAACATCTACACCCCGGCTGATATCGACCGCATCATGGAGGCTACCCTGGGGCGAACGGAGGACGTGAAGCTCCTGCCGCCGGTGATGCACGACAAGTGCCTTGCCGACAGGGCCAAGTTCATTTGCCAGGTGGGCGCCTTCGTGGCACGCGAAGTGGCTGCCATGGCTGGCAACACCAAGACCAGGGTGATTGTATTCGCCGGCGACGACCTCTGCGGCGCTTTCGCTCTGGAGGCTTGCTCGGCTCTGTTCCAGTCAGGCTACAGGCCTGAGATTTGCCTGTTCAACCTCGGTGGCGACCTCCTTATCGACGACACCGTCGCTGCCCGCGACCGCTTCATTGCCAAGGCCGACCCTGCGCTACTGCACGAACTCATCAACCCGAACGTGAACTTCCAGATGCCCGACATGGATAGCCAAACCATAGTGGTGGACGGCATGTTCGGCAGTGAGTACAAAAAGCCTCTGCGCGGTGGTTATCAGGCCGTTGCACGCGAAATCAACGAAAGTGGCGCACGGGTGGTGGCCATCGACCTACCCTCGGGCATGACCCCAGAGCTGTCGGTGGGCATGATCAACCGCAACATTGTGCACGCCACTCTCACGCTCACACTTGTCGGGCCGACCCTGGCATTCTATATGCCCGAGAACGCCGACCTGATAGGCCGCTGGAAAACCATCGTGGCCGACTACGACCCCGATGCCATGCGCGCCACACGATGCACATCGCGCGTGGTGGATGCCAAAACCGTGCGTATGGTCATCCCCAAACGCGACCCCTTCGCATCCAAAGCCGACCTGGGCGACGTGACCCTCTATGCCGGTTCCTACGGCATGCTCGGAGCTGCCGTGCTGGCCACCCGCGCCGCCACCCGCTCGGGTTGCGGCCGTGTCACATGCTGCGGTCCACGCTGCGCCTTCTATGTGATGCAGTCAGTGGTTCCCTCGGCAATGTTCACCACCGATGGCTCGGAGTTTGAGCTCCAGCGCTTCGACATGCCCGAGCGCCCCGACACCACCATTGCCGTCGGTCCAGGCATTGGCCACACCGACGCCACCGTGCGCGGCCTGGACCTGTTCCTGAAAGCCTGCCACGCCGCCGGCAAGCCCATCATCCTGGATGCCGACGCCCTCAACTGCATGGCACTGCAACCCTCGATGCTCGACTTCGTGCCTCCGCGAAGCATCCTCACGCCCCACGCAGGCGAGTTCGACCGTCTGTTCGGTGCCCAGAGCAGCCACTCCACGCGCCTGCTCAAAGCTCTCGAAGTGGCTGCTCGCTATAAAATCGTGATTATCCTCAAGGGGCATTACACCTTCACGGTGTGGCCCGACGGTTCGGTGCTGGTCAATGCCAACGCCGAGGAATCACTGGCAACTGCCGGCAGCGGCGACGTGCTGTGCGGCTTGCTCGCAGGATTTCTGGCCCAGGGTATGGTGCCCGAAATCGCCTCGGTTGCAGCAGTCTATATCCACGGCATCGCCGGCAAAATCGCTGCTCGCAGCATGGGCGTGCGCGGCACCACGGCCGAAGATGTTGCCGATGCTGTCGGCCCCGCCATCGAATCAGTCACCACTCCTCCACGAAAAGATAAAGTATAGAGTATGAAACACAAAGTCATTGCCGCGCTTGCCCTGGCAGCATTGCTGCCCGCCGGCGCATTAGCCCAGACTTCGCAGCGCATAACCGCAGGCAAGGCCCAGGACTATGGCCTGGTGTACTCGCTGCCCCTCACCGCGCTCGACATCTACATCGAAGCCGAGCTCACCACCGAGAAGCCCGGCGATTTCCACAATTACGCCAAGCGCTATCTGGGCATCACCGACGCCGTGACCAAGGAAAAGCGGTCGGCCAATGTGAAAAGTGTGACTATCGTGCCTCGTGGCGTGGCTGACCCTGACGAGCGTTGGGTGGCACAATTCAAATCCGGTTCTACGCCCTTCATGATTCTATCGCCCGAGGGTGTACCCCTGGCAATCAACACCGAAACACCTGCGGAGATTATCGAGCCCGATATCCCCGAAGCTGTTCCGGCCGGGCCAACAGCCCTTGAAACACCCGAGGCTGCCCAGGCCGTGACGGCCGACATGGCCCGCAGTTCGTCCACCGGCAAAAAAGCCGAACTGGCCTCGCAGCGAATTTTCGAACTCCGCGAAATGCGCTCCGACATCCTCAGCGGCCAGGCCGACAACATGCCCACCGATGGGGCCGCCATGCAGCTGGCGCTCAGCAATCTCGCAGCCCAGGAAGCGGCCCTGACAGCCATGTTCACCGGCACACGGGCCACGAGCACCGTAGTGGAGAAATTCACATTTATGCCTGACAGTACCGGTGTGACCGACCGTGTCATCGCACGCCTTTCGGCAGTCGACGGTCTGGTGGATGCCGACAATCTTGCCGGTGCTCCCATTACCCTCACCCTCAAGATTATCGAGGGAGGCAAGGTGCCCGTCAACGAAAAAGGCGAGGAAAAATCCTTCCCCAAGGGCGGGGTTGCTTATTGCGTCCCCGGCACTGCCGAGGTGAGCATCGACTACGCCGGCCGTCGACTGGCAAAAAAGACTGTGGAACTCGCTCAGCTGGGCATTGTCTTCGGCCTCAACCCGGCACTGTTCACCGATAAAAAAGAACCGTCAAAAGTACTTTTCGACCCCGCCACCGGCGCAATCCTCACCCTGGGGCCGGCCAACTGAAAAATCGACAATGGAATTTAAGACTTTGACATCGATGAGTGCCGGCGCGCTCATCGATGTTTTTATGCAAGCGTTCGCCGACTACGCCGTCACCTTCGACCCGGCCCGGCTTCAGGACCTTTTCACCCGCCGCGGCTTCGTGGCCGACCTTTCAATGGGCGCTTTCGACGGCGACCGCCTATGTGCCTTCACCTTCAACGGCATCGGCACCTTCCGAGGTGTCCGCACAGCCTACGACACCGGCACTGGCACTCTGCCCGAATATCGTGGCCGAAAACTGGCCCCGCAGATTTTTGAAGCCTCCTTACCCCTGCTACACCAGGCCGGTGTGGAACAATACGTGCTCGAAGTGCTTCAGGACAACGAACCCGCCATACGGGTGTACCGCAATCAGGGCTTCGAGATAACCCGCAGTTTCAACTGCTACTCCGCCCCGGTCACGGACCTGCGCACCGACGGCGCCACTGAAATCACAATCAGCCCTATCGGTCAGGGGCAGATTGAGGCTTGCAGCGTCTTCCTTGACTTCGAACCCTCGTGGCAAAACAGCTTTGAGTCGCTGCGCCGTGGTGCCGCATCCCTGCTTCGCTTCGGAGCCTTCCATGGCGACCGCTGTGTGGGCTACGTGGTTTCCGACCCGCTCACCGGCGACGTCAGCCAGATAGCCGTCGCGCCCGATTGCCGCCGCCGCGGTATCGGCACTGCCCTTCTGCGCCATGCCGCCCGGGCCAACCGCATCCCCACAATGAAAATTCTCAACCTGGAACCGGAATCAACCGCCGACCTCTTTGCCCGGGCGGCAGGCTTCACACCCGGAGCCAAGCAGTTCGAAATGCTCCGTCCTCTTTCATAAGATTTTTCAAAATATCCTATTAAAGATTTTGTCATATGGCGAATTTATGATATATTTGCGCCGTATAACAATCTCTACCATAATCTTATGAAAAAGCTTCTTATCTTCGTAATCGCTTTCGCAGCGGCAGCCGCGTCGCTATGGGCCGACAACGATCTCCATCTCAGCGGCCGCGTGAAAGACGCCATCACCAAGCGCGATCTCACCAACGCCTACGTTCTCCTCTACGATTCCGTCGGGAATGTCCGCGATTCGATTCAGTGCAACAAAGGCTTCGCCTACCGCAACGGCGAATTCGACACACTTTCGACGTTCTTCTTCGCGGTTCCACGCGTCGACTCGCTCCATGTGTTCGACGTGGTGTGCCCGGGCTACAAGGACCAGACCATATCCTACATGCTCACCAAGGTCGGCAAGCGCGAAACCTACCGCGAAATGCCGCCGATATTCATGGAGCGCGCCCCGAATCAGCTGAAAGAGCTCACCGTGACCTCGACAAAAATCAAGTTCTACAACAAAGGCGACACAATGGTTTACAACGCCGACGCCTTCCAGCTGGCCGAAGGTTCGATGCTCGACGCTCTCGTGGCGCAGCTGCCCGGCGCCGAACTGAGCGACGACGGACAGATAAAAGTCAACGGCGAGTTTGTGGAATCACTGCTACTCAACGGCAAGGAGTTCATGGACGGCAATAACAACCTGATGCTCGAAAATATCGCAGCCTATACCGTGAAGGACATCCAGGTGTACGAAGGCCAGACCAAACGCGACAAGCAGATGCAGGACAAAACGGCCCCCAAAGTGCTCACCATGGACGTAAGGCTCAAAAAAGAGTACAACTTCGGCTGGCTGGGAAATGCTCAGGGCGGCTACGGTTCGGAGGACCGCTACATGGGGCGCCTGTTCGCGTCGTGGTTCAACGCCACCACCAGTGTGAGCGTCATTGGCAATGTCAATAACCTCAACGACAACCGCAAGCCGGGTAAGAACGACAGCTGGACACCCGAGCAGATGCCCAACGGAACCAAGGAGTTCCGCCAGGCCGGTGTTGACTATAATTACGAGGCAGCCGACGAAAGCAAGAGTGCCCGCGGCTCGGCTCTGTTCGAGCAGAGTATAAACAACACCAACCGTGTGACGGACCGAACCAACTTCCTGCCCGGGGGCGACACCTACGACTATTCACGCTCCAACGCTCGAAACCGCGAAACCGCCGTTCGCACATGGCACTCGCTCTCCGCCCGCTTGGGCAAGTTCGACACGGGCTTATACCTGAGAGGTGGTTACAATCACAGCAAGAACGTGAACTCAAGCCTTTCCGGCACCTTTAATGAAGAACAGCAGGGCGCTACCACTGAAATTCTCGATGCTCTCTACTCCGACGGCTCAGCCGAACGGCTTGAAGCGCTCGTGAACCGTTCGCTCACACGCGCCGATGGATGGAACGAAACTCTGAACGGCTCGGCCGACATCTTCACAAGCATCACTCTCCCCGGCTCGGGCGACCGTGTGAGCCTTGATCTTACCGCCTCCTATTCTTCGACCAAGAACGAACTCTGGGATGACTACGACGTGACTTTCGGCAATCAGGCCGTACCTGGAATCAGGCGCCGCAACTACACTGACAACACACCCAACCACACCTTCAGCATAAACGGCCGCACGGGGTATTCCATGAACCTGAGCAACGGTCTTTATATGAGTCTGTACTACGGTTACACATTCTCCGACCGTACCAAGGACAGCTACATGTACGCACTGGACAGGCTCAACGACATGGGCATCTACGGCGTTGTGCCCGCGGACTACCTCCAGGCCTTCGACCCCGCCAACAGCTACAATTCGCGCCTGATGGAAAACAAGCACTCCCTGATGCCATCCCTGTATTACTGGGGTGCCTTTGAAACTTCGGCTTTGAACATCCGTCTGATGCCGGAGATAAACCTCACACACCGCCATCTGAACTATTTCCGCAACAGCCGCGACTACCGCTACTCCCACACCAACACAACTGTGAATATAGGCAGCATCTGGTCGGGCATGGTTGAATATCGGTTCCGAAAACGGGAACAGGGTGGCCGCTCGACATTCGAGCACTCTGTCCGCTATAGCTACCGCATCAATCCCACCCTGCCCGAGGTGGAGGACATGCTCGACATCGTGAACGATGCCGACCCCATGAACATATACTACGGCAATCCCGACCTCAAACCGCAGGTGCTCCACGCCCACCTGGTGCGCTGGAGCTACACCCCGGTGGCACATACCCTTAACAATGTGCTTTATCTCGGGTACAATCACACTTCCAACAACCTTACCCGCGGCTACACCTACGACACCGCCACCGGCGTGCGCTACAACCGCATGTACAACGTGAGCGGCAACAACCGTCTGGCCGTGACAAACGAACTCAGCTGGCAGTTCGGCGCTAAGAAGCAATTCACACTCAGCAGCAACACCGATGCCGTATCGGCCAACTACACCGATATGATAGGCACCGGTGCCGACGCTCCCGAGTTCACGAAAGTGCACCAGAACTCATTCACCGAAAACGTGAAATTAGGCTGGCAGATAGGCCGACAGACCATCCAGGCACGCTGCGACTACACCGTGCGACACACCACCTCCAGCCAGCCGGGCTTCCAGACCCTAAATGCCACGCATGTGAACTATGGCGTGTCGGGCATCTTCGCCCTGCCGGCCGGATTTGGCGTAAGCACCGACTTCATGTGCTACACCCGTCGTGGCTATGGCTCCGAACAGCTCGATACCACCGACCCGATCTGGAACGCCCGCATCACGTTCAGCCCCGTGCGCAACAAGAGCTGGGTGTTCACCCTGGACGGTTTCGACCTGCTCCACCGCCTGTCCAACGTCACCTACGCCGTCACCGCCACCGGCCGCACCGTGGCCTACACCAACGCCCTGCCCCGCTACATCCTGGGCACAATCCAGTACCGCTTCAGTATCCAGCCACGGAAGTAGGCCCCGGATTTTTTGGGATTAATCAGGTTTAATCATGATAAAACCCGATTAATCGGGAAAATCAAAAAATATTTGCCCGGGTCGAAAAAAATTAGTACCTTTGCGGTCGATTTCGTAATCTCTGGCAGCGCATGTGGCCTGCGAATATTGCGAGTAATGTTAACACTATAATAAATAATTCAGCAATGGATTTAATCAAAGTAGCCGAGGAAGCATTTGCATCCGGCAAGCAGCATCCCGACTTCGGCCCGGGCGATACCATCACCGTTTCCTATCGTATCAAAGAAGGTAACAAGGAGCGTATCCAGCAGTACCGTGGCGTTGTTATCCGCATCTCGGGCGAAGGTGCCAAGAAGCGTTTCACCGTTCGCAAAATGAGCGACAACATCGGTGTTGAACGTATCTTCCCCATCGAATCGCCCTTCATCGACTCCATCACCGTCAACAAGTACGGTAAGGTACGTCGTGCAAAACTCTACTATCTTCGCGGTCTTACCGGCAAGAAAGCTCGCATCAAAGAGCGCCGCGTAGTGAAGAAGTAAGTAAAAGCTTGTATTCTACACAGCACAACAGCGCTGTTTCAGCCTTCGCTGGCCGGAACAGCGCTCGTTGTATAATAAAATTTAAGTTTACTTATCCTTATATATACGGAAATTTTTCGTAAATTTGTGGCCGGAAAATAACAAACTCACTATACCAACCATACACGTATTATGAAAATCGAAAAAATCATCGGACGTGAGGTGCTCGATTCGCGCGGCAACCCCACTGTAGAAGTAGACGTAATCCTCGAAAGCGGCGCTAAAGGTCGTGCATCCGTTCCCTCGGGTGCTTCTACCGGCGTAAACGAAGCTCTTGAGCTCCGCGACGGTGACAAGGCTCGCTACATGGGCAAGGGTGTTACCAAGGCTGTTGCCAACGTGAACGGCCCCATCGCTGCTGCCCTGGTAGGCATGAGCGCTCTCGATCAGATTGCTATCGACGAAACCATGCTCGCCCTTGACGGCACCGACACCAAGAGCAACCTCGGCGCCAACGCCATCCTCGGTGTTTCGCTCGCTGTTGCTAAGGCTGCCGCCGACTACCTCGACCTGCCTCTCTACAAATACATCGGTGGCTGCAACACCTACGTGCTGCCCGTTCCGATGATGAACATCATCAACGGCGGTGCTCACTCCGACGCCCCCATCTGCTTCCAGGAATTCATGATTCGTCCCATCGGCGCTACCTCCTTCAAGGAAGGCATCCGCATGGGTACCGAAGTTTTCCACAACCTCAAGAGCGTGCTCAAGGCTCGCGGCCTCAGCACCGCTGTAGGTGACGAAGGCGGTTTCGCTCCCACCCTCGACGGCACCGAAGATGCCCTCAACGTTATTATCCAGGCTATCGAAAAGGCCGGCTACGTTCCCGGTAAGGACGTGACCATCGGTCTTGACTGCGCTTCCTCCGAGTTCTACAAGGACGGCGTTTACGACTACACCTGGAAGCAGGGCGCTAACGCTCCCAAGCTCACCAGCCAGCAGCAGGCTGAATTCCTCAAGAAACTCGTTGAGGAATTCCCCATCGACTCTATCGAGGACGGTATGGCCGAAGGCGACTGGGAAGGCTGGAAAATCCTCACCGACCTTATCGGCGACCGCTGCCAGCTCGTTGGCGACGACCTGTTCGTTACCAACGTTAAGTACCTCGAAAAGGGTATCGAGCTCGGCTGCGCCAACTCTATCCTGGTGAAGGTTAACCAGATTGGTTCGCTCACCGAAACCCTCCGCGCCGTTGAACTGGCTCAGCGCAACAACTACACCGCCGTTATCTCGCACCGTTCGGGCGAAACCGAAGATGCTACTATCGCCGACATCGCTGTTGCCACCAACGCCGGCCAGATCAAGACCGGTTCCGCAAGCCGCTCCGACCGTATGGCCAAGTACAACCAGCTCCTCCGCATCGAAGAGGAACTCGGCGAAGCTGCTCGCTACGGCTACGGCAAAAAGACCCGTCGTCCCGAATAATTTCTTTACCGGCCTGAAAGGCTGATATAGACCAACATCAAAGCGCAAGCGCCCACGGGCTGTTTGCGCTTTGCTTTTTTTTGTGTACTTTTGCGCAATGATTTCCGCCGATGCAATAGAAAATCCGCTCGTATGGCGCCTGACACTCATGGTGGACGGGTGCGAGGCGCTGCGCGCCGTTGTCAGCTCAACTGTCGAGGACTCCTCGCTGATGCACTTCACACTGCCACTTGACCCCACGGTGCCGCTGCTGCGCAGCCTTGAGGAGGCCATCTACGCCACACCCGTGCTGCTATCCGACTTCGGCAAGGTGGATGTGCTCATCCGCACCGATGCCTACACTCTGGTTCCATCCGCCCTCGATGCCGAGGGCTGCCGTGCTGCCGCAAGCATTGCCGCTCTGACAGCCGATGCCGGAGGCTCTACTTGCGTTATGACCGATGACACCGGCACGGCCATGGCACGGGTTGTATGGACCGTGGCCGATGATGTCGTGGCGTTCCTCCGCCGCACATTCCGCAACCCGGATATCATGTGCCACATCACTCCCCTGCTGCGCTACTTCAGCCGCAAAACTTTGCTGGGCAACAGCGCCAAGCTCTACGTGCACTTCAACCCCGGCGGCGCACGCACTGCCGACCTCATCGTTTTCAACCCCGAGGGCTCGCTGGAGTGCGCCGCCTCGCATCCCTGCCCCACCGACACGGATGCGGCATACTTCATCCTGGCCACCGCGCGCGCTTGCGGCTTTTCTATGACCGCTGATGAAATCCTGATTTGCGGCGACGGCTCCATGCGCGACGCCATCATGCCGCTGCTGCGCCGCTATGCCGCGTATGTGATGCCAGTAATCTTCCCCTCAATCGCTTTCCGTGCCGGACGCGAGGCGCTGAAAGCTCCCTTCCCACTGATAATATTGCCACTATGCGAATAATCCGAGGAAAATTCGGCCGCCGACGCTTCGACGTGCCCACCAATATCACTGCACGTCCCACAACCGATTTCGCACGCGAAAACATTTTCAACGTGCTCGAAAATCTGGTGGATTTCGAGGACAAGGACGCGCTCGATCTCTTTGCCGGCACCGGCGCCATAAGTTTCGAGTTTCTTTCGCGCGAATGCCGCACCGTGACCGCTGTCGAGAAAACAGCCACCCAGCAGCGCTTCATCGAAAAAGTTGCGCGCGAACTGGGTGTGGACAATTTCCTGCTGGTGCGCGGCGATGCCCTGCGCTACATTGCCGCGGCCCCGCGGAAATTCGACATCATCTTTGCCGATCCCCCCTACAACATGGACGGCTTCGCCGAAATTCCCGGCAAAATCCTCGGCTCGGCCCTCGTGAAACCGGGCACCATAGTGATAATCGAACACTCCAAGAAGCACGATTTCTCAGCCCTGCCGTATTTCCGCGAACATCGCGCCTACGGCTCGGTGAACTTCTCCATCTTCGAAATCGGGGAATAACCTCAGGTTATTTCATTCATACTTCAAAATTTGCGACTCACTTGCGGATATTTCGCGGATGGTGAGTGAGGATTTCTTCGCGTAGGCGCGAAGTGTCCACGTGCAGGTAGATTTCTGTAGTGGCAATGGATTCATGGCCGAGCATTTCCTGGATGGCGCGCAGGTTGGCACCACCTTCAAGCAGGTGTGTGGCAAAGGAATGACGCAAGGTGTGAGGCGATATTGTTTTGCGCACCCCGGCAGCTTCGGCCGTGTTACGCACGATCGTAAAAATCATCTGGCGAGTCAGGTGTGCACCGCGGCGGTTCAGGAACAGATAATCCTCCTCGCCGGGTTTTATGGGGTCGCCGCGCTCTTCGCGCTCAGCCAGATAAAGCAAAGTCTGCTCAACAGCATCGGCACTCATGGGCACCATGCGCTCCTTGCTGCCCTTACCTGTGACGGTGAGGAAAGCATCGTCGAACGACACCCGGCGCCGCTCAAGCGTGCACAGTTCGCTCACACGCAAGCCCGAGCCGTAGAGCAGCTCAAGCATCGCACGGTTGCGCCGCCCGGTGGGCTCGGCCAAGTCCACGGCATCCATCATGGCATCAATTTCTTCAATAGTCAGCACCTCGGGCAGATGGCGTCCAACCACGGGTGCGTCCAACAGCTCCGTGGGGTTTGTTGCCATGACACCCTCAAGCAACAGAAATCCGTAGAACGACCGCATCCCGGACAGCATACGCGCCTGCGAGCGCGGCGCTATTCCGGCTTCGTGGAGCGCCGACAGGAAAGCCGATAGGTCGGCCGGCGTGGCATCGTCCGGCTGCACGCCGAACTCAATGAGCCACGAGGCCACTCGGTCCACATCCATCAGATAATTAATGCGCGTGTTCTCCGACAGACCGCGCTCCAGCAACAGGTAAGCCTCGTAGTGGCGGCGGAGAATATCGTAGGGGGTGCCGTGGGGAAGTGCCATCACAATGTGCCCATTTCCACGCCGTGGGCTATGCGGTCCAGCAGCGCGTCGTTTTTGTCCGTTTCCGGTTTATAACTGCTTTTCAGGCTCACGCCGAACAGCTTGCCGAAGCCCTGCCAGAACGTGGCGCGGAACGAGCCCAGGAAAGCCTTCACAATCTCGTAGCTCGATTGGTGTGTTTCGCGCTGGATGAGCTTGATAAGCACCTTGGCCTGGCGCTTGGAAAACCGCCTGAGCACCGGTTTATACTGCTCGAAGAGCGATTTCTCCATCTTCTTCAGATAATCCTCGCGCTCCTTCTGCGTGGGAAACGTTTCGATATATTCGTAAGTTTCTATAAGCGTTTCTGCTATCAGCTTGGCATACGGCAGCGTAAGCTTCACATCCCGCACGGTGCGCCAGTAGTATTCCTCGTCCTTCTTATTCTTGAACCGGAGCTGGGGATATACATACAGGTCGCGCAGATGGACAACGAACATCGAATCGCCTGCCTCGTCCGTGCGCCACGAATATCCGCGGTAAGGGCTCCGGCGCACCGAGGGCACATCGGCATCCGGCTCCTGCGCCACCGCTCCCTGCGGCCACACAAGAACCGAAACAAACACTACGATGATCGATAAGACTTTCATAATATATTATAACGCCCAAACTCCAAAAAATATTGCCGAACAACAGCTTGCTCCTCACAAATAATTAAGCCTTCGCCAACCCACTAAAAAAATGATAATTTTATTACCAATCACATCTTCTCATCTCCAAGGTTATATGATAAAATTAGACGCCTCCAAAAAATTAACATTATTTAATTTGATTTACGTTTTAAATTTTATATATTTGTGGCGTGATGTTTCATAGCCATTGCTAACTAATCCTAACAATCTTAGTATCCATGAACAAATCTTTCTTTCTACCCTTACTGATTGCCACTCTCGCAGCCTCCTGCAGCCAGTATGATGAGAGTGCGCTTAAAGAAGTCGATGAAGGTGATTTTCCTTCGGCAGATCAGCTACAAATCGTTCAGATCACTGAAGATGTCAACAATGTTGAAGTTAACAACATTTTGTCTTCTCTGTTCGGGAATCAAAAATCTTCTCGTTCAAACGATCTTGATATTAAAGTCATCAAGGATGATGACGGCAAGGATTGCATTATCCGGGTCAATTACACTGACGGAAATGGTTTTGCACTAATAAGTGCGACTAAGACCCACGAACCCATTCTCGCATATAGTTCTGAAAACAGCTTCGGGGATCAGATAGACTTACCCTTTCCTCTAAATGATTGGTTTGCTTCTACGATCGAAGACATCTCTGAATCTTACAATCTGCCTGAAGATTCTCTTGTGCAAGTAACTAATGCCTGGCGCCTATATGAAGCTAAAGGCAGTAATGTACTGTCGCGCGATGGCTACGATAGCGATCACTCATATCTACGTCGACTTTCGCAGCAGGATGTCGATAGACTCACGGCAATAGCTATGGATTCTATAAGCTATTGGCGAAAACAAGGTTACCGGGTTTATCCGATTGACAATCTCGAATCGCTTCAAGACTTCCCCGACCGCGAAAGCATTGCTCAATTTATGATGGGCATCCTCTATCCCGATTATGCAGAAGATTATTTTGCAATCTCGTATGTGGTTGAAAAGGATATAAAGAAAACTTACGGTGCCGGCCACTGCATGAAGACAACATGGGATCAAGAATCGGGATATAATCAGGCTTTCCCGATGAAAACTGATGGTTCAGGCCAACGAATTCCGGTGGGTTGCGCACCTGTAGCATTGGGGCAAATTATGTACTTTTACAAGTATCCGACTTTCTTTAATTGGACTGCGATGGGCGCTATCTATGCTACGGCAACTACATCCAATTTTCTCCTGGATGTTTTTACTAAGTGTAAAACAAAATATAACGCAACAGACGATTCATCAGGAACGACTTACGACAATCTAGAGGCCGCGATAAAAAGTTACGGTTACAATTATAACCGTGTTAAAGCGAGCGAAATAGATTTTGCGTCTTTAATGTATGGCTCCCCAGCAATCCTTTGCAGCGAATGGGAAAACGGAAAGCTCCATGCTTGGGTTGTTGAAGGTGTAACTTATACAGAAGAATACACTGAAACTCAAGTTTTCAGCTTCGTACAAAAAGACAAATTCCAGTCCGTGTATTTCCAAACGACTATTCCTCCCACTACTTCATCCAGAATATACATCAACTGGGGATGGAACGGAACCTATAACGGTTTCTACTCAATAAATCGGATGATTCCTGGAAATCATTCAAAAAGCACATTAAAGTGCGGATTTATTAACTTTAAAAAGCAATAGTTATGAAGCGACTAATGAGCCTGTTTTTTTTGGTCTTGATTTCATACACCGGAATCAGCGCCCAAGGGCTTTATGTTGGCGTGGAAGGAAAGAGAATGTATGAAAATGAACTGGCTAATTCGTTTTGGGAATTTGGTGCCTATGCTTCATATTCCCGTCACCTCGCCCTGCGCCTGGGCTTCGATATAGAAGCAGGTCTTAACACAAAGTATTATCCAGATGGTACAGTACTATGGCTTGCCAGTCCTCCGGATCCAAACGGCCACTATGAAAAGGCCGACCAGCACGCCGCAACCTTCGGAGGTAAATTAGCAACTGATTTAACGCTGAAGGTAGCTGGTCCGATATCTCTTTTCGGCGGACTTGTGGGAAACTGTAATTTTTTCCAGAAGGACTATGTTAATGGTCGCGCAGTAAATTTCTCCCTTCCTCGCGCCGGGCTGCAATGGAGAGTCGGATTGACGGGTGACATAATGCGCTTCAGAATACGCGCTGCGTTCATACGCGACATAACCACTCAGGACGGTTCTCGTCAAAACGGATTCTCAGTGTCGTTGACTTATCGACTTTAAAGCAGACTTAAACAAATAAAAGACGGGATATGCACAAAGTGTATACCCCGTCTTTTTCGTTTCTTTATTCGCGTAATATCCGCAGTAATGAATATAAAAAAAGGCCTCCCTGACGGGAGACCTTTGCTGAGGTACCAAGCAGAATCGAACTGCTGTGCTCGGTTTTGCAGACCGATGCCTAACCACTCGGCCATGGTACCAATTCGTGGTTTTGCGGTGCAAAGTTAAAGAGTTTTTTTGAAGCAAGCAAATTTTTCGACAAGAAAAAATCGGTTATGTGGAAAAATCTGTGTAATTTTGTAGCTGAATCATTCGCAAACCGACCGCCAAGCGGCTCCGAGAATCCGGCCAATGCGCAAGGCTTCCAGCGAGTTGCTTGAAAAATCTAAATATGAATTAAATTTTTAAGAGATACTTAATGAAAAGGATACCCATTATCGCAGCAGCTGCGCTGATGCTTGCGTCGTGCGGCGGCAACAAAGCAAAAGAAATGCACGAGAACCCATTCCTCTCGGAGTACACCACTCCCTACGAGATTCCGCCGTTCGACCAGATTGAGTACGACGACTATCTGCCTGCCCTTGAAGCGGGCATCGAACAGAAGAATGCCGAAATCGCGGCTATCATCGCCAACCCTGCCGAGGCCACTTTCGAGAACACCATCATGCCTCTGGAAAACAGCGGCGAGATTCTCGACAAGGTTTGCGCTGTGTTCTTCGCTCTGGATGAATCCAACTCGTCGCCCGAGATGGTGGAAATTTCCGAAAAATTCTATCCCACCTACTCGCAGTTCTCCGATGAGATGATGATGAACGACTCGCTCTTCGCACGCATCAAGACCGTCTACGACAACCGCGAGGCAGCCGGCCTGGCTCCCGACCAGCTCCGCGCTGTGGAGGAATACTACAAGCAGTTCGTGCGCAACGGTGCCCTCCTCACCCCCGAGCAGAAGGAGCAGCTCAAGGCTGTCAACACCGAGCTCACTGAACTTTACCTCACCTTCAACAAGAACCTGCTCAACGCCACCAACGCTTTCACCATCGTGGTTGAGAACGAGGACGAGCTGGCCGGCCTGCCCGCTTCCAGCATTGCCCAGGCAGCCGACGAGGCCAAGGAGCGCGGCATGGAAGGCAAGTGGGTGTTCACCCTGCACGCTCCCAGCCGTCTGCCCCTGCTGCAGTATGCCGACAACCGCGACCTGCGCAAGAAAATGTACGAAGGCTACACCAGCCTGGCTTCCGACGGCGAGTACAACAACCTGCCCGTTATCAACAAAATCCTCCAGGCGCGCGCCAAGAAGGCCGCTCTGCTGGGCTACGATAACTTCGGCGAGTACATGACCGCCAACGTAATGGCCAAGAACGTAAAGAACGCCGAGGACCTGCTGATGCAGATCTGGACTCCCGCCGTTGCCAAGGTTAAAGAGGAAGTGGCCGAAATGCAGGCTGTGGCCGATGCCGAGGGCAATAACTTCAAAATCGCTCCCTACGACTATTACTACTACGCCGAGAAAGTGCGCCAGCAGAAATACGACCTCGATGAATCCAAGGTGCGCGAATACTTCGCCCTGGATTCCGTGCGCAACGGCATCTTCACCATGGCCGAGCGCCTCTACGGTGTGAAGTTCACCGAAATGCCCGATGCTCCCAAGTACTACGACGAGGTAACCGTCTACGACGTGACCGACGCCACCACCGGCGAGCACATCGCAGTGTTCATGACCGACTACTTCCCCCGCGCCTCCAAGCGCCAGGGTGCATGGATGAGCGAATTCAAGGGCTCCTGGCAGAACGCCGACAGCACTTCGAGCCGTCCTATCATCTTCAACATCGGCAACTTCAGCCGTCCTACCGCCGACGCTCCCGCACTGCTCACCCTGGACGAGGTTGAAACCATGTTCCACGAGTTCGGCCACGGCCTCCACGGCATGCTCACCCGCGCCCGCCTCAAAAGCCAGGCCGGCACCAATGTTGACCGCGACTTCGTGGAGCTCCCCTCGCAGATTCACGAGCACTGGGCTATGGAACCCGAACTGCTCCGCACCTATGCCAAGCACTACAAGACCGGCGAGGTTATCCCCGACGAACTGATTGAGAAACTCGAGGCTTCCGCCACCCACAACCAGGGCTTTGCCACCGCCGAACTTGCCGGTGCCGCCCTGCTCGACCTCCAGTACGGAAAGCTCAACCCCGAGGGCGACACCGATGTGGCAGCTTTCGAAGCAAACGTTGCCCAGCAGCTGGGCATGCCCGCCGAACTCACCTTCCGCTACCGCTCGCCCTACTTCAAGCACATCTTCGGCAGCGACGGCTATGCTTCGGGCTACTACACCTACCTCTGGGCCGAGGTGCTTGACACCGACGGCTTCGAGCTCTTCAAGGAGAAAGGCGTGTTCGACCCCGAAACCGCACGCAAGTTCAAAGAAAACGTTCTGGAAAAGGGTGGTTCCGAGGACCCGATGGAACTCTACGTCAAGTTCCGCGGCCACGAACCCTCGGTGGACGCTCTGCTGCGCAACCGCGGCCTGAAGCCCGCCGGAAAGGTCAACCTCAGCTCCAAGAGCGGCAAATAAATTGTAGAACCAACGAAATCAGAAGCCGGGCCGTGCCGGGTTTCTGATTTCTTACAAATAAAAAAGGATAAAAATGTATCGTAGCAATACCTGTGGCGAGCTCCGCCTCGCCGATGCCGGCCGCAAGGTGACTCTTGCCGGATGGGTGCAGCGCGCACGCAAAATGGGCGGTATGACTTTCGTTGACCTCCGCGACCGTTACGGCATCACTCAGATAGTATTCGTGGATGAGAATGACAGCGCCCTCAACGAGGCTTCGCACCACCTGGGCCGTGAGTATGTGATTCAGGTGACCGGCACCGTGGCCGAGCGCACATCCAAGAACCCCAACATTCCCACCGGCGATATCGAAATTATTGCCGACAGCCTCAAGGTGCTCAACCCCAGCGAGGTGCCCCCCTTCACCATCGAGGACGAGAGCGACGGCGGCGACGACCTCCGCATGCGCTACCGCTATCTGGACCTGCGCCGCAACCCCGTGCGCCGCAATCTTGAGCTCCGCCACAAAATGACAATGGAAGTCCGCCGCTATCTGGACTCCAAGGGCTTCCTGGAAATTGAAACCCCCATGCTGGTGGGCTCCACCCCCGAAGGCGCCCGCGACTTCGTGGTGCCCTCGCGCATGAATCCCGGTCAGTTCTACGCCCTGCCCCAGTCGCCCCAGACCCTGAAGCAGCTGCTGATGGTGAGCGGCATGGACCGCTACTTCCAGATTGTGAAGTGCTTCCGCGACGAGGACCTGCGCGCCGACCGACAGCCCGAGTTCACCCAGATTGACTGCGAGATGAGCTTCGTGGAGCAGGAGGACGTAATCGAACTTTTCGAAGGTATGGCCAAGCACCTGTTCAAGACAATCCGCGGCGTTGAGCTCACCGAGCCCTTCATCCGCATGCCATGGGCCGATGCTATGAAATACTATGGATCGGATAAACCCGACCTGCGTTTCGACATGAAGTTCGTCGAACTCATGGACGTGCTCAAAGGCAAAGGCTTCAGCGTGTTCGATAATGCCGCATACATCGGCGGTATCTGCGCTAAGGGTGCAGCCCACTACACCCGCAAGCAGCTCGACGCGCTCACCGACTTTGTGAAGCGTCCGCAGATCGGCGCCAAAGGCATGGTCTATGCCCGCGTCGAGGCCGACGGCAACGTGAAATCCAGCGTCGACAAATTCTATAGCCAGGACGACCTGCAGGAGCTCAAGAAAGCCATGAACGCCGAGCCCGGCGACCTCATCCTGATTCTGAGCGGCGACGATGCAATGCGCACCCGCAAACAGCTGTGCGAGCTCCGCCTGGAGATGGGCCGTCAGCTTGGCCTGCGCGACAAGAACAAATTCGCCTGCCTCTGGGTGGTTGACTTCCCCATGTTCGAGTGGAGCGACGAGGAGCAGCGCCTGATGGCAATGCACCACCCCTTCACCCATCCCAAGGACGAGGATATCCCCATGCTGGACACCAACCCCGCAGCCGTGCGCGCCGATGCCTACGACATGGTTATCAACGGCGTCGAGGTGGGCGGTGGCTCAATCCGTATCCACGACTCCGAACTGCAGGCCAAGATGTTCGAAATCCTCGGCTTCACCAAGGAAAAAGCTCAGGAGCAGTTCGGCTTCCTGATGAACGCCTTCAAGTTCGGCGCACCCCCTCACGGTGGCCTGGCTTACGGTCTGGACCGTTGGGTAAGCCTCTTTGCCGGTCTGGACTCCATCCGCGACTGCATCGCCTTCCCCAAGAACAACAGCGGTCGCGACGTGATGCTGGATGCACCCGCTCGCCTGGACCAGAAGCAGCTCGACGAGCTTGACCTTGCCATCGTGGAGAAACCCGCCGAATGAGCCCCGACAAAGTAATAAACGCAATCGAAGAATTTGCCCCCCGCTATCTGCAGGAGAGCTGGGACAACACCGGACTGCAGGTCGGCTTCCCCGAGGGAGCCGACTGCACCGGAGTGTTGCTGTGCGTGGATGTGACCGAGGATATTATCGCCGAGGCTGCCGAGCGCGGTTGCAACCTGGTTGTGTCGCACCATCCGCTGATATTCAAGGGACTCAAAAGCCTCACCGGCCGCACTATCGCTGAGCGTGCCGTGTTGGCCGCCGTGCGTAGCGGTGTGGCAGTCTACTCAAGCCACACGGCGCTTGACAGCACCCGTGGCGGAGTGTCCTACGCCCTGGCCTCCGAACTCGGAGCCGAGGTGGTGCGTGCACTCGCTCCGGCCGAAATTCGCCGCTACAGCGTCAACGTGATTTGCCCGCGCGAGTTCTCCGCCGCAGTCCGTGCCATCCTTGCCGGTGAGCAGGCTGAAGTGCCGCCACCGGCTCCCTTGGCCAACCCGCTTGAACACCGCGCCCTCACCTCCGAGCAGGCAGTGGTATCCTCGCAGCAACTGGCCCGGTGCACTGCCGCGCTTGATGCTCTCGGCTCCAATGTGAGCTACACAGCCACGCCGGTGGAAAGCAACAACACCGCCCTGGGCCTGGGTGTGGTGGCCGAGTTCCCCGAAGCCCTCAGCCCCGCAGTCTTCCTGGCGCGCGTCAAGGAAGTGTGCGGCACTCCGGCTGTGCGTTGCAATCTGGCGTTCGGGCAGATGATGTCCGACGACTCTCCTGCAATCCGCCGAATTGCCCTGTGCGGTGGTTCGGGCGGTGAATTTATCGGTGCCGCACGTGCTGCCGGAGCCGACGTCTACGTAACCGCCGACGTGCGCTACCACGACTTTGCCGACAACCGCACCGGCATGGCAATCCTCGATGTGGGCCATTTTGAAAGTGAAAAATGCGCAAAACACATTTTTCATCACGTTCTAACGAAAAAATTTCCTAACTTTGCAGTCTATTATTCAAAGATAGAACAAAATCCGGTTCAATACCTCTGAGATATATGGCAACAGAAAATAAACCCGAAGCACCCCGCAGCGTGGAGGACCGCCTCAAAACCCTCTACGAACTGCAGACAATACACAACGAAATCCGCCGCATCCGCGACATCCGCGGTAAGCTCCCCGAGGAGGTCAAGGAACTCGAAGTGACTATCCAGGGCCTGCACACCCGCATCGAGAAATTCAAGCACGAAATCGAGGAGCTCAAGAACAAGAGCATGATAGAGTCTGGCAAAATCGAGACTAAGAAACTGCTCATAGAGCGCTACCGTCAGCAGCTGGACAACGTGCGCAACAACCACGAGTTCGACAGCCTCACCAAGGAAATCGAGTACGAAACCCTCGACATCCAGCTGGCCGAAAAGAACATCAGCGACATTGAGCGCGCTATCGCCAACCGCGAGAACGACATCGAGAACACCCTCCAGGAAATCGAGGACCATTCCAACATCCTTGAAGAAAAGAAAGCCGACCTGGACCGCATCATCGGCGAGACCCGCAGCGAGGAGGAAAACCTCTACGCACGTGCCAAGTCGCTTGAGCCGGGTGTCGACGAGCGCACCCTCACGGCCTTCAAGCGCATCCGCTCCAAGGCCCACAACGGCCTCGGCATCGTGGTGGTTGACCGCAACGCTTGTGGTGGCTGCTTCAACCGCATCCCCCCGCAGAAGCAGATTGAAATCAAGACACACAAAAAGATTATTGTGTGCGAGTACTGCGGCCGCATCATGATTGACCCGGCCCTCGTTGCCGAGATGCAGCACTAATCCGCCTGCAACCCTGAAACACAGCACCCGCTGTGCGCATTGCCGCACAGCGGGTGCCTTCGTTATCATACTTTATATCCCACAAATCCCACAAATCCCATAAATTCCAGCCCTGACACAAAAATAAAGTAGTGATAAAAAATACAAAACTTAGCCTGCGCCATTTGGTCACGTCAGAAAAAAGTTGTAATTTTGCGCTACCGATTATGTCCAACTAATTAACTGACAGTTGCTGAAGTGATGCTTTTGGCCAAGCAAGCGGAGGCAGCCGTCGAATTATGTAATTATTAATCAACAAATTAACAGTGGATACCATTAGCTATCGCACCGAATTTCCCAACGCTCAGGAAGTAGAGCACCAGTGGGTTGTTATCGATGCCACCGACCAGGTTCTCGGTCGCCTCTGCGCAAAAGTTGCAAAACTTCTCCGCGGCAAATACAAACCCAGCTACTCGCCCAACATGGAATGTGGCGACAACGTAATCATCATCAACGCCGACAAGATTGTTCTCACCGGCAAAAAGATGACCGACCGCATCTATCTGAACTACACCGGCTATCCCGGCGGCCAGCGCAAGGCTACCCCCGAAGTTCTGATGAAGAAGGCCCTCAACAAGCACCTCAAGCCCGGCATCAACCCCCTGTTCAACCGTGTGATGAAAGGCATGCTCCCCAAGAACCGTCTTGGCCGCAAACTCATCGAGAACATGCACGTCTACAACGGTCCCAACCATCCCCACGAGGCTCAGAACCCCGTTGTCATTGATATCAACAAACTGAAATAAGAAGAATGGAAACAGTTAATGCAGTAGGCCGCCGTAAAGCCGCCGTAGCCCGTGTTATCGTTAAAGAAGGCAATGGCGTAATCACCATCAACAAGCGCCCCCTCGAAGTTTACTTCCCGTCTTCGATTCTCCAATACATCGTTAAGCAGCCCCTGAGCACCCTGGAAGTTACTGAAAAGTACGACATCCACGTCAACCTCGACGGTGGCGGCTACAAAGGGCAGGCCGAAGCTCTCCGCCTCGCCATCGCCCGCGCACTCGTGAAAATCAACCCCGACGACAAGGCTGTTCTCCGCAAGCATGGCTTCATGACCCGCGACCCCCGCGCCGTGGAACGCAAAAAGCCCGGTCAGCCCAAAGCTCGCAAGCGCTTCCAGTTCTCCAAGCGTTAATCGCCTGAAATCTCTCACGGCCTTGCGGCCACTTGTGGCGGCATAGCCGATATAAACCCGTGTTTAGTATCTAAACCGCGCCGATGGACCTGCGTTCCCTACCCCGCGGTTGCAATCATTCTCAAAGAACGTAAACCAAACCCAAAATTATGGCAACACCCACTTTTGATCAGCTCCTTGAAGCCGGATGCCACTTCGGCCACCTCAAACGCAAATGGAACCCCGCAATGGCACCCTACATTTTCATGGAGCGCAACGGTATCCACATAATCGACCTCTACAAGACCGAGGCTAAGCTTCAGGAAGCTGCCAACGTTCTTCGCGGCATGGCTAAGAGCGGCAAGAAGATTCTCTTCGTGGCCACCAAGAAGCAAGCCAAGCAGGTTATCGCCGACCTGGCCAACTCTGTCGGCATGCCTTACGTCATCGAGCGCTGGCCCGGTGGTATGCTCACCAACTTCCCCACCATCCGCAAGGCCGTTCGCAAAATGACCACCATCGACAAGATGAGCAAGGACGGCACTTTCGACAACCTCTCCAAGCGCGAAAAACTCCAAATCACCCGTCAGCGCGCCAAGCTCGAAAAGACCCTCGGCTCCATCGCCGACCTCAACCGTCTTCCCTCGGCTCTCTTCGTAGTTGACGTTCTCAAAGAGCGCATCGCCGTTGCGGAAGCAAACCGCCTCGGTATCCCCGTATTCGCTATGGTCGACACCAACTCCGACCCCTCCACCGTTGACTACGTAATCCCCGCCAACGACGACGCTTCCAAGAGCATCGAACTCATCGCCGGCTCTCTCGTTTCGGCTATCGCCGAAGGCCTCGAAGAGCGCAAAGCCGAGAAGCTCGACGCACCCGAAGCTGAGGAAGCTGCCGCAGCTCCCCGCCGCGAACGTCGCCGCGTGCGCAAGAACGACGCCGAAGCTCCCGCAGCTGCCGAGGCTGAAGCTCCTGCCGCCGAATAATTAACCCATTTCTACCCACACAAAAACACCAACCTAAAGATATGGCAGTAACAATCGCTGAAATCAATCAGCTCCGCCAGCTCACCAGCGCCGGCATGATGGACTGCAAGAAGGCCCTCACCGAAACCAACGGTGACATGGATGCCGCCGTTGAGCTCCTCCGCAAGAAGGGCCAGGCCGTGGCAGCCAAGCGCGAGGACCGTCAGGCAGCCGAGGGCTGCGTGCTCGCCAAGAACGAAGGCGACTTCGCAGCCATCGTGGCTCTCTGCTGCGAAACCGACTTCGTAGCTAAGAACGCCGGCTTCGTTGCTCTCACCCAGAAGCTCCTCGATGCAGCCGTTGCAAACCGCATCGCCACCCTCGACGACCTCAAGAACCTCGAAATCGACGGTCTCAAGGTTGCCGACCTCATCACCGAGGAAAGCGGCAAAACCGGCGAGAAAATCGAAATCGGTCGCTACGAGTCCCTCTCCGCTCCCTCCACCACTTCCTACAACCACCTTGGCAACCACCTGTCCACCATCGCCGGTTTCAACCAGGAGAACGTGGACTACCAGGTTGGCCGCGACATCGCCATGCAGATTGCATCGATGAACCCCGTGGCTATCGACCGCGACAGCGTGGCCGAAGAAACCAAGAAGCAGGAATTCGACATCGCTGTTGAAAAGACCAAGCAGGAACTCGTGAAGAAGGACGTTGAACACGCCCTCAAGCAGGCCGGCATCAACCCCAACCTCGTTGACAGCGACGACCACATCGCTTCCAACATCACCAAGGGCTGGCTCACCGAGGACGAAGCTGCCAAGGCTCGCGAAATCATCGCTACCGTTTCGGCTGCTTCCGCCGCCAAGCTTCCCGAGGCCAAAATCAACGCTATCGCCAACGGTCGCCTCAACAAGTACTTCAAGGAAAACTGCCTCATGGAGCAGGAATTCGTGAAGGACGGCAAGCTCACCATTGGCCAGTACCTCGAGCAGAGCTCCAAGGGTCTCCTCGTGGTATCGTTCAAGCGTGTGAACCTCAACCAGGACTAATCATCCACACCAAATAACATCAGGATGCCCGCGGGCATCCTGATTTAAGGTCCGGTAGCTCAGCTGGATAGAGCATCTGCCTTCTAAGCAGACGGTCATGCGTTCGAGTCGCATCCGGATCACTACAATAAAATTAAAGCCACGAATCTCCGTTCGATTCGTGGCTTTATTATTCCTGAAAAGGCTGCTTACATCTTACTGGCGAATTCTTCCTTATCGGGCGCCGATGAGTTAAGAATCTTCGATTTCAAGCGTTGCCGACGCATATAAAAGTTCTTAATCTGAATGTCGGTGAGAATGCAAATCGCTCTGGCTGACAGACCGGAATATAGATATATAAGAAGTGTGCGTTCTTTATCGGCAAGATCGGGCAACTGTTCACACACTCTTTGCATTATACCGTTGCAATAGCGATTGAGAATTTCTTCCAATCGGCTGATTTGTGCTGCGTCTTTCAGCTTAAGAATTTCATTTTCAACTTCATTATAAATACTCTTTTTGAGTATTACAGTATCGGCCTTTTCGAAATACTCATAACACAAGCGATTAATGGTTTCGAAATTCTTTTTGAGCAAATCTGAAACAGCTCCCTGAAGTTCGCGGTTCTTCATCTCGGCCTCCGAAACAAACGAGAGCATTCGCTCTACTTCCTGCTTCTGCCTGCGTTTCCTCGCGGTTTGTACAGCGACAATAATTCCGAAACAGATGAGAACAACGACGAGAACCGTAATCGCAAGAAACTTGATCTGCCGCACTTCCATGGCCTTACCCTCTATAATGGGATTATAATGAGCGGCTGCCCGGCGCTCGTCGTTCCAGTAGAGCGTCACATTCCCTCGGTCAGTTAAAACCACAAGAGAGTCATCGCCCGAAAATGTTGCAGTAAACGGAAACTTATTTTCAACTTTAAGCACATCGATTCTATTATGGTTTGTTGAATCTCCGACGTGCATGCGATATGGCGAAATTGTGTGCATAGGGCCCTGCGGGTGGCCGGTATAAAGTATGGCCCCTGTAATTTCAAATTCGGTTCCGCGCGAAATGAGTTGGTACCCCGCCGTAGTGCAACCATTGAAGTTGTGATAGGTGCCGGGGAGAATCTCGACGGCCGGTAGTGAAGTGTCAAATACAGTATCGGGATAGGTTACCACCTCGACAATATCAATAGTATCACGAGGGATAGGCCTTATTGCGCTCTTTGCGCCCAACACCACACCGGCAGCCATAAGTAGAAATAGCAGCTTCTTCATTCTGCAAATTTACGGATTATTTTGCAGTTCTGAACATCACTTCCACTTTTCCTCGCCCGGGGTAACCGGAGTGACCACGATAGAAACTTCCATTCATTGTCATACCATATTCCATATCCGGCAGCACATCTAAATAAATGGTAAGTGTTTTCCTATCATCTGAGTATTCGATGGATGGACGACGAGTGTCGCTGAGGTCAGGTATCTCCAGGTCGTGCAGTTCTCCCATGCCAAAACTACCGCGCTTTATCGGGCGGGAAAATGTAAAACTTATGGCAAGAGGCTCTCCGGCATTTACGGTTGCACCATATGGCAAAGAGCACGCGAGAATTTCAGGCGACTCATTCATCATTTCCTCGTAGCGACCGTTCACGTCCACGTTGTTGATTGAGTGTATTATCACCGGCATGATACTGTCAATCATGGGGTAATCCCGGCGATTTGCAGTATAGTGGTCAAAAGCCTCCAGAATCTCGGGCATAAACATGAAACCGGCCATCATCTCGGATGTCTTGCGGTAGTTGGCCGCGATGCTGTCGCCGTGGGCAAGAGCATATTGAATTTCGACGGCGCGCACCATCGATTCGCACATCAGCGACAGGCCACCTCCATAGCTTTTGGCAGCAAGGGGCGCTTCCATCAGTTTCGCTGCTAATGAAAGATTGTCGTTAAAAGAGTCGAAATTATCAATTACAAGCGGATTGGTCATCGGGTGCGAACTCTCGTGGATTATCAGACTCTCACGTCCGTCGAACACCGGTATATCATGTTTATCCAGCCTAAAACATCCTACTACAATCACTGACTCGTCAGCTCCGCTGGCTCTGTGACGCGACATTCCGTAATTGCCCTTATTAAGGAGCGAAATCACAATCTCGCCATCTTCGGGCTTCTTACCGAAAAAGTCCCAAAGCCATGCCACATCCGTTTTCTCAAGCAATGCTTCCATATTCTTTGCGGCGGCATCATAGAATTCGCCATTGCTCCGGAAGAAAACATCGAAGTTCGACTGCCTGTACAAATCATCCAGGAGCACAGCCACGCTATCGGGCTGCCCGCTTTTCCAGCGTGAATCCTCAGCTGGCAGATTAGCCTCCGGGCGCAGCTGTAAACCGCCCTTATCAGCCGTGAGGTATACGGCGAGAAGGGCGATAGCATCATAACCTACATCCTGATGCTCGCGCACGGCCTGAAGATACTTGATTGCAGGATGCTCGCCAAAAGGCGTAAACAAACTGTCCACTGCCCATGCATAGGTGGCATTGGCATTATTTACGTACTCAGCAAAACCGGCCGTACGGCATACCGCCGACACGAACTCTACCGCCGGATCGACACAAATCCGAGGGTTTGCATCATTGCCCCGTGCAATCGAAGCCAACGAAATGAAAAGAAATAAAAGGAGTTTTCTCATAAGATTTTTTATTGCAAAATTACGCAACAAAGGCTCCTACGTCAACCCACAGAGCAAGCAATACCGTCTACACGTTCCGATATATCTCACTGTATTTCAATTCGGTACAGCAAAGTAAAACGAAAATTTGTCAACAAACGCCACCCCGGCGTCTACACCGCTTCAGTACGTCAGTCCGAATAGGAAAAGAGGCACGATATTGCCCGATCCATATTCGATATCGTCTTTTACAACATAGCCGTTCGGTGCATCTTTTATTTGCTTGCGACTTTTATTCTTACCACCTACTTCGAAAACGGCGTCACCGATTCTGAAATCTGTGATACGCGACGAAAGCACATCGTGAGTCACACGCATCTGATTGTAAAAGAAAGTTTCGCGTATGTTGCCGAGGTCGGCAGCCTCGCCGACGAGCACATTCATTAATGTAGGATTGTCGAGATAAACCTTCTCCACCTTACCCAAACCGCGCATGCCACCTGTGTCGTCGCGAAGTTGACCAATCATGCCGGCCTTTTCAAGCCAAAGAAGATAATCCGACACATTATTTTTGCTCACCTTTATTTCTTCTGCAAGATTTTCTGCACTTGGTTTGTAGGGTGCCGAACGAGATATTACACTGAGTAATTGCTTGAGTTTCCGCGCTGTGGAGGCCTTCATATCTGCATACATCGGTATATCTGTTTCAACGGTCAGGCTGATAATCTGTTGCATACGGCGCACAAAGTCGCCCTCTATGGCAAAGGGGTAGTAACCATCGGCAAGATAGCGCCGGAAATAAGGTAAGGGGTGCAACAGCGTGTCAGGCATCGACCATTCACCGCTAAGAATTTGAGCAAAGCTCAATTCAGGGGCGTCTATACCCTCGAATAATTTCAGATATTCTCTGAACGACAAGCCCTGCATGTGGTACATAACAGCCCGCCGACTCAAATCAGCTTCACCCTTATTTATATCAAGCACTGACGAACCGGTGAAGGCAATCTTAAGTGACGGATGCCCATCATAGATCTGCTTTAGTTCCCGCGACCAACCTTCGTAGCGATGCGCTTCGTCAATGCACAACCACTCGCCACCTTCCTTAACGAATTCATCCGCAAGTTCAACAAGAGAGTGACTGGCAAACCAAGTATGGTCCGCAGCAACATAGAGCATCTCCTTATGCGAAGGTTGCGAGAGCATATATTGTAGCATCATAGTAGATTTTCCCACACCACGCGGGCCAGTGAGACCAACCATACGGTTGCTCCAATTTATTCTGTCAAACATATAACGGCGAAAGCCCAGCGGAGTAACTCGGAGCCGTTCTTCCATAAATGCTATCAGCGAAGTATCAATCATAATTCATATTTTTCACAAAGTTAATAAAAAATCCCTCATTGAGGGAGGATTTTCGGCAATTTCCTCCCTCAATGAGGGAACTTTTCAGTCATTTTCCTCCCTCAATGAGGGATTTTTGATGCAAACACGCAATGCCATGTGTTAACAATGATTAAAATCAAAACATTGTCGTTGCAACTACAAAAATAGTTATTACCTTTGCGTTAGCAACTACAAAAATAGTTATGAGAAAAGCTTCCAAAGACCAACTGACTGCCAAAGAGGAGGAACTGATGCAACTCCTGTGGGAACACGGCCCAATACAGATAAGCCGCCTCGTGGAATTCTACCCCGACCCGAAGCCGCATTTCAATACCGTTTCGACCGTTGTCCGACGCCTGGAGGGCAAGGGCTACGTTGACCACAACGAAGTTGCCGGGGCCTTCCACTACTACGCCACCGTGCCGAAGGAACATTTCAGAAACCGCAGCTTCGGTGCGTTCATCAAGAACTATTTCGGCGGAAGCTATTTCGGCGCGGTATCGGCATTGGTTGAAGAGGAAAAAATTAGTGCCGACGAACTCAAGGAACTGCTCAAGCTGATTGAGCAAAAAGGCAAATAGCATGGGCGAACTTTTATCTTACTCAATAACCTGCGGGTTGATGATGCTCGCCATGTACCTGGCCTACACCGCATGCCTGGCCCGATACAATCAGCACACGTTCAACCGCGGAGTACTGATGATAATCTATGCAGTGGCGTTTGCAGGGACTCCGGCACTCATGGCAATACTCGGCCGCCACACGCCTGCAACTTATCCGGCCGTCTCGGTCACCGAAATTCAAAACGTGGTGAGCGCAGGAGTGCCGGTTGCCAAACCGCTGTGGGGTACCATCCTGATTTGGATTTACATGTTCGGCATGGCCGCGGTAGCCCTGAAAACCCTTTCCACATGGCTACGGCTCATCAAAGTAATACACTCCGGCGAGAAAATCATGCGCGATGGCTTCGTGCTGGTGCTGACCGACGACGAACGCTACGCTCCTTTCAGCTGGCTGCACTATGTGGTGATTAGCCGTAGCGACTACACCGACCACTGCACCGCAATCCTAACCCACGAGCTTAAGCACATAGCCTCCGGCCACTGGGTGGATTTATTGATTGCCCAGGGCGTGTGCATTGTAAACTGGTTCAATCCCGCGGCATGGCTCATGCGCGACGAGCTGATGCTTGTTCATGAATATCAGGCCGACAGGGTCGTGATGGACCGTGGACTCGACGCCCGCGAATACCAGATGTTATTGATAAAAAAGGCTGTCGGCGCCAGATTCCCGTCCTTGGCCAACAGCCTGAATCATAGTAAACTTAAAAAACGTATCACCATGATGTACAAAGAAAAAAGTGGTGTCGGGCGTCGTCTGAACGCCCTCGCACTGGTGCCTGTGCTTGCATTGGCACTCGCCGTAGCGTCCGTGCCGGCAGTTCGGGCCGTGGTGTCGACTATCGGCAACAGCCCGGTTACAGTCGACAAAGTTAATGAAAATCCCACATCGGACAAAAAAGCTATCCAACACTACCAGGTGACCGACGTCGTTCACGATGGTAACAGCACCACCGTCGTAATAGCAGCCGAGGGCTTAGGTAGCAGAGTAACTGTGAGCGGCGGTACGTTCACCAACGCCAGAAAAATCTACCAGGCCTCCTCGCTTCAAACCCAAATGACCGACGGTGCCGCAACCATAAAGGTCGCCTTCCCCTTCGCAGGCGAGCTCAAGCAAGCGGGCATGACAATCACCGTGAACGGCGATGAAATTCCGTTCAATCTGGAAGGATACATTGATAAATCTCAGCAGGCATCATCATCGCCCGCAAGCTTGTTCAGCATCACGGGCAATCGCGCCGACGACGGCATTGCAATCTACATCAATGGCGAACCCGCCACCGAGGAGCAGGTGAAGAACCTTAAGACCACCGACATTGCCGAAATGACTGTCAGCAAAGAAAAGGATGCCATACTGATTACTACCCGCAAATAAGCGCACGGCTCACACAACCGGCACCGAGAGATGCGACCCGACTCGTCGCATCTCTCGCTCTTTTCCACCCCTTTGCCATGCCGGGACGGCTGCGCGCCGAAAGCCGATGTGCTCTTAAACATACACCGCGCGGAGCAGATTTTTTTGGGGATTAGAAAAAATAGTGCTACTTTTGTAAAAATTTGGAAAAGTATGGCAAGTGAATTGGCCGAACAATTAAACCGTCTGGGTCATAAAGCCGAGTTGCTGACCACACGATATGCAATGCTGCGCGAGCAAAATGCTCAGCTTCGCGAAGAGGTCGAGGACCTCCGAGCCACATTGCAGACACGCAACGCCCGAATTGAGCGCCTCGAGATTGAACTCGAAAACATGCGTGTGTCGTCGGTACTGGCCCCGGACAGCGAGAGCGTAGGCCACACACGAGCCATGATTTCAGATTTAGTGCGGGAAATCGACGCTTGCGTCGCCGACCTGATGGGAGATATTTAACCCTGCCTGCTGATGGTCCTGCCCCGATGAACGAACAGAAAGAACATAGAATAACAGTCAAAATAACCGGAGCCGATTCATTCAAACTTCCGGTCGCGGAGAGCGAAGAGTCGTTCTACCGCGGAGTGATTGAGAATATCAACCGCAACATCCACAATCTGTGCGTTGGCAATAATGCCGAAGTACCCACAGTTGCACTGGCTAAAGTAGCCCTCTACTACGCCACCATTCTCTATCGCCAGACATCGGCCCTGAACAACCAAGCCAAGTTGCTGCGCGACTTCGAGGAGCGCATCGACAAACTCCTTGAGGGCACCGACTGAACCCTCGCATAGCTGCCCCTCCCCCCGTTCGCTCGCCGACAGCGACACAACACCATCCGTACACGCGAGAGGGAATTTCTCCTGCCGTAGGCGGCCACCGATGCGCCGGCTCGCCAGCGAGAGTTATCAACCGCACTTTCACGCCTCCAAGGCGTGGAGCCACTGCTGTCTTCGCTCGCCGAAGGCCGCCGTGCCCCACTGCCCCGGCATCGAAGGTGCTTTATTTTTTTAAGTTACAACAACTAATATAATGATGTTATTGTATTTAATCGCTGTCGCAATCATCTTTTCAGCTGCGAGCGTCGGCATCACGCTGCTGGTTCAGCGTAATATGGCTCAGACCAGGGCCAAACAGATAATCACCGAAGCCGAACGCGAGGCCGAGGACCTCAAGCGCAACAAGGTGCTTGAAGGACGCGAGGAAGCCCTCCAGATTACCACCGAGGCTGAGCGACAGGCCTCGCAGAAAATGTCGCGCGTGCAATCGGCCGAAGCCAAGCAGAAGCAGCGCGAGCTTCAGCTCAACCAGCAGCAGAGCGAAAACCAGCGCACCCGCAACGAGCTCGACGGCATCCGTCAGAACCTTGACGCCCAACAAATTGTAATCAACAACCGCCAGCAGGAGCTCGACAACGAGCACCGCAAAGCCCAGGAGCTGCTGGAGCACATCAGCGGCCTTTCATCGGCCGAAGCCAAGGAAAAACTCATCGAAAGCCTCAAGGACGAGGCCAAGACCGCCGCAGCATCGTATATCAACGACATCATGGACGATGCCAAGCTCACCGCCAACAAGGAGGCCCGCCGCATAGTGGTGCAGTCCATTCAGCGAGTAGCCACCGAAACGGCCATCGAGAACTCCGTGACCGTGTTCCACATTGACTCGGATGAAATCAAGGGCCGCATCATCGGCCGCGAAGGCCGCAACATCCGCGCCCTGGAGGCCGCCACCGGCATCGAAATAATTGTGGACGACACCCCCGAAGCCATCGTGCTCTCGGGCTTCGACCCCGTGCGCCGCGAAATAGCGCGCCTGGCCCTGCACCAGCTGGTGGCCGACGGCCGCATCCACCCTGCCCGCATTGAGGAAGTGGTGGCCAAAGTGCGCAAGCAGATCGAGCAGGAAATCATCGAAACCGGCCAGCGCACCGCCATCGACCTCGGCATCCACGGTCTGCACCCCGAGCTCATCCGCCTGGTGGGCAAAATGAAATACCGCTCCAGCTACGGCCAGAACCTGCTGCAGCACTCACGCGAAACTGCCAACCTCTGCGCCGTCATGGCCTCCGAGCTCGGCCTTAACCCCAAGAAAGCCCGCCGCGCCGGCCTGCTGCACGACATCGGCAAAGTGCCCGACGAGGAGCCCGAACTGCCCCACGCACTGCTGGGCATGAAGCTGGCCGAGAAGTACAAGGAGAAGCCCGAAATATGCAACGCCATCGGCGCGCACCACGACGAAATAGAGCAGACTTCGCTCCTGGCGCCCATCGTGCAGGTGTGCGACGCCATCTCCGGTGCCCGCCCCGGTGCTCGCCGTGAAATCGTGGAGGCATACATCAAGCGCCTTAACGACCTCGAGCAGCTGGCCATGTCCTACCCCGGCGTTATCAAGACCTACGCCATCCAGGCCGGCCGCGAACTGCGCGTGATTGTCGGCGCCGACAAGATTGACGATGCCGAAACCGAAAAACTATCGAGCGAAATCGCCCGCCGTATCCAGGACGAAATGACCTACCCCGGCCAGGTGAAAATCACCGTTATCCGCGAGACCCGCTCAGTAAGCTTCGCAAAATAAAAGGCCCATGGCGAAGAACAAGAAACATCGCCCCGAGGCCGAACAGGAAATGCCCGCGCAGCCCGAAGTGGCCGCTGCCGACAGCCACGAGCAGGCCGAAGCCGAAGCCGCTGTGGCAGCCGAAGCTCCTGCCAGGAGTTGCTGTGGCGGATGCTTGGATGGCCATGGCAAGTGCCGCGACTGCCGCCGAGGCAAGCTGCACAGCTTCAACTGGCTGGCCGACATTCCCGGCGGATATGCCGACAGCGAATACGTTGAAGTACAGTTCAAGAACACTCGCAAGGGCTACTACCGCAACTCCACCAATCTGCCGCTAATCATCGGCGACGTGGTCGCCGTCGAGGCCTCGCCCGGTCACGACATCGGCACAGTCACACTCACCGGCGCCCTTGTGGAGCTCCGCATCAAGAAGGCCGGCCGTAGCATCGGCGAAATCCGCCGCGTGTTCCGCAAGGCCAAGCCCGCCGACCTCGAGAAATTCGAAGAAGCCAAGGCGCGCGAGAACGACACCATGATACGCGCCCGCCAGATTGCCGAGAACCTGAAGCTCAACATGAAAATCGGCGACGTCGAATTTCAGGGCGACGGCAATAAAGCCATATTCTACTATATTGCCGACGAGCGCGTGGACTTCCGCCAACTCATCAAAGTGCTGGCCGACACCTTCAAAGTGCGCATCGAAATGAAGCAGATCGGCGCCCGCCAGGAAGCCGGCCGTATCGGCGGAATCGGGCCCTGCGGCCGCCCCTTGTGCTGCTCGCAGTGGATGACCAACTTCGTGAGCGTGGCCACCAGCGCCGCCCGATATCAGGACATATCGCTCAACCCCCAGAAGCTGGCCGGCCAGTGCGCCAAGCTGAAATGCTGCCTCAACTTCGAGGTGGATGCCTACGTGGAAGCGTCCCGCAAGATGCCTCCGCGCGATGCCCGCCTGGAAACCGCCGATGCCACCTACTTCCACTTCAAGAGCGACATTTTCAACCGCACCGTCACCTACTCCACCGAAAAGAACGTGGCATCCAACCTCGTAACCATCACAGCCGACCGCGTGTTCGAGGTTATCGCCATGAATAAAGCCGGCGAGAAACCCCTCACCCTGCTGCCCGAAGGCGAGGAGAAACCCAAGGCCAAGGCTGCCTTCGGCGACATTCTGGGCGACGATGACCTCACCCGCTTCGACAAGAAGAAAAAGAAGAAACGCAAGAAAGGCAACCGACCCGCCGACTCCGACCAGGGTGCAGGCGCCGAAGCCCCGAAGCGTCCTGACGGTCAGCCTAAGCAGAACCGCCAGCGCCCCGACAGTCAGGGCGAACGCCCGAACCGCGGCGACGGCAACGGCAACAACGGTGGTGGCGGACAGCGGCAAAACCGCAAACCCAAGAAAAAGCCCAACCCGCAGCAGGGACAGGGACAGAACCAAAACAAACCGAAAGACCCGCAGAACGGATGAAAAAACCGAACTATAAATCACTTGCGGCGACCGTTATAGCAACGGTCGCCGTAGCTGCTTGTTCGGTGGACGGTTATCGCGGAAACGGCGACGACAACTACTTCAGCGCTTTCCACACCTTCCGCGACACCAACTGGGACTACGCCGACACGCTTCACTTCCGCGTGGACACCATCCGCGACAGCATCAGCCACAGCGGCCGTTTTCTGGTGAGCGTGCGCCACACCCACGGCTACGGCTACTCCAACCTGTGGTTGGAACTTTCAACCCCGCTGACGGACTCTACCCGCCGCGCCGACACACTCAACCTGCGCCTGGCCGATGACTACGGCCGGTGGCTGGGCAGCGGCATGGGTACTTCCATGATGGTGACCGACACCCTGCCGGGCCGCTACGACCTGCGCCGCGGTTCCGACATCACCCTGCGCCACATCATGCGCACCGACACTCTTGATGCCATCGAGCAGGTGGGTGTAGTGTTCATTCCCAACGACTGACAAGCATAAAGCAAGACAATGGCAAAATTCGACAGCTTTATTTTCGATATGGACGGCACCCTGTGGGATGCCGTACCTTCCTACGCCGAAATCTGGAACCGTACAATCGCCGAATTCGGCCTGCCCGTACCTCCGGTAACGTATCAGGAGCTGTGCGACCAAATGGGCAGGCCGCTCGAGGTTATCTACAACAATCTCATAGGTAATCCCGAAGTGGAGGGCAAATTCACAGCGCGCCTTGAGGAACTCAGCCGCGAGCTCATGCCGAAGCTCGGCGGTGTGCTCTACCCCGGTGTCCGCCAAACCCTCACCGCACTGCGCGATGGCGGTGCGCGCCTGTTCCTGGTGAGCAACTGCGAGGCCAACGGCCTGCCCGACTTTCTCGCCTTTACCGGACTGACGACCCTGTTCACGGACCACCGTTCGCTTGGCCAGACAGGCCTGGACAAGGACGTCAATATGCGCAACCTCATTGACCAATACGGTCTGCAATCACCCATCTACGTGGGCGATACAATGGGCGACCTCAACTACACCCACAAGGCCGGGCTGCCCTTTGCCTGGGCATCCTACGGCTTCGGCAAGGACGTCCACGGCCAGGAATACACTCTCAATACAATCTCCGACCTGATTAAAATCCAGGATAATTAATGTCAGCTCACGAAAATATCAACATAAATCTTCTGCCCGCGGGCGAACTCGCCCTGCGTCTTGGCCGCGTGGTTGATGCCATGCGCGCCGGCGGTATTCAGGCAGCACTTATCCGCGACAACGCCAACATCTACTATCTCACCGGCCGCGTGTTCCGTGGCTACGTCTACATCGATGCAGCCACATCCGCCATCCGCTACTTTGTGCGCCAGCCAAACAACCTCCACGGCCCCGGCACTTTCCGCATCCACAAGCCCGAGCAAATCAAGGAAATGCTCGTGGCCGATGGGATTGAAGTGCCCGCTCAGGTGGCTTTCGACCTCGACGCCGTGAGCGCTTCGGAGGCCCTACGCCTTGCCGCGGCTTTCGGCATGCCGACCCCCGGGCCAAATGCCAGCACTGCCCTGCGCATTGCCCGCTCTGTCAAAACGCCTTTCGAGCAGGAAAAACTCCGTGCAAGCGGTGTGAAGCATACCGAGGTCTACCGACGCATCCCCGGCCTCTATGCCGAGGGCATGACCGACATCGAGCTCCAGATTGAGATTGAGCGCGCACTGCGCCGCGAAGGTTGCCTGGGATTGTTCCGCATGGCCGGAAACGACATGGAACTATTCATGGCCAACGTGCTCACCGGCGAGAACGCCGACACCCCGTCGCCCTACGATTTCGCCATGGGCGGAGCCGGTACCGACCCCTCCCTGCCTATCGGTGCCAACGGCACGCTCATCCGCCCCGGATTCCCGGTGATGGTGGACGCCAACGGCAACTTCAACGGCTACATGACCGACATGACCCGCTGCTACGCCCCCGGCGACATCAATCCCCACGCGGCCGAAGTCAATGCGCTCTCCGTGCGCATCTGCGATACCCTGGCAGACATGATGCGCCCAGGCGCCGAAGCCAAAGCACTCTACGACAAAGCCCTTGAAATCGCCACCGAAGCCGGCATGGCNGACTACTTCATGGGCCACCACCAGCACGCAGGCTTCGTGGGCCACGGCCTGGGAATCGAAGTCAACGANCTGCCCGTAATCGCTCCGCGCTCCAAAGCTATCCTCGAAGCCGGCAACGTAATTGCCCTTGAGCCCAAATTCGTGGTGCCCGGCCTCGGAGCTGTCGGCATCGAAAACACTTATATNGTAAAAGCGGACGGCCCCGCCGAGGCCATNACCACCGCCCCAACCGACATTGTCACCCTGCGATAAATTCAATGAACCTGAAAGAGAAACTAAAGGACAGAATTTTTGCACGAGTAGGCCAGGTGGCCGACGCCATGCAGCGCGAGTGCTACGTGGTGGGCGGCTACGTGCGCGACCTCATCATCGGCCGCCACTCCAAGGACATCGACTTCGTCACCGTCGGCTCAGGCATCGAACTGGCCGAACAGCTTGCCAAGGCNCTGGGGCCCAANACTCACCTNTCNGTNTTCCGCAACTACGGCACGGCCCAGGTGAAGCGNGGNGANCTCGAACTGGAGTTCGTGGGTGCNCGCCGCGAATCCTACAACCGCAACTCGCGCAACCCCATTGTGGAGGACGGTACNCTCGACGACGACCTGGCGCGCCGCGATTTCACCATCAACGCCATGGCAATCAGCGTCAACGGCAGCAACTTNGGCGAGGTCATCGACCGCTACGACGGTCTGGGCGACATTGAGCGACGCATCATCCGCACCCCGCTCGATCCCGACATAACCTTCAGCGACGACCCTCTGCGCATGATGCGTGCCATCCGCTTCGCCACTCAGCTGCAGTTCCGCATCCACCCCGAAACATTCGAAGCCATCCGCCGCAACGCCGGCCGCATCGAAATCATCACCGGCGAGCGCATCAAGGACGAGCTGTTCAAAATCATGGCCTCGCCCAAGCCCTCCATCGGCTGGAATCTGCTGTCCGAAAGCGGCCTGCTCAAACTCATCCTGCCCGAGCTGGAGCGCATGCGCGGAGTGGAGGTGGTGAACGGCCGCGCCCACAAGGACAATTTCCGCCACACCATGCAGGTGCTCGACAGCGTGGCCGAAGCTTCGGACAACGTGTATCTGCGCTGGGCAGCCCTGTTCCACGACATCGGCAAGCCCGCCACAAAACACTTCGACAATGCCCGCGGCTGGACATTCCATCAGCACAACTTTGTGGGCGCCAAGATGGTGAAGAGCATATTCCGCCGCATGAAGTTCCCGCTGGGTGCCGAAATGCGCTACGTGGCAAAACTCGTCGAGCTCCACATGCGCCCCATAGCCCTTGTGGAGGACGAAGTGACTGACAGCGCCGTGCGCCGACTCATCCACTACGCCGAGGACGACCTTGAGGACCTCATGATTCTGGCCCGTGCCGATATAACAAGCAAGGACGAGGCAAAGAAAGCCCGCTACCTGGCCAACTTCGACCTCGTGGAGGAAAAATTCCGCACCACCAATGCCAAGGACTTCGAGCGCAACCGCAAGAACCCCATCGACGGCACCGAGATTATGGAGCTCTTCGGCCTGAGCCAAGGACCCGAGGTTGGCTACTTCGCAAAGAACCTCAAGCAGGCCATCAAGGACTGTGAAATCGAGGACACCCGCGAAGCCGCCTACGCCTATCTCCTCAACCTCGCCGCCGCCAAAGGCCTCACCCCCGTCAAAGAACTGGAAGTATAAATCTCCTCACCTCATAAAAATATGTACACTGTTACCAAACGAATTGAAATATCAGCTGCGCACCGCCTTGAGCTGGACTACGAGAGCAAGTGCACCAATTTCCACGGCCACAACTGGATTATTACCGTGCACTGCCGCGCCCGCGAGTTGAATGCCAACGGCATGGTGGTGGATTTCACCGATATAAAGCGCGCTATCACCGATGCGCTGGACCACAAGTGCCTCAATGATGTTCTGCCCGTCAACCCTACGGCCGAGAACATGGCCCGATGGATTTGCGACCGGATTGACAACTGCTTCCGCGTGGATGTGCAGGAAAGCGAAGGCAACACAGCAAGTTATGAAAAGGACTGACACATACCGCGTCAACGAAATATTCTACTCCCTGCAAGGCGAGGGCCGCTACACAGGCACCCCGGCCGTGTTCCTGCGCTTTTCGGGCTGCAACCGCAAGTGTCCTTTCTGCGACACGGACCACAGCGCTTACACCGAAATGAGTGCCGAGGAAATCGCCGAGGCATGTGCCGCCTATCCCGCCCGTCACCTCACCGTGACAGGTGGCGAGCCGCTCATGCAGCTTGACAGTGCCCTGCTGCGCGAGCTCAAGGCCCGTGGTTTCTTCGTGCAGATTGAAACCAACGGCTCNCTGCCGGTGCCACCCGAGGTGGACTGGGTGACCTGCTCGCCCAAGGATGCCCCATGGCGTGTGGACCGCGTGGACGAGCTTAAGATTGTGTTCCANGGNCAGGATGTGGANGAGATTGCATCGCACTTCGATGCGCCNCTGCTCTATCTGCAGCCCTGNTCGGGCCTCAACACNGCCCAAACCGTGGAGTTCATTCTGGCTCATCCCCGCTGGCGCCTGTCCTTGCAGACCCACAAACTCATCAACATCCAATGAAACGTCTGATTGCGCTGCTGTTCACGCTCGGCTGTCTGCTNCCCTTGCAGGCTGCCACGGCGCTGTCGGACACNGCGGTATATTTCCTGAACATATACCCCGGCCCGGATATCTACGAGCTTGAGGGTCACTCGGCTATCATTGTCGACATCCCGGGGCGTCCNGCCGCAGCCTATAATTTCGGAGTGTTTGATTTTGACCAGCCCAACTTCGTGTACCGCTTCGTGAAGGGCGAAACGGACTACCGCGCCGTGCGCCAGGCCCTGGAGCCGTTNCTGGCCTACTATGCCCGCCAGGGGCGCCGTGCCGTGGCCCATCGCCTGAACTTCGACGGNGCTCAGACCGCCCGCCTGGTGCAGNTGCTTGAGGAAAATGTGCGCCCNGAAAACGCCGTGTACCGCTACAACTACGTAAAGGACAATTGCGCCACGCGCCCNCTGAGGGCAGTGGAACTGGCAGCGGGCGACACTCTGCAACTTGCCCCGGCACCATTCGAGGCTCAGCCNCTGACCGTGCCTACATTCCGCAACGTCATGCGCCANTACCACCGCAATTACCCNTGGTATCAGTTCGGCATTGACCTTGCACTGGGCAGCGGCATTGACTATCCGCTCACGCGCCGCGAAATTGCCTTTGCCCCCACCGAACTCGACGGNATGCTCGCCAACGCNACCGCCGGAGGTCGGCCGCTCGTTGCTGAAAGCTTCCCTATAATTAACCGCGGGCCCGAGGATGCCATCATGAGCGCTACGCCGTGGTTTCTCACTCCGTTGTTCGTGTGCTGGCTGGCCTTCGCACTTGTTTTGTGGGTAGTAATCCGCGATTTGAACCACCGCAGGATCACCCGGTGGGTGGATGCCGCGTACTTCGCCCTAATGGGCGTGGCGGGGTGCCTGCTCACATTCCTCATCTTCATCTCCGTGCACGAGGCCACCTCGCCCAATTGGCTTTACGCCTGGCTCAATCCCCTGTGTCTGGTGGTTCCGGCTCTGATATGGATAAAATCGGCAAAAAATGTGCTTTTTTGCTACCAAATTATTAACTTTGCACTTCTGATTTTGTTATGTGTTGGATGGGCATATCTCCCTCAGTCCGCCAACCCTGCATTTCTCCCGCTGATTTTAGCGGATTTACTCCTTTCAGGCCGTTATATATACCTACAAATTGACCAAACGCATAAAAAATAGGATAAGCGCTTCGATGCCGGGCATCGTATTTGCCCTGATGACCTCGCTGGCTGCGGTGAGCATGAATGCCGCCGATGCCCGCCAGGCCCGTCTGCTTGTGAGCATTGTTGTGGACGGCCTCGACAATGACTACCTCGATTTGCTGCGCGAGCATTTCGGCGACGGAGGCTTCCGCCGTCTGGAGCGCGAAGGTGCCGTGATTGTCAATGCCGATTTCGGCACGAGCATGGATGCCACCGCGGCTACGGCAATGATTATGAGCGGTGCGGCTCCCTCGCTTTCGGGCGTGGCTGCCGACACGCGCTACGACCGTAACCGACTGCGCGAAACTCCCGTCTACACCGACCCCGACGTGCTGGGCAACTTCACGTCGGACACCTACTCCCCGGCAGCGCTCCGTGTTACGACAGTGTCGGACGAGGCCAGGATTGCATCCGGAGGCACCAACGTGGTCTACGCCGTAGCACCCAAAGCAGGCCAGGCAATAGGCTTGGGCGGACATACCGCCAACGCCGTGCTGTGGCTCGACAACAAGACAGGCAACTGGGCATCAAGCACTTTCTACCAGGACATGCCTGTGGGCATAGCCACGCGCAACCGCACCTCGCCCCTGCAGGCGCGGCTCGACACCATGACCTGGACCCCCTCCATGGCCCCGGCCGACTACCCCGCCCTGCCTGACCACCTGACGCGCTATCCCTTCCGCTACGTGTTCCCGCGCGGCAACTCGGCGCGCCTCGACATGTTCACGGCGTCGCCCATGATAAACCGCGAGGTCACTACTGTGGCCCTGGACCTGCTGCAGAGCATGCACGTGGGCCAGCACGACGGTGTGACCGACGTTCTCAACCTGGCCTATACCCTCCAGCCCTACAACTACGGCAAGAACCCCGATAGCCGCCCGGAGCTGATGGACGCCTACGTGAAGCTGGACCGCAACCTGGAGCAACTGTTCAAGGCCATAGACAGCAGCATAGGCACCGGCAACACGGTGATATACCTTGCCGCCACTCCTCCATCGGGCCGCAGCCGCCGCGACGATGAGCGCTGGGCAGTGCCCTACGGCGAATTTTCAACCCGCAAGGCCGCCTCGCTCCTGAACATGTACCTGATGGCCGTGTACGGCAACGGCGACTACGTGAGTGCCATCCACAACGGCCACATATTCCTGAATCAGCAGCTGATACAGGAAAAGGGCCTTGACGCGCATACCGTGCGCAACGAGGCTGCCGGCTTTCTGGCGAAAATGACAGGCGTGGACCGCGTCCACACCATCGACGATATTGTGGCCGGCCATGCCGGCGAACGTGCCGAGGCTCTCCGGCGCAACACCACAGCCGCCACCGCCGGCGACCTTCTGCTGGAAGTGGCCCCGGGCTTCGAGATTGTTGACGACTACAACCTCGCGGTGACCGACGGCAGCACTCACCTGGTGGAGCGCGCGGCCGCCACTACTGCTCCGGCCTTTATTCTCGCGCCGGACATTGCCCCTCAGACCATAGGCACTCCCGTGGACGTGCGAGCTCTCGCTCCCACGGTGGCACGCATTCTGCGCATCCGTTCGCCCAACGGCGCTTCGGTGGCTCCCCTCACTCTGGAGCGCAGATAATTTTTGCTTCTCGGTCCGATTCCCTCACTTTTTTCGTGATGATTCGTACTTCTATTATGTAGAAGCACAGGATTTTTCGTACCTTTGCGTGCACATTAAATATTGAAATAAGAAAAAATACATATATGTCATTTACATCAATACTGAAGAAACTCTTCGGCGACAAATCCACCCGCGACCTCAAGGCTATCGCGCCCATCCTGCAGAAATGCAAGGAACAGATTCCCGTTGCCGAGCAAAAGAGCATCGACGAGCTCCGCGCCGCTATTGACAGCGTCCGCGCCGACATCGCCGCCGCCGTAGCTGCCGACGAGGCCGCTATTGCCGAAATCCGCACAAATGTCGAGGACCTCCCCTTCGACGAGCGCCAACCCCTGTGGGACAAGATTGATGCCCACGAAAAGAGCATCCTCGACATTCTGGAGGACAAACTCAACGAACACCTCCCCGTGGTGTTCGCCACCCTGCGCGAAACTGCCAAGCGCTTCGCCAACGCCGAGAACGGCGAACTCACCGTGACAGCAACCGACTTCGACCGCGACCTTGCCGGTCAGGGCCGCGAATTTGTGCGCATCGAGGGCGACAAAGCCATCTGGCAGAACCACTGGATGGCCGGAGGCAACGAAGTGACCTGGGATATGGCTCACTACGACGTCCAGCTCATCGGTGGTATCGTGCTCCATCAGGGCAAAATCGCCGAAATGGCTACCGGTGAAGGTAAAACCCTTGTGGCCACCTTGCCGGTGTTCCTCCGCTCCCTTTCCAAGAAGGGCGTGCACGTGGTGACCGTGAACGACTACCTCTCCAAGCGCGACTCCGAGTGGATGGGCCCGCTCTACATGTTCCACGGCGCTTCCGTGGACTGCATCGACAAGCACGACCCCAACACCCCCGAGCGTCGCCGCGCTTATATGTGCGACATCACCTACGGCACCAACAACGAATTCGGCTTCGACTACCTGCGCGACAACATGGCCATGACCCCCGATGACCTTGTGCAGCGCAAGCACTATTACGCCATCGTCGACGAGGTCGACTCGGTGCTCATCGATGATGCCCGTACGCCTCTCATCATCTCCGGCCCCATTCCCCGCGGCGAGGAGCAACTCTTCGACCAGTTCAAGGACAATGTTGAGCGCGTGGTGCGTGCCCAGCAGCGCCTGGTCACCGGTATCCTGGCCGAGGCCAAGACCAAGCTTGCCAGCGACGACAAGGACGTGAAAAAGGAAGGCGCCCTGTTATTGTTCCGCGCCTACAAGGGTCTGCCCAAGAACTCCGCCCTCATCCGCTTCCTGAGCCAGGAAGGCATGAAGAACACCCTGCTCGAAACTGAAGCCCACTACCTGCAGGACAACCAGCGCGAAATGCCCGAGGTGGTTGATCCGCTCTACTTCGTTATCGACGAAAAGAACCGCTCCGTGGAGCTCACCGACAAGGGCCTGGACGAGCTCACCGGCCACATCGAGGACCCCGAATTCTTCGTGCTTCCGGACATCGCCGCCCAGCTTTCCGAAACCGAGCATATCGCCGATCCCGCCCAACGCCAGGAGCGCAAAGACGAACTGATGGCCAACTATGCCATCAAATCCGAGCGAGTACACACCGTGAACCAGCTACTGAAGGCCTACACCCTGTTCATGCGCGACATCGAGTACGTCGTGGATGACAACAAGGTGAAAATCGTCGACGAGCAGACCGGCCGTATCATGGAAGGCCGCCGCTACTCCGACGGTCTGCACCAGGCTATCGAGGCCAAGGAAGGCGTAAAGGTTGAGGCCGCCACGCAGACCTTCGCCACCATCACTCTGCAGAACTACTTCCGCATGTACCACAAGCTGGCCGGTATGACCGGTACTGCCGAAACCGAGGCAGGCGAGCTCTGGGACATCTACAAGCTCGATGTGGTCACCATCCCCACCAACCGCCCCATTGCGCGCCGCGACCTCAACGACCGCGTGTATCGCACCAAAAAGGAGAAATACAAGGCTGTAATCGCCGAAATCGTCAAGCTTGTCAACGAAGGCCGTCCTGTGCTTGTGGGCACAACCTCGGTTGAAATCTCCGAGCTGCTGAGCAAAATGCTCACCATGCAGAAAATACCCCACAACGTGCTCAACGCCAAGCTGCACCAGCGCGAAGCTGAAATCGTGGCCCTTGCTGGCCGCAAAGGCACCGTGACCATCGCCACCAACATGGCAGGCCGTGGTACGGACATCAAGCTCACCCCCGAAGTGAAGGAAGCCGGCGGTCTGGCAATCATCGGCACCGAACGCCACGAAAGCCGCCGTGTGGACCGCCAGCTGCGCGGTCGTGCCGGCCGTCAGGGCGACCCCGGTTCGTCAGTGTTCTTCGTGTCGTTCGAGGACCAGCTGATGCGCCTGTTCGCCACCGACTCCGTTGTGAAGATGCTTGACCGCCTCGGCCTGCAGGAGGACGAGATGATTGAGCACAAGATTGTGAACAACGCCATCGAAAAAGCTCAGAAGCGTGTGGAGGAGAACAACTTCGGCATCCGCAAGCGCCTGCTTGAGTTCGACGACGTGATGAACAAGCAGCGAACCTACATCTACGAGCGCCGCCGCCATGCAGTGCTGGGCGAACGTATCGGTGTTGATATCATCAACATGCTCTACGACACGGTTGAGAACATCGTCCTCACCTACGAGCAGCCTGCCGACTACGCCGACATGTGCAACGAAATCTTCCGCGTGCTCGCCATCGAGGCACCCTTCACCCAGGAGGAATATGCCAACATGAGCCGCGAGGAGCGTGTGGAAAAGCTCCACGCTGCCGCCGTCGAAGCTCTGGACCGCAAGAGTGACCGTATCCGCGAGGTAGCCATGCCCGTAATCACCCAGATGGCCGAGAACACCGACTACAACGGCCTCATCCTGGTGCCCATCACCGATGGCAAGCGCATCTTCAACCTGCGCGTTGACCTCCGCACATGCGTGGCCACCGAGTGCCGCTCCATCATCAAAGAATGGCACAAGGCGCTGATGCTCGTCACCATCGACGAACTCTGGAAAGAACACCTGCGCGAGCTGGACCAGCTGCGCCAGAGCGTGCAGAACGCCGCCTACGAACAGAAGGACCCGCTGGTAATCTACAAGGTTGAATCCTTCCACCTGTTCGAGAACATGCTCAGCAACCTCAACGCAAAGGCCGTCAGCGCCCTTATGCGCGGCCAGATCTTCGTGCGCCAGGCACCGCAGGCTCCTAATCCCGCGCCCCAGGCACCCCAAGACGCCCACGATGGCGAGCCTGGACCCGAGCAGCCCCGCCGTCCGCAGCCCGAGCTCCACGAAACTCAGGCCGAGCTCCCCAAGCGCCAGCAGTACCGCGAAAGCAAAGCCGAACTCCCCGGTCAGGCCGAGCAACGTGCCGCAGCAGGTGCTCCCCAAGGCGAGCGCGAAAAGGCCATGCCGGCCCGATCGCAGAAGGTGGTGGGCCGCAACGACCTCTGCCCCTGCGGCAGCGGCAAGAAGTTCAAGAACTGCCACGGCAAGGGAATGTAATCCCACCCCGCACCAAGCACAAAACCGGACGCCCAGCGCCCGGTTTTTTTTGTGAATTAGTGGAAGGAGTTTGAGTGAGTTTAGGGTCAGTAGGGTCATTAGGGTCCTTAGGGTCCTTAATGACCTTAATGACCCTAAAGACCTTAAACACCCTAATTGCCAAAAAAAAGCCGGGCGCAGATGGGTGCGCCCGGCTTGTGCTATTCAGCGAGTTGGAATTATTACTTCACAGCCTGGAATGTCCAGTGTGTGGACGAGGATGCCCAGTTGGGGTCGCAGAGCACTGCGCCGTCGCCCGGGCCGATGATAATCATGTGCTCATCATCGAGCATCGCCAGATCAAAAGTCTCAAGACCGGCCGCCAGATACCACGAGTACTGGGTGGCATCCACCTGGTGAGGCAGCAGCACGCCGCTGATTTTGATGGTACCAACCCAGCCCAGGGCTGCCTTGGCGGGAGTGGTGAACATTTCAACTGCAAAGCTGCCGGTAGCCTCGTGGCCGTCCGAGTAATGAACGGTTACGTTTGCACCGCCGTCAAGGTCGAACTTAACCCACTCGTCCATACTCATCATCTGGCCGGTCCAGGCGTCTTCCTGGCCGATGCCGAAGCATTCCCAGTTAGGGCCGGTAGCCGACCAGCCGTAGCCGCCGCCACCGAAGGGGCCCCACGAGCCGTCGATATACTGATAGTTGCCGTTTTCGTAGTCGTAGCCTACCCACCACTGCCACTTCTTGCCTTCGGCGCTGCCGTTGGCCAGAGTGTAGAATTCCTGCGAGAGCTCGTAGGTGATGTCGTCCACGTGCACGGGCACGTCCACATCAACGAATTTGCTGCCGGCAAAAACCTTGGCCGAGAACATGAGGTCGCCGGTGAAAGGTACCACCACGTCCACATAGTTTTCAGTGCCGCAGTTCAGGAAGGTTTTGCCCACCATGTAGTCCAGCTGGCAGGCGTAGCCGGTGTTGTTGAACACACGCACCTTGTTACCGTCGGCCTGGAACGAGAATTTGGGCGTGAACTCACCGGCAAGAGTTTCAACATCGGTCAGTGCGTTCTCGAACTCCTTGTCGCCCACCGAGGTGTGGAGGCACGAGGTGAAGCTCATCGAAGCAGCGGCCAGTGCTATGCTGAGAATATGTTTGGTTTTCATTGCTTGGTTCGGATTTAGAATTAATACTGACCGCTGAAGTTACCTTCGTTGGACGCCCAGCCGGCGTTCTGGGTGAGCACGCCGTTGGATTTGATGATTTCCTGGTCGGGAATGGGAAGCCAACCCTTGGTTTCAGGACGGTAGCGCACGTTGACGATGCGGAGCTCGCCGTCGCAGTAAGCGGGCACGTTGGTGCGGTGTGCATCCAGCAGGTCGAGCTTGCCCCAGCGCTTGAGGTCGAAGAAGCGCAGGCCTTCGAAAGCCAGCTCGTGGCGACGCTCGGCAATGAGGTTGTCAAGGCTGTAGCCCACGGGGTCGAGGTTCACACGGGCGCGCACCTTGTTCATGCCGTCGGCGGTGCCGGTGAGCTCGGAGTGCATCAGCAGCACGTCGGCGAAGCGAATCCAGATATCATCCATGAAGATGCAGGACATAAAGTCGTTGTCGGTCTTGGTGAGGATGTCGGGCACGCAGTACCACCACAGGGGCACACCGTCGGTAATGGAGTTCTGGTAGTCGCGGTTGCCGCCTTCGTACTTGCTCACGTCCGTGTGCACGTTGATGGCGATGTACTTCTTGTTGAACATGTGGGTGTCCTCCACCTGGTGGAAACCATTGTCGTGGTACACGAGGTGGCTGCCGTCGGGCAGTACCTCGGAGGGGTCGTCCACGTTGAGAATGGAAGCACGCTTGCGGATATCATTGTCATCCCAGGTGTTCCAGATGTCGGGGGTGATTGTACCACCGCCCCAGCCCTGGCCGAAGGGATATGTGCCGCCCCAGAAGTCGTCATTTTCCTCGGCGTTGGGGTTATAGGCAGCGCTCTGATAGCGGATGCCGAAGAAAAGAGCGGTCAGGTTGCGGCCGTACATCTGCTGGCCGTAGGCATGCTTGCCCACGAACACAAACTCGGGGTTCTCGCGGAAGCCCTGGGTCTGGCCTTCCCAGCCCTGCCAGCCGGTGTTGTCGCCCAGCCAGCTCCAGCCCTGCTCTTTGTTGAGCCAGTAGTCGCCGGCGGCGGAGTAGGGCCACAGTTCGCCGAAGTTATCGGCAAGGCGGTGACCCGAGTTGTTGATGCAGTCTTCGAGATATTTGATGACGTCGGCCTTGGTCACAGTGCCCTCATCGTTGGGCAGAGTGATGGTGTCCTTGCCGTAGTAGCCACTGTAGAACAGGTACACACGGGCCAGCAGAGCCTCGGCGGCCCACTTGGTGGCGTGGCCGTCGGTGCCCACGCCGTTCATGCCTTCGTGCTTGGTGTTGGGCAGCAGGTTCATGGCTTTCAGAAGGTCGGAAGCAATCTGGCCATAAGCCTCGTCGGGTTCGCTCTGGGGCAGGTTGGCGGGCTCGGCGGTCAGGGGCATGGGCACGCGCTCAAAGAACTTCACGAGGTCAAAGAAGTAGAACGCGCGCATGAAGTAGCCCTGGCCCAGGATGTTGTTGCGTGCTTCCTCCTGGCCGGTCCAATCAATGCCGGCTTCGGAGTCAAAGAGGAAGTTGCAACGGTAGATACCCTGGTACATACGGCTCCAGAAGCCCTGGTACTGGTTGTCGTTGTCCTTCGAGAACGAAGCCACAGCCTGGCAGGGAGGATCGTCCTTGCCGGCGGCGCCGAAGCGCTCGTCGCTCATCAGCTCAGCCACGAACAGGGGGTTGTTGTAGGGAGTATCCGAGTCGCCCATCATCGGACGATAGATGCCGGTGACGATTTCGTAGGCATCGCTCACGGTCTTGGGGAAGTTGCTGGAGTCCTTGGACGTGAGGTTGTCGGTGTCCAGGAAGCTGTCGGAACAGCCGGTCAGCATCAGCGCTGCGGTGAGTCCGCACAATATTTTTTTAATATCCATGATATTGTCCTTCAGTGAGAGAAATTAGTATTTAAGATTTACACCAATAAGGAAGGTGCGGCTCGAGGGATAGAAGCCCTGGTCGATACCCTGTGCCCAGGCGGTGCCACCCCAGTTGCCGTCGCCGCCAACTTCGGGGTCAAGACCTTTGTACTTGGTGATGGTGAACAGATTGTTGGCGCTCACGTAGAAGCGGCACTGGCTCAGCGGCATCTTGGGGAAGATGCTCTTGAAATCGTAGCCGAGGGTCAGGTTCTGCATGCGGAAGAAATCGGCGTTGTCCACGTAGATATCCGACACGTACGACCAGTTGATGTGAGCGGCGTCGCCCGGACGGGGATAGCGGTTGCTGGTGCCTTCGCCCTTCCACACGCTGTTGGCCAGATCGAACGTCCAGTTGTCGTAGGGCGATGCCTGATGGTCGCGGTAGGAGTTGGCCACCTGCTGGCCGAAGGCGCCGTAGAAGTTGGCACCCAGGTCGAAGCCCTTGTAGAAGAACTGGAGGTTAAGGCCAAGGGTTACATCCGGATGGGGGTCGCCAATCATGGTCTTATCGGCATCCGAAATCACACCGTCGCCGTTGGTGTCCACAAAGATAAGGTCGCCGGGCTTTGCGTCGGGCATAATCTTGTTGCCGTTGGCATCCTTGTAGGCGTCAATCTCGCCCTGGTTCTGGAATACGCCGGCAGTCTTGTAGCCGTAGAAGAAGCCGATGGGCATACCTTCCTCGATGCGCGAGATAAAGCCGGTGTTCTGCTGCAGTGCGTCGCCGCCGCCGTTGATCACACCGCCGTCGCTGGCAAGGCGGGTCACCTTATTCTTATTATATGCCACGTTGAAGCCGATGCTGTAGTTGAAGTCGCTGGCCATGTCGTTCCAGCGCAGGGCAAGTTCAACACCCTGGTTCACCACGTCGCCGCCGTTAATGGCAGGCGCACCGGTGCCGTAGGACGAAAGGATAGGAGCGGTCACAAGCCAGTCCTTGGTGGTTTTGCGATACCAGTCCAGGTTCACACCGAAGCGGTTGGTCAGGAACATGGCGTCCACACCGATGTCCCACTGGTCGGAACGCTCCCAGGTGAGGTCGGTATTGGCCATCTTGGTGGGATAGGAGCCGATAATCTTGCCCCAGATGTCGTCGCCGAAGAAGTAGTCGGCAGCACCCACACCCACGGTGGCAAGATACTGGAAGTTGGCAATGTTGCAGTTACCGTTCTGGCCCCAGCTTGCGCGCAGCTTCAACTGGTTGAGCCACGAGCGGGAGCTTTCCATGAATGTTTCTTCGTTGATATTCCAACCGGCCGAGAACGAGGGGAACACACCCCAGCGGTGGCCCTTGGCGAAGTTGGAGGAACCGTCGGCACGCACGGTGGCCGATGCCATATACTTGCTGTCGAGGTCCCAGGACAGACGGCCGAAGTAGGAGTTGAGAGCGCCCTTGCTCGAGGGGCTGCCCCAGATGCTCCAGGTGCCGTCGGTGCTCAGGTCGGTACCGTTGGTGATGTAGGCGTGCAGCCAGTCGCCGAAGGTGTTTTTCTGGCGGCTTGCACCCACGCTTTCGCCGTAGCCCCACTTTTCAGCCGACATACCGGCGAGAGCCACGATGTTGTTGCGGTCAACCTTGAACGAATACTGGATGGTGTTTTCCCACGACCATGCGAAGTCGTTGCCGGAGCTCTGGCTGATGTTATCGTTGGGGTTGGAGCCGAAGGTTCCGTCATCGTAGGGTTCGGAGTAGCTGCGCGAGGTCCAACCGCTGTAGCCGAAACCGAAGTTTGTGCGGAGCACAAGGTTCTTGATGGGCTCCAGCTGCAGGTAGAAGTTACCGCGGGCGCTGTAGCTCTTGTTGTCGTCGTTGCCCACGCCGCCACGGGTGGCCATGCGCAGGGGGTTCTGCTGTGTGGGCGAGAAGGAAGCACCGGGCACCCAGTTGCCGTCGTTGTCCCAGCACGAGAAGATAGGCGCAGCCTTGAACAGCTGGCGCATCTGGTTGCTCCATGCACCGCCGGCAGCCATAGCGCCAAGGCCGTTGGTGTTGGTGTAGTTCAGCAACAGGTTTTCACCGATAACCAGCAGGTTGCGGTCCTCAAGCTGAATCACGTTGTAGTCCGAGTTGATACGGGCGGTGTAGCGGCGGAATTTCGAGTCAACCCAATCGCGCAGCATCACACCTTCCTGTTCGGTGTAACCCAGGCCGATGGCATAGGTGCCCATCTTGCTGCCGCCGTTCACACCGAAGTTGTAGTTCTGCTGGGGTGCGTCCTTGCCGATAACCAGGTCGAACCAGTCGGTGCCTTCCCAGCCGTTCTCAAGCTTCTCGAGGTCCTCGGCGCGCATCAGCGAGTTCCAGTCGTAGGGCGAGTTGCCGTTGAGAATACGGGTCAGGTCCATCATGTACATGTACTGCTCAGCGTTGAGCACCTGCGGACGCTTGGCCACGTTCTGCCAGCCCACATAAGCGTCAAAGCTGATGTTGGTCTTACCCTCGGAGCCGTGCTTGGTGGTAACAAGGATTACACCATTGGCCGCGCGCGCACCATAAATAGCGGTGGAAGCGGCGTCCTTGAGCACGTCAAGGCTCTCGATGTCGTTAGGGTTGAGGGCCTTCAGGTTGTCCATGCCGCCCACCAGACCGTCGATTACGACGATAGGGTTGGTATCGCCGTTCGTTCCGACGCCGCGGATGTTCACCTTGTAGGAAGCGTTCGGGCGACCTTCGGTGGCGGTGATGTTCACACCAGGAGTCTGACCCTGGAGGGCACCGATGGCGTTGGCGGTGTTGCGCGAGGCAATCTCGTCGCCCTTCACCTGAACGGTGGCACCGGTAATCAGTTTTTTCTTCTGAACACCGTAGCCGATTGCCACAACCTCGTCGAGCATCGTGGAGCTCTCCTGGAGGGTGATTTTGATGTTGTTGTCGCCGGATTTCACAGTATAGTGCTGTGTTTCATAGCCGACATACGAAATAGTAAGCACGGCGCCGGCGTTCACTTTAATCTGGAACTTACCGTCAAGGTCGGTGGCCGCGCCAACACGCTGGGCACCTTCGCCCGACGTTACCGACGCGCCCACCAGGGGTTCGCCGGTAGTATCGACCACCTCGCCGTTTAATGAAATTTGCTGTGCCGACATTGTCACCATGCAAAGCAAGGCCACAAGAAGCATTGTAATTCTAAATTTCATGAAATTAGTTTTGGTTAATGATAATGATTGGTTAAGCTGCCGTCCCACTTCGCATTTGAAAAAGGGGAACAAGCACCCGCAAAGTTACCACAAAGCAAAATCACCGGGGTTTAAAAACCGTCAATTAGGGTTTAAAAATCGTCATCATCGTGATTGGATGTTAGAAACTCCTCGAAAATCAAAACTGATTACCAGTAATTTACCCCAGAAACATGTTGTTTAACATAGATTTCGATTTTGTTGCGAAATTTCAAGAAGTACTCCCGCACACACCGCAACAATATCCACCCCGAAAAAACCTATATACCCTAAATAGCTTAAGGAGCTTAAAAGTCTTCACGCCCCACCCCTAAGCATTATCACAATTCAAAAATTCAGCACGATTTCAGTACTTTTTAGCAAGCTGCTGCTGTCCTAACAGGGCGATGACCTAAACGGATAGTTTCATAATGCTTAAAAACTATGTTGTAGAGCATACAAACAAGCAGCCCGCTTCAAAATTTTCATCCAAAAAAATTCACAAAACATTTGGTGTTTTAACAAATGTGCCGTAACTTTGCGGCGATATATATTTTTTGAAAGCCCTCGCTCCTCAATAAGTATCCGCGAAACTAAACAATTAATCAATAAATTCTATTCCGAATGAAAAAATTTTACGCTCTTGCACTGGCAGCCTTCGCGCTGACCGCATCGGCTGAAGGCATTCAGGGTGGCTTTAACCTCAACCCCATCAAGGTCATGCCTTCTAAAATCGTTCGCCACGAAGTTCCCGTGCGCGCGGCTTCAACAGTTAAGCCTACTGCAGCTCCCACTATCGCAGAAGTTGAAGGCGTATACGTATGGGAAGGCTACGAATACCTTCTCAGCGAGGAGACTAAGAAAGAAATTGGTGAGTTCTCCGCTCCTCTCAAGATTTCCGTTATCGATGGCAACAACTTAGCTCTTACCTTCGACTACGGTACATACGAAGGTACATTCGACCCTGCAACCGGCAACATATCAATGGAAACCGGCCAGATTTCTCAGATGCTCTGGGATGGCGAGCTCATTGACATTCAGCTGGACCACATCATATTAAGCGACGATGGCTTCTATTATGCCCAAACTCCTCTCGTCCTTGACTACATCAACGGCGAATTCGAAACCGGCATTGACGACGCCATAATGATTACTGTTGTGGAAGATGGTGAGATTGCTGGTTTTCTCCACATCGCAGGTGAGAACTACTTCCACAAATTTACTGAAGAAATCCCCGAAGGCTGGACCGCAATGGGCACCTTCGAGTATCAGGACAGCTGGGTATTCGACGCTTATGCTGTTGACCCGGCCGAATACAAATACTACGTTACCGTTGTTAAGAGCGACGAAGACGAAAGCGTTATTCGCATCCTCAACCCCTACACCAGCGCTGTTTCTATGGTTGCAAGCCTTGGCCTTAATAGCAACACCAAGCCTGGCGGAGTCATTGAGCTTAACATCGGCAATCCTAACTTCATTTGGCTGACCGGTGGTCTTAACTCGGGTTATACAAATGAACGCGCAAAACTCGAAGATATGACTTGCTGGAATCTCGAAGGTTATCTTAAGTATAGGAATCCTGAAGCCACCGACGAAGCTCTGATAGAAACTTTCGAGTCCAACGAAATGGAGGTTTCTGACATGGTCGATGACATCATCACCATCCGCAACTGTGTCTTCGGTCATAAGGGGGACGAGTATGCTTACGCATCTTGGCAGACTAGCCAAGGAGAAAGCACAATGACCGATGCCATCCTCTGGCTCGGCGAGTCCACCTCGGGCATCAACAACGTAGTTGCTGACAACGAAAACAACATCAACGCTCCCGTGGTTTACTACAACCTCCAGGGTGTACAGGTTGCTAACCCCCAGGGCGGCATCTTCATCCGCAAGCAGGGCAACCAGACCTCCAAGGTCATCCTCAAATAATAAGCTTTAGCTTAACTTCACCATAAGCCTCAGGGCGAGCCGCTAACCGCGCCTCGCCCTGAGTTTGTTGTATTGTATACCATTGTTGCGGTGACTTCATGTAGGCCGCTTTTGGGGGGCTTGTGCATCCGGATTTTTTTGCTTATCTTTGTCGTTGCAATTTACTGAATTATGAAGAAAATCATCCTCATCCTCGCGATAATCCTGCCTATGATGGCCGCGGCACGCTCGCAGAACGCCGAGTTCGCCCGCAAACTCCAGACTTTCAACGCCATAGTCAAGGAGCTCAACACCAACTACGTTGATACGCTCCAGGCCACCGTGCTGATGGACAACACCATCGACGCGCTCCTGAGCCAGATTGACCCCTACACCGAGTATTTCCCCGCCGACAACCAGGAGGAACTCCAGTCGCTCACCGAAGGCAAATACGCCGGCATCGGCGCAACCATCTTGAAGCGCGACAAGAACGTGATTATCACCGACCCGCGCTGGGACACTCCCTCGCGCAACGCCGGGCTGCGGGCCGGCGATGTGATTCTGCGCATCAACGGCGAACCGGTGACCGAGGATATGGATGTGTCCGAAGTCAGCCGCCGTTTGCGTGGCAACGCCGGAACCGACATTGAAATCGACGTACGCCGCCCCTACACTGAGGATTCGCTCCTCACTTTCCGCTTCGTCCGCGCCGACATCAAGGTGGACCCTCTGCCCTACTACTCCGTGGATTCCACCGGCGTGGGCTATATTGCCCTGACCACGTTCAACGAAAGCACCGCACGCCAGGTGCGCTCGGCCGTGAGCGAGATGCTGGCCACACCAGGCCTGAAAGGCATTGTGATTGACCTGCGCGGCAACGGCGGCGGCCTGCTGGAGAGCGCCGTGCAACTCGTCGGCAACTTCGTGCCACGCGGAACCGAAGTGCTCCGCACCCAGGGCCGCAGCGCACGCGAGCAGCGAATCTACAAAACCACGGCAGCCCCGCTGAGCACCGACGTACCGCTGGTAATCCTCACCAACGGTGGCACAGCTTCGTCGTCGGAAATCGTGGCCGGGTCGCTCCAGGATATGGACCGCGCCGTCATCATCGGTTCCCGCAGCTTCGGAAAGGGACTGGTGCAAACCGCACGCCCTCTGCCCTTCGGCGACCTCGTGAAAATCACCACCGCCAAATACTACATTCCCTCCGGCCGACTGATTCAGGCGCTTGACTACTCGCGCCGCAACGAGGACGGTAGCCCACAACGCATGCCCGACAGCCTGACAAATAAATTCCTCACCCGCGCCGGGCGTACCGTGCGCGACGGCGGTGGAATCGCCCCCGATATCGAAGTGAGCCAGACGGAAACCAACCGCCTGATGTACAACATCGTATCCGGCCTGTGGTCTTTTGACTACACCAACCGTTATGTCGCCACCAATCCCGCACCGACCGACCCGACCGCTCCGCTGGTCACCGACAGTATTTTCGCCGATTTCAAGGCATTTATTGACCCCGCCCGCTTCCAGTACGACAAGCAGTGCGAAATCGGCATTGACTATCTGCGCGACGCCGCCAAAAAGGAAGGCTACATGACCGACTCTGTGGCCGCTGCCATCAATGCCCTTGAGGCCCTGCTGAAGCACGACCTCAACCACGACCTGGACCTGAACCGCGACAAGATTGTGGACGAGCTCGAAAGCGAAATTGCCGCCCGCTACTTCCGCGAGGACGTGCTGGCCGGCCGCGAACTGCCCGACGACGAGGTGTACCAGACCGCACGCTCCGTGATTCTCGACCCCGACCGCTACCGCACCCTGCTTTCGGCACCAAAATAAGCTAAGTTATGGACATCCAGAATATCAGAAAGTTGCTGCTGAGCGACTCGCGTAAACGTGCGCTGCGCTCTCTGGCATCCAAGCCCACTGGCCTCATCACGGGCGTGGCCGGTTCGTCGGCCGCGGTGATGATTTCGGCCTTCGCAGGCAAGGCTGCCACTCCCCCGGTGCTTGTGGTGGGCGACAGCCTCGATGATGCCGGTTACCTGTACTTTGACCTCTGCCGCCTGATGGGCGAACAGGCCGTGGCCATGCTCCCGTCGGGCTATAAGCGCGACATAAAGTACGGTCAGGTGGACCCGCCCAACCAGATTCTGCGCACCGAAACACTCAAGCGAATCAAGGATGCCGACCCTGCGCTGCGCTTTGTGGTCACCTACCCCGAAGCTATGGCCGAAACAGTGGCCTCGCGCGAGCGCATTGGCGACAGCACCCTGCACCTTTCCATCGCCACAACTGCCGACATGGCCACCACCGAGCGCTGGCTCAAGGACAAGGGCTTCAAGGAAGTGGACTACGTGTTCGAACCCGGACAGTATGCCATCCGCGGCTCCATCTTCGACATCTACGGTTACTCGGCCGAACTGCCTGTGCGTCTGGACTTTTTCGGCGACGAGATCGACTCAATCCGCATTTTCAACGTCGAAACCCAGCTTTCTGAGGAAAAAGTGCAGGAAATCGACATAACTTCCAATGTCGGCAAGGGCGGACAGCTCCAGTCGCTCCTCGACTTCGTGGACCCTGCCACGCTCATAGCTTTGCGCAACGAGCAATTCACCCTGGACCGCATCGCCGAAATTGCCCGCACAGGCATATCGGCCTTCACACTCCTGGCCGAGGAGGGCGATGCCGATGCCGTAAACCTTATCGTGGACCCGGTCCGCTTCAGCACGCAGCTGGGCAGCTTCCGCCGTGTGGGTTTCACCGCCGCTAAACCCGACGACGCTCCCGCAGCGGCCGCCGTTATGCGCTTCGACTGCTCTCCTCAGGGCATCTACCATAAGAATTTCGACCTTATCGCCGACTCCTTCACCCGCTTTCTCGCCGAAGGCTACCGCCTGTTCATCCTATCGGACAACGAAAAGCAATTCGACCGCCTGCGCAGCATCTTTGCCGACCGCGGTGACAAAATTGACTTTGAAGGCGTTGAAGGCACGCTCCACGAGGGCTTCGTGGACCACGACACCAAGGTATGCGTATTCACCGACCACCAGATTTTCGACCGTTTCCACAAATACACCCTCAAGAGCGACCGCGCACGCTCAGGAAAGCTCGCCCTGTCGCTCAAGGAGCTGGGGCAGATTGAGGTGGGCGACTACATTGTGCACATTGACCACGGTGTGGGCAAGTTCGCCGGCCTGCTCCGCACCAATATGAACGGCAAGATGCAGGAAGTCATAAAGCTGGTGTACCAGAACAACGACATCCTCTTCGTGAGCATCCACTCGCTCCACAAGCTTGCCAAATACCGCGGCAAGGAGGGCGTACCGCCTAAGATAAACCGCATCGGCTCAGGTGCGTGGCAAAAGGTGAAGGACAAAACCAAGAGCAAGCTCAAGGACATTGCCCGCGACCTTATCAAACTCTACGCCGCCCGACGCGACGAAAAGGGCTTTGCCTTCGCCCCGGACAGCTACCTGCAGCACGAACTCGAGGCCTCGTTCATCTACGAGGACACCCCGGACCAGCTTATAGCCACCCAGGCCGTGAAGGCCGATATGGAAAGCGAACGCCCCATGGACCGCCTGATTTGCGGCGACGTGGGCTTCGGCAAAACCGAAATTGCCATCCGCGCCGCCTTCAAAGCTGCTACGGACGGCAAGCAGGTTGCCGTGCTTGTGCCCACCACTGTGCTTGCCTATCAGCACTACCACACTTTCAAGGACCGCCTGAGCGACTTCCCGGTGCGAGTCGACTATCTGTCGCGTGCACGCTCGGCCAAGGACACCAAGCAGATTCTCGAGGACCTGGCCGCAGGGAAAATCGACATTATCATCGGCACCCATAAGCTCATCAGCAAGTCAGTGAAATTCAAGGACCTGGGCCTGCTGATTATCGACGAGGAACAGAAATTCGGCGTAGCCGTCAAGGAAAAACTACGCCAGATGCGCGTCAACATCGACACCCTCACCATGAGTGCCACGCCCATCCCGCGCACGCTCCAGTTCTCGCTCATGGGCGCGCGCGACCTGTCCACCATCGCCACTCCCCCGCCCAACCGCTACCCCATCATCACGTCGGTCGACTCGATGTCGGACGACGTCGTGGCCGAAGCCATCAACTTCGAGCTTGCCCGTGGAGGCCAGCTGTTCATCATCAACCCGCGCATCGAAGGCCTATACGACCTCGAAGCCATGGTGAAACGCCTGGTGCCCGACGCCCGCACCATTGTGGCACACGGCCAGATGCCTCCCGAGAAGCTTGAGAAAGCCATCAATGACTTCGCCGCCCACGACTACGACATCCTCCTGGCCACAACCATCGTGGAGAGCGGCATCGATATGCCCAACGTGAACACCATCATCATCAACAACGCCCAGAACTTCGGCCTGAGCGAACTGCACCAGTTGCGCGGCCGTGTGGGCCGCAGCTCGCGCAAGGCATTCTGTTATCTGATGGTGCCCCCGACGCAACCCCTGTCGCCCGACGCACGCCGCCGCCTGCAGGCCATCGAGTCGTTCTCCGACCTCGGCTCGGGCATACACATCGCCATGCAGGACCTCGACATCCGCGGTGCCGGCAACCTGCTGGGTGCTGAGCAGAGCGGTTTTATTGCCGACCTGGGCTATGAAACTTACCAGAAAGTGCTGCGCGAGGCCGTGGTGGAACTCCGCACCGAGGAGTTCCCCGAGCTGGCCGGTGCCGACGGTCAGGGCAAGCCTGCCGAGGAGGACTTCGTGGCCGACTGCGTTATTGAGTCCGACCTCGAGCTGCTGCTTCCATTCCACTACGTGCCTCAGGAAAGCGAGCGCATATCCCTCTACCAGGAGCTGGACAGCATCGAGCGCGAGGATCAGCTCGTGGCCTTCGAGGAACGTCTGGTGGACCGCTTCGGCCGTGTGCCGGACGTCACCAAGGAGCTGCTCCAGGTGCCGCGCCTGCGCCGCCGCGCCCGCAAGCTCGGTATCGAAAAAATTGTGCTCAAGCAAGGCCGCATGTACGCCTTCTTTGTGGCCGACTCCAACAAGGCCTACTATCAGTCGCCAATGTTCGGCCGCATGGTGAACTACCTGCAACAGCACCCGCACACCACCCATATCAATCAGCGCAACGACCGCCGCAATTTTTCATTCGACTCCGTTCCCACCGTCAGCTCGGCCCTCGCCATCCTCGACGAAATCCTGAGCCTCAATCCGGTTTAACACGGCGGATGGCCGAAAACAGACGCGCCAGAACGAACGCTCCCACCATCAGTAGCACTATCAGCGCTGAGCAGGGAACGTCGATAACCGTGGACAGGAACAGTCCGCCCACGCTGCAAAGCATGGAAATGACTACCGACGTGAGCATGACCGGCGCGAACCGGCGGCAGAACACCTCTGCCGTAATCATCGGCAGCGACATCATGGACATCAGCAGCATGATGCCAACCAGGCGGATGGTGAGCACTATGGCCACGGCAACAAAAACGGTCATGGCATAGGTGATGAAGCGCACCGGCAGTCCGGCCACTGCGGCAAAGTCACGGTCGAACGCCACGGCCACTATCTGGCGGTAGCGCCAGGCAAAAAAGGCAAGAAGCACCACCGTGAATACCGCGAAGGTCCACAGGTCGGCGCTGCTCACAGTCAGGATATTGCCGAACAGAAAAGCATTGAGTTCAGGCACATAGCCCGGAGTCATGAACACAAACAGCACGCCGAGGGCCATTCCCAGGGCCCACACCACGGCAATGGCCGAATCCTCGCGCAGGCTGAACCGGCGCGACAGCCACTCCACGCCCACCGACGATCCCACGGCAAACACCGCCGCCATAGCCACCGGGCTCACGCCCAGAAAATAGCCCAGGCCCAGGCCGCCGAAGCACGCATGGGTGATGCCGCCGGAGATGGACACCAGTCGGCGCGATATAATATAGGTGCCGATAACGGCCGCGCAGACCGCTATGAGCAGCACTCCCGCAAGGGCGCGCACAAAAAAATCGTATTCAAGATATTGCAGCATGGCCTCGGGCTGTACGGTTCTGCCTTTCTTCGGCAACTATCATTATGAGTTCGTCGCGCACGTCGGCCGGAAGGGCCACATTGCGCAGTTGCAGGCTCCGGGCCCATCCGGCAATATCATCGGGCTGCATGCTCAGCAATATGTCGCGGAACTCCTCGCTTTCCTCGGCCGTATAGGCATCCGCCGCACGGCCTGCAAAGCGGTCCAGCTCCTCGTCATCGTAGTATTCGATTTCACGTGCAGCGGCAGCTAGCAGCGAGTCGCGCTCGCAGGTCATGTGCAATCCGCAGCACTCCTCCTGCTGCTCCGCAGGTTCCTCGGGGGCAGGCGCATCGTCCTTGTGCCGGCGCAGGTACATGCGGTGCTCGGCATAAAGCACCACGCCCACCAGCACGATGACACACAACAATATCAGCCAAAGGGGTATTCCTGCCGTCATTCCACTTCGTGTATGGGCTCCGAGGGGTCGGCCAGGGTGAAGCCGGCCTGGCGCAGTGCATCCCAGAACCCGGGGTAGGACTTATTCACAACTTCAACATCGCGCACCACAATGCCGGGCACGAATATAGCCACCGGCGCAAGAGCCATGGCCATACGGTGGTCGCCATAGGTGTCGAACTCAGGCAACTCGCGCACGGGGCGGCGCGAACCGTCCCACTTCAGCACCGTGCCGTAGCCCTCGATTTCGAGCTGTGCGCCCAACTTGCCCAGCTCAGTCACAAGGGCTTCCAGGCGGTCGGACTCCTTGTGGTGCAGCGCACCCACACCGGTCAGCTCAAAGCGGATACCGGCCAGGCAGGCCGTGACGGCAAGTGCCGGAACAGCATCGGGCATATCGCTCATGTCGGCGTCCAGATGGCTGTAGAGGTCAGGAGTGGACGATAGCTCGGCACCCTCATCGGTAAACTCAGTAAGCACGCCCAGGCGTTCGAACAGGGGCGCACTATGGCGGTCGCCCTGCAGCGAGTCATCGCGCAGGCCCGGCAGCGTGACCCATCCGGCCGAAAGGGCTGCGATTTCGTACCAGAACGCCGCGGCGCTCCAGTCAGGCTCCAGGGCATCGTCGGCCGGGCGGGTGTATTGTCCGGGGCCTACGGCCACAGTGTCGCGGTCCACGTCCGTTTCCACCCCGCGGCGGCTCATCATGGCAGCCGTCATCTGGATGTAGGGCAGGCTCTGCACGTTGCCGCGCAGTTTCAGTGTGAGGGGGGCGGCCATCAGCGGAGCCACCATCATGAGTGCCGAAATGTACTGCGAGCTCACGGCGGCATCCACCTCAAGCTCGCCGCCACGCAGCTTGCGGCCGCGGATGTGCAGCGGCGGGAAGCCCTCGCGGCCCGTATATTCCACCTCGGCACCCAGTGCGCACAGTGCCTCCACCAGCGGCCCTATGGGGCGCTGCTGCATACGCTCCGTGCCGGTGAGCACACAATCGGTACCCACGGTGGCGGCACACAGCGCGCACAGAAAGCGCATGGCCGTACCGGCAGGCCCAACATCCACGGTAGTGCCGTCGGTCGGAAGACCGTCGGCCAGGATGGTGCGCAGCGTGCGGGTGTCGTCGCACACGTCGGCGGCGTCGGCCAGGCCCTCGTCGGCCCGGCGTCCGCCCACATGGTTCATAATCATGGCGCGCGTCAGCAGGCTTTTGCTTGCGGGAAGCGCCACGGTGGTTTCCAGAATTTCTTCCGGCGGGAATATACGGTAGTCCATCTGTTCAGTGTCAGTTAAGTGCTACATCGGCGCATTTGCCGGCCACGGCCATGCGCAGGCTTTCAAGAGCGGCAGCCAGCACACAGCGGGGCGTGCCGATGTTGAGGCGGGCGAAGCCTTCGCCCTGGGTGCCGAACACCGCACCATCGTTGAGTGCAAGGTGGGCCTTGTCCAGCAGCAGGTTCATCACCTCGCGGTGGCACAGGTTCAGGCCTCGGAAGTCAAGCCACAGAAGGAACGACGCCTCCGGGCGCACCACCTTCAGGCCCGGGATGTGGCGGCCTACGTAGTCGATTACAAATTCAATGTTGTCGCGCACATAGTCCAGCATCTCGTCCAGCCACTGCTCGCCGTTGTTGTAGGCAGCCTCGGCACCGATGGTGGAAATCATCACCGGCGAGCTGAACTCGTTCACCATCATCCACTTGTAGTATGGTTCGCGCAGCTCCGGATTCTTGATTACCATCCACGAGCTCACCAGGCCGGGGATGTTGAAGGTTTTGGACGGTGCTCCCAGCATGATGCCTACGGCACGGGCATCGTCGCTCACCTCCAGGAAGGGGATGTGGCGGCGTCCCTCAAGCATCAGGTCGCCATGAATTTCATCGCTCACCACCACCATGCCTGCCTCGCGGCATATTTTGGCCAGTTCGGCCAGGGTGTCGGCATCCCACTGGATGCCTATGGGGTTGTGGGGGTTGCACAGCACAAGCATCTTGGGCTTTTCTTCGGCCACCACACGGCGCAGCCCGTCCAGGTCCATGCGGTACGTCTCGCCGTCGAACACGAGCGGGTTTTCCACCACACGGCGGTCATTGCCCTCCACCACCGAGCGGAAGGGCGGATAGATAGGCGGCTGAATCACAATGCCGTCGCCCGGGCGGGTGAAGTAGTTCACCGCATAGCCTATACCTTTGACCACGCCGGGTACAAAGGCCAGCTCCTCGCGGCAGATGCCGAAGTGATGGCGGCGGCGCTGCCAGTCGATGATGGACTGCCAGTAGCTGTCCGCCACCTCGGCATAGCCCAGCACGGGGTGCTGCAGGCGGCGGTTCAGTGCGGCCGTGATTTCAGGACACACGGCAAAGTCAAGGTCGGCAATCCACAGCGGAGTCAGATCATGACGGCCGAACACACGGTCCAGACCGTCGAATTTGATACAGGCCGTGCCGTGACGGTCGATTATACAGTCGAAATTGTATTTTTTCATGGCTGAGAGAGTTAGCGAAATTCAGATACCGTAGCCGGTGTAGGTTGACGGGGTGATGGTGTGGAGCTCGGCACGAACTTCCTCGCTGATACCCTGAAGGCCGTCGATGAAGTTGGAGATAGCGGCCTCGTCAACCACCGAATTGGTGCGGGTAAGTGCCTTAAGGGCTTCGTAGGGTTTCGGATAGCCCTCGCGGCGAAGGATGGTCTGGATAGCCTCGGCCACCACACTCCAGCAGTCGGCCAGGTCGGCATCGATGCTCTCGCGGTGCAGGATGAGCTTGCCGAGGCCCTTGAGGGTTGACTCGATGGCAATCAGGCCGTGGGCAAGAGGCATGCCGATATTGCGGATGACGGTGGAGTCCGTCAGGTCGCGCTGCAGGCGCGACACGGGCAGTTTGCCGGCCATATGTGCCAGCAGGGCATCGGCAATACCGAGGTTGCCCTCGGAGTTCTCGAAGTCGATGGGGTTCACCTTGTGGGGCATAGCCGAGGAACCAACCTCTCCGGCCTTGATTTTCTGCTTGAAGTAGTTGGCCGAAATGTAGGACCAGAAGTCGCGGTCAAGGTCCAGGATGATAGTGTTGAGGCGGCGCAGGGCGTCGAAGCAGGCAGCCAGGTTATCGTAGTTTGAAATCTGGGTGGTGTACTCCTCGCGCTCGATGCCCAGGTTCTCGGCCAGGAATTTGCGGCCGAAGGCACGCCAGTCGATAGTGGGGAAGGCAATGCGGTGGGCGTTGAAGTTGCCGGTTGCACCGCCGAACTTGCCGCTGTGCTTCACAGCCTTGAGGCTATCGAGCTGCACACGCAGGCGGTAGGCGAACACCTCGACCTCCTTGCCCAGGATTGTGGGCGACGCGGGCTGACCGTGGGTTTTGGCAAGCATGGGCACGTCAGCATACTCGCGTGCCAGTTCCTCCAGGCGTACAATCAGGCGCTCGTAGGCCGGAATCATCACGTCCTTGAGGGCATCGGCAAGCATCATGGGGAAGGAGGTGTTGTTGATGTCCTGCGAAGTCAGGCCGAAGTGGATAAACTCCTTGCGGTCGGCCAGACCGAGGGCGTCGAACTGCTCCTTCAGGTAGTACTCAACGGCCTTCACGTCGTGGTTGGTGATGCTCTCTATGTCCTTCACCTTCTGAGCCTCCGCGGGGGTGAACACCTCGGGGCTGTAGATGCGGCGCAGGGCCGCGGTCTGGTCGGCGGTGAGGGCGGGCAGCTGTGCCAGGCCCACTGCGCTGAGGGCTATGAAGTATTCGATTTCAACCTTCACACGATAGCGGATTACGGCGTATTCCGAGAAATAGTCGGCCAGAGGAGCGGTTTTGCCGCGGTAACGGCCGTCGACGGGTGAGATAGCTGTAAGAGTGCTGAGTTCCATTGAGTTATATGCGGGGTTTAAAAGTTTCTATATGTCGTTGTTTCTTTTCTTCAAAAATTTCGGAGATGGCGAAAAAGATACCGCTTTCCTCCACGTCGCCGAATTCATCGTTGATGGCCGTGCCGAACATACGCATCGTGGGCGACAGGCCCATGTAGGCGTGCACCAGCGGCGGGATGGCATTGCCGCGGCTGCTCACCTCGCGGGTCAGAATCCTGAGGTCCTCCTTGAAGCTGCCGCCGCAGAACAGGGCATCCAGCTCCGCGGGGTCGGCCTCGGTTTTCAGGGCCTGGATGGGGCGCACCAGGCAGTCCGGATCCGGGAAGTATTTGTGCAGGAAGTGCAGAATCATGTCGCGGCACACTGCCGTGTAGCTCGGATACATGGTCACCTTGCCGAACAAATAGCGGATTTCGGGATTGACCACCGTGAGCGAGCCCAGACCGTCCCACAGATTATCGAGCGTAAAGAGGGCTTTGGCACCGGCGCGCGAGCTCTGGTACTCTGTCCGCACCCACGAGCGGCCAAGCTCAAGCGTGTAGGGCAGATAGTCGCGCAGGAATTCCTCGGAGAAATCAAACATGTGGCTCGTGGCGATGCGCGGGCGCCCGTTTTCGTCCATCCTGATGTCGCGTCCGCAGATAAAGCGGTAGCCGCCCAGGATGAGTTTGCTCTCGGGGTCCCACACAATCAGCTGACTGCACGGCACCTCCATGGTGTCGAATTCGTCGATGTCGCAGTCCTTGCCCGTGCCGCCGCCGGCGGTGCGGAAGGCTATCTCGCGCAGGCGCCCTATCTCGCGCATCACATTGGGTGCGTTGTGGGCCGTCACCACATAGACCTCGTTGCCGGCCTTGTTGGTGGTGCGCAGAAAGCGCTCGGGCGTCAGTTCAGCCTCGATAAGCTCTGTTGGTACCGGGTCGATTATTCTTTGGTTCATCTGGCAGTATTTAGGTCATAGACGATATTGCGGATTTTCAAAGCTGTGGCTGCGGAGTCGGTCTTAGCGCCCAGGTCCTCGGGCATCAGGGGAGCGCCGCAGCGGAGAGTGAAAACCCGGCCTCGTGCGCGAAAAACCTCGCGGGGCAGCAATATCATCTCCACATTGAATTTTATTCCTGATTTTTTTCTCAGATTGGCTAATTTGTAGAACGAGCGCGAGTTGGTACCGTCAAAGTACACCGGCACTATCGGGCGTCCGCTCTCGATTGCCTTGTTCACGAACATTTTGCGCCACTCAAGGTCGGCGATACGGCCGTCGGTCCCGAGGCGCGACACCAGTCCGGCCGGATAAATCACCACAGGGTCGGGCCCTGCCAGGGCCTCATCGAGCGCCGTCATGGCGCTGCGGCTCTGGGCACCGTGCTTGTTCACAGGCACAAAGCACTCGCGCAGCGGCTCGATGGCCATGAGAAGGTCGTTGACCACAAAGTGGACGTTGCGGCCGCCGTAGTGCTCCGACAGCCATGCAATCATGCTGATGCCGTCCAGGCCGCCCAGCGGGTGGTTGCTCACAATCATGCACCGCGGCGAGGCGGGCAAATGCTCCGCACCCTCCACACGCAGGCTCACATCCAGGTCGCGCAGCACGCCGCGGCAGAATTCAGCCCCCCGCGCAGGATAGTTCCCGGCAAGCAGAGCGTTCATTTCCCGCTGGCATATCAGTTTCTCAAGCCCGGTCTTTACAAAGCCCGGAATAAAGCGTGCACGCTTGCCAAGGCGCTCGCTGAGCACCTTGCGCACATTCAGTTCTATCGGTCCGGATTCTGACATATTCGGTTTGAGAATGCAAATTTACCACTTTTGCCTCTATTTTTGGCCATCTTAGCGTATCTTTTTGTATTTTTGCAGCGTGAAAAAGGGTATAATTATAATTGACAGGGGCTTCGGATTCATCCGGCCCTATGTGCAGGCCGCTCTCGAGGCCGGCACGCTGGTGCACACGGTGTTTCCCGATGCGGATGCTCCGGATGTGGCCGTAATGCTCTCGACCACGGACGTCTACGCTCCGGGAAAACCGACTGTCCTGGCCGGCGAGAACTCGGCGGTTGACCCGGCACACCCCCGGGTGAAGGCCGAGCAGGATTTTTTGGCCGAGTGCGGATGCCGCGGCATCCGCGGTGTGGTTCTGCGCTGCGCTCCGGTGGTGGGCACGGGCATGGAAGGCTTTGTGCGCAATCTGGCATCCGACATCTGGCGCGGTATCTTTTTTCACTTCCCCGGCAATGATACGCGCATGAGCGTGGTGCACGCCACCGATGTGGCTGCCGCCATACGGAAGATTGCAGAGGGAGCCGACGTGGCCCATGGCACAGTCCTCAACCTCACCGACGGCGCCAACCCCACTCTCCACGACCTTGCCGAGGCCCTGGCTTTCCGCATGAACGAAAAGCGTATATCCACCCTGAGCACACGCCCCCAGCAGATGATTGGCCGGTGGATCTACGGACCCAAATACCGCGCGTGGACCACGGAGCGTACGTTCGACGGCTCGGCCGCATGCCGTATTCTCGGCCTCACTCCCACCCCGGTGTGCGACTATCTGCGCACGCACACCTACGACGAAACGAGCCTATGAACTTTGCCGACAAGCTTTTCGCCACCCTTAAAAGCATTGCAAAAATTGCGCTTGGCTCGCGCCCCGTGGCCGGTGGCAAGGGCGATAAGGGCACTATAGTGATTATGGGCAACGGTCCTTCGCTGGCCGACACTATCCGCACCGACCGACGACTGCTGGAGGTCTACCCTACTTTGGCTGTCAACTTCGCGGCAATAGCACCGGAGTTCACTGAGCTGCGCCCGGAATATTACGTGCTGGCCGACCCGCACTTTTTCCGCGACAGCGCCGAGGGCAACCTGGGGCGCCTGCGCAGCTGCCTGGCTGCAGTGAACTGGCCCATGACCCTGTTTGTGCCCCGGGCCATGCGTGCCCGCGCCGGCCGCCTATACGCCAACCCCAACATCACCCTGAGGCTGTTCAACTTCGTGGGTGCCGAGGGATTCGGATGGTTCGAAAAAGCGGTCTATTCGGCACGCCTGGCCATGCCGCGACCGCGCAACGTGCTGGTGCCATCCATAATGGTGGCTATCGCCGAGGGCTTCTCGAAAATCATCATCGTGGGGGCCGACCACTCCTGGATGAAAACCATCTGGGTGACGACCGAGAACGAAGTGGTTTCCGTGCAACCTCACTTCTACAACGACAGCAAAGCCGAGGAAAACCGCATCCGCCACGACTACCGAAACATAAAGTTGCATCAGGTGGTGGAAAGTTTTGCAATTGCTTTCAAAAGCTATCACAGCATAGCGAACTTTGCAGCGAGTAAAGGCGTTTGTATCCTAAACGCTACTCCGGACAGTTTTATCGACGCGTTTGAGCGTCGGTCTGCCCAAAAACTACTCGCTGATTATGAAAACTCTATTTTACATTAGTCTCGTCGCACTGCTGGCATCGCTGCTGCTGGCACTGTTTTCACTATTCGACATCGTGAACCTATCCACCAACGCAAGCCAGTTTCTGGGAGCCATCACGGTGACATCGCTCTACAGTTTCGTTCACTTCTACATCCGCCGCTTCAAGCGAACGTACTGACCTCAAAATTACTGGACCGCTGACACTTATGCGGTCCGGTTAACATACCGTTTGACCGGTGCAAAACCAAAAATGACAAATTTTCGACATTATCTGTTGAATTTTAAACTATAATCTCGGTTTTACTTACTAATTTTGCACCACAGTTATAATGGTTAGTAAAAGTATTAGATTCTACAAGATTTCTAAGAGATTGAATTAGGCTTATCTCGACTCATGCGTTCATAAAGGAGACGGGATAAAACTAAAAAAACAAGGGCATCCTCGCGAGAAGATGCCCTTTGTTATTTCAGAGCCGGTTCGAACGGCACTTTATTCACTGTTCTTTTGCAGCAGCGCCAGCATGCGGCTGCGGTCGGCAACGCGGATTTGCGAGGGCTCGTAGTCAATCAGACCCGCCTCCTTCATCTGCCGCATATTGGCCTCGAAAGTACTGCGCTGCACACCGAAGATGCTGCTCAGGTCGCGCGCCTTGCAGGTGAGACAGATGTCGGTGCCCCCGGCCTGTGTCAGGGCGATTATCCAGAACGCTATGCGCTCCGACAGCTCGCCGCTGGTAAGCGACAGGATGCCGTCAACAGCCTTCTGCGCGTTCACCGAAAGTGTGTTGAGGTAATTGAACGCGAACACCGGGTCGGCGCCGAGGATTTTGATATAGTCAGCCTTCGATATCTTGAGGATGCCTGTGGTTTCAAGCGCAACCACATCGCAGGGGTAGTCGGTGATTTTCCCGAACAGGAAATCAGGCGCTATCACGGCCGGCGCGGCAAGAGTCTGGCTCACCGAAAAACGGCCGTTGATATTGGTGACAGTGTAGCGCACACTGCCCGAAATGACGAATGCAAGATGATCGCACCGCTCACCGGCGCGGATAATAGTTTCTCCTTCCGGATATTTAAGGAAATGAAATTTGGCTGAACCGACAATCTCGGCCAATTTACTATGAGACACCCCCTGGAACAACGGGAGCTCCATCAGCAATTCAAACATACTTGCCATAGCTCGTTCTTTAACTTTATGCGCCTGCGCGCTACTTACTATAACAATCTAAATGCCGGAATCGTTCACGCGCCTGCAGCCTCTCGGCGCATTTTCATGTAAAGCTGGCCTGAGTTGATGATATTCTGCCACAGGATGTAGGCCGCCGGGCCCACGGACGAGATGGAGTCGAAGTAGGTGAGGCAAATCCAGATGGCGAGCACTGTGTTCTTCTGCCCCAGACCCTGCCCGCCGGACACAGGGTCGCCGTTGCGCCGCCCCACTGCGCGGCCCAGTGCAAACTGCCCTATGCACACCAGCAGCGCAAGCACTGCCATCATCACCATTTCGGGTATGGTGCTCGGCGGCTCGGCAAGCACAAAGCTCACTGCCCGACCCACAACAACCAGCAGCGACACGGCCCAGAGGTAGAACGATACTGCCTGTACCCCGGCGATTGCACGGTGGATTTTCGGCGCAGTGAAGTAAAGCAGGAATGCCACCAGCAGCGGCAGCACAATCAGCGGACCCACGGCAAGGGCGATATCCATAAAGCGGGCAAAGAAATCAAAGTCATCAGCATCGCCTCCGCCAACCCACAGGAACAGTACCGGGGCCACCAGCGCCACGGCAAGATTGCTCACGATGGAGTACGTCGCCACCTTGGGGATGCTTCCGCCAAGCATGCCCGTGACCACCGGTGCGGCAGTGGCCGTGGGGCAAAGCACGCAAATCATCACAGCTTGCGCCAACGGCAAATCAAGCGGCCTGAGAACGCAGAAAATTGCCACCGAACCTATCAGCTGCACGGCCAGAAGTTCCCAAATCATCTTGCTGACGCGGAACTCCGTGGGCTTCACACGGCAGAATGTAATCATAAGCATGGTGAAAATCAGATACGGCACAACCCACTGAATCATGCTTATCTGATTGTGGAACAAGATGCCCGACACTATCGCAATGGGCAGCATCCACGGCTTGAGCCGCTGGCGGAAAGAACTACTTGGCATATACGTATTGGAAATTTCGCACAAAATTACAAAATCTCCGGGAAAACTCAGAATTTATCCACCGCCTTCCACATGTCGGAATATGACTCACCCAAGTGCCCGAAAGTTGTGGCACGCTTATAGGCGACTGTCATGTTGTCCCCTTGAATAAGCCACTGGAACCATTTGTCACGTTTAAGATACTGTTCTTTTTTATCAAAATCCGTCAGATATTTTCTCAATAACTCTATCACTTTGGCCGATGTGCCGAAAAAACGGTTCGTGTTTTCAAAATGGAGCAACAGCCAGTATTCTATCGAGGGCATGCTACTGGCAATGACAACTTTCGGATGACTGTCGTACTTCCGGTGAATTTCATCCATACGCCGTTTCTCCGTTTCGTTCCATTGACTGACATCCTCATCAAACACACAGATAACAGTCGCGCCCGAGTTCAACCCATCGGTGATACGGGTCTGGATTGTCTGCATTGATTCGTCACCGAACAGACTCGGTTTGAGAACATAACCGTATCCCATGAACTTCTTAAGATGCTTCAAGTACCAATACTCGGTGATACCTGCACCCACAATTATCGTGCGCGGTTGTCGGGTGTCCTTAGTGTTGACTTTGCGTGCCATATCTCAGCCAATAATTTCAGGCAGCGCTCCAAACATTCCGTTGCGGTAAGCTCTGTCAAGATGGGTGATTTTATTCAAGCCTTTGAACTCGACAAGCGAGTAGAGATGTGTCACACCCGCTTTATCTTTCTCCGTGAACCATATGTTATCTTTTCGGATAAGGTCGTCAACGGTCTTGAGCAAGCCGTCGTAGTGCGTGGTTACAAGCAATTGACTGGCTGAAGATTCGAGCAGAAATTGCTTGAGGATATATTCCATAAGGTCTGGATGGAGAGAGGCGTCCATTTCATCAATCATCAGGAAGGATTCACCGCGGGTAAGCTCGAACACAGCTGCCTCAACACCAAGCACACGGCGCGTGCCGTCGCTTTGGTGTGCAAGATTCATTTCGTACATTTCGCGCCCGCGATTATTTTCCACCGTATGTTCAAAACTTATTTTTTTCACTCCTTGACTATCAGAGCTATCGTTCAGGCCCGTAATATTAAAGTCCGCAGTTCTGAGGAAATCAAGCATATAAGCCCGGAAGTTCTCATCTTCTCTCAGAATTCGGCTCGCAAAGCCCGTCATGTTCGTATCAGGATAGATTGTCGGCATGAAGCCGCTGTTGATCCACTTGCGGATTTGGTCCAAATGCTCGAACTTCATATTCACACGACCACGAGCCGCGAATACCGACATATTAGGAAGGCAGTTAAGCGAAAGCATTTTCAGTGCTTCCGCATCAATCTTCTGCACGGCGGAGTTAATCCGTATGACAGAAGCCTCCCCATCCATACTTCGCTCAAAAACCATGATCGGCTGCACTGTCTTGTAGTAGGATAGTTTTTCGAAAGCCACCCTACTGCCGGTGAGGATAAGCTGGTACCAATACCGCACCCCGTCAATCCAAATCTTTAGACTGAATTCCGACGGCTCCGCAGGAGTATCCCGGTCAAGGAGGAACGGCTCAACGCCTGTCGGCACATCCATATTAGCAGGGTTGGCGGTCCAGAATTTATAAAGCCACTCAAGAGCATAGATCAGATTACTTTTACCGCTGGCATTGGCTCCAAACACCACTGCGAGGCGCAACAAGCGGGAGCCGTTCGGCATCGTAACTACATGGCTGCTCTCGATACTCGTGTCGTTCGTGGCTTCGAACGATAATGTTGTTTCATCCTTGAAGGATAAAACATTCTTGAACGAAATCTCCTCTATCATATTTAACAATTCTATTTCTGCAAAATTAGCAAAAACTTCCAAAATACAAAATAGAATTGCTGCATATATCAATTCTATTTAAAAAAATTCAGGCCCGGTGGAGTACACCGAGCCTGAACTATGGTCAAAGTCTTGCTTTTACTGGTCCACGGGGCCGTTGTAGGCGGCGGTTACGGTGTGGGGAGTAGTGGCGTTGTCCTTGAGCGTAATCTTCATGTTGATTTTGCTCAGCTTGGTGCAGTCCTCAAGTACTTCCACGGTGCCGCTCACAAGCGGGTTGATGACGGTGCCGTAGTCGGTGTTGTACCAGCAGCCATAATGAATCTTGCCGTAGGTACCCTGCACGGTGAAGGGATATACAAGCAGTGTGTTGTTAGCGGCGAAGTTCTCTGCAGTGCGGGCTTTGAGCTCGTAGGTGCCGGCGGGGATGATGACCGAGGTGTTCTCGGTGCTGTTCACAGCGAAGCCAACCTGCAGGTACTGGTCGTAGTCGTCGTTGGTGTAGCAGTCGAACTGGTAGTAGGTGAAGTCGGGTTCGTCAACGAACATCTTGCCATAGTCGCTCACAAGAACGTAGTTGATGCTGAGTGTCTGGTCGGCGGTCAGCGAGGATTCCGGCAGAGGGAATTCTTCGGCGGGATCCTTCTCGGAGCTTACGTTGTCAATGCTTATATAGCCCACGTAGGAGAACTCGAAGTCCTCGCCGTTTTCAAGTTCGAGAGTACCGGCCACGGTGTAATTGTTGCCCTCACATTCGATGGTGAAAGTGCCGCCGTCCACCAGCACCAGGCTTTCCTTGTTGGTCATGTCGCGCGTTACGATAAACGTTCCTCCCACGCCCATCTGCTGGTCGGGACCCTGCTCAATGATGCCGGGGTGGAACTTGAAAGGCTCCAGCGTTTCGCCGTCGCCGATGGTGTAGGTACCGGCTTCGAACTTGAGGTCATGGTAGTCCGCGGCATTGCTCATGAACTGAAGATAGAGGAAAGTGTTGGGCACACCTTCGTCCCAGATTTCACGCTCGGTGAGCTCAATCTGGAAATTGGCCACGCCATCGGTAGTGCCGAAATATGTGCCGGCAGCGCCAAGCATGTTACCGCTCTGCACGGGCTCGGTGGGGTCGGTCACACCTTCGGGGAGTTTGAAAGTTGCGTAGTCCACTTCCTCGGTGCTGTATTTTGCCACTACCTTATCGCCTTTCACCAGGTAGATGGTTTCCTCGGCTGCCGCAGCAATGACGCTCAGGGCGCAGGCGGCTGCTATGATATGCTTTTTCATTGGATATTCTTACTGTTTGATGATTTTTACTGTGAAATTGCCCACGGCCACTATGCACACTCCTGCGGGTGCGTTGCCGAGGTCGAGAGTGAGAGTGCCGTCGGAGCAGCGGCCCGATGCAGCGAGCTGACCGCCGATGGTGTAGACACGCACTTCGGTGCCCGGTTGTGCGCCGGCGATGTTGAGTGTGCTGCTTACTGTTTTAGGCCACACTGCTATGTTGCCTTCGCTGGTGATGAAGCTGATGCCGGACAGCGGGCTGCCGAGCATGATGCGGTCAACATCGGCATAGGCAAACTCCTGGCTCTGCCCCGAGGTGCCGACCACTTCAACATCGGAGCTACCGAAGTTGATGCGGTCCACCTGTGCAAGCTCAATCTCGTAGCTCGTGCCATCGGCCTTGACCACAATCACCCCGACACCCTCGGCAGCCTGCGCAGCGAGTACCCCGCTTGCCAGGGCAAGTGCTGCAAGAGCTGCCTTTGCGTAAGAAATGAATTGGATTTTCATGACTGGTGTTTTTGATTTATGCCACAAAGATACACATTTGTTTTGAATTGACAATAAAACAAGACAGGGCCACTTCTCACGAAGTCGCCCTGCTGCGTTTTAAAAACTTAAAACAATTACATAACTAACATAAAACACATTTATCGTATCGACTATTACAGACTGAAAACGTCGCCCGAAGTCCGGGCGGCGATTCAGTTCTTTATAATGTTCGAAAATTGTTCATTAAGTACTAACAATCTATACTAACCCTAAAAACTGAATAAATACTATGTGCTTTTCTGATTACAAAATTACAACCGCCGGACGCGTTTTGCAAGCGTCTAAAAATCCAATATAAAATAATCTAAACATTACTTCTCTGATTTACAGAGGAATAATGCTTAGATTGATATGGCAAAATCTAAACCCTTACAAAGGCTTGCAAGGCATCAGAAAAAGCGCTTGCGGATGTCGTCAGTGCCGATTACGGTGAGAATATTGTTGCCGTCGGGGGTGAAGGAGGGCTCGATGCAGCGGAAAAGATCGGCGATGATTGCCTCCATTTCTGCACCGGTGAGATTGCGCCCGTTGGGGATGGCGGCGCTCCGGGCCATGGACAATGCCACGGGCGACATGAAGGCGCGTTCGTCCATCATCTCCTCGGCTGTTACTTCCTCAAGCAGGTTGAGTAGTGCTACCTGCGGATTGGCGCTCCCGGGCAGAGCCGGAGCCGAGGTCATAACCCACTCCCCTGCTTCGGTGTGCTCAAGCACAAAACCGAAGCGGTGCAAGCGCTCCAGCAGCGCTTCCGAAAGAGTGGGATACACTGCCGGAAGGTCGAGCTTCTCGCCGAATATCAACTGCTGCGAAGGCAGCGACCCGTCGGCAAGCTGACGCATGAAGCGGTCATAGAGGATACGGATGTGGGCACGGTGCTGCGACACTATCATGAGGCCACGCTGCGACTTGCACACGATGTAACGGCCGTCGAGCTGGAAGCACTCATCGGTCGACGCTCCTGCGGCGCCGGCACCGTCGAAATCATCGAATAGATTCGACATGGCCACTTCGCCCTCCACTGCGGGCGGAGCTTCGGGTGCGGGCGGAGCGCTGAAAGCGTCGGTGCGCTCGCGGTTGAAATTCTCGTAGAGTTTTTCCCAGTCACGCGGAGCCGACTCGGCCGGACGGTGCTCCCACGCGGGCGCCGATGCCGGGACGTGATGCTCGATGGGCGACGCGGGGACATCGGTTGCAAAGGGATTGAAGTTCTCGTCAAAGGCCTCGGAGGGTGCGGGGACTGCGTCGGCTGGATTGAAAAGGGGGATGTCGGGTGCTTCCTCGCTGTCGAAATCCAGAGCGCCGGCGGCCTGGGTTTTGCCGAGGGTCTCGCGCACGGCGGCTTCGAGAATCTGCCAGATGGCCTGTTCGTTCTCGAACTTGATTTCGTGTTTCTGCGGGTGGATGTTCACATCGATGGTGGCGGGGTCCACGTCGAAGCTGATGAAGTAGGAGGGTTGCGTCTCGGCCGGAATGAGCTGTTCGTAGCACTTCATGATGGCCTTGTGGAAGAACGGATGGCGCATGTTGCGGCCGTTCACAAACAGGAACTGCTGGTAGCCGCGACGCTTGGCGCTGCGGGGCATGCCCACGAAGCCTGATATGCGCACGATGGATGTTTCGGTCGATACGGGAGCCACCAGGCTTTCGAGGTGCTTGCCGAAAAGTGCTCCGATGCGCTGTTTGAGTGTGCCGCGGGTGAATTGATGCAGGGTGACATCGTTGTGGATGAGCGTGAAGTCGATGCCGGTGTTGACCAATGCCAGGCGCTCGAACTCGCGCAGGATGTGGTTGAGTTCGATGCTATCTTTCTTGAGGAACTTGCGCCGCGCGGGCATATGGAAGAACAGGTTCTTCACACTCAGATTGGTGCCGGGCACACAGGGGCATGGCTCGGCACCCTCGAATTTACTTTCGCTCAGGGTGAGGCGTGTGCCCATAGAGTCGTCCTTGCGCATGGTGCGCAGTTCCACCTGAGCTACGGCCGCGATGGACGGCAGCGCCTCGCCGCGGAAGCCCATGGTGTGGAGGCTGTAGAGGTCCTGGGCACTGGCAATTTTACTGGTGGCATGGCGTTCGAAAGCCATGCGGGCATCGCCGGGCGACATGCCGCAGCCGTTGTCGATGACCTGGATGAGCGTGCGCCCGGCATCCTTGAGCACGATAGTGATGGAGTCCGCACCGGAGTCAACGGAGTTTTCAACGAGTTCCTTGATGACCGAGGCGGGACGCTGGATTACCTCGCCGGCGGCAATCTGGTTGGCAACCGAGTCGGGCAACAATCGGATGATATCGCTGTTCATCGCTTACTGAATGGGGTTGAGGGCACCGGTGACGGAATCCATGATGTAGCCGGCCACGCGCACGTCGTGAGGCATCAGGGGGTGATTGCGCACCAGGTCCACTGTCTCGGCTATAGCGTCGGCTGTATCGTTGAAGCCGTGTAGCCACTCGTTGAGGTTTATTCCGCAGTGACGCATGAGCGAGATGTGCTCGTCGTCGATGCCGCGCTCGCGCATGAGGTGTAGCATTTCCTCGGCATCCATGCCTTGGACGCCGCATCCGGTGTGGCCGATGATCATCACCTCGTTCACCCCCAGCTCGTAGACTGCCACAAGCAGGGAGCGCATGGTGGAGTCAAAGGGGTTGGTGATGGTGGCGCCGGCATTCTTGATCATCTTAACATCGCCGTTGCGGATACCGAGGGCTGCGGGCAGCAGCTCCACCAGGCGGGTGTCCATGCAGGTGACGATGGCTATGCGTTTATCCGGGAACTTGGAGGTCTGATAGCGTTCGTAAGCTTTGCTCTCAACGAACTCACGGTTGTGACGGAGGATTTCGTCAATCATAACAGTGGGGGGATTTTAAGAAGAAAAAACTCGTTCCGGGGAGTGCCCGGAACGAGTCGGATATGACGACGGGTCAGTGACCGTCAGTGCTGATTTATTTTTCCTCGGCTGCGGGCAGTTCGGGAGCTTCAGCTTCAGCAGCAGCCACGGGGTTCTCAACAGCGGGAGCTGCTTTGCGGCGAGAGCGGCGGGTTGCTTTAGCCTTGGCCTGAGCGTTCTCCTTCAGCATAGCCTCGTTGTAGTCAACGAGCTCGATGAAGCAGGTCTTGGCGTTGTCGCCCAGACGGTTGCCGGTTTTGAGGATACGGGTGTAGCCGCCGGGACGGTTGGCAATCTTCTCAGCGATTTCCTGGAAGAGGATTTTCACGGCCTCTTTGTTCTGGAGGTAGGAGAAGACCAGACGGCGATTGGCCATAGTATCTTCCTTAGCGCGGTTGATGAGGGGCTCGGCATAGATGCGGAGAGCCTTGGCCTTGGCCAGAGTGGTGTTGATGCGCTTGTGGAAGATGAGCGATATGGTCATATTAGCCAGCAGGGCGTCGCGGTGAGCCTTGGTGCGGCTAAGGTGATTGAATTTTTTATTGTGTCGCATCGTGTGGATTATTCTTTATCGAGTTTGTACTTAGAGATGTCCATACCGAACGATAAGTTCAGGCTGTTGAGGAGGCTTTCGAGCTCGACGAGCGATTTCTTGCCGAAGTTGCGGAACTTGAGGAGGTCGGTCTTGTTGTAGACCACGAGTTCTGCGAGGGTTTCGACATCGGCGCTCTTGAGGCAGTTGAGAGCACGAACGGAAAGCTGCATATCCACCAGCTTGGATTTGAGGAGCTGGCGCATGTGGAGAACTTCCTCGTCGAACTCTTCGCCCGGATCGGGTTCGGAGGTTTCGAGGGTGATCTTCTCGTCGGAGAACATCATGAAGTGCTGGATGAGAATCTTGGCAGCTTCCTTGACTGCGTCCTTGGGAAGAATCGAACCGTTGGTGAGAATCTCGATGGTGAGCTTGTCGTAGTCGGTTTTCTGGTCCACGCGGTAGTTTTCCACCGTGTACTTCACGTTCTTGATGGGGGTGTAGATGGAGTCGATGGCGATAGTGTTGATATCGTCCTGAGGAGTTACGTTTTCCTCAGCGGGGACCCAGCCACGGCCCTTGTTGATGGTGAGAACGATGGTGAAGCTTGCGTCGGGATCCAGATGACAGATCACCAGGTCGGGGTTCATTACCTCGAAGCCGGTAAGGCTCTTGGCGATATCGCCGGCGGTGAACACTTCTTTACCTGAAACGTTGATGGTCACGCGCTCAAAATCGGTATCTTCTACCTTCTGCTTGAGGTCAACCTGCTTGAGGTTGAGGATGATGTTTGTGACATCCTCCTTCACGCCGGGAACGGCATCAAATTCGTTCTTAACGCCGTCGATTTTAATCGACGAAATCGCGAAGCCCTCGAGCGAAGACAGAAGTACGCGACGAAGTGCGTTGCCCACGGTGATGCCATAGCCCGGTTCCAGAGGTTTGAACTCGAATTTTCCGTAGAAGTTGGTGGATTCAACCATTACAACTTCTTCAGGTTTTTGGAATGCTAAAATAGCCATGGATCTGTGTGTAGGTTAAAGATTAAGCTTTGGAGTAGAGCTCGACGATGAGCTGCTCCTTGATGTTCTCGGGGATGTCGGCGCGGGCAGGAACGTGGAGGAACTTGCCGCTCTTGGTGGCTTCGTCCCATTCGATCCAGGGATATTTGCTGTGGTTGAAGCCTGCGAGGGCATCAGCGATTACTTCGAGGGATTTGCTGCGTTCGCGAACACCTACTACGTCGCCGGGCTTAACGGCGTACGATGCGATGTTTACCACCTGACCGTTGACGGTGATGTGGCGGTGGAGCACCAGCTGACGGGCAGCTGCGCGGGTGGGGGCGATACCCAGACGGTATACGATGTTGTCCAGACGGCCTTCAAGAAGCTGCAGGAGGATTTCACCGGTGATACCCTTCATGCGGGAAGCCTGGTTGAAGAGGTTGCGGAACTGACGTTCGAGCAGACCATAGGTGTATTTAGCCTTCTGCTTTTCGCGGAGCTGTACGCCGTACTCGGAGGTTTTGCGGCGCTTGTTCTGGCCGTGCTGGCCCGGGGGGAAGTTGCGACGGGCGAGTACTTTGTCTTCGCCGAAGATGGGTTCGCCGAATTTGCGGGCTATTTTGGTCTTAGGACCTGTGTATCTTGCCATTGTGTTTAAAATCAGTTTGAACGGATGCTTAGGGCTCGGGGGCTGTGCCCGGTGTCTGCCTCAATCGCCTGCCGGCGCAGCCGCGACCATAGAGAGGTGATGAAAAATATGGTCTATTCGCCTGGCTGGTGATTGACTTGCGGCAGGTGGGCTGCCTGTGAACCCCGCGGTTCCGGCATTGGCTTGCCGGTCGGTGTGCGTCCGATTTTGTTGTTAGAAGTGTTGTTGAGTTTCTAAGTCTAAAAGTGAAAGTAGAGTTTGCCGAGAGTATTCGGAAAGAACTTTTCGGGCATGACTGATTTAAACTCTTCTTCTTTTGGGAGGACGGCAACCGTTGTGGGGCAGCGGAGTGACGTCGATGATTTCGGTGACAGCGATGCCGGCGCCGTGGATGGTGCGGACTGCGCTCTCGCGGCCGTTGCCCGGACCTTTGAGGTAGGCTTTCACTTTGCGGAGACCGAGGTCGTAAGCTACCTTGGCGCAATCCTGAGCTGCCATCTGAGCAGCGTAGGGAGTGTTCTTTTTAGAACCGCGGAAGCCCATCTTACCTGCAGAGGACCAGGAGATAACCTGACCTTCGCTGTTGGCAAGGCAGACGATGATATTGTTGAAGGAAGAATGAACGTGAAGCTGGCCTTCTGCGCCAACTTTGACGTTGCGTTTCTTAGCTGCGACTGTTTTTTTTGCCATTGTTGTCTATTATTTAGTAGCTTTCTTCTTGTTAGCAACGGTTTTCTTGCGTCCCTTGCGGGTGCGGGCGTTGTTCTTGGTGCTCTGGCCGCGAACGGGAAGGCCGTTGCGGTGACGGATGCCGCGATAGCAGCCGATGTCCATCAGACGTTTGATGTTGAGCTGGATTTCGGAACGGAGGTCACCTTCTACTTTGTAGTCGGAACCGATAACCTCACGTACTTTAGCGGCCTGTTCGTCGGTCCAATCCTGTACTTTGGTGTCGACGTCAATACCGGCTTTGTTGAGGATTGCCTTCGCAGCGCTACGGCCGATGCCGAAGATGTAGGTCAAGGCGATTTCACCTCTTTTGTTCTGGGGGAGGTCAACTCCCACGATACGTACTGCCATAAACTATTATCCTTGACGTTGTTTGTTTTTGGGGTTCTTTTTGTTGATGACGTAGAGACGTCCTTTGCGGCGAACGATCTTGTCGTCCGGAGTGCGCTTTTTGATTGATGCTCTTACTTTCATATCTTTTAGCTTTGTGTCGATTATTTGTAGCGGAAAGCAATGCGTCCTTTGGAAAGGTCGTACGGCGACATCTCTACTCGCACTTTATCGCCGGGAAGAATCTTGATGTAGTGCATACGCATCTTGCCGGAGATGTGGGCGGTGATTTCGTGGCCGTTTTCGAGTTCGACGCGGAACATAGCGTTCGACAGCGCCTCGACGATGGTCCCGTCCTGTTCGATTGCTGATTGTTTTGCCATAGAGGGGGAGATTAAATAAATTTATCTGTTATTGCTTCGTGGATATAATCGAATGTCGTGAGGATTTCGACGCGGTCGTTGACCATTGCCAGGGTGTGCTCGTAGTGGGCCGAGGGTTTGCGGTCGCGGGTGAGACACTCCCAGCCGTCGGGACTGATGACGATGTTGCGGCTACCCATGTTGATCATGGGCTCGATGCAGAAGCACATGCCGTTCTGCAGGCGGGGGCCGATGCCGCGGCGTCCGTAGTTGGGCACCTCGGGGTCCTCGTGCATCTTACGGCCGATGCCGTGCCCGCACATTTCGCGCACCACCGAGTAGTTGCGGTGCTCGCAGTAAGTCTGGATTGCGTTGGCTATGTCGCCGATACGCGCTCCGGGCTTGCAGGCATCGATACCTACGTAGAGAGCCTCGCGGGTGGTCTGGCACAGGCGTTTCTTCTCGGGGCTGATGGTGCCGACAGCGAAGGTGTAGGCCGAGTCGCCGTTGTAGCCGTCGAGCTCAACGACGGTGTCCACGCCGATGATGTCGCCGTCCATCAGCACACGGTCGGAGGGAAAACCGTGCACAACAGTTTCGTTGACTTCGATGCAAAGGGTTGCAGGGAAGCCGCCATATCCCAGGCAAGCAGGCTTGCCACCATTGTCCAGGATGAACTCCCGGGCAATGGTGTCAAGTTTGCGTGTCGTAACTCCGGGTTCAATCCAACGGGCAACCTCGCCCAGTGTCTGCGACACGAGGCGTGCGGCTGCGCGCATCTTTTCGATTTCTTCCGGTGTTTTGAGATAAATCATTTAAGCTTTTTAAATGGGTTTACAGTTATCAGTAGGCCTGACCGGTGGTACGACCTTTGATTTTGCCTTCCTTCATCAGACCGTCGTAGTGGTGCATCATCAGGTGCGACTCAACCTGCTGGAGGGTGTCAAGCACAACTCCGACAAGAATCAGCAGCGATGTGCCGCCGAAGAACTGGGCGAAGTTCTGGCTGATACCGAAGAAGCGGGCGAAAGCCGGCATGATGGCCACAATTCCGAGGAATATGGAGCCGGGAAGGGTGATGCGCGACATTACGGCATCGAGGTACTCTACGGTTTTCTTGCCGGGTTTTACGCCGGGGATGAAACCCTGGTTGCGCTTCAGGTCCTCGGCCATCTGGGTGGGACGCACGGTGATGGCGGTGTAGAAGTAGGTGAACGCTACGATGAGGACGAAGAACACGAAGTTGTACCAGAAGCTGTTGATGTCGGTGAAGGCGTGGAAGAAGCCACTCTCGCCCGAGCGGAAGCCGCTGAGCGCCATCGGGATGAACATGATGGCCTGGGCGAAGATGATGGGCATAACGCCGGCGGCGTTGACCTTCAGGGGGATGTACTGGCGGGCGCCTCCGTACTGGCGGTTGCCGACGATACGCTTGGCGTACTGCACGGGCACTTTGCGGGTGCCCTGAACCAGCAGCACAGCGCCGACGGTAACGGCGAACAGGAGCACGAGCTCAACGATGAACATCACAAGACCGCCCTGGCTGCCCGATGCACCCGGCAGACGGCTTACGAATTCGTAGTAGAGAGCTCCCGGGAGACGGGCAATGATACCTACAAGGATGATGAAGGAGATACCATTGCCGATGCCACGGTCGGTGATGCGCTCGCCAAGCCACATGATGAACATGGAGCCGGCGGCGAGGATGATGGTCAGATATACCACGGTCCAGAAGCCCAGGGTCAGGGCGGAACCGTTGTGAGCACCGTTCACCTGAATCTGAAGGTTGATCAGATAAGAAGGAGCCTGCAGGAACAGGATCAGAACGGTGAGATAACGGGTGTACTGGTTGAGTTTCTGACGACCGCTTTCGCCCTCACGCTGCATCTTCTGGAAAGAGGGCAGAATCATGCCGCACAGCTGAATCACGATGGATGCTGTGATGTAGGGCATGATACCGAGAGCGAAGATGGATGCCTGGGAGAAGGCACCACCGGAGAACATGTCGAGAAGCTGCATCAGACCGCTCTTGTTGGTGAAGCTGGCAAGAGCGTCGATGGCCTCCGGCGAGATGCCGGGCAGCACAACATAGCAACCCACGCGGTAGATGAATACCAGCAGAAGGGTCACCAGGATGCGCTTGCGCAGCTCCTCGATAGTCCAGATGTTTTTGAGGGTGTCGATAAATCTCATAGTCAGATGGTTTGTGCAGTACCACCTGCAGCTTCGATAGCTGCTTTGGCTGCTGCGGAGAAGGCGTTGGCTTCAACGGTGAGGGCTTTGTCGATGGAACCGCTTGCCAGAATCTTGACAAGCTGGCCGCGACGCAGGTAGCCTGCTGCACGGAGTTCCTCGATGCCTACCTTCTGAAGCTGACGTGCCTCTGCGAGGGCCGACAGGAGATTCAGATTGATTGCCTTGTATTCAACGCGATTGATATTCTTGAAGCCGTATTTGGGGAGGCGACGCTGGAGAGGCATCTGACCACCTTCGAAACCAATCTTACGGCTGTAGCCGGAGCGCGACTTAGCACCCTTGTGACCGCGGGTAGATGTGCCGCCCTTGCCGGAGCCGGGACCACGGCCGATACGAGTCTTGCCTTTTACCGAACCCGGTGCGGGCTGGAGATTAGATAAGTCCATTTCGTATTTATGTTTTATGCGTTAGTCACTTCAACGAGGTGACGCACTTTGTTTACCATTCCCATCACACTGGGGGTGTCTTCTTTCACCACGGTGTGATACATTTTCTTGAGGCCGAGAGCGTCGAGAGTACGCTTCTGAACTGCGGGGCAGTTGATTCGGCTCTTAATCTGAGTGATTTTAATCTGTGCCATTTTCAAATGTGCTTGAAAAGTTGAACCGAATTAGCCTTTGAACACTTTTTCAACCGAAATGCCGCGGTTCTGAGCCACGATGGCGGGCGAGCGCATTTCGTCGAGAGCGGCGATGGTTGCCTTCACGAGGTTGTGGGGGTTGGACGAGCCCTTGGACTTAGCCAGCACGTCGGTGATACCTACACTCTCGAGCACGGCACGCATAGCACCACCGGCTTTCACACCGGTACCGTGGCTTGCGGGCTTGAGGATGATGCGGCTGCCGCCGAATTTAGCCACCTGCTCGTGGGGGATGGTGCCTTTGTGAACGGGCACGCGGATGAGGTTCTTCTTGGCAGCTTCAACGCCCTTGGCGATAGCGGCCTGAACTTCGTTGGCTTTGCCGAGGCCCCAGCCTACTACGCCGTCTTCATTTCCGACAACGACGATGGCTGCGAAGGTGAAAGTACGGCCACCCTTGGTTACCTTGGTAACGCGGTTGATAGCCACCAGGCGGTCCTTGAGTTCGAGGTCGCCGGTTGATTTTACACGATTGTTTCTTTTAGCCATATTTATCAGAATTTGAGGCCGGCGCTGCGGGCAGCATCAGCAAGGGATTTAACACGACCGTGGAAGAGGTAGCCGTTGCGGTCGAAAACTACTTCGGTGATACCGGCTTCGAGAGCCTTGGCGGCAACAGCTGCGCCAACCTTGGCTGCGATTTCGCATTTGGTTGCCTTTTCGTCCATACCTTTGGAGGAAGCTGCAACGAGAGTACGGCCTTCGGCGTCGTCGATGAGCTGAACGTAGATCTGCTTGTTGCTGCGGAAGACGGTCATGCGGGGACGCTCAGCGGTGCCGGAGATTTTACCGCGGATGCGGGTTTTGATTTTATTACGTCTTTGGATCTTGGTGATCATAATAGTATCAGCGTTTAATGTTATTTGGCACCGGCCTTCTTACCGGACTTGCGGCGGATAACCTCGCCGACAAACTTGATACCCTTGCCCTTGTAAGGTTCGGGCTTGCGGAGCGAACGAATCTTTGCGCACACCTGGCCCAGGAGCTGCTTATCGGCGCTTTCGAGGATGATGAGCGGGTTTTTGTTACGTTCGGTCTTAGCTTCAACAGCCACTTCGGGCGGAAGCTTGATATAGATAGCGTGGGAGAAGCCGAGGGAGAGCTCGAGGACCTGGCCGGTGGAAGTGGCGCGGTAACCTACACCCACGAGTTCCATTTCTTTTTTGTAACGGTTGTGAACGCCTTCCACCATGTTGTGGATCAGAGCGCGGAACAGACCGTGCTGTGCGCGGTGTTCGCGGTCGTCGCTGGGGCGGGTCACGATTACGTGGTTGCCTTCAACAGCTACGGTGAGATCGGGGTGGAATTCCTGGCGGAGTTCGCCATATTTGCCTTTGACGGTCACGACGTGGTTCTTGTCATCAACCGTTACGGTTACTCCAGCGGGGATTTCGATGGGAGCTTTACCAATTCTTGACATAGTTCTATGTTTGTTTTTAACGGTTGATTAGTAAACGTAGCAGAGGACCTCGCCGCCGATTTTGAGGTCGGCAGCCTTTTTGTTGGTCATCACGCCTTGCGAAGTGGAAAGGATAGCGATGCCGAGGCCGTTGAGCACGCGGGGCATATCCTTGTAGCCGGTGTACTGGCGGAGGCCGGGACGGGAAACTCGCTTGAGACCCTTGATGGCGTTGACGCGGTCAACCGGATCGTATTTGAGGGCGATTTTGATTGTACCCTGATTGTTGTCACCTTCTACGAACTTGTAGTTGAGGATGTAACCCTGTTCGAAGAGGATTTTGGTGATTTCTTTCTTCAAGTTCGAGGCGGGAACTTCAACCACGCGGTGGTTGGCTTTGACCGCGTTCCTCAATCTTGTAAGATAATCTGCGATAGGATCAGTCATTTGTTTGATGTTGTTTAAATTGATTGGGCCGAATTGCCCAACAATATTTAATACTCTCTTTTGCCGACTCGCCGAATATCGCCCGTGGGGCGATTGCGGCGCTGCCGGAATAGAAGGGAGTCAAGCCGGGGAGAGTGATTACCAGCTTGCCTTTTTAACACCGGGGATAAGACCTGCGGAAGCCATCTCGCGGAACTGAATACGCGACAGGCCGAACTGGCGCATGTATCCTTTGGGACGACCGGTGATGGTGCAGCGGTTGTGCTTGCGGATGTAGCTTGAGTTCTTGGGCAGTTTCTGAAGCTCCTGGGCAGCCTCGTAGGCAGCCTGGCGCTTTTCGTCGTCATCCTCGTAAGCGGCGTTGATGATTTTCTTGAGGGCAGCGCGGCGCTCGGCGTACTTTTCAACCAGGCGTGCACGCTTCACCTCGCGAGCTTTCATTGATTCTTTTGCCATAGGGGAGAATTATTTTTTAGCGTTTTTGAAGGGGAGACCGAATTGCTTGAGCAGTGCGTAGCCTTCCTCGTCGGTGTTGGCTGAGGTTACGAAGGTGATGTTCATACCCATCAGCTTGTTGATGTTGTCGATGTTGATTTCGGGGAAGATGATCTGCTCGGTGATGCCGAGGGTGTAGTTGCCACGGCCGTCGAGCTTGCCTTCGATGCCCTTGAAGTCGCGGATACGGGGCAGAGCCACACGAATCAGACGCTCCAGGAATTCGTACATTTTCTCGCGACGGAGGGTTACACGAACGCCAACGGGCATTTTCTTACGGAGTTTGAAGTTCGAGATGTCCTTCTTGGAAAGGGTAGCCACAGCTTTCTGGCCGGTGATGGCGGTGAGCTCGTTGATGGCGGTCTCGATGAGTTTCTTGTCCTGGGTGGCAGCACCGATACCCTGGTTGATGACGATTTTTTCCAGGCGGGGCACCTGCATTACGGTCGAGTAGTTGAACTCTTTCTCGAGCGCGGGAACGATGCGTTCCTTATAGTCTTTTTGCAGAGTAGTGCTCATTTGATTTCCTGATTGGATTTTTTAGCGATGCGGACTGCTCGGCCGTCGACGCGCTTGATGCTGATGCGGGTGGGTTTGCCGCTCTTGGGGTCGATGAGGCTGAGGTTGGAGATGTTGATGGGCGCTTCCTTCTTGATGAGGCCACCCTGGGGGTGCTGTGCGCTGGGCTTGGTAGCCTTGGTCACGATATTAACGCCTTCGACGATGGCACGGTACTTCTGGCGGTCTACGGAGAGCACGCGTCCGGTCTTGCCTTTGTCGTCGCCCGAGAGGACGTAGACGTTGTCACCCTTCTTGATGTGGATCTTGATCATTGCTTTATTGATTTGCTATTTCCGTTGGGTGGTAGATTAGAGAACCTCGGGAGCGAGGGAAACGATTTTCATGTTCTTGGCGCGGAGCTCGCGGGCTACGGGGCCGAAGATACGGGTGCCGCGGAGGTCGCCGTCGTTCTTGAGCAGAACGCAGGCGTTGTCGTCGAAACGGATGTAGGAACCGTCGGGACGGCGAACTTCCTTCTTGGTGCGAACCACCATTGCGCGGGAAACAGTGCCCTTCTTGACGTCGGAGCCGGGGATAGCGCTCTTGACGGTAACGACGATGATGTCGCCCACAGAGGCATAGCGACGTCCGGTGCCGCCGAGGACGTGGATGCAGAGGCATTCCTTTGCGCCGCTGTTGTCGGCTACGGTAAGGCGTGATTCTGTCTGTATCATTGTTACTTAACTTTTTCGATGATTTCTACTAATCTCCAGCGTTTGGTTTTGCTGAGGGGGCGGGTTTCCATCAGACGTACGGTATCGCCGACGGAGCATTCGTTGTTCTCGTCGTGTGCGTGGTACTTTTTGGTCTTGTTGACGAACTTACCGTAGATGGGGTGTTTCTCCTTCCATTTAACGGCTACGGTGATGGTCTTGTCGCCCTTGTTGCTGGTTACCACGCCGATGCGCTCTTTGCGCAGGTTACGTTTTTCTTCCATGTTTGCTGGCTGTATTATTTGTTGAGTTCGCGGCGACGGAGCTCGGTCTTGACGCGAGCAATCATACGGCGGTCGGCGGTGATCTTTGCGGTATTGTCCAGAGGAGTTACTGCGTGGTTGATCTTGGCCTGAAGGTATTCCTTCTCCATCTGCTGGAGACGGTCCTTCAGGTCAGCTGTGGCCATTTCGCGGATTTCTTCTTTCTTCATAGCTTAATTACACGTTTTGAGTGGGGTCGTAGTCACGACGAACGATGAATTTGGTGACCACGGGAAGCTTCTGAGCTGCGAGGCGCAGTGCTTCCTTGGCGATGTCGTAGCTTACGCCTTCAACCTCCAGGATGATGCGGCCGGGAGTAACGGGAGCTACGAAGCCTTCGGGCGAACCTTTACCTTTACCCATGCGGACTTCGGCAGGCTTCTTGGTGATGGGTTTGTCCGGGAAGATACGGATCCAGATCTGACCCTGACGCTGCATATAACGTGTCACCGCGATACGGGCGGCCTCTATCTGACGGCCGGTAATCCACTTGGACTCGAGCGTCTTGATGCCGAACGAGCCGAAGGCAAGCTGGTTGCCACGCTGGGCATTACCTTTCATGCGGCCTTTTTGGGCGCGGCGGAATTTTGTTTTCTTAGGCTGTAACATTGTTCAATCTAATGTTTGCAGGTGGATTAACGGTTGTTTTTGGGAGCACGGAAACCACCGCGGCGCTCGCGGCCCTTGCCACCGGCGGGACGACCGCCTTCTTTCTGATTGTTGGTAAACTGGGGAGCGAGGTCGCGCTTGCCGTAAACTTCGCCACGGCAAATCCAAACCTTCACGCCGATTACACCAACTTTGGTGTGAGCTTCAACGAGAGCGTAGTCGATATCGGCACGGAGGGTGTGCAGCGGAGTGCGACCTTCCTTGAACATCTCGCTGCGGGCCATTTCGGCACCGTTGAGACGGCCGGATACCTGAATCTTCACGCCTTCGGCGCCTGCACGCATGGTGGAGGCAACGGCCATTTTGACAGCACGGCGGTAAGCCACCTTGCCTTCAATCTGGCGGGCGATGTTCGAAGCCACGATAGCGGCATCGAGCTCGGGACGTTTCACTTCGTAGATGTTGATCTGAACGTCCTTGTCGGTGATTTTCTTAAGCTCTTCCTTGAGTTTTTCCACTTCCTGGCCACCCTTGCCGATAATCAGGCCGGGACGGCTGGTGCAGACGGTGATGGTGATGAGCTTGAGCGTACGCTCGATAACGATACGCGAGACACTGCATTTTGCCAGACGTACGTTGAGATATTCGCGGAGGCGGTAGTCTTCGAGGATGTTGGCGGGGAATTTGCCCTTCTCTGACCAGTTCGAGTCCCAGCCACGAATTACGCCCAGGCGGTTGCTGATAGGATTAACTTTCTGTCCCATTATTTAGCCTCGGTATTATTGTTAGCGATAGTGTCAACAACGACGGTCACGTGGTTAGCACGCTTGCGGATGCGGTAGCCGCGGCCCTGGGGGGCGGTGCGGAGGCGCTTCAGCATGGGAGCGCAGTTGACGAAGATGGTGCTGATGTAGAGCTCGCCGCTTTCGGCTTTGCGCTCGTTCTTCTGTTCCCAGTTTGCTACGGCGGAGCGCACGAGTTTCTCGAGGCGTGCAGCAGCTTCTTTATTGGAGAATTTGAGGATGCCGAGGGCGCGGAACACTTCCTGACCGCGAACCATGTCGGCTACCAGACGCATTTTGCGGGGGGAGGTGGGGATGTTCAGAAGTTTGGCGAAAGCCACGTTCTTCTGCTCCTCCTTGCGACGGTTGGCTGATAATCTTTTTCTTTCACCCATTTTATTTTGTCGTCTTAATGTTTGATGATTAGTTTATCAGGTCCGATTATTTTTTCTTGTTGCCACCGTGGCCGCGGAAGTTGCGCGTAGGAGCGAACTCGCCGAGTTTGTGACCTACCATGTTCTCGGTTACGTAGACGGGGATGAACTTGTTACCGTTGTGAACGGCAAAAGTGTGGCCTACGAACTCGGGAGCAATCATAGACGCGCGGCTCCAGGTCTTGATGACGTTTTTCTTGCCGGAAGCGTCCATGGCAGCAACCTTCTTCTCAAGCTTTACGCTGATAAAAGGACCTTTTTTAAGTGAACGGCTCATATATGCTTATTTATCAAATTATTTCTTCTTTCTTCTCTCGATGATGTACTTCGACGAGTGCTTCTTGGGCGAGCGTGTCTTCAGGCCCTTGCTGTAGAGGCCCTTGCGGCTGCGGGGATGACCACCGGAAGCGCGGCCTTCACCACCACCCATGGGGTGATCGACAGGGTTCATAACAACACCGCGGTTGCGGGGACGACGGCCGAGCCAACGGCTGCGACCTGCCTTGCCGCTGCGCTCCAGGGAGTGCTCGCTGTTGCCAACGGTACCGATGGTAGCTTTGCACTCGGCGAGAACTTTGCGGGTTTCACCGGAAGGTAATTTGATGATAGCATAGTTTCCCTCGCGGGATACGAGCTGGGCGAAAGTGCCGGCCGAACGAGCCATGAAAGCGCCCTGGCCGGGACGGAGTTCGATGCAGTGGATAACTGTACCTACAGGAATTTTGCTCAGGGGAAGGGCGTTGCCTACTTCGGGAGCAGCTTCGGGGCCGCTAAGCAGGGTGGTGCCTACTTCGAGGCCGTTGGGGGCGATGATGTAGGTCTTAACGCCGTCAACGTAGTAGAGAAGAGCGATGCGGGCCGAACGGTTGGGATCGTACTCGATCGACTTTACTACTGCGGGGATGCCGTCGCGATTTCTCTTGAAGTCGATGATGCGGTATTTGCGCTTGTGACCACCGCCAAGGTAGCGAGCGGTGAGATGGCCTTCGTTGTTGCGACCGCCGGAGGCGCGCTTGCCGACTGTAAGAGATTTTTCCGGTGTTGTAGCAGTGATCGTACCTTTGAAGACACCGATAACCTTGTGACGTTGCCCGGGGGTAGTGGGCTTGAATTTTCTTACTGCCATTTTTATTATTAGATATTGCTGAAGAATTCGATGGTCTGGCCTTCGGCAACGGTTACGTACGCTTTCTTCCAGCGTGCGGTTTTGCCGCGGAGCAGGCCGCTTTTGGTCCAGCGCGACTTGTTCTTGCCGCGCATGATTGCCGTGTTAACCGAGTCAACCTTCACACCGTAGATCTCCTCAACGAGCGATTTGATCTGGTATTTGTTTGCATCGGGGGACACGCGGAACGTGTAGCAATTGCGCTTTTCGGAAAGCTTGGTTGCGCGTTCGGTGATGATGGGCTTGATAGATATTTCCATTGTTGTTCCTCCGTTGGGTTGATCTTAGAGTTTGTTAATGACTTCAACGCTCTCTTCGGTGAGGACGAGGGCGTTGTTGTTGAGCACGGCGTACGTGTTGATGTCCGATGCAGACATCAGTTTTGCATCGGGCACGTTTCGCATCGACAAATATACGTTATTATTTCGGTTTGCCAAAACGACGAGCACTTTTTTGCCTTCAACTTTAAGATTTTTAGCAAAATTTACGTATTCTTTGGTTTTGGGAGCCTCGAAATTGATATTGTCGACAACGATGATTTCGCCGGCCTGTGCCTTGAGGCTGAGAGCCGAACGACGTGCGAGATCCTTGAGCTTCTTGTTGAGCTTGAAGCGGTAGTCGCGGGGACGGGGACCGAACACACGGCCACCACCCACGAGAACGGGCGAGTTGATGTCACCGATACGGCTGCCGCCGCCACCCTTCTGCTTGTGGAGCTTGCGGGTAGAACCGCTCACTTCGGAGCGTTCCTTGGATTTGTGAGTGCCCTGACGGTGGTTGGCGAGGTACTGCTTAACGTCGAGATAAAGGGCGTGCTCACTGGGTACGATTGCGAAAACCTCGTCGTTGAGGATTACCTTACGGCCGGTTTCCTGACCTTGCTGGTTGTATACTGCGAGTTCCATGTTTATTTCTCAATTAAGACGATTGAACCTTTGCTACCGGGGATGGAGCCTTTAATCATGATAAGGTTGTGTTCGGGGATAACCTTTACTACCTGGAGGTTCTGCACGGTCACACGCTCGTTGCCCATCTGGCCTGCCATGCGCATGCCTTTGAACACCTTAGCGGGATAGGAGCAGGCACCTACCGAACCGGGGGCGCGGAGGCGGTTGTGCTGGCCGTGAGTGCTCTGGCCGACGCCGCCGAAGCCGTGACGCTTCACAACGCCCTGGTAGCCTTTACCCTTGCTGGTGCCGACAACATCCACGAAGTCGGCCTCGGTGAAGAGGTCGCATGCGATGGTGTCGCCCAGTGCGTACTGGTTACCAAATCCTTTGAACTCGGCCAAGTGGCGCTTGGGAGTAACACCGGCTTTGCTGAAGTGGCCCTGTTCGGGCTTGGTAGTGTGCTTCTCCTTCTTTTCCTCGAAACCGAGCTGGAGAGCTTCGTAACCATCCACATCAGCTGTCTTAACCTGAGTCACAACACAAGGACCTACTTCGATAACAGTGCACGGAATGTTGCGTCCGTCGGCACTGAAAACGGATGTCATTCCGATTTTCTTTCCAATTAATCCTGGCATTTCTCTGTTAATTTGATTAGTTGATTATATTTGGGGTATTTCTGAGAGTGCGGTTATCAGCACTTGATTTCTACTTCAACACCGCTGGGGAGCTCGAGTTTCATCAGAGCGTCCACGATTTTGGGAGTGGCGTTGTAGATGTCAATCAGGCGCTTGTAGCTGCTGAGCTGGAACTGCTCGCGGCTCTTCTTGTTCACGAAGGTCGAGCGGTTCACGGTGAAGATGCGCTTGTGGGTGGGCAGGGGGATAGGACCGCTGATCACCGCGCCAATCGATTTCACGGTCTTGACGATCTTCTCGGCGGATTTGTCCACCAGATTGTGGTCGTAAGATTTGAGTTTGATACGAATGATGGGGTTCATATGCTGAATTGATGTTTTTAATTATTTGAGAAGATCTACACGACCCTGGCACTCAGCCAGTACGTCCTTGGCGATAGAGTTGGACACTTCTGCATAGTGCGAGAAGGTCATGGTGGAGGTAGCGCGACCGGAAGTGATGGTACGCAGGGCGGTTACATAACCGAACATTTCGGCAAGAGGTGCCTTGGCCTTAACGACGCGGGCGCCGCTGCGGCTGCTTTCCATACCTTCTACCTGACCGCGACGCTTGTTGAGGTCGGAGATTACATCACCCATCGATTCCTCGGGGGTAACTACTTCAATCTTCATGATGGGCTCCAGGAGCACGGGGCCGGCCTGTTCGCAGGCTTTCTTGAATGCCTGGATAGCGCAGAGCTCGAACGAAAGCTGGTCGGAGTCAACCGGGTGGAACGAACCGTCGATAACGGTAACCTTGAGCTGCTCAACGGGGAAGCCGGCGAGAACACCGTTCTTCATAGCGGTGGTGAAGCCCTTCTGGATGGAGGGGATGAATTCCTTGGGAATGTTACCGCCCTTCACTTCGTCAACGAACTGGAGGTTGCCTTCGAAGCCTTCGTCAACGGGTTCAACGCGAACGATGATGTCGGCGAACTTACCACGACCACCGGTCTGCTTCTTGAACACCTCGCGGAGCTGGCAGGAACGGGTGATAGCTTCTTTGTAGGTAACCTGGGGACGACCCTGGTTGCACTCAACCTTGAATTCGCGGCGGAGACGGTCGATGATGATATCGAGGTGAAGCTCACCCATACCGGAGATAACGGTCTGGCCGGTTTCTTCGTTGGTTTCCACACGGAAGGTGGGGTCCTCCTCAGCAAGCTTCTGGAGGCCTACGCCAAGCTTGTCGAGGTCCTTCTGAGTCTTGGGCTCTACGGCGATACCGATAACGGGATCGGGGAATTCCATTGCTTCCAGCACGATGGGAGCATCCTCAGCGCAGAGGGTGTCGCCGGTGCGGATATCCTTGAAGCCTACACCGGCACCGATATCACCGCAACCGATAGCTTCCATGGGGTTCTGCTTGTTGGAGTGCATCTGGAACAGACGCGAAACACGCTCTTTCTTGCCCGAACGGCTGTTGAGAACGTAGGAACCGGCAACTACATCACCGGAGTAAACGCGGAAGAAGGTCAGACGGCCTACATAGGGGTCGGTGGCAATCTTGAACGCCAGAGCGCACATAGGAGCGTCGCTCGAGGGCTCGCGGGTGATGATTTCGTCGGGGTTGTCAACGGAGTGACCTTCAACTGCGCCGGAGTCAACGGGGCTGGGCAGGTAGGCGCACACGGCGTCGAGCAGGCACTGAACGCCCTTGTTCTTGAACGAAGAACCGCAGATCATGGGAACTACGTCCATAGCGAGGGTTGCCTTGCGGAGTGCATTCTTGATTTCCTCAACGGTGATGGTGGAGGGATCGTCGAAGTACTTGGTCATCAGATCATCATCGTACTCAGCGATTTTTTCCAGCATCTTGTCGCGCCACTGCTCGGCTTCGTCCTGCAGATTGGCGGGAATATCCTCAACGGAGTAGTCGGCACCCATGGTTTCATCATGCCAGAAGATAGCCTTCATGGTGATGAGGTCAACCACGCCCTTGAATGTTTCTTCAGCACCGATAGGAATCTGAATGGGGCAGGGATTTGCACCGAGCACATCCTGAAGCTGGCGTACTACTTCGAAGAAGTTTGCACCCGAGCGGTCCATCTTGTTGACGTAACCGATACGGGGTACGTTGTACTTATCAGCCTGGCGCCAAACGGTTTCGGACTGGGGTTCTACACCACCAACGGCACAGAAAGTTGCCACGGCACCGTCGAGCACACGGAGCGAACGTTCAACCTCAACGGTGAAGTCAACGTGTCCCGGAGTGTCAATAAGGTTGATTTTGAATTTGTCGTTGTTGTACTTCCAGAAGGTGGTGGTAGCGGCCGAGGTGATAGTGATACCACGCTCCTGCTCCTGCTCCATCCAGTCCATGGTAGCGGCACCGTCGTGAACCTCACCAATCTTGTGTGTCAGACCGGTGTAGAAGAGGATGCGCTCGGAAGTGGTGGTCTTACCGGCATCGATGTGAGCCATAATGCCGATATTACGCGTATATTTAAGCTGTTCGTCAGATTTAGCCATTGTATTTATGCTGTTGCTCTTAAAAATTCAACGAAAAATCGATTAGAAACGGAAGTGAGCGAAAGCACGGTTAGCTTCGGCCATCTTGTGCATATCCTCTTTACGCTTGAAAGCGCCGCCCTGGTTGTTGAATGCGTCAACGATTTCAGCTGCGAGCTTGTCGGCCATGGTCTTGCCGCCGCGTTTGCGGGCATATGCAATAAGATTTTTCATTGAAATGGACTCCTTGCGGTCAGCGCGGATTTCGGTAGGCACCTGGAAGGTTGCGCCACCCACACGGCGGCTCTTAACCTCAACCTGGGGAGTTACGTTTTCGAGTGCTTTTTTCCAGATTTCGAGTGCGTTGAGCTCCTCGTTGGGAAGTTTGGACTTCACAGTCTCGAGTGCGCTGTAGAAGATGGTGAATGCAGTGTTTTTCTTACCATCGTACATGAGATGGTTGACAAATTTAGTCACGCGCACGTCATCGAAAACGGGATCAGGGAGAACCTGACGTTTCTTAGGCTTGGATTTTCTCATTTTAGAGTTCCGGTAGTTGTGTTTTTGATTGCTTGGTTGCTTGCTTCGTTTTCTCTTCAGCGACATCCTCCGATGCTTCGCTTACTCAACCTAAAGATAGCTGCAAGAATACAAAAACGAGTTAAATGAATTGATTTAATCTCGCGGTGCGTTTAGAAAACTTCACCCGCTTTTCTCGAAAGCGAATTACTTCTTGGCTGCACCAGCCTTGGGACGCTTGGCACCGTATTTGGAGCGGCGCTGAGTGCGATCCTTCACGCCTGCGGTATCGAGAGTACCGCGAACGATGTGGTAACGTACACCGGGGAGGTCCTTTACACGACCACCGCGTACAAGCACAATCGAGTGCTCCTGCAGGTTGTGACCTTCACCGGGGATGTAAGAGTTCACTTCTTTACCGTTGGTGAGGCGCACACGTGCTACCTTACGCATTGCCGAGTTAGGTTTTTTAGGAGTGGTGGTGTACACACGCACGCACACGCCGCGACGCTGGGGGCACGAGTCAAGAGCGGGGCTCTTGCTTTTATCCTCCATGGCCACGCGACCTTTACGTACTAATTGCTGAATAGTAGGCATCTTAGTTTGTTTGGATAATTACTTTTTAGATATTTTATACTTTCGTTGTTCTCGTTTTTGATGTCGAACAGCATTTTCAGGCCTCAAAGCGTGCTTTTCCACCCTCAATGCCATGTACCCACAAAATCGCACATTGCCATGATACCCAAAGGATTAGCAACGATGCGACGAATAAGTACACTGTTCAACACTGCAAAGGTAGCAATTATTTCGCTAATTACCAAACATTTCTGCGAATAATTTTCAGCCCGTAAGCGAACCAATCGCAACGATGAGCCTCACCAGTCCAATTATCCGGATTACCTACCAGTTGCATAAACTTTCCGCACGCATGATGTGTTTGATTGTCATTATAGTAACCCTCACACTCCCCCACTCCATAATATGAAGAAACAGATTTTAGACGGCTGCACGGCCGCGGCACACGTGGCCTTCGCTCTCAGCGATGTGGCTACGGTATATCCCATCACACCCATCGCCGCCATGGGCGACACTGCAATGAAGTGGGGGCTCGAAGGCCGCCGCAACCTCATGGGCCAGGCTCTGGAAGTGCGCGAAATGGAGAGCGAACTTGGCGCTGCCGGTGCCGTCCACGGAGCGGCTGCCGCAGGCGCACTCGCCACAACATTTACTGCATCACAGGGCCTTATGCTGATGATTCCGAATATGTATAAGATTGCAGGCGAGCTCCTTCCGGTGGTATTCCACGTTGGTTGCCGTTCGCTTGCCACGCATGCTCTATCCATCTTCGGCGACCATCAGGACGTGATGGCCTGCCGCGCCACCGGCTTCACAATGCTCGCCTCGGCTTCGGTGCAGGAAACCATGGACCTCGGCGCCGTGGCCCATCTCGCCGCCATCGAGGGCTCGCTGCCGGTGCTTCACTTCTTCGACGGATGGCGCACGTCGTCGGAGCTGGACACTATCGACGTTATCGACTACGAGTCGCTCCGTCCGCTCGTGGATTGGGACAAGGTGACTTCCTTCCGCCACCGCTCCATGAACCCCGAGCACCCCGACCTTCGCGGCTCGGCCCAGAACCCCGACGTTTATTTCCAGAACCGCGAAGCGGCCAATAAATACTACGACGCCTTCCCCGGCATCGTACAGCAGGCTATGGATAAAATCGCCTCGGTCACCGGTCGCCAGTATCATCTGGTTGACTACAGCGGCGCTCCGGATGCCGACCGTGTGATTGTGCTCCTCGGCTCGGCCGCCGATGTGGCCTCCGAAACCGCGCAATACCTCAACTCCGAGAAAGGCTACAAGGTGGGCGTAATTACCGTGCGCCTCTACCGCCCCTTCCCCACGGAGCAATTCTTGGCAGCCCTGCCCGCAAGCGTGCGCACCGTGGCCGTGCTTGACCGCACCAAGGAGCCCGGCGCGCAGCACGAGCCACTGTGCCAGGATGTTATGACGGCGCTCTACAACTCGCCGCGCGCCAAGGACGTGCGTGTAATTGGCGGTCGCTACGGCCTGTCGAGCAAGGCGTTCAACCCCTCGATGGTCAAGGCCGTCTACGACGAAATGGCCAAACCGGAACCCAAGAATCCCTTCACCGTGGGCATCAACGACGACGTCACCCACTTGTCGCTCGGCGTCGCAGAAACGGTCGAGACCAAGGTTGCCCACTCCACCTACCAGACCATATTCTACGGCATCGGCAACGACGGCACCGTCGGAGGCACCAAGATGCTTGCCTCGGTGCTCGGCAACACTCCCGGCATCTACGCCCAGGCCTATTTCGACTATTCGGCCAAGAAATCCGGAGGCTACACCATCTCGCAGCTGCGCATCGGCCACGCTCCCGTCACCTCGGCCTACGAAATCAGCGACGCCGACTATGTGGCATGCCACAAGACGTCCTACGTCAACCGCTTCGACATGGTCGCCAAGGCTCGGCCCGGCGGCGTGTTCGTGCTCAACTCGCCCTGGACCCCGGCACAGCTCGCCACCAAGCTACCCCTGGCCATGCGCAGGGCAATTTCGGAAAAGAAACTTACATTTTACAACATCGATGCCGACGCCATCGCATCGCAGTGCGGCCTTGGCCCGCGCATCAACACGGTGATGGACACCGTGTGGCTGTCGCTGAGCAACATCGTGCCCTTCGACGATGCTCTGGCCGAGTTCAAGAACGCCATCGCCGCAACCTATCGCCACGAGGTGGGCACGGTGGTGGAGCGCAACCTCAAGGCCATCGACATGGCCCTGGGCGACCTAAAGAAAATCGACTACGACACCATCCCCGGCTGGACGGACCAACCCGAGCAGGTGCGCACACGCCCCGTCAGCTATCCCAACGCTGCCGTGGAACAGTTCATCAAGAACGTGCACACGCCCTGCATCCAGGGCCGCGGCGACTCCATCCCTGTGTCGGCCCTCGCGCCGGACGGCGTGATGCCCATGGGCACTACTGCCTACGAGCATCGCCGCATAGCCACCCGCGTGCCCGTGTGGGATGCCTCCAAGTGCGTTGAGTGCACCGAGTGCTCCCTGGTGTGCCCCCACGCAGCAATCCGTCCCTTCGTGCTCTCGCCCGACGAAGCCGCCAAGGCTCCTGAAGGCTTCGCTATGAAGCCGGCCTATGGCATGCCCGAGGGCTACAAATTCCACATCCAGAACTTCCCCGAGGACTGCCTCGGGTGCTCCTCATGCTCCATCATCTGCCCCGGCCACGCCCTCACCATGACTCCCATCAACGATGTCGTGGACCGCGAGGTGCCAATGGCCGAATGGGCTCAGGCCAACGTAACGGCCAAGACCGGCATCCTGCCCCGCCCCACCGTCAAGGGTTCGCAGATGCACACACCAGGCCTGCAGTTCTCCGGCGCCTGCGCCGGTTGCGGCGAGACTCCCTACGTCAAGCTCCTCACCCAGCTCTTCGGCGAGCGCCTGATTATCGCCAACGCCACCGGATGCAGTTCCATCTGGGGCGCTAACTTCCCATCCAACGCCTACTGCACCACCGACGGCAGCCGAGGCCCGGCATGGGGCAACTCGCTCTTCGAGGATAATGGCGAGTATGGCTACGGCATGCTCGTTTCGGTCGAGCATCAGCGCAGCCGCGTGGCCAGTCAGGTCAAGGCGCTCATCGACTCGCCCGCTACCCTACCCTACGTCAAGGAAGCCCTCGAAGCATGGTACACCAGCAAGGACGACCCCGAACTGTCGCAGCTCACGGGCCGCGCCTTGGCCGACATCCTGGCCGGAGTAAAGGACCAGTCGCCGGCCTACGCCTCGCTCCTGGAGGCCGCTGACCAGTTCGGCAAGAAAACCGTGTGGGCCATCGGTGGCGACGGCTGGGCCTACGACATTGGCTTCGCCGGCCTCGACCACGTCCTGGCCTCTGGCGAACCCATCAAGGTGCTCGTCATGGACACCGAGTGCTACTCCAACACCGGCGGACAGATGTCCAAGGCCACACCGCGCAGCGCTGTGGCCAAATACGCCCCTGACGGCAAACGCGTGGCCAAAAAAGAACTCGGCCGAATGATGATGACCTACGGCAACGTCTACGTGGCCTCCATAGCCCTCGGCGCAAACTATCAGCAGGCCATCGACGCCCTGACCGAAGCCGAGCGCTACCCCGGCCCCGCTATAGTCATTGCCTACTGCCCCTGCCTGATGCACGGCATCCAGCCCGGTCTCGGTCATTCCATCGTTGAGCAGCGCCGCGCCGTGGAGTCCGGCTACTGGCCCCTCTACCGCTTCCGCCCCGACGAATACGCCCGCGGCGAATCCGGTCTGACCATCGACAGCGTCACCCCCGGCCCCGACAACAGCGGCTCCAACGGCAGCGACCAGCTCACTGCATCACCCCGCTATCCCAACCCCGAACCCGTGCGCACAGTGCAGGAATACGTGATGAACGAGGACCGCTACGCCGACCTCAACCTCGCCGACCCCACCGAAGCCGGCATCCTGCGCCCCGAACTCCAGAAGGACTGCAACCAAGCCACCTCCGCCCTCACCTACCGGGCCAAAAAGCCGCAGTAAAACTCAATAAGGCCAATTAGACTAATTGGACCTATTGGACCAACAAAAACAATCCGGGCCCGACCGTTTTGGTCGGGCCCGGTGCGTATGGTGTCTGGGTGGGATTATTCAGCTATTTTCTCGATGGTCACCAGCGAGGGGTGGCCGTTCACCCACAGGCGGGCGCGCACTTCGGTGGGAGCGGCATTGTAGGCGGTGATGTCGAGCACGGAGTCAACGGGCAGTGCAAGCGAGTTTTCGTCGGGGTTGGAGCCGTCGAAGGTCACACGCACGGTGCTTTCGCGGTAGGGCGAGTTGACCTGCACGAATTTGCCGTCGGTCACCTTGATTCCGGGCTGACGCACGTGGTAGGCATAGCCGTCGGCATCCCACTTGGGCATTTCCTCGGAGATTACGGTCTGGAAAGCAGGGATGCTGTAGGTGGGGGTGCCGTTCCAGGCGCGTTCGGCCAGGCCGAGCATCTTGGGCAGCAGGTTCATTTCGAGGGTTGCGGGCTCGCGGAGTGTTTCGGCGAAGAGCTGACCCTGGAGGCCGACCACGGGCACGCCGGGAGCCATCTCGGCGGGATAGCCTCCGAGCGAGGTGAATTCATCCACGCAACCGCCCCACGACAGGCCGCGCTCGGCAGGGTGGTAGTTGTAGGTCATATCCAGGTAGAAGCGCTCCACATTGCTGAGAATCACGGGGAAACCGGCCTCGGCAACCTGCACAGGGATCAGGGGCTGACCGGGGCGCACGTTGGTGGCCCAGCAGTTCACGGAATAGGTGTCCGGGGCAAGCTCGGCGTTATATTCCTCGCTATGGCCCTTGCCCACTTCCTGCCAGCCGGAGAGCTTGATGCCCTTCTGCTTGAAGATGTCGTGAACCTTGCGGTTGAAATAGGCGTGAACCTGGTCCTGATGGGTGAAGCCTTCGCGCTCCATGAGGTCCTTCACGGCCTGACTACCGCTCCAGCCGCCACGGGGCACTTCGTCGCCACCGATGTGGATTGCCTTCAGGGGCACACCGGCACGCTTGTGCATGTCGATGATTTCATCGGCCACAATGTCCATCACCTTGTAGGGGCCGGGGAGGGCCGGGTTCATGATGTTGTCGTGGTAGTCCTGAGCCGAGGTGTAGACCGATGTATCGTTGGGTTCGCGCAGCAGCCAGCTGTCATCGCCGGTGCGCTTGGCGCGGTGGTTCATGGCAATAACGGCGGCACGGGCGTGGCCGGGCGATTCAACTTCGGGGATAACGGCGATGTTGAGGCTGTCGGCGTGCTTCAGGATGGCGATGTAGTCGTCCTGGGTCAGGAAGCCGTTCTGCTTGCCGCCGTAGGTGCGGGGCAGGAAGGGGTCGTCGCCGCTGGCGGTGGTGTAGCCACGGTGCGCACCGATTTCGGTGAGCTCAGGCAGACCATTGATTTCCAGGCGCCAGGCCTCGTCGTCGATCAGGTGGAAGTGGAGGGTGTTGAAGTTATAGATGGCCATGAGGTCCAGGATACGGTGGATTTCGCCCGGCTCCTGGTAGTTGCGGGCGATGTCAATCATCACGCCGCGGTAGCCGTAGTCGGGGTAGTCCACAATCACGGCATCGGGCATCAGGCGCGTTTCGGTGCCGAAGTTGTGGGCCAGACGGCGGCGGATTTGCTCCCACAGTTTCTGGTCGGCTTCCACCACCATCTTGCCTTCGCCCACGGTGATACGGTAGGCTTCGGGGTTCTCGCTTACGCCTTCGGGCAGAGTTTTGAATTCGATGTCGGCCAGGTTGACGTCCGACACACCACCGCCCATGGTGACGCTCTTGAACGAGGGAATCACCTGATATACACCGGCGGTGTCGGTAGAATAGATGCCTTCGTTGATAGCGAAGATATCGGCACCCGAGGGCATGCGCGATTTGCCGTTGAAGCCATAGCTGTCGGGGTTGTCAAGGATGTCCTTGCGGTTGATGTCGATGTCAATGATGCGGCCGTCGGTCATCACCAGGTGCACGCCGTCGGGCTGGTAAGCCATCTGGCGGTAGTGGCCGGGCGACATAAGCTGGAAGGTGATGGTATCGTTGCCGGTGGCCTGGGCAAACTTGGGCGAACCGATGGCCCAGTAGCCGGGGAAGAGCTCGATGAGCGTGTCGGCGGGGTCAACGAAGTGGCTGTGGGCGCCCAGCTGGTTGTAGGCCACGCGCTGCACACCGCGCAGGTCGCCGACAAGGGTGAAGGTCTGGCACGACATGGGCTTGACCGAGTCAACCATCACGTTGACCGTTTCCCAGTTGAGCACGGCCGGAGCGGCAGTCTCGTCGGCATGCGCGGTGGTGCATGCCACTACGCCTGCGCCGAGAGCGGCCGGGGCAAGAATTGCAAGTAATTTTTTCATTTAGATATTTAGGGATTAGATAGTCAGTGAATTATAGGCTTAGAAGTATTTTGCTACTGCCGCCGGCAGCTCGGAGGGGTTCACCACGCGGGCGGCGATGTCGCCCTGGCGGTTGATTACGTAGGTCATGGGCACAGCGCCGACGTTGTAGCTGTAGAGCACCGCATTGCCGTCCGTGGGCGAGTTCCACACCGTGATCCACGGCAGGTTGGCAGCGGCCTGCTTCCACATCACCTCGTCGTCGTCGAACGCTATCTGGTAGATTTCAAGGCCCTTGCTGTTGTAGAGCTCGTAGAGGTCATTGAGGATTGCGTTATAGTCGGGCGACGACGGCAGGCTGTAGCCGGTGAAGCTGAGCAGTATCACCTTGCCCTCCTTGGCCAACTCGGCCAGCGAGTGCAGCTTGCCCTTTGCGTCGTAGCGGCTGATGTCAATCAGGCCTGAGGCATCCAGTTCAACCACCTTTTCCTCGGTAGGCTCGGGGAGCTTGCCCAGCATCTGGCGGCCGATGAAATATGCCTGGCGCAGGGCCTTGCCGCGAGGATCCTCGGGACGATAGTTGGCATATACCTGAGCGGCAGCGCCGTACACACGGTTGCCGAAAGCCTCGGCAGGGTTGAAGATGGGCGTGCCACCCACGGATTTGCCCACGGCGTAGTAGGCAACCAGGCCCGTGGTGTCGGAGGTAATCAGGCTTGCCAGCTCACGCACAAGGTCGCTGTTGGAGGCATTCGCGCCGGCACCGATTTTAACGGCGGCGTCGGAATACACACGCACAATGCTGTCCACACGCATCACATCGGCGGCCATCGGGTTGCCGCTCACGGTGTAGGTGGAACCGAAGCTGTCGTAGGCGGCCTTAACTTTGATATTATCCACCGAGTCGGCCGGGAAGTAGATGCTACCCTGGCCGGGGAGAGTCAGGCGCATGATGTCGGCGTAGTGCAGAGGCTCCTCGGCGTCGTAGCCGAACTTGCCGTTCTTGGCCACTTCGAGCGAGTCAATCAGGTACCAGCGGCCGTTGTTGAAGCCTTCCAGGGCAACCTTCGTATCGGCGGGAGCACCGGCAATCTCGCCCTGCACGCTCCAGCCTTTGCTTGAACCGCACGAGGCCATAGCAGCCAGCATGGCCAGGCTGAGGCTATAAAGTGTTATCTTTTTCATCTTAAGATTACTTGAAGTTAGAAGCGATTTTTGCTGCAATCTCGGCCATGCGTTCGGGCGCAAGGGCCAGTTTCTCCTTGCGGAAATCCAGGTCGCCCTCGGTTTTGATGGGCACAATGTGGATGTGGGCGTGGGGAACCTCAAGGCCGATTACCGCGGTGGCTATGCGGCGGCAGTCCACCGATGCTTCAACGGCGGCGGCCACGCGTTTGGCAAAGAGCTGAAGCGCGGCATATTCTTCGTCGGGGAGGTTGAAAATATAGTCCACCTCGTGCTTGGGCACCACCAGGGTGTGGCCTTCGGACAGCGGGTTGATGTCGAGGAAAGCGTAGTGAGCCTCGTCCTCGGCAACCTTATAGCTCGGAATTTCGCCGGCTATGATGCGGGAAAAGATTGATGGCATAGAAATTCGGTTTCATGGTGCGGGCGCCCGGCTTCAGGCCGGGCGCCACACCTATATATTATATATGTGTGAACTCAGATTGAAATTTCCAGAATTTCGAAGCGCACCTTGCCGGCGGGAATGGTGATTTCAACCACGTCGCCAACCTTGTGGCCCATCAGGCCGCGGGCAATGGGGGTGGACATGGCGATTTTTTTGGCTTTCATGTCGGCCTCGGAGTCGGCCACGATGGTGTACTCGGCCTCAACGCCGCGGTCCACATTGCGGATGCGAACGCGGTTGAGCATATGCACCTCGTCGGTGCCAATCTGGGTTTCGTCGATAATGCGGGCATTGGCCACGAGGTCCTTCAGCTGGGCGATTTTCATTTCGAGCATGCCCTGAGCCTCCTTGGCGGCGTCGTACTCGGCGTTCTCCGAAAGGTCGCCCTTGTCGCGGGCCTCGGCGATTGCGCGGCTGATTTCAGGACGTTTCACGGTTTCGAGGTAGGCTATTTCCTCCATTTTGCGGTCATAGCCATCTTTGGTCATATAGGTGATTGCCATAGTCTGTGATTATTTGGGGAGATTAATTTTTAGAATAAAAAAAGAAAGAATCCCACTCGATTTAACCGAGGGAGTTCCTTGCAATTAATTACTGAATATTTTGTACGGCACAAAGTTATGTACTTTTCCGCGCTTTCGGCGAATAAAGACTATTAATATTAGTTAAATATCAATGTGGAGATTTTTCACTACCTTTGTACTTGCAATTCAACCCCAATCATGACGACGCTCCCCTCCACTCCCCTGCGCTCACGCGCCCTGGCCCTGCTGGCCAAGTTCTACGGCTACCGCTCCTTCCGCCCCGGCCAGTTCGAGATTATCGAAGCCGTGTGTGCCGGGCGCGATGCCGTGGTGCTCATGCCCACCGGCGGAGGCAAGTCCATCTGCTTTCAGTTGCCGGCCCTGCTGGCCGAGAGCGGCGTGGCAATCGTGGTGTCGCCACTGATTGCTCTGATGCAGGACCAGACCCAGGCCCTTATTGCCAACGGCATCCCCGCCGCGGCAATCCACTCGCACCAGTCCGAGGAGGAGAACCGCCGCATCCTCGATGCAGCCTTCGCCGGCAAAATCCGTCTGCTCTACACCTCGCCCGAGCGCCTCAACCTGGAGCTGGACCGCTGGGCGCGACTGCGCATAAGTCTCTTTGCCATCGACGAGGCTCACTGCATATCGCAGTGGGGCCACGACTTCCGCCCCGACTACACCGCCCTGGGCCAGATCAAGGAGCGCTTCCCCGGCACGCCGGTGATAGCTCTAACCGCCACGGCCGACCGCCTCACGCGCGACGACATCGCCTCGCAGCTCAATCTCCGCAACCCCTACTGCCATCTGGGCTCATTCGACCGCCCCAACATCACCCTGCGCACATTTGCCAACGCCAAGAAAAAGCAGCGCATGGACTACATCGCCCACCTCTCGCGCAAGTACCCCCAGGACTCCGGCATTGCCTACTGCATATCACGCAAGGGAGCCGAGGACACCCACGCCGCTCTCCAGGCCATGGGCATACCCTCGGTGTGCTACCACGCCGGCATGCCCGCCGCCGACCGCGCCCGCTCGCTGCGCGCATTTCTGGACGGGGCCGTGCGCGTGTGCTGCGCCACGGTGGCTTTCGGCATGGGCATCGACAAGAGCAATATCCGCTGGGTGGTGCACAACAACCTCCCGCCCAACATCGAGAGCTACTACCAGGAAATCGGCCGTGCAGGCCGCGACGGCCTACCGGCCGAAGCCGTCCTGTTCCACTCGCTGGGCGACGTGATTACCCTCGAAAAATTCGCCGACGACTCCGGCCGCCGCGCCATCAACCTCGAAAAGCTCAACCGCATGCGCGCCTTTGCCGAAACCCGTGTGTGCCGCCGCCGCGTGCTCCTGAGTTATTTCAGCGAGGAGCGCACATGCGATTGCGGCAACTGCGACAACTGCATCGCGCCCCCCGAGCGCATCGACGGCACCGTGCTGGCCCAGAAGGCCGTCAGCGGCGTGCTCCGCACCGGCAGCCGCATCGGCGTGTTCACACTGGTGGGAATACTGCGCGGCCAGATGCGTTCCGACATCCGCCGCGAAGGCTGGGACAGCCTCAAGACCTTCGGGTGCGGCGCCGACCTTAGCCAGGACGAGTGGAACGACTACCTCCGCCAGATGATTCAGCTCGGAGTATTCGAAATGGCCTACGACGACGGCAACCGCCTCCGCGTCACCGACTACGGCATGCGCATTGTGCGTGGCACGGACTCCCTCACCCTCTCGGCCTACGTTGCCCCCACCACAGCCCGCGGCAGCCGCGGCAAAAAAGCCGAACCCGAGAGCTATGTGCCCGTCGACCCCACCACCCAGCTGTTCGAGCAACTCAAAACCGTACGCACCGACATCGCCCGCACCGAAGGCATGCCGCCCTACCTCGTGTTCAGCGACGCCACCCTTATGGACATGGCCACACGCAAGCCATCGACCATCGACGAGATGCTCGCAGTCAACGGCGTCAGCGAAAAGAAAGCCGTGCGCTTCGGCCGCCGCTTCCTGGGTGCCATCCGCAAGTTCATGGGCCTAAGCGCAGGCACGCCCCAGGGCACCTCGCTGCGCGAAACCCTCATCCTATTCAACGCCGGCGACACCCCCGCCGTCATCGCCTCCACGCGCAACCTCAAACTCAACACCATCCTTGGCCACCTGGCCAAGCTGATCGACGAGGACATCATCACCACCTACTCGCGCATCATCACCCGCCAGCAGTACGACGACATCACCACCACCCTCGCCTCCGGCGCCCCCGATGCCTTCGAAACTCTCGGCCAACGCTACGAAAGCTGCCTCATCTCCATCGCCCAGGCCGTCACCCGCGCCATCGCCCGCAAAAAAGCCTCCCGCACCTGACCACCGTGTTCCGACCGCACGTGACCACCGTGTTCCGACCGAAGGGAGGAAAAAAGATAGAAACCCGTCAAAAAACGCACCAAAGCAGATTTTTTTGTATAAATCACAAAAAATCACTATCTTTGCGGCGCATTTGGAGCATCCGCCCCGGATGCCCAAAATATAATTAACCATTTTTTATTAACTAATTTTTAATGACTCAGTTTAACAACTCCCCGATTGAGGATTTCGACTGGGATGCATACGAGCACGGCGAAACCGCCGGCGAGCGTTCCCGCGAAGAACTCACCACCGCTTACGAAGATTCCCTCAACTCGGTTAAGGACAAAGAAGTAATCGAAGGTACCATCATCGCCCTCAACAAGCGCGAGGCTGTGGTTAACATCGACTACAAATCGGATGGCATCATCCCCATGAGCGAATTCCGCTACAACCCCGACATCAAAGTCGGCGACAAGGTTGAAGTTTTCATCGAAAACCAGGAAGACCGCAAGGGCCAGCTCATCCTTTCCCACAAGAAAGCCCGCGCTTCCCGCTCCTGGGAACGTGTCAACGCGGCTCTCGAAAACAACGAAATCATCAAGGGTTACATCAAGTGCCGCACCAAGGGCGGTATGATTGTGGATGTTTTCGGCATCGAAGCATTCCTTCCCGGCTCGCAGATTGATGTTAAGCCCATCCGCGACTACGATGTATTCGTAGGCAAGACCATGGAATTCCGCGTGGTTAAAATCAACGAAGAATTCCGCAACGTGGTTGTTTCGCACAAAGCTCTCATCGAGGCCGAACTCGAACAGCAGAAGCGCGAAATCATCTCCAAGCTCGAAAAGGGCCAGGTGCTCGAAGGTACCGTCAAGAACATCACCAGCTATGGCGTATTTATCGACCTCGGCGGTGTTGACGGCCTCATCCACATCACCGACCTTTCCTGGGGCCGCGTAAACCACCCCAGCGAAGTTGTCGCTCTCGACCAGAAGCTCAACGTCGTTATCCTCGACTTCGACAACGACAAGAAGCGCATCGCTCTCGGCCTCAAGCAGCTCCATCCCCATCCCTGGGATGCCCTCGACGCTGACCTCAAGGTGGGCGACAAGGTTAAGGGCAAAGTTGTCGTTATGGCTGACTACGGCGCATTCCTCGAAGTTGCTCCCGGCGTAGAAGGTCTGATCCACGTTAGCGAAATGTCGTGGAGCCAGCACCTCCGTTCCGCTCAGGACTTCCTCAAAATCGGCGACGAAATCGAAGCCGTTATCCTCACCCTGGATCGCAACGACCGCAAGATGAGCCTCGGTATCAAGCAGCTCAAGCAGGATCCCTGGGAGGACATCGAAGTGAAGTACCCCATCGGCAGCCGCCACACCGCCAAGGTGCGCAACTTCACCAACTTCGGCGTATTCGTTGAAATCGAAGAAGGCGTTGACGGCCTCATCCACATCAGCGACCTCTCCTGGACCAAGAAAATCAAGCACCCCAGCGAATTCACCCAGATCGGTGCCGACATCGACGTGGAAGTTCTCCAGATCGACAAGGACAACCGTCGTCTCTCCCTGGGCCACAAGCAGCTCGAAGAGAACCCCTGGGACGTATTCGAGAACATCTTCACCGTTGGTTCCGTTCACGAAGGCACCATCATCGAGATGCTCGACAAGGGCGCCGTTGTAGCACTCCCCTACGGTGTTGAAGGCTTCGCCACTCCCAAGCACCTCGTGAAGGAAGACGGCAGCCACGCCAAGGTTGACGAGAAGCTCAACTTCAAGGTTATCGAATTCAACAAGGACAGCAAGCGTATCATCCTGTCGCACAGCCGCATCTTCGAAGATGAAGCTCGCGCAGAAAAGCCCGCTGCAGCTCCCAAGGCTAACCGCAAGGCAGCCCGCAAGGAAGTTGAAGCTCCCGCTGCAACCACTCCTCTGGAGCGTACCACCCTCGGCGACCTCGAAGCTCTCGCAGCCCTCAAGGAAAAACTCTCGAAGTAATCACGCCAAACATCCTGCCCTAATCCGCAAGGCCAGCGGAGAAAAGGCACAAACCTAAAANNAGCGGCCGCATCGTGCGCACGATGCGGCCGCTCTTTTTNTGTTCACTCGCANGGGNGATTTACTTCAGNTCCTCGGCGGCGCGGCGGATGGCGTAGAACATGCGTTCGTCNGCCTCGGTGAGNTCGCGGCCTCGGCGCGCCATCATGCGGCGGGCTATCTCGAAGAATTTGGTCATGGACACGTCGCTGAACCCTGCNGCNGAGCCTTCGCTGAACGAGGCCACGAAAGGCCGCGGGAAGCCGGAGCCNTGCACGTTCACNCCCACNCCNAGCACAGTGGCGGTGTTGAACATAGTGTTGATGCCGGCCTTGGAGTGGTCGCCCATAATCAGGCCGCAGAACTGGAGGCCCGTGCGCTCAAAGCGGCGAGCCGGGTAGTTCCACAGGCGGATGGGTGTGTAGTCGTTCTTAAGGTTCGACGCCACACAGCCGGCNCCCAGGTTGCACCACTCNCCAATCACGGCATTGCCCAGGAAGCCATCGTGGGCCTTGTTGGAGTAGCCCTGGAACACCACATTGTTCACCTCGCCNCCCACCTTGCACCAGGGGCCGATGGTGGTGCCGCCNTAGATTTTGGCACCCATCGTCACTGTGGCATGCTCGCACAGCGCTATGGGTCCNCGCAGCATGGANCCCTCCATTATCTCGGCATTCTCGCCTATGTAAATCGGGCCGCCGGTGGTGTTGAGGAAAGCNCCCTCCACCTTCGCANCCGGCTCCAGGAACACCNGCCCGGGGTCGCCAATCACGGTATTCGTGGCGCTGAGCGGGGNCGATGTGCGTCCGGCGGTCAACCGTGCGAAGTCGGCANCGATNGCCTCGGCGTTGCGCAGGAAAATGTCGTAGAGCTTGCCTATGCGTGTCACCGTGCCGGTNTAGGNCACCTCCACCATCGCGTCGCTGCCACGGTGGGCAATCTCGCAGCCGGAGGCATCCACAAGCTTATCNCCCGGCTTCAGTNCCGCCACGGCGGCCGCCAGGGAGGCATCGGCCAGCACCTCGCCCGAGATAAACAGCGTGGCNTGGTCGGCCAGAGCTTCGGGGTCGGTNGGGAATATATCGCTCAGATAGTCGGCCCCGGCCANCCAGCTGTAGCTGCCGGGCAGCAGTGCCTGCCATTTGCGGGCCAGGGTGTNCACACCCACGCGCATAGCGCCGATGGGGCGGGTGTAGCTCATCGGCAGCAGTTCGGCCCTCACATCGGGGCGGTCGTATATAATAATGTGTTGCATGCTNCTAAAGGGATTATTCTAAGAAAACNAGGTAGACGGCCCCNATGAGCAGCACNAAGGCTGCAAAGTGGTTCCAATGAAGNGTCTCGCCGCGGAAAAACACCACCGTNAACACCGTGAATATCACCAGCGTGATAGCNTCCTGGATAACCTTGAGCTGCATCAGCGAAAAGTGGCCGCCGTTGCCGATGAAACCCATTCGGTTGGCCGGCACCTGGCAGCAGTATTCCGCCAGGGCGATGCCCCACGAAATCAGGATGACNATGTAGAGCGGCGTNTTGCCGGTTATCACCTTCATGTCCTGAAGCTTCAGNTGGCCATACCACGCAAAGGTCATAAAAATGTTGGAGATTACCAACAGGACTATCGTTATAATTACATTTTTCATCCGCGTTCAGAATTTTGAAGCAAAATTAGCACAATTACTCGTGCCGTGGAATTTTTACCTTATTTTTTTGTAATTTCGCACTATGAAATTCACAGCAACAGAATTCCAGGGGCTCTGGATTATCGACCCCGAGCGCCATAGCGACCCCCGCGGNTACTTCTGCGAGACCTTCCGCGCCGACCTTTTCGAGCAAGCNACCGGCNTGCGGCCCGACTTCGTGCAGGACAACGAGTCGGAGTCCGTGCGCGGNGTGGTGCGCGGCCTCCACTACCAGGCAGGGNCCTACGCCCAGGCCAAACTGGTGCGCGCCGTGAGCGGCGAAATCCTCGACGTNGCCCTCGACCTGCGCCGCCACNCCCCCACTTTCGGCCGCCATTTCGCCATGCGGCTTTCGGCGGAGAACGGGCGGCAGCTGTTCATCCCCCGCGGCTTTGCCCACGGTTTCGCCGTGCTATCGCCCACGGCACGCTTTCTGTATAAGACCGACAATTTCTATGCCCCGCAGGCCGAGCGCACAATTCTGTTCAACGACCCTGCCCTGGCCATAGCATGGCCATTCACCGAAGGCGATATGCTACTTTCGCCCAAGGACCTCGCCGGAAAACTATTCGTCGAAGCCGAAACTTTTTAACACCCGGCAGGGCGGCTATCCCAACTTTTTTACTTACTTTTGTAGTTATAATCCGAATATAATAAGTAACCCTTAATGGACGTCCAAGAATCAATGCGCCGGATTTTGCAGGCCGAGAGCGCAGCCATTGCAGCCATCCCCGTCACCGAGGCCTACGACCGTGCCGTGGAGGCTATCATTGAGCGCGTGCACCACCGCGGCGGCAAGCTCATCACCTCGGGCATGGGCAAAGCCGGCCAGATTGCAATGAACATAGCCACCACATTCTCCTCCACAGGCACTCCGGCAGTCTACCTGCATCCAAGCGAGGCTCAGCACGGCGACCTGGGCGTGGTGCGCCCGGACGACGTTGTGCTCCTGATTTCCAACAGCGGCAAGACCCGCGAGATTGTCGAACTGGTGCACCTGCTCGACGGTCTCTACTCCGGCATTCCCAAAATTGTGATTACCGGTGCCCCCGAAAGCCCCCTGACCGAGCTGGCCGACATCACCCTGCTCACAGCCCCGGCCCCCGAGGTGTGTCCCTTCGGCCTGACCCCCACCACTTCAACCACAATGATGACCGTGATTGGCGACGTGCTGGTGGTGAACGTAATGAACAATATCCCTTTCACCCGCGCCGACTATGCCAAGCGCCACCACGGTGGCTATCTGGGCAGCGCAGCCCGCGGCGAAACAAAATAAGCGTATGAAAATTATCTGCATAGGCGAGTGCAGCCTCAACATAGTCCTGGACCACACCGGCCGCCCCATGGGCGCAATGCCCGGCGGACGAATAGTCAACGCCGCAGCTATCCTGGCCGGACTGAAAAACAACGTGGTGATGGCTTCCGAAGCTGCCGCCGACCCCGTGGGCGATATCGTGGCCAACTTTCTCACCACGGCCGGCGTTGACCTCGCGTCGCTGGACCGCTTCACCGAGGGCCGCACGCCGCTCAACATTTTCATCTGCAAGCCCGGCGACACCCTGGTGAGCTCAGCCTCCATCACCCGCTACGATGAGTATCCCGAGGAAGGCTTCGACATCATCTGGCCGCGCGTGGACGAGGGCGACGTGGTGCTCTACGGCGGCCACTACGCCATTGATGCCCGCATGCGCCCGCGCCTGAGCAAGTTCCTCGAGAATGCCGCCGAGCGCAAGTGCGTCATGGTGTATCTGCCCGGATTCCTGCCGCAGCAGGAGCCCCGCATCACCCGTGTGATGCCCGCCATCCTCGAAAACCTCGAGCTGGCCAACCTGGTGGTGGCCCGCAACAAGGACCTCGAGCTCATCTTCGGCCTGAAGCACCCCGAGCAGTGCTACCACGACCACATCGACTTCTACTGCCGCTCCATGATCAACGTAGACACCGAATGCAGCCACATCACCTACTACGCCGGCAAGGAAATGACCCAGGTGGACATCCCCGCTTCCACCTCGGCCACCATGATATGGAACGCCGGTGCCGTGGCAGGAATCGTTGCCGCCATTGCCGAAATGAACATGATGCCGGACGCATTCACCGAAACCACCGACGATGTACGCCGCCGCATCCTCACCGCTGCGGCCCTCTCGGCCAACGAGGCCGCCAAAACCCTCAGCCAGACCTGGCAGAACCTTCAGTAAAAATTACACTAACCGATATATATGTCCAAATTTGCACCTGAAATAAAACCCGTGAAATCTGAGCGCGACCTCCGCGTGGGCATAGTGTCCACCCTCTGGAACCGCCATATAATCGAAAAGCTCCGCGACGGTGCCATCGCCACTCTCCGCGAGGCCGGAGTTGCTGCCGATATGATTGACACCTTCGACGTGCCCGGTGCCGTCGAGCTCACCTTCGGCGCTTCGAAGCTCATCGAATCAGGCTTCTACGATGTCATCATCGTGTTCGGCTGCGTAATCCGCGGCGGCACACCCCACTTTGACTATGTGTGCCAGAGCGTGACCCAGGGTATCACCCACCTCAACGCCGAGTGCGACATCCCCACAATCTTCGGTGTCCTCACCGTTGACTGCGAGCAGGATGCACTTGACCGCTGTGGCGGCACCGCCGGCCACAAGGGTGTGGAAGCTGCCCAGGCCGCACTCCAGATGTACGATTTTGTACAAAAAACCAACGAACTGTAACTTTTTCCGTAGCCAAGGTGTTTTATCTGTATAACTAAAAATATTATACACGCTTAAAACACTTTCAACTATGGCACGCTCATCAAAACAATCGTCCGGCTTCTGGGGCTGGCTCATACTCGGCATTGTGGTTGCCGCATTGGTTCTCGGAGTATTCTTCTACATCGGCTGGTTTGACGCCGAAACCCATGTGGATACTCCCGCAGGCGACAATGTGACACAGCAGTACGAGCTAACCGAGCCGCAGGCCGATGCACCGGGTGAGGCCGATTGGCAGAACGCCGACCACCAGTCGCTGCGTGAGCTCATCACCGAGCCTGCGTCCGAAGCTACGACGTCTCCTTCCTCAGCTGAATGAAGAAATTTCTAAACTTAGCACTCGTTGCGACCGCAATACTCATTGTGGCCGCTTCGTCGTGCGCATCCGAAAAGACCTATAACTCCGACCGCCTCATGCTGGCCGAAGAAGCCATTGATGCCGGCCGTAATACCTCGGCACAAAAAATGGCCGACGACCTCATGGCCGACAGCGCCGCAATGTCGGTGGACGACCTCTGCCGCCTGTCCGTGCTGTTCATGCGCCTTAGCGATGTTGGCACCGAGCAGGAAGCCAACACTGCCTATGCCGCCCGTGCCCTGGCACTGGCCTACCAGCGCGACCCCGACTCCACCCGCGCTGTCATTGCCCGGAGCCCCATCGACGTCCGCGCGGCCATGACACTGCTATCGGCCATCAACGAGGCACCGCACGGCATCGTGATTGACGGCGACACCATCTATTTCCCCTCCGATACCATCCCCGAGGACGACGACCAACACTATGAGCACTGATAACTGGCAGGACCGCCTTGCGGCTCTACGCGCCGCCATGCCCGAGCAGGATGAACCCGAAGCTCAGCCCCGGGCGAGCCAAACGCCGCAAAAAGCGGCCAAGAAAGAAACCCTCGAAGTGATTTTTGAACGCAAGGGCCGCGGGGGCAAGGTGGCAACCATCATCGCGGGCTTTGCCGGAACCGACGACGAGGTGGCCGACATCGCCTCGCGCCTCAAAAAGGCCCTCGGCACCGGAGGCTCCGTCCGCGGAGGCGAAATCCTAATCCAGGGCGACCGCCGCGAAGCCGTCGGCACATGGCTCCGCTCGCAAGGCTACAAAGTGAAAGGCGCCTGAGCGCCACCACATCAAACAGCAATCCCCGGGAAGTGAGGTTCCCGGGGATTGCTGTTTACATTCTAAACAGTGCCGAACTGTTGTCCGAGTTATTGAGCGAGCGCTTGAGCGAGCGGAATATCGAACCGAAGTCGGCTGAATAGGTCACCGACAGGGTCACCATGTTGGCGTTGTTCTTAATGTAGCGGTCACGTGTGGCGGGGTGCACATCCGATAGGGTCCACGAGGGATAGCGCGTGCCCTTGTTCTCGAACATATACATCCAGCTCGCCCCAAGGGTCCAGTGCTTGCCGGCGGTGTACTCGAAGCTAAGTGCATCACCGTTCTCGTCCTTGCCGATATAGTTGCCTGACAGATATTTACCGGGAATTTTGCGCCAGTAGGAAATGGTATAGGGCCCATGATTCCACCATACGGTGAAACTGGCATCAACACCGTTGAGTGTATGACTGAAGCCCTCGCCAGAACTGTCGTAGTGATATACCCCGAAATTCAGGTTTACACCGAACCCGGCAATGTCGCTCAGGCGCATATTCAGGTTGGCGTAGGCCGTGCGCGCCCGCCGGGCGTTGATGGATTGGGTCAGGAAGAGGCCCTTGCCCATGTAGAATGTTTCCTCCATCACATAGTTGTTCAGGATGCGGTAAGTGCCCAGAATACTGGTCGAAAATTTCTTGTACTGGAACGAAGGCATCAGCTGGAACGTGAAATTATCCGTCACTTTCAGGTCAGGGTTGCCGTTGGTAATCAGGTAGGGGCTCGTCTGCTGCGGATAGTCCGTGAGCGACGACAGCGACGGGATGCCCGGAGCATAGCTGAAGGCCGCGGCCAGGCGCCACTTGCGGTCGATGGTCCACGACAGCTGTGCCTGCGATAGGTTCTTCACGAAGTTGCGCTTGTTCATGTCGTTCTTGATCCAGAAAAGCTTCGCGCCGGTGGACAGCGACATATATACCGGCCCCCACTGCTGGCCCAGGCGGGCGTACACGTAGTTGTTGTTCTCCGTCAGCACCGGGCGGTAGTCGGTGGTCAGATAGGTGTTGCGGCTGTGCGACACCGTGTTCTGGAATCCGCCGGACAGCTGGGTGTTGTCGCTGAAATCATGCACATAGCTCACCTCGCTGATCAGCGAGCGGCGGCGGCTCTTCACATCCACAACGTAGTCCGTGGGCACATCCGTGGTGAGGAAGTATTGGTTCTCGCGGCGGTAGTCGCTGCTGCTGAGTGTGCCCACCACCTGCGCCTCAAGCGAATTCTTGTCGTTGAAATCGTGGCGGAAAAACACGTCGACCGACGGAGTCAGGTCCTTGTTCGAGCTCTTGCTGTAGCTGTCGTAGTTGCCCTGCTGCGAGTCTATATAGCTGGCAATCATGCGGTTTGAATTATTGCTTGGATTGATTCGGAACGTGGCCGTCAACAGCGTGCGGGCATCGGGGCTGTAGTCGTATTTGAAATTCAGGTTGTGGTAGTGATAGTTGAAGGGATTGCGGTCGTGCTCCTCGAGGTTCACCCGGAAATCGTCGCCGATATAGCTCTCCGTCGTGCTGTCGTACACGCTCTGATAGTTGCGCCACGAAGGCGAGTATCCCAGCGTGAACTGCGACGGCCCCTGGTGGTAGGAACTGCGGATGTTGGCATCCACAAAAGCCGTGGTCACCGCGCTACGGCCCCAGGCGTACACCTGGCCGCCATCGGTGCGCTGTTTCAGCGTGATACTCACAAGGCCCGTGTAACCCTTGTCGGCATATCGGGCCGGAGTCACACGCGAGTACTCCACCTTTGCTATATCCTTAGGCTGCAAGGCATTGAAATCGCTTATCTCGGCCGGTACACCATTTATGAGCAGCATTGGTGTGCCACCATCCACACTCAGCGTGCGGTTTATAGGGTTAGCCTCAAGGCCCGGAAGCGGCATTTTCTGGAACAGCGCCAACGAGGTTGCCGACGCTTTCAGCTCCGCCTCTGAAGGGACCACTATAGTGCGGCCGTGCCTCTCCGTGCTCGAAGCCGCCTGCACCGTCAGCTCGCCCAGCGCTATACCCTCGCTCAGATACACGCGGCCAAGCGTCAGGTTCTTGGCTCCGGATTCTATGATAATTTCCGTGGGAGTAAAGCCGGTCATGCTCACTTCCAGTGCCAGCGCCGTCCGCGCGTCCGTTTCAAGCGAGAAATTACCCGAGGCATCAGTGCTGACACCCGTCAGCAGCTTACCGTCGGCCAACAGCCGGCACGCAGCTCCGGCCACCGCCGATGAATCGCGGTCCGACACCACAGTGCCGGTCACCGTCCGTGCCCCGGCCACTCCCGCAGCCATCAGCAGCAAAAAGAACAAGTATAAACGCATAGGAATAGATATGTATATATATGACACCAATAACCCCCAAAACGTTACACAAAACCGCAAAAATTTTGTCCCCGGTGTATTCCGCTTGCGGAATATTCTGTGAAAAAGCACAGTTTTCACAATAATAATGAGTAATTTTGCGTTGAAATGATGCGCCGATGTGCGCGTTTATCTCCTCAGTATGTTCATTTTCTTATGACCGGTCAGAAATTATACCACCTCATATCCCTCATCCTTATTGCCCTTCTCGTGCCCTGCGAGCAGGCTGCCGCGCTGCCGCTCGACACCTACTCCACTCGCTCCGTGCTGGCCGAAGGCAATGTGATGAAGATAGCTGTCGATGCCGACGGCCTGTACTGCATTCCCACCTCCACCCTGCGGGCCTGGGGCTTCCAGGATCCTGCCCGTGTGCGTGTCTACGGCTATCCTTCGCGCCGTATTCCGGACGCTCTCACGCAGGATAATTTCGTGGACGACCTTCCTGAGGTCCAGACCCTGCTCACCGACCAGGGCCTGGTGTTCTACGCTGCCGGCGCAGGACAATGGAACTATGCCACAGCCGACGGAATGGAGTCCTACTACGTGCCTAACGACTTCTCCGTGTGCTCCTACTACTACGTTGCGCAGACCGACGGCGAAGTACCCGCCCGCACCATCCCGCAGGACGGCGTGCCGGGTGCGGGGACCGATGCCGCAACTGCTTTTACGGAACGCATCCACCACGAGCGCGAGCTCGTGTCGCCCGGCGAGGCCGGTCCAATGCTTGTGGGCGAGGACTTCCGCTACACGCCCACGCGCCTGTTCGATTTCACTGTCACCGACCCCGTGGGCGAGGGCTGGCTCCGCACATCGTTCGTGAGCCACCTCTACGGCGCGTCGGCGAAACTCACTTTCACCGTCAATGGCACGAAGCTCGACGAAAACTCCACCGACCGCGTCACTCCCTCGTCGCGCAGCGAGTACGTGCACGGCACCGAGTCCGTCGCGCTCCACACCTTCGAAATTCCCCAGGCCACCTACACCATGCGCGTGGGCATCAGCTTCAGTGGCGACGCCACCTGCGACGGTGCCTGGCTCAACTCGCTCACCATCAACTATGACCGCGCCCTGCGCATGGGCACCGACGGTGTGCTGGCCTTCCGCGGCAATGCCGGTGCATACTCGCTGGCCGGAGCAAGCTCCAACCTGAAAATCTGGGATATAACCGAACCCTCGGCCATCGCCGAAATCAACTACCGCCTGGATGGCACCGATGCCCGCTGGAGCCACACCGGACGCCGCGAGTACATTGCCTGGACTCCCGGCGCCAAGCTGCCCGCCCCCACTGCCGTAGGACTTGTGACCAACCAGAACCTGCACGCCCATTCCGGCGCCGACATGATTATTGTGGCCCCGGCAGCCTTCACCGCGCAAGCCGAACGCCTGGCCGACTATCACCGCACCAGCGCCGACAGCCTCACCGTGCATGTGGTGGACCCCGAGCACATCTACAACGAATTCGGCTCCGGGTCGCCCGACGTCGGCGCCATCCGCCGATATTTCAAGATGATATACGACCGCGGCCAGGGCGGCGACGGCCATCCGCTGCGCTACGCCATTCTCATGGCCCGCACATCCTTCGACAGCCGCCGCCTCACAGTCGCTGCGCCTGATTATCCCATAGTTCCGGCATGGATGCCGGCCACCAACGCCGCCTCGCTTTCGGACAACGAAGGCTATTCCACCGACGATGTCTGCGCCATGCTGGCCGACGGCAGCGGTGCCGCCCTGGCCTACGACAAGCTCGACATTGCCATCGGCCGCATCCCGGCTACCGACGCCACCGAGGCCCGCGAAATCGTGGACAAAACTCTGCAATACGCCCTGGCTGCCCGCAAAACGGCGTGGAAGCACCGCTTCCTGTTCCTGGCCGACGACGAGGACTCGGGCCGACACATGGAGCAGACCGAAAACCTCATCAACTCATTCGCCAACGCGGACGACAACCGCAACCTGGTGCGTAAAATCTACACCGATGCCTACGAGCGCGTGGGCAAAACCTACCCTGTGGCACGACAGCAGATGCACCGTTGCCTCGACGAGGGCGTGGTGTGGTGGAACTTCATCGGTCATGCCAACACCACCAGCTGGACCGGCGAGGGCCTTCTGACCTATACCGACCTCAACCAGATGTACCTGCGCTACTGGCCATTCATCTACGCCGCCACCTGCAACTTCCTGCGCCTGGACGGCACGGATGTGAGCGGTGCCGAGCTGATGTACAAGGAGCGCTACGGCGGCGCAATCGGCATCATCAGTGCCGTCCGCCCGGTGTATATTTCCGATAACGGCCTGCTGTCCGCAGCCATAGGCCGTGCCCTGGCGGCCCGAGATGCAAAAGGCCGCATGCTTACACCCGGCCAGATATACCGCACGGCCAAAAACGACATCCAGAAAAACCTGGGCGACATGAACCGCCTGCGCTATATTTTCCTGGGCGACCCGGCCCTGCACCTGGCCATGCCGGCCAACGTGGTAGCCCTCGACAGCATTGCCGGGCGCCCCGCCGACACCGAGCGGCAGCCCACCCTGCCGGCGCTGGCGCGTGTGCCCCTGTCAGGCCACATCGCCGACCCTGACGGCAACCTGCTGAGCAACTTCAACGGCACCGTGATGATTGAAATCTTCGATGCCGAGCGCTCCGTCACCACCCACGGCTACGGCGATGGCAAGCCCGTGACCTTCGAGGAATACGGCGACCGTATTTTCACCGGCGCAGCCCAGGTGACCGCCGGACGCTTCGCCACCGAAATCGCCATGCCTTCGGAAGTGGCGCAGAATTTCCGCCCGGCCACCATGTCGCTTTATGCCTTCGACACCAACGACGATACCGAAGCCATCGGCCTGGACCGCAGCTTCTACGTCTACGGCTTCGACGAAACCGCCCCGGCCGATACGGACGGCCCCGTGATTGAGTCGCTCGTGCTCAACCACAGCTCCTTCCGCAGCGGCGACACCGTCAACGACTCGCCCATGCTCATCGCATCCGTGCGCGACGACATCGGCATCAACGTGTCCACCGCCGGCATAGGCCACCAGATGACCGCCATCCTCGACGGCACCACAACCTTCCCCGACCTCGCGGACTACTACACCCCCACGGCCGACGGCACAGCCTCGGGCGTCATAAACTACCCCTTTGCCGACCTCACCCCCGGCGACCACACCCTGACCCTACGCGTGTGGGACACCTCGGGCAACCCCGCCACGGCCGACATCCGCTTCAACGTGTCGGCCAACATCGCCCCGAAAATCTACGAGGTCTACACCGACGCCAACCCCGCTTCGACCCAGGCCAACTTCTATCTGAAGCACGACCAGCCCGACGCTATGGCCACAGTCACTATCACGGTCTATAACCTCGTGGGCCGCCCCGTGTGGTCCAGCACCATCACTGGCCGCAGCGACATGTTCACCACCGTGCCCGTCACCTGGGACCTCGGCGACAGCGCAGGCCGCCGCGTGGGCCGCGGCATTTACCTGTACCGCGCCACCATCACCACCGACGGCAAGACTTTCGAAACAGCCTCGAAACGCATCGCCGTCACCGCTCAATAATTGCTGATTTTTTCGTATATTTGCACCCGGAATATGAGTGCACGAGTTACATCAGCCCGAATCCCCGACCAGCTGCCCGAGCCAACCCTCAGGCGGCTGCCGTGGTATCTGGCTTTCGTGCAGATGCTTAAGGGCCGCAAAGTGGAGTACATTTCCACCACGCGCATAGCCGAGGAACTCGACGTGGACCCCTCGCAGATTGCCAAGGACCTCTCGTTTCTGGGCATCCGCGGCAAAACCCGCATCGGCTATCAGGTGGAGGCACTCGAGGCTAAGCTGCGCGACTATCTGGGCTTCGACCGCCGCCATTGCGCCATCATGGCCGGTGCCGGCAGCCTGGGCGCCGCTCTCATCGCCGACTCAGGCTTGCAGCGCTACGGCCTCAACATTGTGGCCGGGGTGGACATCAACCCCGACATCGTGGGCACCGAAATCAGCGGAGTGCACATCTACGCGCAGTCCGAAGTGCCCGAACTGGTCAAGAAATTAGGCGTGAAAATCGGCATTATCGCCGTGCCCGTGGAGGCTGCCCAGGAAGTGGCCGACTATCTCTCGGCCGCCGGAGTGCAGGCCATATGGAACTTCACACCCTCGCGCATCCGTGTGCCTGAGGGTGTTGTCATTTCCAACACCTCCATCTATTCCCACCTCGCCGTAATGTATAACCGTCTTTCATCGCTGGACGAATGAAGGTTTTCTACGTAACCCAATCAGGGGCTTCCTGCCCGCAGGTGCAGCTCGGAGCCGACTCGGCCGTGCTCCGCGCCAACGAACCCGTCTTCGTGCCCGACCCCGTGGCCGACTGGGTATCGGTCGTGGCTCCGGCCATCCGCATCTCGCGCCTGGGTACTCACATCACCCGTCATCCCGAAAGCTACTACGACGCCGTCGGTGCCGTGCACGTGCTGCTCCCGGCGCGCCCCGACGTGGTGCCCGGCATGCCCCCGCTGGCACTTGACCGTGCAATATCGCCCGGCGCATGGCAGCCCCTGGCCAGCGGTACAACCGAACTCACCGTGCGCCGCAGCCTGCTGTGGGGCGACGACCCCGACGTGGAAACAGTCCTGGCAGCCGATTTCAGCCTCAAGGAGCTGGACGCCGACGGCCTGGTGCGACACATTTCCAAGTATCTCACCTTCAAGAGCGGCGACATAATCATTCTGGCCGATGCGGCCACCAACCTCGGCGCCCCTATTCTGGACACCCGCATCCAGGCGTGGATAAACGGCGACCCCTCGCTGGACATCCGCATAAAATAAATTCCACCACACAATAAAGCCGCATTTCCGGAGTTATTATTAATGTATAATACACTCCAAATGAATAAGCGACTAATTGTTATCATAACTTTTCTTTCGGCGGCTGTGGCCTCGCTCTGGGCCGAGGACGGCAAGAACATGTTCAACCCGGTGGAAACCGGCGTAACATCGCTCTCCATCGCTCCGGATGCACGCGGCGCCTCAATGGGCGACCTCGGCGCTGCCACCGACCCCGATGCCAACTCCCAGTTCTGGAACCCCTCCAAGTATGCCTTCGCCTATAGCCAGGCGGCAGTGTCGCTCAACTACACCCCCTGGCTCCGCAAGCTGGTGAACGACATCTTCCTGGCCGACCTCTCGGGCTACTACAAAATCGGCGGTTCGGACAATCAGGCCATCAGCGCCTCGCTCCGCTATTTCTCCCTGGGCGAAGTCAACACCGGCGACGGCGACGGCTTCGTGGGCCAGTCACTCAACCCCTACGAAATGTCCATCGACCTCGGCTACTCGCGCAAGCTGTCCGAGAAGTTCTCGATGGGCGTGGTGTTCCGCTACATCTACTCGGCCCTGGGCTTCTCAACCTCCTATGCCGGCGACCAGAACGTAGGTGCCTCGGCCTTTGCCGCCGACATCGCGGGCTACTACACCACCTACCCTATCATCGGCCGCAATGAGTGCCAGTGGTCATGGGGCTGGAATATTTCCAACATCGGCTCCAAGGTGAGCTACGACGGCGGCGAAAATCCCGCCTTCCTGCCCACCAACCTCAAGCTCGGCACAATGTTCATGTTCCCCCTGGCCGACTACCACACCCTGGCTCTGGGCCTGGACCTCAACAAACTGCTGGTGCCCGCCAAGCCGCGCCGCCTGGACTACCCGGACGGCATCGAGGGCGACGAGGAATATGTGAACAAGCTGGAGGACTGGCGAAATATGTCGCCCATCACCGGCATCTTCAAGTCATTCTCCGACGCTCCCGGCGGTATCAGCGAGGAGCTTAAGGAAATTTCCTTCTCGCTCGGCGCCGAGTACTCCTACAATCAGCAGTTTTTCCTCCGCGCCGGCTACTACTACGAGAACGCCAACAAGGGCAACCGCAAATATTTTGCAATGGGTGCCGGTTTCTCGCTCAACGTGGTGCGTCTGGATGCCTCCTACATGATGGCCACCGCACAGACTTCGCCTCTTGACCAGACCCTGCGCTTCACTCTCACTTTCGATATGGACGGCCTGCGCGAACTCGTGGGCAAACGTAGATAATATTATGAGAATAGGAAACGGTTTTGACGTACACCGCCTGGTTGAAGGCCGCAAATGTATAATCTGCGGTGTGGACATCCCCCACAGCCGCGGGCTGCTGGGGCACAGCGATGCCGACGTGGCTCTGCATGCTCTGTCCGACGCCCTGCTGGGCGCCGCCGCACTCGGCGATATTGGCAAGCACTTCCCCGACACCGATGAGCGCTGTCGCGGCGCCGACTCGCGCATGCTGCTCCGCCGAGTGGTGGAGCTTCTGGCTGAAGCCGGTTTCGCTCCCGTCAACGTGGACGTGACCATCATTGCCCAGGAACCCAAAATGCTGCCCCACATCCCGGCCATGCGTGCCAACGTGGCTGCCGACCTCGGCCTGCCCGTGGACTGCGTGAGCATAAAGGCCACAACCACCGAACGCCTCGGCTTCACCGGCCGCGGCGAGGGCATCGCCGCACAGGCCTCGGCCCTTATCGACGATATAGCGCGATGATTATTCGCCAGCTGCAGTCGCTCAGAGGCATTTTTGCCCTGATAATCTTTTTTCACCACTTCTACTACCCCACCGGAGGCGCCTTGTGCCCGCCGGGCGGCGACTGCGGTGTTGCGTTCTTTCTCATTCTCAGCGGATTCGTTATGACCGACGGCTACTCGGCCAGGGTCATAGCGGATTCTTTTTCGTATAAGCGCTTCATGGGGCTGCGCCTGGCGCGCCTGTGGCCGTTGCACCTGCTGTGCCTGGCGGCGGCACTGGCAATATACCGCTTCGGCTATCCGCCGGCAATAGTGCTCAACGCCCTGATGTTGCAAAGCTGGGTGCCGGAAAAGCTGTTCTACTTTTCGGGCAACGCCGTGTCGTGGTGCCTGGCCGACCTCATGTTCTGCTATGCCGTGTTTCCCTGGCTTCTGCACGCCATCCGCCGCCACACCCGGGCAGCGCTCATTGTCTACGCTGTGCTCTGCGCCTGCGTGCTTTCCTTCGGGGTGTGGCTGTGTCCCCAACCGCTGATTGTACCGCTCATGTATATATTTCCACTGACGCGCCTTCTGGATTTCACACTCGGCATTTTTCTGTGGATAGCCTTCAGGCGCTTCGGCAACCGGCATAGTCGGCCTGCGGTCTGGCAGGGCCTTGCCGCAGTGCTTCTGATTGCGACCTTTGCAGTCTATGGTCGGGTGGATGTGGCTTTGGGCAGCGCCATGCTGTGGTGGTTGCCCCTGGGCTTGCTGATTTTCTTCAGTGCCTCGCCGCGGACCACTGTGCTCAACCGCTTGCTTGGTTGGCGACCCTTGGTGGCTTTCGGTAATGTCAGCTTCAGTTTCTACATGCTCCATGTGCTGGCCGTCGACTTTCTCAGCGCCACACTTTCCCGCACCGGCGTGGCCTTGCCGTGGGGCGCAGTCCTTGCCCTGGATTTCGTTTTTTGCATTACCCTTGCCTTTATCTGCCACCGTTGGTTCGAAAAACCTGTGAATAACCGCCTGCGTTCACTCATAATCAAAACCACAACACTAAAGTGACATTATTGTTACATTTATTGTTTTGTAATAATTTTGTAACATCTGTAATCATTTCTATCTTATTGATTTATTGGCGTTTAAATATCATATAAATCGCATAAATCCAATTTAACGTTCGTTAACGTTAAAAATCTTGACAGCAGGAATTTTGTGCCTAACTTTGGAATGTCAAACAAAACGTGACCTGATAAAGAACGAAAAAACTAACTATTTTAAAACTCTACTGATTATGTCAAGCGCAACTTTCCAGGCAAACCTTATGAACCTCCAGTCCAACATGCTCAACTTTGCATACATGCTCACCTCTAACCGCGACGATGCCTACGACCTGCTCCAGGACACCACCCTCAAGGTGCTCGACAGCGAGGACAAGTTCGCCGAAGACTCCAACTTCAAGGGCTGGGTGTTCACCATCATGCGTAACATCTTCATCAACAACTACCGCAGCAACAGCCGTGCAGCTACCGTTGTCGACACCACCGACAACCTCTACCTGCTCAACCTCGGCTCCGACTCCTCGGCCGAATCGCCCGAGGAATCCTACGGCGCAAGCGAAATTTCGGCCGCCATCGCCGAGTTCGACGATGAATACCGCATCCCCTTCTCCATGCACGTGTCCGGCTACAAGTACAACGAAATCGCCGAACACATGAATCTTCCCCTGGGCACCATCAAGAGCCGCATCCACTTTGCCCGCAAAAAACTGCAGGAGCGCTTCAGCGACTACCGCTAAAAAAATTATAAGCACAAAAAACCAAGCCGCGCCCGCCCCGGGTGCGGCTTGGTTTTTTTGTGCGGTACCGCGTTCCGAACGCGGTGAGGAAAGAAACCGCCCCCGCAGTAACCGCCGTATGGATATTTTTTTGTAATTTTGCCACACAAACCATCAAGCATTCAGGCAATGGCCGAGATAAAAATAGCGGGAATCATGCGCGCCGGCATATATTCCCCGAACCATATAGGCAACGACGCCGCTATTCTCAACATCGTCGCCGAGCAACTGCGCAAGCGTGGATTCGAAGTAAATACTTACTCCGAAGAGCAATTCTGCGCCGGTAAGGTGACCGAGCACATCATTCTGAACATGTGCCGCCAGCCCGCCTCAATCGAACTCCTCCAGCAGCGCGAGGACGACGGCGACCTGGTGCTCAACTCGGGCTACGGCATTGAGAACTGCATCCGCGAGCGCATGGCCCGCATCCTTCTGGGCTCGGGCATCCCTTACCCCGAAAGCTTCGTGGTGAACACCGACGAGGGCGTGCGCACCATGCTCACCGACGCAGGCTTCAACCAGTGCTGGATAAAGCGCGCCGACTGCTTTGCTATGCACAAGGAGGACGTGACCTACGTGCGCCACATTGAGGAAGCTCAGGAAATGCTCCAGGAATTTTTCCTGCGCGGCATCAAGCGCGCCGTCATCAACCGCCACCTGCCCGGCGAGCTGGTGAAGTTCTACGGCGTGGCCGGCACTTCGTTCTTCTTCTGGTTCTATCCGCGCGAGGACAAGCCCACGGCCGACAGCCCCGCCACCGACACCCACACGCCTTTCGACGTTGAGGAACTGAAGCGTATCTGCGCACGCGCAGCCGAGGTGCTCGACGTGAAAATCTACGGCGGCGACTGCATCATCGGTGCCCACGGCGCAATATCCATCATCGACTTCAAGGACTGGCCCAGCTTCGCCCCCTGCCGCAACGAGGCCGCGCCCCAGATTGCACGCCTGGTGATGAAAGAAATCAAGGAACGAAACAAAAAGTAAGGTCATGGCCAACAAATACCGTAAATCCACCCGCCTGCCTGAAAGCGGCAAGAACTTCCCCCTGCTTCCCAAACTGCTGGCCACAAGCTTCGGCGTGGGCTTCCTGCCCGTGGCGCCCGGCACCTGGGGCTCCCTGGCCGCCATAGTGCTGTGGCTTCCGCTCTACCTGTGGGCAAGCCCGGCGATCACCTTCTGGGTCACACTGGCCGCTGCCGTCGTCTACTGCATTGCCGGCACATGGGCCAGCAACGAGGCCGAGAAATATTGGGGCCACGACCCCGTGGTGGCGTGCGCCGACGAAACCGTTGGCCAGTGGATTTCGCTCCTGCCGGTGGCTCCCTTCTGCCCCTGGTGGGAAATACTCGTGTCGTTGGCGCTCTTCCGCTTCTTCGACATTTTTAAGCCCCTTGGCATCCGCGCCACCGAGAAACTGCCCGGAGGCATGGGCATGATGGCCGACGATGTGGTGGCCGGTGTCTATTCGGCCCTGCTCCTGATGCTTCTCAATCATTTCATTATCATCTGACATCCCCCATCCGAAGGCAATGGCCAATCTAAAAGAAATAAGCAACAAATTCCTGCACAGCAATTCGCTGATCATCACCTATCTCAGGTCAATTCTATCGTCGCAGACGGCGAGCTGGGCCGACTACATCGTGTGCTTCCTGCTCTTCAAGCTCGCCGGCATGTCATCCTTCTGGGCCACGGCGGCGGGTGCTTTCTGCGGCGGTGTGATAAACTGCATCATCAACTACAAATTCACATTCCGCGCCGAGGGTTGCGACTGGCGCGCGGTGGTCGTGAAATACGCCGTGGTATGGCTGGGAAGCCTGCTCCTGAACGCCTACGGCACCGAAGCCTTCTACAACTGGACGCGCACCTGGCAGTGGCCTGCACAGATGGGTGTGAGCACCGATGTGGTGTTCATCGCCTCGCGCCTGTTCATCAGCCTGATGGTGTCATGGTTCTGGAACTTCGCGCTCCAGCGCTATGTGGTGTACCGCCCCATGCCCTTCGACAAATACATCATAGCCCTGCTCGGTGGGCCGAAGAAAACCGAGGTCGAAAAATAAACCTGCATTCAATCAGTTTCTTATGGAAATAAAAGCATTTTTCAAAAGCCTCCGCGACTCCCTTCAGCAGGGCATATATGCGGTGATAAACCCTTTTGTGCGCCTGATGATACGCATGGGCGTCACGCCCAACATGGTCACCACCATCGGCATGCTCGGCAATCTGGCTGCAGCGGCCGTGCTGGTGTGGGCAGGTGTCGAAGTGGCCGGGGGTGCACCCGTGGACTGGGCTAAAGTCACCTGGGCCGGTGGCCTGATTATCGGCTTCTCGCTCTTCGACATGCTCGACGGCCAGGTGGCACGCCTGGGCGGCATGGTGTCCGTGTTCGGTGCCATGTACGATTCCGTGCTCGACCGCTACTGCGAGCTCTTCACTCTGGGTGGCATCGCCACCTTCCTGGCATGCTGCGGCAACATTGCCGGTGCAGTAATTACATTCCTCGCTCTGGTGGGCTCCATCATGGTGAGCTACGTGCGCGCACGCGCCGAGGGTCTGGACATCGAGTGCAAAATCGGCTTCATGCAGCGCCCGGAGCGCGTGGTAGTCACCGCCGCCGCCTCGCTTGCCACCGGCATCACAGGCCAGTGCCTCTGCCCGGCGTCGACCTTCGACCCCAACCTGATTCTGGTCATCGCCATGGCCATCATCGCCGTTTTTGCCAACCTCACCGCCTTTGCACGCATCAACCACTGCCGCAAGGCCCTTTTAGCAAAGAAATAAATGACCCGCTCGCTCCCTTCAGTCAAGGAATCCTACATCTGCGCCGGCGCCCTGTGCCTGTGGCTGCTGGTCACGGCCCTGTGCGTAGGCTTCCGCCCCGAGCATGTGGTAATGGCGGTGCTCATCTTCGCCCTGTTCTTCTTCAACGGTGTCACACGCCGCCTGGTCATTGCCCTGGTGCCTTTCTTTTTGTTCGGCATCAGCTACGACTGGATGAACATCCTGCCTAACTACGAGGTCAACCCCGTGGATGTGGCCGGCCTTTACAATACCGAAAAATCCCTCTTCGGCATCACCGTGGCTCAGGCCGAGGTGCTGACGCCCAACGAATTTTTCGCTATCCACCATGCCCCGTTCATGGACTTCCTGGCCGGCATCTTCTACCTCTGCTGGGTACCGCTCCCCATCGTCTACGGCCTCTACTTGTATTTCAGCGGTCGCCGAGGCGCCTACCTGCACTTCGCCATCGCATTCCTGCTGGTCAACCTGCTTGGCTTCGGACTCTACTACGTTCACCCCGCCGCTCCGCCGTGGTATGTGGCTCTGCATGGCTTCGAGGCGGTTCCCGGCACCCCCGGCGATGTGGCCGGCCTGGGACGCTGGGACGACATGACCGGACTGGGAATTTTCAACGCACTCTACGCACGCAACTCCAATGTGTTCGCCGCCATGCCCTCACTCCACTCGGCCTATACGCTGATTGCCTTCGTCTACTCGCTGCGCAGCCGCTCGCCCCTGGGCTGGCGTATTGCCCTCGGAGTGGTCACTCTGGGCATCTGGTTCACAGCCGTCTACACCTCCCACCACTATATTCTGGATGTGCTCGGCGGCATTGCCACTGCCCTGGTCGGCATAGCGATTTTTGAATACGGACTGATGAAGATTCCCGCCGTGGCACGCTTCATGGACCGCTACACCAACTATATCACCAAATAAAACGACTATGCGCGACTATAGCCAATATGAAATAAAGCCCGACGTTCTTGCCTACGATGATATCCGCCAGATGATTCCGGCCCTGGACGGTCACCCCAAAATCACCGAGGCACTCCTCAAGTTCCTTGAAGTGGACAAGGTGAACCGGGTGCACCGCAACTGCTGCGACACTCCGGGCCCCGAGTTCACACGCCGACTGCTTTTCGACGAGTTCAAACTCACACTGAAAATCGACGGCCAGGAAGTGCTCGACAACCTTCCCGAGGGAGCCTTCATCACGGTGAGCAACCACCCCTTCGGTGCTCTGGACGGCATCATGCTCATCTACCTCATCGGGCAGTACCGCCCTGAGTTCCGCGTGATGGTCAACATGATTCTGAACAAAATCACGGCCATGCGCCCCAACTTCATCGCCGTGGATGCCTGGGCATCCAACGACCCCGCCAAGCGCGCAGTGAGCGTGCGCGGCATCCGCGAGGTGCTCAAGCAGCTCAAGGAGGGCGAACCCGTGGGATTCTTCCCCGCAGGCGCCATGAGCAAGACCACCCTGCACGACGGCCTCCAGGACCGCCCCTGGCAACCCTCGGTGCTCCAGATTATCCACCGCGCCAAGGTGCCAGTGATTCCAATTTTCTTCCACGGCAGCAACAGCTGGCTTTGCAACCTGATGGGCCACATCTGCTGGCCCGTGCGCTCAATCATGCTGCCCCACGAAGTGTTCCGCAAGGTCGGCTCAACAATGCACGTCAGCGTGGGCCAGCCAATATCGGTCGAAGAACAGGCACTGCACTCCACAACCCCCGAGGAACTCGGTGCCTACCTACGCAAAAAGACCTACGAACTCCGCGACATTTATAAATAAGGAGTAAGCACAAAGAGCTGCCAACAGGCGTGGGCGGCTCTTTTTGCTTGCAAAAAGCTGAAAAACGGCAAAGCACATAATTAACATATATTTGCTCTCAAATGGCTAACGTATTGTAGCTTTAACATATCTATACATTATAGCCATGCCGTTAAGGAAATTTAGAACTTGTTCACTAAATTTCCCGCATGAAAATTTTTACATTTAAAATACTATAACTACTTTTGACCCGCAAATCCGCCTTTGGGAGCGGTGGCTTCGCCGTCGCCTCTCCTTTGGGCTATTAAGCATGATATTTATATAACATCTCATAAAAAACCACTCAAATCTTATGAGCACAATTGCTAAACCCGCTACCGGCAAACTCGGTGTTATGGTTGTTGGCCTCGGTGCCGTAACCACCACTTTCATGACCGGTGTACTCATGGCCCGCAAAGGCCTCGCTAAACCGGTAGGTTCCATGACCCAGTACGACATCATGCGTGTTGGTCAGGGCGAAGACAAAAAATACCTCAAATATAACGAAATCGTGCCCCTGGCCGACCTCAACGACATCGTGTTCGGCGCTTGGGACGTTTATCCCGAAAACGCTTTCGAATCCGCTGTAAACGCCGAGGTTCTCAAGGCTAAGGACATCCTCCCCGTTAAGGAAGAACTCGAAGCTATCAAGCCCCTCAAGGCCGCTTTCGACAAGAACTACGCTAAGCGCCTCGAAGGCAACAACGTGAAGGACTGCAAGGACCGCTGGGACATGGTTGAGCAGCTCCGCGAGGACATCCGCAACTTCAAGAAAGAAACCGGTGTTGACCGCGTAGTGGTTCTCTGGGCCGCTTCCACCGAAGTTTACGTTCCCATTGACAAGGACGTTCACTACACCCTGGCCGACCTCGAGGCTGCAATGAAGGCTGACGACAAGGACCGCATCGCTCCCTCCATGTGCTACGCCTACGCCGCACTTTCCGAGGGCTGCCCCTTCATCATGGGTGCTCCCAACACCACCGTCGACATCCCCGCTATGTGGGAACTCGCCGAAAAGACCAAAATGCCCATCGCCGGCAAGGACTTCAAGACCGGCCAGACCCTGGTTAAATCCGGCTTCGCTCCCATCATCGGCACCCGCTGCCTGGGCCTGAGCGGCTGGTTCTCGACCAACATCCTCGGCAACCGCGACGGTCTGGTGCTCGACGAGCCCGCCAACTTCCGCACCAAGGAGGTTTCCAAACTGTCCACCCTCGAGTCCATCCTCGTGCCCGAACACCAGCCCGACCTCTACGGCCACGGCAACGACGAGGACACTCAGTACTTCCACAAAGTGCGCATCAACTACTATCCCCCGCGCAACGACAACAAGGAAGGCTGGGACAACATCGACATCTTCGGCTGGATGGGCTACCCCATGCAGATCAAGATCAACTTCCTGTGCCGCGACTCCATCCTGGCAGCTCCCCTCTGCCTTGACCTCGTGCTCCTGAGCGACCTCGCTGCCCGCGCCGACCGCTACGGCACTCAGCGCTTCCTGTCGTTCTTCCTCAAGAGCCCGATGCACGACTACACCAAGGACGAAGTTCCCGTAAACCACCTCTTCCAGCAGTACGTTATGCTGAAGAACGCTATCCGCGAAATGGGTGGTTACGAAGCTGACGAAACTATCGACTAAGCAGACACCTGCCTCATAATCAAGAAACACGGAAAGGTCCGAGCCTCACAGCCCGGACCTTTCTATTTGTTTATGTTTACCACGAAGCGGAAATCGCTCCCCGGTGGGTTGAGGTCAATAGCGCCGTAGTGCAGGCGCCCGTTGAACACATCGGCCCCTGCGGCAGCCGGGCCTGCGGGGTTGACCGCAAAAGTTCCCTCGGCCCCGGGTGCGATATAGCGGTCGTAGAGGCGCAGGCACAGATGGCCCATGGTCATGCGCAGATTCAGCTCCACTGCGGGGTCAATGCGGCCATCGGTCAGCGTCATCATGTCCACCCCTATCGGGCCGTCGTAGTCGGTGCCGATAATATCCTGAAGCACTTGCGGTAGCGCAGCGCTAAGGCAGCTCAACGCCGGGTGTGCGATAAGCTCGGCCAGGCGCTCCTGCGGAGCAAGAGTGTTGCCCGTGTAACTGCCAAGGCGGTCGGTGGCGAAAAGCGACAGTCCGTTATATTCACAGCGCCCGTCAGTCATGGTGAACAGCATGGCAAAGTCCACAGCCTTGTCGTAGAACTTCTCGGCCATCACCGAGCCCTGGCGCTTAATCATTCCCTCAATCATGCCCGTCTGTGCACTGAGGGTGCGAGGGTCCACCTTCACCAGCCCGCGCCCCGAGGAACTCCAGGGCAGTTTCAGCAGCACATCGCCGTTGCGCTCTACAAAATCGGCCACCTCGGTCATGGTGGTGCACTCCACGGCAGGCGGAGTCATATCCGTCCCTGCAAGTCCGGCCAAGCGCCCGGCTATCTGCGCGGCCGTGCGCCTATGCGACAGCTCGCGGATTCGTGCCAGCCGGGCATCGTCGGGCAAAGCGTCCAGCGCGAAACCGCGCGACAAATACATCCGCCTCGAAGCCCGCGACCATCCCCACGGCGCAGCAGTGCAGCCCTCGGGATGATAATCGAACACGCCCACGCGCATGCCGAAAGCATCCTGCATGCCGCGGAGCCACGCCGCGTTCACACCCGTGGAAATAAAGCTGTCACCGTCGGCCGCGTACCAAAGAGGCAGGACCTCGCCCGCCCGCCGCAATCGGGCGGCCGCAGGCGGCGGAGTGTAGTTTTCAAGGTCGCGCGCAAGCGCCAGGTCGTTCTCGGGGAAAAATAGGTGTACTTTTTTCATATCCTGCATCTGAATGAGGGGGCTGCAAATATACGATAAATCGCAAATTTTTCCTAATTAACTCCGCCAAATTGAATAATAGGGAAAAATGCAGTATCTTTGCAGTTAATAAAAAAATTGAAAATTCAACCATCAAAAAATTATACAGAAATGAACCGCAAACTGTGCTACGTTCTCGGCCTCGGCCTTGCCCTGTCGCTGAGCTCGTGCGGAAAAAAGCTTGGCCAGTTCAGTGCCAACTACTTCACCACAAACCCTAATCCCCTTGAAGTTGTAGGCGAGAAAGTCCCGGCACGCGTAAGCGCCAAAATCCCCGCCAAATTTTTCCAGAAAAATGCCGAAGTCACCATCACTCCCACACTGGTATTCGCCGGCCAGGAAGTAACCTCGCAGCCCTATACCTTCAAGGGCGAGAGAGTGCGCAGCAATGTTCCCGTGATTCCCTACCTCACCGGCGGCAACGCCACCATCCCCGTGGACTTCAAATACCAGCCCGAAATGGCCAAGAGCGAGCTCTACCTTGACTTCGCAGTGACCCAGGGCAGCCGACACTACACCCTGCCCCGCGTGAAGGTGGCCACCGGCGTGGTGCGTACAGCCGACTTTGCCAACGCCGCCACAGTGCACCCCGCTCTGGCTCAGGACGCTTTCCAGCGAATCATCAATGAGAAATATGCTGCCGACATCATGTTCCTCATCAACCAGGCCAACATCCGCGCCGGCCAGCTCAACACCGACGCCATGCAGGAACTGCAGCGCGAAATGATTGCCGCCAACAAGGCCGACAACCGTGTGCTTCAGGAAATCAACATTTCGTCCTATGCCTCGCCCGACGGCGGTGTGAAACTCAACACCACCCTGGCCGAGAACCGCGAGAAAAACACCAAGGACTACGTGAACCGTCAGCTCAAAAAGGACAAAATCACCGAATTCGGCGAACTTACCGCTCAGTTCACCGCCCAGGACTGGGAAGGCTTCCAGAAGCTCGTGGCTCAGAGCAACATCCAGGACAAAGAACTGATTCTTAGCGTGCTGAGCATGTACAAGGACCCCGAGCAGCGCGAACGCGAAATCCGCAACCTCTCCAACGTGTTCGAGCAGCTTGCCGACGAAATTCTGCCCAAACTCCGCTACTCGCGCATCACCGCCAGCATCGACGTTATCGGCAAGAGCGACAGCGAAATCATGAGCCTCTTCGCTTCCGATCCCTCCAAGCTCAACGTTGAGGAAATCCTCTATGCCGCCACACTCACCGACGACAACGACCAGAAAATCCGCATCTACGACACCGCCGCACGCCTCTACGGCAATGACTACCGCACCTGGAACGACCTCGGCATGGCTCAGTACATCAACGGCGACTACGATGCCGCTCGCGCTTCCTTCGCCAAGGCCGCTACCCTCACCAAGAACGGTGAACCCCAGATGAACCTCGGCCTCATCGAGATGCTCAACGGCAACTACACCAAGGCCAACCAGTACTTCGGCTCGGCTGCCGGCGTAAGCGAGCTGGGCGACGCCCTGGGTGTGTACTACCTGAAGCAGGGCGACAACGCAGCTGCCGTGCGTGCTTTCGGCGACACCAAGAGCAACAACGCCGCTCTGGCCCAGATTCTTACCAAGGACTACAGCAAGGCTAAATCCACCCTCGCAGCTATCGATACCCCCGACGCCACCACCTACTATCTGATGGCTGTGCTCGGTGCCCGCACCAACAACGAGTCGATGCTCAACACCAACCTCCGTCAGGCCGTACGCCTTGATTCTTCGCTGGCCAAGCGCGCCATGGACGACCTCGAATTCGCCAACTACAACCTCTCCAAGGCTCTCAACTAAGCCTCTGAGGCTATAACCTCATAATCCAGGGTCCTTAAGGTCTTTAATGACTTTAAGGACCCTGATTTTTCACGCACCGGGGACAATGCGTGCCTCGGTAGCCGCCAGCAGGATGGACAGCTCACTCTCGGAGCCGCTGCGGAATTCGGCCTCAGCCGCGGTGCCGCCATGAAGCGCTGCCATGATACCCAGCCCCAGGGCCGAGCACATCACACTGCCAGCCACCGGCGCTACGGCCGAATTGCCGTCGACCCCCAGCACCACCTGAACGATTTCGGGGTCCGAGTCGAAATCCGCTGATTTCACCAGGTTGCCCAGGCGCGCTACCTGCGAGCGCAGAATATCGCGCGCAAGCACTCGCAGAGCAGGCAGTTCATCGCGCCCGACGGCCGGAGTCGTACCGGTGCACACGGCGTCGAGCGCCACTCGGGCAAAGACGCTGTCAAGAATCTTGTCAATTGAAATTGCGATTGTCATAGTATTAGATATTTTAAGTTAGATAACCATAGTTTCGGCAGCGATAACTCGGCGCAGGATGTCGCGGGCATGTTTCTCGGGCATGTAGAAGCGGCTCGGGCGCTTGTAGGCCAGCGCAAAGGCCACCGCCATAGGAAACGAAAGCTGCGGACGGCGCACCATCACCACCCTAACCTGTGCATAGATTTCATGCCACTTCTGTGTCGCCAGGCCCGGACGGCAACTCTCTCTGCCACGGCGCAGGGCGTAGAGACGGCGCAGGGCGCTGTCGTACTCCACAAAATGCCTCTCAGGGCGAGTGGTAAGGGCTTTTGTGAGCAGTTCCTCGAAAGGGATGGGTTTTCTGTTTTTGCGCTGGCCGGCGATGATACGGCGGCATACCTGGGCAAAGGCCTCGTCGCGTTCGGTAGTTGTTGATTTCATTTGAAGTAGTTGATTAAAATTTACGATGCAAAGTTACAACAATTAAATCCATTTGTCAATATTTATTGCAATGATTTTTGTCATCTCATGCAATTAATATTGTACTGCAATAATTATCAGGCACCTACGTTGTAATAAATAGACAATACTTTGAATTTATCCGCATGAACGTCCACCGCATTCTCATATATCTCATTGCAGCTCTGGCACTTGCCACCACTGGCGCGTGCATCGAGGATCGCTACACTACCTCGCCGTCCGACCAGCCGCGTTTCTCCACCGATACCCTCTCGCTCGGCACCATATTCACCGCCGAGCCGTCGGCCACGAGCCGCTTCACGGTCTACAATCCACACAGCAAGCAGCTGTCCATAAGCAATATATACCTGTCAGGCCCCAACGCCGCTAACTTCCGCGTGAACGTGGATGGCCTCAGCGGCCAAAGCTTCACCGATGTTGACATCCGCCCCAACGACTCGATTTTTGTGTTCGTCGAGGCCACCCTTCCGGCAACGGATGCCGTTGAGCCAACGGCTGTCAGTGCCTCGCTCAACTTCACCACCAACGGCGTGACGCGCTCCGTGGTTCTGAGCGCACTCGGCCAGAACGTGGTGCGCCTGCGCGGCGAGATTATCGACACCGATGCCGTGCTGGACTCTCCCCTGCCCTACCAGATTTTCGACTCGCTCACCGTGGCACCCGGCGCGGTGCTCACCATCCCCGCGGGCGCGCGCCTGTGCTTCCATGATAAGGCTCAGATGCTTGTGCGTGGCACACTCCGTTCCGAGGGCCTGCCAGGCTCCCCGGTTGTGTTCGAGGGCGACCGCCAGGGCAATGTCGTGGGCGATATTTCCTTCGACATCATGTCGCGCCAGTGGGAAGGGGTGTATTTCGCCCCGACCTCCGCTGCCAACTACCTGACTGAAACCATCATACGCAATACCACCTCAGGAGTCTATGCGGACGGCGACCCCGAGGCCGATTATTCCGCCACACCGCAGCTCAGCCTGCACAACTGCCGCCTGACCAATTCCGGCGTCCTGGTGCTTGAAGGCATCCACACAGCCGTCGAGGCCGTGGGTTGCGAATTTTCTGAGGGCGGCGCAGGCTTGGTCTACCTTCAGGGAGGTCGCCACAGCTTCGCGCAGTGCACCTTTGCCAACTACTATCTGTTCAGCGCAATATCTGGCGCAGCCATCCAGCTCACGCACATCGGCACTGCCGCCACCGACGACGGTTCGGGCCTGCCCTACCTTAGCGCAAGCTTCACCAACTCAATCATCTACGGTCTGGGAGCCGACCTTGCGCCGGCCGACATCGCCGGGCTCGACATACTCTTCAACACCTGCCTGTTCCGCAGCAACGGCGAGGACGATGCCAACTTCGTGAACTGCATATGGGGCGAGGACCCGCTCTTCTACACCGAGCGCCAGGACTACATATTCGACTACCGCCTGCGCCCCGACTCACCCGCAGCCTTCGCCGCCGACCCCGAGCTCATTCCCCCGACAGCCGAGTTCGATTTCTACGGCCTGCCCCGCACCCCACCCACAGCCCTCGGCGCATATGTTTTCGAGCCGCAAATTTAAAAGATTGTAGGGACGTGCCTTTGGCACTATCCTTTACCCACAAATATGCGTTATATACAGAAAAAAAACACAACAATAACGCATATGAAAAGTCATAGTATATTTAATGATCAACGCCTCGATAAGGAATACGATTCTCT
>JAAVFP010000013.1 GCA_014800735.1 Bacteroidales bacterium
AAATAGTGAAAACGTTCTTTATCATTAACAAACCTGTCTTATCTACTTGAATGCAATCAAAGCGCCCGACCTCAACAGGCCGGGCGCTTTGATTTAAGTCAGAAGTCAAATGTCAGAGGGGTTGCTCTTACGATTTCTGGAATTCGGTGGGCGACATGCCGGTGAGGTGCTTGAAATATTTGCCAAAGGAGGATTGATTGGAAAAGTTCAGCGCGTAGGCCACCTGCTGGATGTTCTTGCCGGAGAAGCGAAGCAGGTTTTTGGCTTCGGTTATCACGAAGTGGTCAATCCACCGAGCGGCCGAGCGGCCTGTGGCTTCCTTGACCAGTAGCGAGAGGTATTTGGGCGATATGAACAACTTGGAGGCGTAGAAGTTGACAGAGCGCTCCTGGGTGTAATACTGGTGGACGAGTTTGATAAAATCCTGCACATAACCGCTGCGGCGCGGGCCGATGCTCTCGGAGTCGTGCGCACCGAGGTTTTTGTACACAAAAGCGAGAAGCTGATACACGAAAGCCGCCGTGAGGTTGGACATGATGTGGCGGCTGATCTGGAGGTTGAATTTGTCGGCCATAACACTCTGCATCATGGACAGATAGCGTAGCACTACCGATACTTCGCGGTCCTGGATAGTGAAGTATGGCTCATCGTGCCCCACGAATATGTCGCTCGAAATGGCCGAGAACGATATGTTGATTTCCTGGAGGAAAGCCGTGGAGTAGTTGAGCACATAGAATTCGGCCTCGTCGTCCGGGCTAAGGGTCTGGAGCGAAAAAAGCGTTCCGTGGATAAACGACATGATGGAGGGGCCGGCGACTTCGAATTCCTCGAAGTTGAACTTGACTTTCAGCGTTCCTTTCAGCAGAAATATCATTGTCAGGCCCTCAACTTTGATCTGTTCGGTGGTGAAGGCGCTGAGCGGCAGGGTAGAACTCAGTTTCAGATGCGCATAGAGGCAGCTATCCTCTATTTCGCTGAACTGGGATGCCAGGCGTCGCAGGGTGTTGAGGTCCATCTTTTTAGCTTCTTGTTTCATAATGCTTTGCGATTATCGTGCGCAAAGGTATGAAAAAGTTGGGAACTTTTCTAATGAAGTAGCTGTTTTGTCCAACTTTTTATCCATTCAGGAGTATTTACTCAATTATGGCGCGTATTTGCTCAAATTGTCGTATTTTTGCACAACGAACATATCACATTAAATCTGATGACACGATTATTTACTGCAACTATGGCCTGCGTGCTGACAGCCGGCGCAGCAGCAGCCGCTAATCCTCCACTGAAAATTTACAACGGCGACCGACGCACCGACACCGTGTACACCGCCAAGCACTATCTGATTGGTGTGACCGAGCCCGGCGCTACTGCTTACATCAACGGCAAGGAAGCTCATGTGTACCGCACGGGCTCATTTGGTGCCGAGGTGACACTGAGCCAGGGCGATAACAATATCCCTGTGACTGTCCGCACCAAGGGCGGCACGACCGACACCAATGTGCACCTTGTGCTGGCCCAACGCCCCGCGGTTGCCAGCACTGCTCCCGAGGAAACCTTCACGCTGCCCGAGCCTGTGGCAGTGACCACCACCGAGGGTGCCTACCTCCAGTATGGCAACGGCGGCGACCGTCTGGGCGGTTCCAAGATGGGATTTATTGACGCCGGTATCCCGCTGACTGCCGTGGGCGAGACCCGCAACCTCTATAAAGTGGCTCTGGGCCAGCAGGCATTCGCCTACGTGCCCAAGGAATATGTGAACGCCGGCGGCGAGGGCATGAAGGTGTACAACACCGGCTCCACCTCGGTGTCAAATATCGGCACGGCCGACCGTGTGGCTGTGTCGTTGCCCGGCCGACTGCCGTATTCCTCCTACACCGAAATCGACCCCTCGACCATCGTGGTGAAGCTCTACGGCGCCACCAACAACACCAATTGGCTCACACAGCGCAACACCCCCGGAATGATTGACTACGTGGACCTGCGTCAGGACGAGTCCGACGTGCTGTCGCTCATTATTCATCTGAAGGAAAAATATCAGTGGGGCTACAGCATTGCCTATGACGGCAACGTGCTCAACATCGACGTGCGCCACCGTCCGGCCTCGCTCGAGCTCAAGGACCTGACGATCGGCCTGGATGCCGGCCACGGCGGCCCGTACCCCGGCGCACACTCGCCCTCGGGTCTCACGGAAAAGGAAGTGAACCTGGACATCGTGCTCAAGCTGGCCGACATCCTGCGCAAGAAGGGTGCCAACGTGGTGCTCACCCGCTCAGGCGACACCGGCCCCAGCATGACCGAACGCAAGAACATCTGGCGCGAAGCAGGTGTGAACCTGGCCGTGAGCGTGCACAACAACGCTTCGGGCAACCCGCTGATACCGATGGGCACCAGCAGTTACTACAAGCACCTGTTCTCGCGTGCACTGGCTCAGAACCTCCACAGCTCCATGCTGGAGCTCGGCCTGGCCAACTTCGGCCTGACGGGCAACTTCAACTTCTCGCTCAACGGCCCCACGGACTTCCCCAACGCGCTGGTTGAGGTGCTGTTCATGTCGTCGCTGCCCGACGAGGAGATGCTCGCCGACCCCGAAATGCGCACCCGCCTGGCACAGCAGATTGCGAAGGGCATCGAGAACTATCTGGCCCAGGTGAAGGCAAGCCTCTAAGCTTCAAGCATCTAATTATAGAAATGTGCGGACTCCCACGCCGGGGGCCCGCACACTTTTTTAAGGGGAGGTGCTTACGCAGATGTTATTTCTGAACAGGGACGGGGAACTTGGAGAACAGCACCTGCACGGCCTTTGCGATACCCGAAAGGGTTTGCAGTTCGCTGTCGCCATTGTCAAGAATGGTGGCTACTGAGGCGGTATACACAGGCTCCTCCTTGGTGATATCCACGAGGTCCATGGTGAGCACACCTTCCTTATATATACTGGGCACCCATTGAGTCACCGTGGTGTAGTTAGGCCAGTAGTAGGCACGGGGATACATGAACACGGGCACCACACCGTTCATTGCCGGGCCGGGGCCGGGCACCACGCCGGGGCGTACAGGCCGGGGCAGCGGAGGGGCCGGAGGGGGTGGCAAGGCCGGACCGGTTTGCACGGTCTGCGTGACCGGCACGTTCACAAGCTGTTTCTTCACCGTAAGACCGATGTTGACCAGCAGGGGCGAGTTCGGGTCCTCGGTAAAGCCGCGTTCAGTCAGTTGCTCGCGGATGGCGGCCGAAATATTGTAGTACGATACCATCGACATGCCCGGAGGCAGATCGCCGTCAGAGGGGCTCACAATGCGGAAAGTGTGGAAGGAGCTCAGGTTCGCTCCTACGTACGACTCACTGTTGGTGAGCGTGTAGGAACTGCAACCGGCCAGTGCCAGCACCGCCGCAGCTACGGCAATTATTATTCCAAGTGCTTTGTTCATAATAGTAAGTAGTATAGGTAGTAATAAGATAAAAACGCGGGCCGGAGTAAAAAAGTTTTACGAAAAAAAGAGCCCGGCACAGTGGCCGGACTCTTCTCGCGTGTTATATGCTAAATTATTCGGATTATTCGAACGAACCCATCTTCAGGTAGTTAACTTCCTCCTGAGTCAGGTAGCGCCAGCGGCCGCGGGGCAGGTTCTTCTTGGTGAGGCCTGCAAAGTAGACGCGGTCAAGCTTGGTGACGTGGTAGCCCAGCGACTCGAAAATGCGGCGCACAATGCGGTTGCGGCCCGAGTGGATTTCGATGCCGGCCTGGTTGCGGTCCGTTTCGGTGGCGTAGCTGATGGCGTCGGCGTGGATGGGGCCATCCTCAAGCTCTATGCCGTCGGCAATGCGCTGCATGTCGTCCTCCTCAATATCGCGGTCGCACCACACGTGGTAGATTTTTTTCTTCACGAACTTGGGGTGGGTGAGTTTCGAGGCCAGGTCGCCGTCGTTGGTGAGCAGCAGCACACCGGTGGTGTTGCGGTCCAGACGGCCAACGGGGTAAATGCGCTCGGGGCAGGCGCCCTTCACGAGGTCCATCACCGTGAGGCGGCCGTTGGGGTCGTCGCTGGTGGTGACGCAATCCTTGGGCTTGTTGAGCAGGATGTAGCACTTGCTCTGCAGGGTCACAACCTTGTCGTCGTACTCAACCACGTCCTGGTGGCTGATTTTGGTGCCGAGCTCGGTCACCACCTGGCCGTTGACCTTCACCAGGCCCTGGGTGATGAACTCGTCGGCTTCGCGACGCGAGCAGATGCCGGCGTTGCTCATGTATTTGTTCAGGCGAATCTGCTCATCCGGATCGGGAATAGGCATTTCGTACTCGATGCGCTTGGGGCGCGGAGTGAAGCTCTTGCCGCGGCCGGGGAAAGCCGAATTCTGATTGCGGTTGTTGTTGAACTTGCGGTTGCCGCCGCCGTTGTTGTTGAACTGACGGGGGCCGTTGTTGTTGTACTGACGGTTGCCGCCGCCATTGTTGTTGTACTGGCGGGGACCGTTGTTGTTGTACTGACGGTTGCCGCCGCCATTGTTATTGTACTGGCGGGGACCGTTGTTGTTGTACTGACGGTTGCCGCCGTTGTTATTGTACTGGCGGGGACCGTTGTTGTTATACTGACGGTTGCCGCCGTTGTTGTACTGACGGGGACCGTTGTTATTATTATTGTAGGGACGGGGCTGATAGGGGCGCTGCTGGCGGGGCTGATAAGCGCCGTTGTTGCCTTCACCCTCCACCGCATTGGGGTCGGCACCCTCGGCTGCCGGATTATTGTAGTGGCGGGGCTGATAGGGACGCTGATTGTAGTTGTTGCCACCGTTGTTGTACTGGCGCGGACCGTTGTTGTAGGGACGGGGCTGATAGGGGCGCTGCTGGCGGGGCTGGTAGCCGCCATTGTTGCCGGCCTCGTCGCCTTCACCCTCGCTTGCGTTCTGGCGGGGTGCGTAGGGACGGTCGTAGCGGCGGGGTTCGGCGCTGTCGTCGGCCGTGTGGAACGATTGCCCGATGCGCGGGCGTTTCGGTTTCTTTTCGTTGGAATTCGAATCCATTATTATTGTAGTTTAGTGATTTACAGGAGGGTTATCGAAGTTGTAATGAACGTTGCAAGCATTGCATCACCTCTCGGTGGCTGCTATGGCGATTCGGGTGGGAAATTAAGGATTTATATGTCAGTTGAGTGAAAAACGAGTAGTAGGGGTGGGTAAATTATTATATACAATATCTTAAAACAATCTGGGCAATAGTCGTTTAATTCTATAATTGAAGCACAATTGGTCAAAGATTTGTGCAAAGATAGCGCTTTTTTTTGGTTCAAATTGCAAAAAAATCTTAACGCACCACAATTGAAGCTTATTACACAAATATTTATGCCGATTCTACTCCGACTATGGGAATTATAACGGCTCGGTACGCTTCACTGTTCAGCATCGGAGGCACAAGTTGCGAAATAATATGAGATTAAGGGTAAAAGATTTCGCGGTTTGCAATATTGTGATTATCTTTGCAGTCGGCTTCGGTCTGCGGGCAGCACCCGCTTTGCCAAGCCTGATTTTGCACATTAACAGCGCTAAATTATACAGTTATCCTAAATAAAACAAATCCAAAAGTTCCAAACCAATCATGTTGGAGAAGACGAATGTAAAAACACTCGACAAGGTCGTAGTGCGTTTCTCGGGCGACTCGGGCGACGGTATGCAGCTTGCCGGAAACATTTTTACCAATGTTTCGGCCGGTCTTGGCAACCAGGTGTCGACTTTCCCCGATTATCCCGCTGAAATCCGCGCCCCGCAGGGTTCGCTCAGCGGTGTGTCCGGTTTCCAGGTGAGTGTGGGCACCGGTGTGCACACTCCCGGCGACCAGTGCGATGTGCTCATCGCCATGAATGCTGCCGCTCTGAAGCAGAATTACAAATTCCTCAAGCCCGGCGGTGTGATTATTGTCGATATCGACTCGTTCAAAGAGGCCGACCTCAAGAAGGCGCTCTATGCCACCGACAAGCCCTTCGAGGAGCTGGGCATCAAGGCTCAGGTGGTGGAAGTGCCTGTAACCACTATGACCAAGGCTGCCCTTGCTGAGAGCGGCCTGGACAACAAGAGCGTGCTGAAGTGCCGCAACATCTTCGCCCTGGGCCTGGTGTGCTGGCTCTTTGACCGCCCCCTGGAGGCTGCCCTGCGCCATCTGAAAAAGAAATTCGCTAAAAAGCCGGCTATCTTCGAGGCTAACGCCAAGGTGCTTCAGGCCGGTTTTGACTACGGTCATAATATCCATGCTTCGGTGAGCACCTACAAGGTGGAAACCGAGGATCCCCGCCCCGGTATCTACACCGACATCAACGGCAATACGGCCACCGCATGGGGCCTGATTATGGCCAGCGAGAAGTGCGGCCGTCCGCTGTTCCTGGGCTCCTACCCCATCACCCCCGCCACCGATATTCTCCACGAGCTTGCCAAGCGCAAGGACCTGGGTGTGAAAGCTTGCCAGATGGAGGACGAGATTGCCGGCGTATGCTCGGCCATCGGTGCTTCCTTTGCCGGCAACCTTGCCGTAACCTCCACTTCGGGCCCCGGCCTGGCGCTCAAGAGCGAAGGCATCGGCCTGGCTGTTATCGCCGAGCTGCCTCTGGTGGTTATCGACGTGCAGCGCGGCGGTCCGTCCACGGGCCTGCCCACCAAGACCGAGCAGACCGACCTGATGCAGGCTCTCTACGGCCGCAACGGCGAGTCGCCCGTGGCTGTGGTGGCTCCCGCATCGCCCACGGACTGCTTCACCATGGCTTTCGAGGCCTGCCGCATAGCCGTTGAGCACTCCACTCCCGTGATTCTGCTGAGCGATGCCTTCATCGGCAACGGTTCGTCCGCATGGCGTGTGCCCGAGGCCGACGAGTATCCCGCAATCAAGACTCCCGACGTGCCCGCCGAGCTGCTGGCCGACGGCAGCTGGAGCCCCTACATGCGCCGCGACAATCTGGGCCGCTACTGGCCTATGAGCGGCACCGAGGGCGCCACCCACCGTCTGGGCGGCCTTGAAAAGGATGCCCAGACAGGCGCTATCTCCACCGACCCCGTCAACCACGAGAAGATGGTGGAACTCCGCCGCGAGAAGATTGCCCGTATCGCCGACGATATCCCGGCCCTCGAAGTGCTGGGTGACCCCGACAGCGACACCCTGCTCATCGGCTGGGGTGGCACCTACGGCCACATCCGCACCGCTGCCGAGGAGCTCTGCCGCCAGGGCCGTCCGGTGGCAATGGCTCAGTTCCGCTACATCAACCCGCTGCCGGCCAACACCGCCGAGGTGCTCAGCCACTACAAGCGCATCATCGTGGCCGAGCTCAACACCGGCATGTTTGCCGACTATCTGCAGAGCCGCTTCCCCGAGCACCGCATCGAGCGCATCAATAAAATCCAGGGCCAGCCCTTCTCGGTGAGCGAACTGGTAGAACGTACAACCAAACTTATGGAGGCCTAAGCAATGGAAGAGAACAAGACCTACACAGCAGCCGACTATAAAAGCAATCAGGCCGTGCGCTGGTGTCCCGGCTGCGGCGACCACGCCATCCTCAACACCCTCCACAAGGCCATGGCCACCCTGGGCATCGCGCCCCACAAAACGGCCGTGATTTCGGGCATCGGCTGTAGCTCGCGCCTGCCTTACTACATGAATACCTATGGCTTCCACACCATCCATGGTCGTGCAGCAGCCGTAGCGACCGGCTACAAAGTGGCCAACCCCGAAATGACCGTATGGCAGATTTCGGGCGACGGCGACGGTCTGGCAATCGGCGGCAACCACTTCATCCACGCCGTGCGCCGCAACATCGACATCAACATCGTGCTGTTCAACAACAAAATCTACGGTCTCACCAAGGGCCAGTACTCGCCCACATCGAGCCGCGGATTCGTGTCCAAGTCCAGCCCCTACGGCACCACCGAGGATCCCTTTATCCCGGCCGAACTGGTGTTCGGTGCGCGCGGCAACTTCTTTGCCCGCTCCATCGACGTTGAATTGCAGACCTCGCAGGAGGTCCTGGCAGCCGCTGCCCGCCATGCCGGCACCTCGGTTGTGGAAATCCTGCAGAACTGCGTGATTTTCAACAACGGCATCCACAACGCCATCACCGACCGCGAGGTGCGCGCTGACCGCACCATCCTGCTGCGCCACGGCGAAAAGATGATTTTCGGCCGCGACAAGAACCGCGGCCTCGTGCGCGACGGCTTCCTGCTGAAGGCCGTGACCATCGGCGAGGACGGTTATACCATCGACGATGTGCTGGTGCACGATGCCCACACCGAGTCCAACTTCCTCCATCAGCAGCTTGCCATGATGGACGGCCTGGGCGACCTGCCTCTGGCCCTGGGCGTGATTCGCGACGTGGCCGCTCCGACCTACAACGATGGTGTCAGCGAGCAGGTGCGCGAGGTTCAGGCAAAGAAAGGCTTCAACTCGCTGCGCGACATGATTCTTGCCGGCGAAACCTGGGAAGTGAAATAAAGCCCCTGCGGCTTCTAAATAACAATCGGCCGGATGCCCAATGGCATCCGGCCGATTTTGTAGTTAGGGCCTTTAAAGTCTTTAAGGTCCTTAAGGACCCTAAAATCACTCGCTTATAGCTGCCGTGTGGCGCAGGGCGAGCAGGGCGGCAATGCGGGCCGCACGGCTGTCGATGGCCATGGTGGCAACGTCGGTGTAGTTGTGCACGATGTCAAGGAAATCGTTGATGTCGATGTCGCCCGCGGTATAGCTGCGGCGGTAGGCCTCGAATACCTCGCGCGACTGCTCGGCTGCCATCTTGCCCACGGCTTGTGCACGCTTGCCGGCGGCCACATAGTCGTTATAGGCCTGCACGGTTTGTGTCTGCACTTCCTGGCGGGCGCGCTGGTAGTCGATTTCGGCCTGCTCGGCGCGCAGACGCGCGGCTGTGAGCGCGCCCTTGTTGCTGTTGGAGAAGGGCAGCGGCACGGTCACACCCACGGTCATGCCCGAGAAGCGCGGGGCCGGAGCCAGTTCGTTGCGCACTTCGGTGTTGTAGTTGTAGCCCAGAGCCACCTCAAAGTCCAGGTTGCGCTCCTTGCCTTCCACAGTGAGGGCCTTGCGGGCCACGTCCACATTCTTGAGGGCTGCCACAAGGTCGGCGCGGCGTTCAAGAGCACCGGCCACGAGCTCGTCCACAGCGTAGAGGGGCTCCTCAAAGTCGAGTGTGCCCGTGGGAGTGTAGTACACCGGTGCACCCTCGGAGGGTCCGGTATAGGCAGCCAATGCCAGGCGGGCGTTGTCGTAGTCGTTGCACGCCGCAATATAGTCGGCCACGGCCACATTGGCCTCAAGGCGTGTCTGCATGGCATCGGCCGGGCGGATGTTGCCCACGGCGTGGCGCATACTGTCCGTAGCGGCTACGGCGCTCATCACCTCGGCCAGCAGTCGCGCCTGCTCCATCAGCTCGCCCAGGCGCACGGTTTCGTAGTAGGCTGTGGATGCCTCCAGGCGCAGGTTGCGCAGATAGTCCTCCAGGAGCGCCTCGGCCAGGGCAGCCTCGCTCTTGGCCAGGTTCACTCGCGCCCCGCGTTTGCCCGGGGAGATGGTGTAGCCCAGTTCGGCCGAGAAGCTCTGGCCCATCTGCATGCGGTGGTCATCGTTGTTGGCGTATTCCAGGCTCAGGCTCGGGTCGGCAAACACGGCGGCGGCGCGTGCCTCGGCCTGCGCTATGGGCACATTGAGTTTTTCGGAGGCCAGGGACAGATTGCCGCGGCACACCAGGGCCAGGAATTCATCGGCACTCACCGGCACTTCGGCGCGCTCCTGGGCCTGCACGCCCATGCAGCAGGTCAGTAGCGCCGCAAAAATATATCGTAGTTTCATTTCTTCATTACTTATGAGTTCTGACATAACGGCGCTCCACCATATAGTACAGCACCGGGAGTACGTAGAGAGTTATGACGGTGGCGAACAGCAGACCGTAGACAATCACCGTGGCCAGCGGGCGCTGCACGTCCGAGCCGATACCGGTGGAAATTGAAGCCGGCAACAGGCCCAGCACGGCAACCGAGGCCGTCATCAGAATGGGACGGAAACGGTGGCGGGCACCTTCGATGATGGTGTTGCGAAGGTCCGAGTCGCCTTCCTCGGCGCGCAGGTTGTTGATGTGCGACAGCATGATCACACCATTCTGGATGGCCACGCCGATAAGGGCGATGAATCCAACGGCCGACGATACGTTGAGCGTCATGCCGCGCACGTTCAGAGCGAGCATGCCGCCGAACAGGGCCAGCGGAATCACGAACAGCAACAGGGCGGCCTGGCGGATACGGCCCAGAGCAATGATGAGCAAGATGAACATCACTGCCAGCACCAGAGGCACCACGATGCCCAGGCGCGAGTAGGCACGCGACTGGTTTTCGAACTGGCCGCCCCACTCCAGGTGGATGTCCTCGTGGTTGTAGGGGATGTCCTTTTCAATCATGTCGTTGGCGCGGGCCAGGAAGGCCGAGAGGTCGATGCCGCGCAGATTGACGCGCACCGTGAGGTGGCGGCGGTTCATTTCGCGGGTGATGGTGCTGGCGCCGGTGGTGGTGCGGATTTCCGTCACCTGCGACAGCGGTATCTTCACGCCGGCCTCCGTGGTGAGCATCAGCGAGCCTATTTTCTCGGGCGTGTCGCGGTACTGCTCATTGTAGCGGCAGATAACGTCGTAGGACTTACTGCCGATGAAAATCTGCGATATGGCCTTGCCACCGATGGCAAGCTCGATGAGGTCGGTGACGTCGGAGGCGTTCAGGCCGTACTGTGCAATCTTTTCGCGGTCCACCACCACCTGCAGCTGCGGCAGCGGGGGCTCCTGGTCCACGGCCACGTCCGTAGCGCCGGGAATGGTGGCAAGCAGGTCGGCTATCTTGTCGGCCAGGTGGCGTGTTTCGGTCAGGTCGTCGCCGTAGATTTTGAGTGCGAGGTCGCTGTGCGCACCTGCAATCTGGTCCATCACCATGTCGATGATCGGCTGCGAGAAGCCAAGGTCGATGCCCGGAATCTTGCGCAGTTCGGCATCCATGGCCTCCACAAGCTGTGCCTTGGTGCGCCCGCTTTTCCATGTGGAATAGGGCTTGAGGCCCACGCCGCACTCCACGTGCGAGAGCGAGAACGCCTCGGCGCCCTCATCGTCGCGGCCCACCTGGGTCATCACGTATGAAACCTCGTCGAACTGGCTGATAACCTCGCGCAGCTCGTTGCCCATGCGCTTGCTCTGTTCAAGCGAGATGCCCGGAGGCAGCTGCACCTGAATCCATATCGAACCCTCGTCGAGCGGCGGCAGGAAGTCCTTGCCCACAGTGGCTGTGAGGATGCCGGCACCCACAAGGATAGCTGCCAGGGGCACCCAGATGCGACGCGGACGGTCCAGCAGAGCCGAAATCTGGCGCGTGTAGGCCGCGGTGAGCTTTTCGAGCCATTTATTTTTGCGAATCACCTGCGGGCGGCGGTAGGCCAGGAAGGCCAGGCCGGGAATAAGGAAGATGGCCACCACGAGAGCGCCCACAAGGGCGTAGCCCACAGTGTAGGCCATGGGGGTGAACAGCTTGCTCTCGATGTGTTCGAAGGCAAACAGCGGCAGATAGGCCGTGATGATGATGAGCGTGGAGAACAGGATGGGGCGTGCCACTGCGGCGGCGCGCTTGATGATGTTTTCCTCCTCGAGCGGCGCATCGTGGTTGCTCTCGCGCTTCTTGAGGATGGTTTCCATCATCACGATGGCGCCGTCCACAAGAATACCGAAGTCAATGGCACCAAGCGACAGCAGGTTAGCCGGAATATCCGTCAGCTTCATCAGGATGAAAGCTATCAGCAGCGACACCGGGATGGTGATGGCCACCAGCACCGCGCCGCGCCAGCTGCCCAGGAACACGATGAGCACCACCAGCACCAGGAGCATGCCCTCCAGCAGCGTGTGCGACACCGTGTGGAGCGTCGTGTCCACAAGCTCGGTGCGGTCCATGAACTGGCGGATACGCACACCCTCGGGCAGGCCGCCGTTGTTGAGCTCGTCCACGGCAGCCTTGACTCCCTCGAGCACTTCCGAGGGGTTCTGGTAGCGGAGCATCTGCACGATGCCCTCCACGCCGTCGGTGATGTCGGCTTGGGCGTCCGTAAAGCCGAACACACCCTTGCGCTCCAGGTTGCCGTATTTCACCTCGCCGAGGTCGGCAAGGTACACCGGCACGCCGTTCTCGGATTTCACCACGATGCGGCCCAGGTCCTCCAGACCCGTAATCAGGCCGATGCCGCGGATCACGTAGGAAAGGTCGCCGTGCGACAGCATACTGCCGCCGGCCGACATATTGTTGGCCTCGATTTTCTCGGCCACCTCGCCCAGCGACACCCCGTACTGCTCCATCTTGTAGGGGTCCAGCTCAATCTGGAACTGAGTGGTGATGCCGCCGTAGTTGCTCACGTCGGCCACGCCCACCACCTGCTTCAGGCGCGGGATAATCACCCACTTGTGCAGGTCGGTGAGTTCGCGCAGGCTGTGGTTGTCGCTCTCCAGGATGTAGCGGTAGATTTCGCCCGTGGGCGATGTCAGGGGGTTGAGCTCCGGAGCGGCGTCGTAGGGCAGCTCCACTTCGCTCAGGCGCGCCTGGATTTGCTGGCGCGCCCAGTAATCGTCCACCCCGTCCTCGAACACCACAATCACCGTCGAGAGGCCGAAGGTGTTCTTGCTTCGCAGAACCTTGGTGGACGGCATGCCGTTGAGGGCACGCTCGATGGGAATACTGATCTGCTGCTCGATTTCCTCGGCAGCCAGGCCCGGCACCTGGGTCACCACCTGCACGGTCACGTCGGCAATATCCGGATAGGCATCGATGGCCAGGCGATTCCAGCAGAACACGCCGATGAGCGCCGCCAGCGCGAACACGGCGAAGATGAGGCCACGCTTGTGAATGGCACTTGAAATATATCGTTTCATCAGTGTCAGGTGGGCTTACTTGTTGGCGAACAGATAATAGGCACCGGCGGCCACAATGCGCTGGCCCGGCTCCAGACCCGATGCTATCACGGTGCGGGCGGCATCCGAGCTGTCGGTGCTCTCAACCTCCACGGGCACGCGCACATAGGTGTCGGCGGCAACCTCGCGCATCACATAGCTCTGACCCTCGCCCTGCATCAGGGCCGAGGTGGGGATGATGATTTTGCGCACGGGTGCATCGGTCAGCGCCACCGTGGCATACATATTGGGCTTTATGCGCCCGTCGGCGTTATCGCACTCCACAATCACCTCAAGCGAGCGCGTTTCGGGGTCGAGCAGGTCCGAGATGTGCAGGATTTTGCCCGTGAACACCTCGCCGGGGATGGCCGAGATGTGCACCTCCACATTTTCGAGGTTGCTCACCAGAGCGTAGTCCTTCTCCTTGATTTTGCACACCACCCACACGCGGCTGATGTCGGCGATGGTCATCACCGGGTCGGCATCGTCCTTCACATACTGGCCCGGCACAAGATTATCGGCCACCACCTTGCCGCTCAGGGGCGCCACCACGGTCAGGGGCTGGCCCGGGGTGAGGGCTGCAAGATTCACGCCGAACACACGCAGGGCCGACTCGGCATTCACAAACTCCTGGCGCTTGATTTCGGCCTCGCTCTCGGCCTCCTCCATCTCGCGCTGCGAAATCATGTTGGACTGCTGCAGGCGCCGCGCACGGGCCAGGGCGCGGTCGGCAAGATTCTTATCCTCGCGCGCCGAGAAATAAGCCGTGGTAAGCTCATGGAACTCAGTGGAATTAATTTGGAACAGGGCTGTGCCGGCACCCACGCTTTGGCCCAGACGCACGAAGGATTTCACTATGCGGCCCGCAAAGGGAGCCGCCACCTCGGCATACTTCGACGGCTCGGCTTGCACGATGCCCGAGGCCGAGAACGAGGCCGAGTAGTCGCTCTCGGCCACAGTGATTACTTCCAGGCGCTTGGCCAGGGGGGATTCGGGATTAACGCTCACGGTGTCGCCCCGCATGGCGAGGTCCGACTGGTCGGCAGCCGTAGAGGTGCGCGAGCACGCTACGCTGCAAAGGGCGAAGGCCGCCAGGGCCACCGCCATGATATAGTTAGATTTCATTTGCAAAAAAATAGTAAGGATTGATGGTTGGGTTGGGGTTCAGATGCAAATGGAATCCGTGGGGCCGCGGATGCGGCATGTCTGGGTATGGCCCAGAAAAGCCGACGAAAGCACACGCTGCGAAATCACAGCCAGAAGCATGCGTCGCGGCACAGGCATAAAACCCAGGGCAACAGCCGTGAAAATCACGGATGCCAACACATTAAGTGCCTGAAGCTCAAGGGTGGTATGTGAATGGGACGCACCCGGCAGATAGGGGTGCGAGTGAGTCACGATTCCGAGCTCGCTCACGTGCGAATGCACAAAGCAAGTGGTTTCGCAATAGTAGCTTGCGAAAACAGCTATAAGGAAGCCTACCAGTATTTTGCGGAAACGTGGCATCTCAATTCGGAAATCGCCTGCAAAAATAGTGAATTTCGCCGAATAATCCCGCCTCGCTCAGGCGAAAAACAAGCAGCAAATCAGTTATCGCTAATTAGAGATAGTAATCATATTCGAACTCCCGAGGACTCAAGCTCTCGATATAATCGATTAACTCACCGTAGGGAGCCGAAAGAACATTCTCTTCCATTAGTGCCGGGAACGACTGAAAAATCACCCGGCTGTCTACCTTGATTTGATAGCCAAACCAATCGTCGGCATCCACACTATAAAAAAGAGAACTGTTAACGTTAATTCTGCTAAGAATAGATGTGATACTATCATATTGCCATGTCGATATTGGAATTCTCGTAATATCATCATCAAGCCTATAGTCTATACAATTATTATAGACTTTGATGGACTGAAAAGAGTAGAAATCAGGCGTCCCGAAGAACTCTTGCCCAACAGAAATCTCTACCGAATCCCATTCAAGTGGTTTATAATATTGGTAAAGCATATTGTCTTTATAGTCTTCATAGAAGAACCGTCTTTCGCGGGCATTGAAGTCCGGTAAAATCGGGCAGTTGTTCATCAACAAACTTACAAGATAATCTCTTACGGATTTTGCCTGTGCTCCAGAGATTGGACTTCCATTCTGAAGAACTTTCATATCCCATTTTGATAAAGACGAATCATTAAAAAAGTTGTCTAAATCTACATGAGTTATACGACTCGGTATTGAATCTATAGGACTATAGAATGATACCGCTCCATATTCGTATTTTAGCGTACTGTCCTGTAACGACACGTTACACCTGTTATCACCATATTCGAATGTCAGTTCCATTTGTGCATGCTGCCCTTCCTGCATGCAGCTCTGGGTGTACATGCAGAAAACTAAAGCAACAAGGAATAGGACAAATTTAATCATACTTACGACTAACAATCTACGTGTTGTACAACTATATATATTTAGAAATTTAGTTCAACTAACTGATAGCATTATGCGAACTAAATTTCTTAGTTTGCAACATATAGGTTAAAATAAATAACGAAGCTACTGATATTATAAATAGCATTTCGAATCTTAGATGCAATGTCAGTTTATGAAAACAATCAATTATAGGAATAGACAACATCAGCATTCCTATCATGCGGTTAATATAACTTATTATACGTAGTTTTATTTGAAGGATATAGTTTATTACCATATATATAATAATTGGTGATAAAAAAAGAATAAGAGATACATATCCCCAATTTTCTTTATTGACAAGAATAAAGATTGAAGTAATTGATAATAGGATTAGTAATATGAATACCCTACCCCGCTTAAATTCTTTTTGCGAGGTAAAAACGCAGTCATATATGAGGTTGGAGCTTTTACCAGACCAAAGCATAGTAACAATAAATACCATTGGAGAAAATGAAAGATATTGCACGATATAATCGCTCGGCAATCCATACCAGGTGATAATCTGGATGCTAATTTGAATCAGGAAATATAAACCGAAAAGTAATAAATTTTTAGATTGCAATTTCAATGCCTCCCCATCCGATTCTTTACTTGAAAAAGGGAAGTTTATTCTTATATAAATACACGTACTCAACGAAATTAAAATTCCGTAGATTCTGTAAACGAGGATATCACTCACCAATGAAAACAACCCTGCCAGCATATAAGCTCCGGCAATATTTTGTATCAAAGAAATACATACCTTTCTGAGTACACACCTATTTGTTTGATTTCTTATATTCTTTTCCACTGAAATTAGCAATTTTTATAAAAAATATGTATTTGAATTTTTATCATTTGAGTAGATGTTTACTTCAATCATTGCAAACTTCATAACAGTATATTAGCCAATGGCATCAGGAGAGCCAAGCTCAATTCCATCCATATAGATTATACCGTCAACTGCCTCGATTTTAATTCCTGCTTTATCCAAGAATAGTTTGAATGTAGGGTAGGTCTTAAATACCTCACAAATGTACTCGTCAGCCTCTCGTATTCCTGAATCCTTATAGATTTCTTCACAAAGGGCGTTGAAAAAAAACAGTTTGGCCAGTTCTATGGCTGTCTGCTTATACTTTTCTGATTGCTCAAGTTTCAATATCGAGGCCAAAACCTCAAATTGTGTGGAATCACGCTCAACGATATCAAGCAGAGAGCTTGCAATCCCCTCAGAAACAGCTCCATCTAAATAGTGACCTGCAACTACAACAGTCGCGACTGCATCCGCATGAATTACACCATGTCGTTGACATTCAGCCCATTTGCTTATTATAACTTCACCAAAGTCATAATATCTGCCACGATAATCTGCAACAGTATTAAAGAAGGCTATAGAATCACCATACGCATCCACTAACGCCTCGAAGTCTGCACCTGTCGATACACTCTTAGTGCTGCAAGAAATGGCAATAATAGTTAGGAAAATACATTTAAATAAAAATTTCATGGTGGCATAAGATTGGTGATACCGCTAAGGTACGGATAAATTTTCAGATAACCAATTTTGGGGTGATTTATAGCGCTTTTTGACAAATTTAGTCCCTTCTGCCGAACAATCCCCGCTGCGAACGGTGATAATCAACAACTAATGAGGCTGTTCACTTAACTGTAAACAGCCTCATTATGATAATACGGAGTGCAGACCGACGCCCTTACAGACCCCGGTTGTAGAAGTTGAGGATGCGGGCGCGAAGGATGGATTCGTATTTGCCTTGCACGGCCTCGGCGAGTGCGTTGGTGTAGTCGGCCTTGGCTTTTTCGAATTCGGTGGGTGTGGCGCGCCCGTTGTCGTATTTCACTTTCATGGCTTCGAAGGCGGCGGCGGTGGATTCCACGGTGCGGTTGGCGGCCTCCTTTTTCTTTTCGGCACCAATAGCCTGGGTGTAGGCCTGGGTTATGGCTTTGTAGAGGCGGTTGCGGGTGTCGTCGAACTGCAGGCGCACTGATTCCTGCTGTGCGCGGGCACGGCGCACGCTGTTGCGGGTGCCGAAGGCGTCGAAGATAGGCACGGACAGCGAGAAGCCTATGCTTTTGGCAAAGTTGTGGCGGAACTGCGCGCCAAAGCCTTCGTTCTGAAAGCCTGAGGTGCGGTAGTAGTTGGTGCCGATGCCGGCGTTGAACGACAGCGTGGGGATGTAGCCGCTCTTGGCCAGGGCTACGTTTTTCTCGGCAGCCTCGGCCTGAAACTGCTGGGCGCGGATGGCGTGGTTGTTGTGCATGGCGTTGGCAAAAACTTCGTCGGGCGACAGCAGTGGCAGGCGCTCATCGGCCAGCGGGGCTATTTCGAAGCCTTCGGCTGAGGGCAGATTGAGCAGTTGGGCCAGATCAAGCAGGGCCAGGATGCTGTCGTTCTGTGCGTTGACCACCGAAAGCTCGTCCTGGCTCACCTGGGCTGAGGCCTCGTAGATGTCCAGCTCCGGAATCCTGCCGGCCTCCAGCAGCTGGCGGCGGCGGGTGAGCTCGCTGTTGGAGATTGCCAGGCGTTCGCGGGCCACGGCCAGCATCTCGGAGGCGTAGAGGGCCTGGAGGTATTGCGTGATGACGTTTAGGGTGACGTCGTCCTTGACCGATTCGGTCTGCTCAAGCATGGCCTTCAGTGCCGTGCGCGAATAGTCCAGACGGCGGATGGCCGACAGACCCTGGAAGATGGGGAGCGACAGCTGTGCGCCCACCGAGGTGGAGGTGGTGTTGCGGTTGGCGTAGGTGTTGTCGGCGGTGAGGCCGCGGCCGAAGTTGAAGCTCTGCGAGCCGTAGGCACTGAGCTGGGGCAGGAAGCGGTCCTTGGCCTCGGTCACGGACAGTTCGCCCTCGTGGGCCGTGAGGGCGTTCTGCTGCACGGAAATATTATGTTCGATGGCGTAGCCGATGCAGCGGTCGAGGTCCCACACCTCGGCGCCGGCACCGGCGGCTGCCGCAGTAGTCAGAATTGCTGCTAAGATATATGCTTTCATTGCGTTGGATGCTGGGGGTTATTTGATTTTATCGCCACGTAGGGTTGCGTTGGAGTCGATGCCGTCCTTCACCTCGATTCGGATGCCGTCGCTGAGGCCGGTGGTGATAGCGCGGCGTTCATAGACGGGTTTGGGCAGGCTGTCGGTCATGACGTAGACGTATGTGCTGTCGCCCACGAACTCTACCAGACCCTCCGACACTGCAAGTACATCGGTGACCTTGGCCAGGCTCACGGTGGCGTTGGCCGAGTAGCCCGAGCGCAGGCCCTCGGAGCTGTCGATTTCCAGGGCGGCCTTGATTTCGAAGGTGTTGGCGCCGGAGCTGTCGTTGCCCTTGGGCGATATGTACTCAATCACGGCCGTGGGGCGCGCCTCGGGCATGGCGCCGATGGCTATGGTCATGGGCATGCCCACGCGCAGCATACCCACCTCGGTTTCATCCACCTTGCCCTTGAATATGAGCTTGTTCATGTCCGCAATGGTGGCAATGGTGGTGCCATCGTTGAAGGTGTTGGACTGGATTACTGACGAACCCACCTTGACGGGCACGTCGAGCACCAGGCCGGTGATGGTGGCACGCACCAGGGTGTTGCTTTCCGAGGCGTTGTACTTGGACACGCCGTTGCGCACGATGTCGAAAGCATCGCGGGCGGCTGCCAGTTCCTCGTCGGCTTTCTTCATGGTCTTTTCGGAGGTCTCGAATTCCTCGCGCGAGATTACTTTCTTTTCGTAGAGTGCGCGGTCGCGCTCGAAGCGGGTGCGCGCGTCGCCCAGTTCAATCTCGGCATTGTTCACACGGCTCTGGGCCGACGAAAGCTGCGAGGCCTCGGGGATTACCTTGATGCGGGCAATCACGTCGCCCTCGTGCACGAAGTCGCCGGCCTCGACCTCGATTTCGGTGATGATGCCCGAAATCTGGGGTTTGATGTCAATTTCGTCGCGCGGCTCAATTTTGCCGGTGAGCACGGTGGATTTTTCAATCGTGGCTATCTCGGGGTGGCCTGTGCCGTAGACCGTTTCGGGAGTCTTGGAGTTGAAGTAGAGGTACACGAAAGTGCCCACGAACAGGGCGGCAATGAATACCCACAGCAAAATTCTGAATACTTTTTTCATCTGTTTTATGGAGTTGTAGTTATTATTTTTAGAACTGAGAACTAACGAACGGGGGTTAATTTTTTAGACCAGAGAACTAAAGAACAATTCTTTTATAACGTAATGGGATTATTTATCGCGGAGCGCCTCGATGGGCTTGATTTTCATGGCCTTGATGGCCGGAAGTGTACCGGCCAGGGTGCCGAACACAAAGAACAGGCCCACAATGACCATGGCCGTGGTGAAGGTGGTCTGGAAACCGGCGGCACCAAGCATGGGGTCCACCGTGACCTTATCGGCCACGCCCAGCACCAGGCAGCCGAAGCACACACCGGCCACACCGGCCACAAGGGTGAGCAGAATGCTTTCCGATAGCACCTGCACGGTGATGTCGAGCGGCTTGGCACCGATGGCACGGCGGATGCCGAACTCGTGGGTGCGCTCCTTGACCACTATCCACATTATATTACCGATGCCTATGATGCCCGACAGCAGCGAGCCGGCGCCCACAAAGAGGGCCAGCAGACCGATGCCCAGGAAAACCTTGTCGATCATACCGAATGTTTCGGATATGTCCATGAAGCCGATGGCACGCTCGTCGTCGGGGTGGATGGAGTGTACGCTGCCCAGCACACGGCGGATGGCCGCCTCGTTGTCGGACGGCGTTTTGCCCTGCGGAGCAGTGTAGATAAGGAAGCCCACGGCGTGGCCCCAGTTGAAAGCCGTCTGGAAGGTGGACGAGGGCAGTATTACGCTATCGTCCACACGCCCGCTGATTGAAGCCTCGGACGTCTGGCCCGCGATGCCCACCACCAGGAAGTAGATACCGTTGATGGACACGTATTTGCCCACGCCCGACTCGGAGCCGAAAAGCTCGTTGGCGATATTGCGGCCCACCACGGCCACTTTGCGGCGGCCGGCCACATCGGTGGCGTTGATGAAGCGGCCTTCGTAGACCACCGGCTGCATGATGTTGGTGTAGTCGGCCTCGATGCCCATCGCGGAGCCGGATTTGGACTTGTCGTTGTAGACGAACGTGGCCGAGCGGCTGTTCACCACCGACGAGTGCTCGATGGCCGGGGCCACCTGGCGGATTTTCTCAACATCCTCTGTGGTGAGGTTCCAGTAGCTGCCCTTGTTGAAGCCCTTGTAGGAAATGCTGCGGGTGCCGTTGAACACCGCGCCCATGTTGGTGGCGAAGCCGGCGAAGTTGCGGCGCATAATGCCCTCGAAGCCGTTGGCACCGCCCCACAGCATGGTGAGCATGGCCGTACCCCAGAATATGCCGAAGGCCGTCAGGAAGGTGCGCGTTTTGTTGCGGGCAAGCGTAGCGCCGATTTCCCGCCAGTTCTCAGGATCGAAAAGTGCAATTTTCATTGTGGTGCGGAATTATTCGTCGCGCAGGGCTTCGACGGGTTTCACTTTGATTGCTTTCAGCGCCGGGAACAGGCCGGCCAGGCATCCGGCCACAATCAGCGCTATGGTCACGTTGATGGCTATGTTGAGGTCCACGGTGGGATTGCGCAGTGCGTCGTTGTCGCCGATACCGCGCTTGAGCACCTCAAGCACTATCATGCCCATGAACACCCCGATGTAGCCGAACAGGCCCGTGATGGCCACGGATTCCATCAGTATCTGCACCAGGATATTGCGGGGCTTGGCGCCGATGGCGCGACGGATGCCGATTTCGTGGGTACGCTCGCGCACGGACACGAACATGATGTTGCTCACACCCACAATGCCGCTGAGCAGGGTGAAGATGCCTATCACCCACACGGCCAGTTCCAGGTAGCCCATGGCGGCGGTCTGCTTAATGTAGCCGGTGAAGCGGTTCCAGGTCCACACGGCGTTGGGGTCGTCCGGCGCGAACTCGTGGGCCGTGGCAAGGGTGGCCCGCACGGCCTGTTCGGCCTCCTCGCCGTCCTGCTCGGTTTTCAGTCCCTGCAGGTGCACCCGCAGGGTGTACACATCGTCGTTGTTGCCTGTGACGGATTTATAGGTTGTGTAGGGCACCATGGCCTGGGTGCGCCAGCGATTGGTGTACACACCCACCACGGTCCATGCCAGGCCCAGGGAGCGCACGGTGCCTCCGACGGCCTTGGAGGCGTCGCCGAACAGCAGGCGCGCATCGCGGTCGCAAATCACCATCACGCGCCGGGCCTGCTTCATGTCCTGCTGGTTGAGGCGCCGACCGTAGAGCAGTTCGTGGTTGTTGGCGTCGAAAGCGTCGGGGAACACGGCCTCGAAGCCGCCGGCCACATAGTCGCGCTCGGTGGCAATCTTGGCAGTATCCACCGAGGCATAGGCCGTCACCTGGCTCACTGTGGCGGAATTGTTGTGCTCAATGGTTTCGATGTCGCCGTCCTTGAGCCCTACCCAACGGCCGTCCTTGTAGCCCTTGTAGGGCTTGGAGGTGCGCCCGCCCCACACCTGCAGCACGTTGGAGTCGTCGTTGCGGAAATTATACTGGAATGCGTTCACCACTCCGCGTGCCGCGCCAAGCAGCATGATGAGGATGAAGATACCCCAGGCCACGGCCAGACCCGTGAGCATGGTGCGCAGGCGGTTGTTGCGCAGCGTCTGGCCTATTTCGTGGATGATGTCAAACATTGCCGTCCCCTATTTGACCGTCGGAAATGCGGATAATGCGGTTTGTGGCAGCGCCCACGCCGGGGTCGTGCGTCACGATCACAATGGTCATGCCCTCGTCGTTTAGGTTGCGGAAGGTTTCCATCACCTCCTTGGACGTCTTGGAATCAAGCGCACCCGTGGGTTCGTCCGCAAGGATTATCGACGGATTTGTCACCAGCGCCCGGGCAATGGCCACACGCTGTTTCTGGCCGCCCGAAAGCTCGCCCGGCAGGTGGTGGGCACGGTCAGCCAGACCCATGCGCTCAAGTTGTTCCATAGCCAGGGCATTGCGCTTGCGGCGGCTCACCCCCTGATAGAACAGCGGGAGCGCAACGTTTTCAAGCGCGTTTTTATAATTAATCAGGTTGAAGCTCTGGAACACGAAGCCAATCATGCGGTTGCGCAGCTCGGCCGCACGGTTCTCGGATAGGTCCTTGATGAGAACACCGTCAAGGTGATACTCACCGCTATCGTAGTTGTCAAGAATACCCAGAATGTTGAGCAGGGTGGACTTGCCCGAACCCGAGGCGCCCATGATGGACACCAGTTCGCCACGGCGGATTTCAAGGTTGATGTCCTTGAGCACATGCAGCGGCACGATGCCGGGGTAGGTTTTGTTGATATCTCGCAGAGAAATAATCATTTTGCTGAGATGAATTAGGTGATTAGGATTGTAGATTTTTACTGTTAGACGCAGCTTTTCCTGATTTGTTACATGCGGACGAAATTTTTTTCAAAAAATTTTTTTTCAGAGGTTGCGAAGCACCCACCAAAGCACCACAGCCACGGCTATGAGAATAAGGATGACCGGGCGATTGGCGGCGCGATAAAGGCGGGGAACGCGGTCGCGCCACGTTTCGACAAGCAGATAGAACACCCCGACAGGTACGGCGAAGAATATGAAAGGATTATAGGCCCATGCACGGCCAAAATGGCCATGGAGCAGGCTGTGGATGGCGCGCTGGCTGCCGCAGCCGGGGCAATCGTAGCCGGTGACCAGTCGGAACATGCATCGTGGCGCTCCGCCGGCGGCGGGGTCGTGGGTATAATAGTAGATACATATAAACACCACAACGAGAACTGCCACCGCGGTAGCGACAATTCTCGTTGTGGTACTGTGGGTCGACATCAGTCAAAAAGGCAGCTCATCAGAATCACCGGTATCAGGCCCAGGGCTATGGAAATCATCACGAGCCATGCGGCCACCTCGGATGCCTTGCGGGCACTGTCAAGACGGCCCCTGCCGTAGTACGACGAGGTGCAGATTGACGCAATCACCGCCGCAAGGCTCAGGGGCGAGCAGCAGCAGATGAGCAGGAAGATGGACCATCCCAGATAGGTGGGTGGGCACGGTTCGTCGGGCTGCCTGTGGAGCGCTGCGGCGGCTGTCGCCGTTGCGCCGGCGGGCTGTTCGGCAATCTCGATTACTTCGGTCACCTCGCGGGCGGTTTCTGTTTCAGGTTCGGTGTGAGCGTTTCGCACGGAAGTCAGGCTGCCGTCGAACAACGGCCGCATCTGCTCCAGCGTGCCCGCCGGATACCATTTGTCAAGGCCTTCGAACCACACTTTGGTGTCCTGGTCCACAGGCATGTCCAGCAGCTGCTCGAATTCGAAGGGGCCCTGCTGGCGACCGTCGAGATATACCCAAACTTTCATATCAGTGTCGTTTTTTTTAGAAGTGTTTGGCTTCGTAGCCCACGATGTCGCTCAGCAGGCTGTTGGCCAGGCGGCTGGCGCCGATGCGGAAATATTCGTTGGTGAGCCAATCCTCGCCAAGGATTTCCTTCACCAGGGTGTAGTATTGCACGGCCTCGTCGGTGGTGGCTATGCCGCCGGCGGCCTTGAAGCCGATGCGGGTGCCGGTCTTGTCGTAGTACTCCTTGATGGCCTGGAGCATCACGTAGGCAGCCTCCAGGCTTGCGCCGGGGTATTCCTTGCCGGTGGAGGTTTTCAGGAAGTCGGCGCCGGAGTACATGGCCAGAACCGAAGCTGCCTTGATGTTGGCGGCGGTTTTCAGTGCGCCGGTTTCCAGAATCACTTTCAGGCGGCCGTGGCGGGTGGCGGCTTTCTGCTCCGAAATTTCGTCGGACAGGCCCTCGTAGTCTTTATCGAAGAAGTAGCCGAGGTTGAGCACGATGTCGATTTCGTCGGCGCCGTTCTCCACAGCCAGTGCTGTTTCCACAATCTTTACCTCGTCGAAAGTCTGCGAGCTGGGGAAGCCACCGGACACACAGGCAATGCGCACGTCGCTGCTTTCGAGCACCGAGCGCACCACGCCCGCAAAGTTGGGGTACACGCAGATTGCGGCCACGTTGGGAAGCGATGGGAAAGTTTCGGAAAAACTGTTGACCTTCTCGGTGAAGCGGGCCACGGAGCTATAGGAGTCCGTGCTCTTGAGGGTGGTGAGGTCAATGCAGCTGAAAAGCTTCTTGTAGACCTCGGCATTGCGGTTCTCGGCTGCGTGCTCGTCGATGATTTTTTTGACGGCCTCGGCCACCGCTGCATCATCCTCGATAACAGCGCTGGCAGCTATTGCAGCAGTGTATTTGTCCTGTTGGGGAGTCTGTTCTTCGCTCATGTTATAGTAGTGTTTATTTAAGTTTTGGATTATTGATGTGGCGTTCGCAATCACGAACGTTTTTCTTTGCAAGATTGTTGCGGAAAGCCTCCTCGAGGTCCACGCCTGTCTGGTTGGCGATAGCCATCACCACCCACAGCACATCGGCAAGCTCGTCGGCAAGGTCAAGCTTCTCGCCCGCTTTGGCGGACTGGTCGCCGTAGAGGCGTGCCATGGCTCGGGCAACCTCGCCGGTTTCCTCGGCAAGTATGGCCATATTGGTCAGGGGCGAGAAGTAGCGCACACCCACGGTGCGTATCCACTCGTCCACTATGGCCTGCGCGCGGCCAAGGCTCAGGGCTTCGTTGGGGTCAGTCATCTCTGCAAATTTACAACGAAATTCCGTAACAACCATATAATATATGGGGTGAAACGGCGTGTTTACACATATTAATGATTATTTACAATAATTTGCACACTTTTTGTGTGCATATTAAAGAAATAATGTTTAACTTTGCATCGCAAACCCGAAGAAGAAGTTTTTCTTGGTTTGTGATGGATTAAACAACGTTTTGTTAGACTCACAATATACTTGAATTTTGGTTATGAGGGAGGTGCGTTGCTGTGAAGTAACGCACTTTCATTTTTTTATCCTACCACTTCACTATGCTTAAAGAAATCCTCATAGTCGGTTGCGGCGGATTCATCGGCACAGTAGGCCGCTATCTGCTGGGCAGATGCACGGCAGCCATGTGGCATGGCGCTTTTCCGCTGGGCACATTTGCCGCAAATATCCTGGGCTGTTTTCTGATAGGACTGTTTTTCGGGCTCCTGGAGCACACCCGCACACTCTCGCCTCAGCTCAGCCTTCTGCTCATCACCGGCTTTTGCGGTGGCTTCACAACCTTTTCCACCTTTGCTGCCGACCTCTGCCGCCTCGGTCAGAAAGGCGACTGGCTCACCGCCGCCCTCTACCTGGCCCTCACTGTCACCCTCGGCATCCTCAGCCTCCTCACCGCCCGCGCACTGGTGAAACAGTACTGACTTTAAAGACCCTACCGACCCTAAGGACCTTAGCGACTCCTTAGAAAGTGCCCACCACGCGCAGCGTCTGCACGGGTGTGATGGGGTCGTTGGCAATGACGGATACACGAGCGTTGAGAAGGGCGCCGCGCAGCTGGCGGCGGTCAACCGTCACACGGATTTCGGCCTCCTTACCCGGTTTCACTGTGGTGGGACTTGCCTCGACCGTTATGCCGGGGTCGGCACTGTACACACGCCTAAGCTCCAGAGGCGATTTACCGAGATTTTTAATTGTCATGGTGCGTGTGGTAACATCCGCCTCCAGGCGGCCGAAGTCGAGTGTTTCGGATGCCAGGTGTGCTATCGGCGATTTGCGCATCTGCTTGTCGGTGAGTTTCGAAAAATCCTCGCGCACGAGTGCGGTCACGGTCAGGGGACAGCTTTCGCCATGCCCGGCGTCCACACGGACCGTGTCGGACACAAGACCGTAGAGCGGACACTTGTCGGAGCGCATATAGAAGATGAACGAGAACTGTTCGCCCGGAGGCACCACCGCCGGGGTGGTTTCGGCGCTCAGATACGGCGGCAGTCCGGTCACCTTGGGCTCAAGGGCTTCGGTGGAACGGTTGTAGCCCTGCAGAATCACCGTGCGCAACTTGCCCTTGTCCACATCGCCAATCATTGCAACCGGCTTGGCAAGCTGGATGCCGCCCGCACACTCCACCGGGAAGCGCTGTGCCACCGAGCCGGCCGAACCGACAACAGTACCTTTAATATATAGGCGCAGCTTGGGCTGGGGCTCCGAAAAGTCCACGGCTATGCTTTTTTCGAAGCGACCCGGGCGCCCGGCAGGNTTGTAGGTCACCTCGATGCTACCCGTTTCGCCCGGGGCCACGGCCTCGCGCGAATATTTCGGAGTGGTGCANCCGCACGAAGCGCGCGCAGCNGTCACGGCAATCGGCTCCGAACCATCGTTGACGAATGTGAACTGGCAGGTCACAGGGCCCATGTCCTCGTCGAANGCTCCGAAATCGTGAGTAGTGGCAAGCCANCGGACCTCGGCGTTGAGGCCCAGTGCGCACACGGCCATAAANGCCGCCGCGATATATCTGATATNTGTCAATCGTTTCATAACTCTGCAAATTTACTCATTTTTTTCTAATGCTCGGTAAGCGCCAGCGAGATAGCGCCTATTGCGGCCGGTCGGGCCCCCGAGCGGCTCAACGTCAGGGTGCACTCGCTCAGGGTGGCACCCGTGGTCACGATGTCGTCGACCAACGCTATGCGCAGCCCCTCGAGTTCCTCGGGATAGTCAACGGCGAAACAGCCGGCNATGTTGCGGCGGCGCTCCTCGGCNCCCAGCTGGGTCTGGGTGGAGTGGTTGGCTACGGCGCGGAGATTGTCGCCCACCGGTATGCCGGTCGCCTCCGAAATACCACGTGCAATCTCGGCGGCCTGGTTGTAGCCGCGCATCAGCAGTTTGNGCCTGTGGATAGGAATCGGCAGCAGCAGGTCAACATCGTGCACCGTCGGTAGTCCGGCCNGGGTGCGTNCGGCATCAGCCAGAAGTTCGGCGGCGAAAACACGGCCCAGCGCCCGTGCCTGGCGCGGACGNTGCCCGTACTTTGCCTGGCGGATAAACTCGGCCCGCGCAGCCGANGGGTCGTAGAGGAACCACGCAGCCGTGAAACCTACGGGCGCCACACCGTTGCTCACATACTCGCGCAGGCGGTTGGCCGGCGCCAGATGGCACTCGGNGCGCGGAAGCAGCATGAGGCACGCCGCACACATCGGCCCGCTCTCAAGCAGGTTGCCGCATCCGCTGCACGTGCGCGGCATAATCAGCGAGGCGAGNAGGCGCAGCATGGCGGTCAGGCTTTCAGAGGCCGGCACACGGTGGCTCCGGGGCGCACCGTGAGGTAGAAGGCCGTATCCGTTTTGGTGGCTTCNCTCACATAGTGGAAATGGTAGCGGTCAGGCCCGAGGCAGTCAATGNTGGCGCGGGCCGCCCCAACAGGAGCCGANTCNGGCCGCCCTGCGGTGAGGCGTTCGCGGATAGTCACNTCCTGCCCTATAATTTCAACCGCCAGGCTCCAGGCGCCGTCGGTGCGCACGCCCTCNAGTCCCCGGCGTGTAATCTCCATGTCGCCGCGCTCGTTCACGCGGCAGTCAACAGCCGCTTCCNCCTCNGCCTCGGCATCGGGTAGAAGCTCGCCGGNGTAGAAAAATGTGCGCGCAGCCCCTTTGCTGCTCGGCTTGGCAACCGCCGCAATTACGGCNGCAGCCACAAAAGCTGCTATCACATAGAATTCAACCGAGCCTATAAACGATGTCATGCCGCGGTGAGATGAGCCAGGAACCAGGTGGAAATCTGCACATAGATTATCAGGCCCACAATATCGTTTGAAATCTGTATGAAGGGGCCCGTGGCAAGCGCCGGGTTGATGTGCAGTTTTTCGAGCGTAAGCGGCACAACAGTGCCCAGAATGGTGGCAAACATCACAACAATAAAGAGNGACACGGCCACCGAAAGCGTCACGGCAAGCTCACCCGGCAAAGTTATCAGGTTGTAAATCAGCACAACGGCACTGATAACCGTAGCGTTGAGCAGGCCCACAAGCACTTCCTTGCCCAGCTGTGAGGCAAAATGCTTGATGTCGAGCGAACCGTTGGCAAGGCCCTGCACCACGATGGCTGAGGCCTGCACGCCCACATTACCGCCTGTTCCGCCAATGATGGGGATGAACAGCGCAAGCGCCGTCACAGCCTGCAACTGCGCCTCGAAGGTGCTCAGGATAACCGACGCCAGAATACCCGACCCGATGCCCACAAGCAGCCAGGGGATGCGGGCCTTGGTCTGCGCAATGATGGAGTCGTCAGCATCGACGTCCGACGACAGACCCGACGCCAGCTGATAGTCGCGCTCCGACGCCTCGCGCACGTGGTCCATCACGTCGTCCACAGTGATGCGGCCCAGCAGGCGCCCTATGGAGTCAACCACAGGCATGGCCACAAGGTCGTATTTCTCGAAGTCGAGCGCAACATCGTCAATCGGCGTGTCGGCCTTCACGCTCACCGGGTCGGCCTCCATCACATGCTTGATTTTCGAAACCGACGGGTGCGTCAGCATCAGTTTCAGCGGGAAGGTGCCGCGCAGGCGGTAGTCGTTGTCCACCACATACACGTAGTGAATCTCGTCCATATCCTCCGCCTGCAGTCGCATCTGCTTGATGCACTCGGGCATGGACCAGTTCTCGTTCACCACAATCATCTCCGTGCCCATAAGGCCGCCGGCAGTGTCCTCGTCGTACTTCAGAAGGTCGATGATGTCGCCCGCCTGCTCCACGTCGTCGATGTGCGACAGGATTTCATCGCGCTCCTCCTCGTCCAGCTGCTGAATCAGGTCCACGGCATCGTCCGTGTCCAGGTGGTCGATCTGCTTGGCGATTTCCTCGGCCGGCATCGTTTCGATCAGCTTCAGACGGTCATCCTCGTCCAGCTCCATCAGCACCTCGGCCGCCGTGTCCTCGTCCAGTTGCTTGAACAGGTACTCCGCTTGCTCAAGGTCCAGGTCCTGGTATAGTTCGGCAATATCGGCAGGGTGAAGGTTTTCGAGCTCTGCGCGTGCCTGGTCCTGGTTGTCCTCGGCAATTATGTCACTTATGTGCTTAAGATATTCGTCGGTGTATTCTTTCATTACCTGTTGGGGTTTATTCGCGCAGTGTGCCGATGATGCGCGTGAGTTCTACGAATTGGTCAACTGAAAGCTGTTCGGGCCTCAAGGTGCCGAACACATCGTGCTCGAAAGCCACACCCGGAGGCAGCAGGCTCCGCAGCGAACTGCGCAACATCTTGCGCCGCTGCCCGAAAGCAGTCTTAACCACCGTGCGGAAAAGCGCTTCGTCGCAATCCAGATGCTTCGTGCTGTTGCGCACCATCTTGATTACGCCCGACTTCACCTTGGGCGGCGGGTTGAACACATGCTCGCTCACCGTGAAAAGATACTTCACATCGTAGTATGCCTGGAGGAACACGCTCAGAATGCCGCGCGCCTTCGTGCCGGCCGGAGCGGCCAGACGCTCGGCAACCTCCCTCTGCAGCATGCCCGAACAGCACACCACACGGTCGCGGTAGTCCAGAACCTTGAAAAATATCTGTGAAGAAATATTGTAGGGATAATTACCTATCACACAGAAAGGCTCCTCGCCCGGCAAAATCTCGTTGAGGTCCATCTGAAGGAAATCGCCCGCTATGATGCGTGGCTTAGGCTCCGTTAGGTTGGCCTCAAGCCAGTCGATACTCTCAGTGTCGATTTCGGCCACACTAACCATGTCGGCCGGATGGCGCTCAAGCAGGAAGCGTGTCAGCACGCCCATGCCCGGACCTACCTCCAGTAGCGGCACACCGCGATAATCATCCAGCGTGGCGGCGATACGCTCAGCCACACCAAGGTCAGTAAGAAAATGTTGCCCCAGGGCTTTCTTTGGCTTGACTCCTTTCATACATCGTGAATTATTCCGCAAAATTAGCAAAATAAATCCACATTAATATAATACCTCCCACATTTGACTTCTGACTTAAATCAAAGCGCCCGGCCTGTTGAGGTCGGGCGCTTTGATTGCATTCAAGTAGATAAGACAGGTTTGTTAATGATAAAGAACGTTTTCACTATTTGTAATCTATAATGCCCCC
>JAAVFP010000014.1 GCA_014800735.1 Bacteroidales bacterium
GAGTGAAGAAGCATAGCGAGCTATGCGCCTGAACGAAAGGCTCAAAGCATCCAAAAAGAACGAGTTTTACTGTTCAAGAATTTTTCATCACATATATCGTTTTATTTTTAGAACTTACTTATATATTATTTAAGGTGTACAGAACTGAAATAGTTCAGTTGCGGCTAAGTTTTGAGGGTAGGGCATAGCGGCTACCGGGCAGCGATATTATCAAGTCCTCCATTTCCATTTGGAACAGTGTTGAACTCAGGGCTGAGTAGGGCATTGCCAGTGCCACGCACATGTCGTTGACCGTAGCGGCGGGATTGGTGCGGATAAATTCCACGATTTTAGTCTGTTCGTCCGTAAGGGGGAAGTCGAGAGTCTGCTGAGTGCCTTCCACCGGGCGCGTTTCCCAACCGAGGGCGGCGATGAGGTCGTCGGCATCGCGCAGTATTATTGCCTGCTGCCGCGCAATCAGGTCGTTGGTGCCGCGGCTGTAGGGGTCGCTCACACGGCCTGGCACGGCGAACACCTCGCGGTTATAGGCTCCGGCAATGCGGGCTGTGGACATGGCCCCGCCGCGGGCGTCGCTCTCCACCACCACAGTTGCATCAGCCAGCCCGGCCACAATGCGGTTGCGGGCCAGGAAGTTGCCGCGGTGCATTTTGGAATCCGACCTGTACTCCGACACTAAGAAACCCCCGGAGCGCACAATCCGCGCGGCCTCATCGCGGTGGTCGGCCGGATAGATGGTGTTGAGCCCGTGGGCCAGCACCGCCGCAGTGGGCACATCGGCTGTCATCGCAGCGCGGTGGGCGGCAATGTCGATGCCGTAGGCCAGACCACTGATAATAAGCACACCTTCCATCTTTGCGGCAAGGTCCTCCACCAGCCGGCGGGTGAAATCGGTGCCGTAGGCTGTGGCATGGCGTGTGCCAACCACAGCCACACAGTGCTTGATTGCAAAATCGGGACGCCCCACAACGTAGAGCATCGCCGGAGCATCCTCGCAGTCCTTCAGCCGGGCGGGGAAATCGTGGTCGGTGTAGAAAATCGGCCTTATGCTGTTGGATAGGATGAAATCGGCTTCGTGGCGGGCCGACTCCAGGGCGGCCGCCCTGCGGGCATCGTCGAAATAGTCAGGCTTAAGCCCGGTGAGCGAGGCCAGCGTGCCGCGGTCCAGTGCAAAGAACTCCGTTGCATCAATTCCGCGAGCGGCCAGCCGTCCGGCAGTGCCGATGGTGATGTTGCGGTAGGATGCGAATGCAATCCGCGCGGCAAGAGTGTGATGGGCGTCAGTCATCCGGGGTCAGTTAAGGTAATCCGCAAAAACCTGCGCCAGGCGTTCGCCGCGCGAAATCCGGCCGTTCTCGAACGACACAATCTCCACCACGGCCCTGACCACGGGCTGCCCGTCGGGCGTGAAAATGTCCTGATTGAAAATGAACACCGGGCCGCGGCGGCGCAGGTTCAGGCGGCTCACCATCGAGTCGCCCAGCCCGAGCGGACGGATGTATTTCACCTCGATGCGGCTCACCACAGGGTCGAGCCCCTCGGCGTGCATGGCGCGGAACGACAGCCCGACGCTTTCGCAGAATTCGTGGCGCGTGTGCTCCAGATAGTGAAGATAGTTGGCATTGTTCACTATCCCCTCGGCGTCCACTTCGTAGTCGCGCACCTTTATAGGCAGTTCGAATATATATTGGCTTGTTTCAGTCATTTTCAGCTGGGAATTTTTGTTGCAAACAAAATTAATGAAAATTTTTGAACAACATCAAACCAAATCGTGGCGGTGTATGTTTTTATTTAAAGTTTCAACTACATTCAACTAAAAATGAAGAACGTTATGTCGCAATCGAAATCCAAAAACCGCAATCGCACCAGCCTCTGGGCTGCTATCGGTGCCATATTCCTGATTATTCTGCTTATTCTGTGGCTCACCGTCGCCGACTTTACCGGTAATACCGATGTGGCCGCATTCATAGCACCCTATATTGTCAACGCCCCAGTAGCCTGACCCCTATGGACGCGCTGATGAATGTTGGCCCCGGCAGCGCAGGAGTGCTCGTGTGGGTGCTCTGGGCTCTTATCGGAGTTTTCGAAGCTCTCGTGGCCCAACGTACGCTTGGCGGCCGCAGGGTCGGGTCGCTCGACATCACAGTGGGCATCGTTGCCGCTGTCCTGGGTGGCTATCTGTCCCTTTGCTGGCTCGACCAGGAACCGATGCAGCTGTTCCTCATCTCGATTTTGGCTGCAATTTTTGCCGGTGGTATCGCACTGTGGCTCACAGGCGTGCTGCTGGTGCACTTCTCAAAGAAATAGATTCGTTTGATACGAGCCTGTGAGGCTCAATGAAGAAACGGCACGGTGTCCTGGCGGGAACCGTGCCGTTGAAAGTTTTTAAGAGTGTTTCTTATTTGCTGAAGAAGCGCTTGTAGAGGCCCTGGAAGCCCTGGCCGTGGCGGGCTTCGTCCTTAGCCATTTCGTGAACGGTGTCGTGGATAGCGTCCAGGTTGAGTTCCTTGGCGCGGCGGGCAATACGCATCTTGTCGGCGTTGGCACCTGCTTCGGCTGCCATGCGCTTCTCAAGGTTGGTCTTGGTATCCCACACGCAGTCGCCCAGCAGCTCGGCGAAGCGCGAAGCGTGCTCAGCTTCCTCGAAAGCGTAGCGCTTGAAGGCCTCGGCGATTTCGGGATAGCCCTCGCGGTCGGCCTGGCGGCTCATGGCGAGATACATACCTACTTCGCCACACTCGCCGTTGAAATGGGCGGTGAGGTCGGCAATCATTTCAGCATCGCAGCCTTTGGCAACACCGATTTCGTGCTCGGTCACGAATTCGAGTTCAGCATTGGCATCCATTTCTTTGAACTTGCTGCGGGGAGCATTGCAGATGGGGCACTTTTCGGGAGCCTCTTCGCCTTCGTGCACGTAGCCGCAGACGGTGCAGATGAATTTCTTTTTCATTGTCGTAGATTTGTATGTCAGTTGATGTAATTTATTCCTGGGGCAGCACGCCGTTGGCGCGGAACACCTTGGTGATTTTTTCGAGGGCCTCGTCCACCTGCTCTTCGGTGTGTGTGGCCATCAGGCTGAAGCGGATAAGGGTGTCCTGGGGTGCGACGGCAGGCGACACGACGGGGTTCACGAAGATACCCTCTTCAAGCAGGTCGTGGGTAATCTTGAAGGTCTTGAAGTTGTCGCGGATATAGAGCGGGATAATCGGGGTGGAAGTATTGCCGATTTCGAAGCCGCGGGCACGGAAGCCTTCCAGAGCCTTGTTGGTGATTTTCCACAGGTTTTCCTGGCGCTCGGGCTCGGCAATCATCAGGTCGATGGCCTTGAGGGCGGCGGCGGTGGAAGCCGGGGTGATGGATGCGGTGAAGATGTAGGAGCGCGAGTGGTGACGCAGGAAGTTGGTGATTTCCTTGTCGGTGGCGATGAAGCCGCCCAGCGAGGCGAACGATTTGGAGAAGGTGCCCATCACCAGGTCAACATCATCGGTCACGCCGAAGTGGTTGCACACACCGCGGCCACCCTCGCCGAACACGCCGATGGAGTGAGCTTCGTCAACCATCACGGTGGCGTTGTACTTCTTGGCCAGCTCTACGATTTCGGGCAGGTTGGCAACGTCGCCTTCCATGGAGAATACGCCGTCGGTAACGATGAGCTTGATGCGGTCGGGCTCGCAGCGGCGAAGCTGCTCCTCAAGCGAAGCCATATCGTTGTGGCGGTATTTGAGCGACTTGGAGAACGACAGACGGCGGCCTTCGATGATGGAGGCGTGGTCCTGCTCGTCCCATATAATGTAATCGTCCTTGCCGGTAAGTGTGGAAACAACACCCAGGTTAACGCCGAAGCCGGTGGAATAAATCATCACATCTTCCTTGCCGATATACTCGGCGATACGGGCCTCAAGCTGCTTGTGGAGGTCCAGAGTACCATTGAGGAAGGGCGAACCGGCGCAGCCTGTACCATATTTGCGGGTAGCCTCGATGGCGGCTTCCTTGATGCGGGGGTCATTCACAAGACCGCTGTAGCAGTTGGAGCCGAACATCAGCACCTTGCGGCCGTCGATGATTACTTCGGGGTCCTGCTCGGAAGAAATTGCACGAAAATATGGATAGACACCGGCTGCTTTAGCCTTCTGGGGTTCAGTGTACTGAGATAATTTAGCCTGTAGTGGTTTCATAAATTGTGAGAAAATAATGATTGGAAAATGGAACTTTCCGGCCGGAGCCTGGTTCCGCTCCAAGTCAGGCCGCAAAGTTAATGATTTTTTGTGTAAATTATAGCTTCTTTCGCTTTTTTTAATAATTATACTTGCCGATATGACGCTTGCGGATGCTTTACCTTTGCTACTGAGGAAGCCATGCTACAAGCGTTGCCACAAATTTTTAATTCAAAATTGTCACACAAATTGCACAGCTTTGTAAAAAATCGTATATTTGCACTTGATTTTCGGCGATGCACGGCTCTCTCCTTACAACGCATCGCCAAATTTATCTATTAGAATATTCAACTTAATAACTATGAAAAGGAAGCTTCTCAAAGCTTTAGCTAATTCAAGTCTGGTCCGTAATTTTGTGGAGAAACCATCGCCCCGGTGGATGGTTTTTTTGGCCGATTTGGTTCTCATTGCGTTCAGCTGCGCGCTGACTCTTGCAATCGGTCACGATTCGGGCAGTGAGTCGCTATATGCCACCCAGCCTGCCAAGGCCCTTGTTGCATTTATCGTTTATATAGGTCTGGCGCTCCTGCTTCGCACAAGTCGCTATATTATCCGCCTGTCCGTACTTGAGGATACCTACCGTTTGGTCGAGCTTGTAGTGGTTGCTTCGCTTGTGCTTGGTCTTATTTCCTGTGTCACATATTTTGTGGCGGGATTTCCGTATTTCACTTTCTGGGACATTATTGTGGTGGCTGTCATGAGTTTCTCGCTTATGCTGCTCATGCGCCTTGCCATCAAATACCTCTATATTTCCGTAGCAGGCGTCACACAGTATAAAAAGCGTGTGATTGTTCTCGGTTCGGCCATCAATTCCTTCTTTCTGGCTTCGGCACTCAAGAGCGAATTTGAGGGCCGTTTTGATCCGGTGGCCCTGCTGAGCCTTTCGTCGCGCCCCATCGACAGCACCGTCAACGGTATCCCCGTGGTTCTTCTCAACCCCGACACCGTGGCCGAAGTGTTCGAGTACTACAAGTGCGACACCCTCCTGTTCCTGTCCACGCAGCTTGAACTGATGCGCTCAGGCACGGCCGACATTTTCCTGCGCAACAACATCAAACTGCTGATGCTCAACCAGGTCGAGGAGTTCGACCTGAACAGCAAGGAGATGCCCGCACTTTCGTCGCACGTTCACGACATCCGCATCGAGGACCTCCTGGGCCGCGAACCCATCAACACGGAGAATCCCAAGCTGGTGAGCGTGATCAAGGACCAGACCGTGATGATTACCGGTGCGGCTGGCTCAATAGGCAGCGAAATTGTGCGCCAGGTGGCCAAGCTCGATGCGCGCGACATCGTCCTTTTCGACCAGGCCGAAACACCCATGCACGACATGCAGCTGGAGCTCGAACAGAAGTTCCCCAACATGAAGATTCATCTCTTCATCGGCGACGTCACCAACCGCGAGCGAGTGGAGCACGCTTTCCAGAAATACAATCCCCGCTACGTGTTCCACGCCGCGGCCTACAAGCACGTGCCCATGATGGAGCGTAACCCCCAGGAGGCCGTAATGACCAACGTGTTTGGCACCAAGAACGTGGCCGACCTGGCCGTGAAATATAACGTGGAGAAGTTCGTGATGGTATCCACCGACAAGGCCGTGAACCCCACCAACGTGATGGGTGCCTCAAAGCGCATCGCCGAAATCTACGTTCAGTCGCTGTTCTACAAACTCCGCAACCAGTCCGACCGCCGCTCCACNAGCTTCATCACCACCCGCTTCGGCAACGTGCTCGGCTCCAACGGCTCGGTAATCCCCCTGTTCCGCCGCCAGATTGAGCAGGGCGNNCCCGTCACNATNACCCACCGCGACATCATCCGCTACTTCATGACCATCCCCGAGGCGTGCTCGCTGGTGCTCGAAGCAGGCGTAATGGGTCAGGGCGGCGAGATTTTCGTGTTCGACATGGGNCAGCCCGTCCGAATCTGGGACCTGGCCGAGCGAATGATTTCACTGTCGGGNCTGCGTCCCGGCAAGGACATCGANATTATCGAAACCGGTCTGCGNCCCGGCGAGAAGCTCTACGAAGAACTTCTCAACGAAAAAGAGCACACCATCGCCACACATCATAAGAAAATAATGATTGCGCGCGTGCGCACGTACGATTTCAATGATGTCAGCGAACANCTGGANCGCCTTCTCACNGCACTCCATGGNGGCGGTGCCCACGACATTGTGGCCGAAATGAAACGCATCGTGCCCGAATTCAAGTCCAACAACTCAATATGGCAGAAAGTGGACGACGAACTCACCACCGAGGACGANAAGGACCGCATGCACGAAATCGACGTAAACGGTAATTAATATAACCAAAATGAAAACGTTTGTTTACTCCATTATGACTGCCGGTGCACTGATGTGCGCCCCCGCNGCTTCGGCCTTNGACCCCTCAGAACTCCTCAACGCCCTCAAGGGCGACAGCACCGCAACCACANGCTCCGACTCCGGCAAGACCGGCGGAATCCTCAGCACCATCGGCGGCGTGGTGGGCAATGTGCTCGCCAANGACAAATTCACCGTCGACGACCTCGTGGGCACCTGGAACTACTCCTCGCCCGCCGTAAGCTTCAAAAGCGACAATGCCCTGAAGAACATCGGNGGNGCCGGCGCTGCAACTGCCGTCGAGGCAAAACTCGAACCCTACTACACNCGCCTGGGCTTCAACAAAACCACGCTCACCGTGGCCGAGGACCACAGCTTCACCATGAAGATGGGNGCCCTGAGCCTGTCAGGAACTATCGAGAAGGACGACTCCGGCAACCTCTGGTTCAACTTCAGCGCCTTCAAAAAAGTGTCGCTCGGCAAGGTAGCNGCNCATGCCACAAAAGNCGGCAACACCCTNAACCTCACTTTCGATGCCACCCGCATGATCGAGCTGCTCACCAANGTATCGAGCGTGCTCAACAGCTCGTCGCTCAACGCGGTCACATCGCTCCTGTCGTCCTACGACGGCATCTACATGGGCTTCAANCTCAAACGCTGATTTNTCCCGGAAATAANNCCGCCGACGGCCGCGTGTGCTATCATGCANCGTGGCCGTCGGCGTGAAATTTTTTTCGGNTACTATTTTTGCGGCTTTTTCAGCGTTTCTTGCTGAACGGACAACCGTACTCCTTCACCGCAGTGGCTACGAGCATNGCTCCTAACACACCGATAATAACCTGCTGGATGCGCTCGCGGCGACGNCCGCGACGAATTTTGCGTTCAACCTCTTCGAGNGCTGCAATTTCACGTGCTGTTTCTGAATTTGATACCATAATNGTAGAGTAGTTTTTAGCGTTTAAAATANCAACACGCNCACCTNCCGAATTGTTCACATAAAAGCACCCCATCAGCCGACTCAATTATTCGGACTGNATGACGATGTCAGACCTATTAAGNAAATCCCCGGTTTTTCTGCAAAAAAANTTTTTTAGGCAACCATTTTTGAATTTTNCCGAGAGTTTTACTATTATTGAAAGTANTATTCCCTTAGTAATGACTCANGCAAAATCGGCCTCACGAATGAATTACTCTCCAATGTTAACAAAAAATACTTTTGATTAATATGAGCAATATTACACTTGAAGATTTGGATAAAATCACTTTTCACAATAAAGAAGAGTATGACAACTGGCGAGATAGTATCCGGGAAGACGATTGGATNCTATCTTCTTGGACTGAGACCGCCCCTGCATCCTATCCATGTGTTGCTGTGNTNCAGCCNGTTATNTACAANNATGATGCNGGNACNGCNAAANTNGAGATAATATTTGTCTATAAATCCGATTTTGAATGATTATGATTGACCTTTGCTTGAAAATTGCCACTGAGGCNCATCGCGGTCAGAAAGACCTCGACGGAAATCCAGTAATCCTCCATCCGCTTACCGTAGGATTGATGGGTAAAAACGCAGACGAACAATGCGTNGGTTTCCTGCATGACGTGGTGGAAGATACGGATTACACGTTTGATGACTTGCTCAGGCANGGTGTGCCGCCACACATCGTCGATGCACTACGCCTCCTAACGCATGATGCGGGTACTGATTATCTCGACTATGTCAGACGCATAGCCCGATCCGGCAATCAGCTTGCAATTGCCGTCAAGCTAAACGATCTTCATCATAATCTCAAGCGTGGACGCGAACGAGGCTATACACGTCTTATCGAGAAACATGAAGCTGCATTAAGGGAGTTTAATCTGCCGGTGATGATGTATATTCATGGCTTTCGGTCGGGTGCTAACGGATCAAAGCGCGATGAATTGCAGCAGTATTTCGATGGTCGCTACCGCGTGATAGCCCCCGAAGTTGATGCTGACCCCGAAAAGTCGCTTGCCATCATAAATGAAATGATTAAGTGCGAGCAACCTGAAATTATTGTGGGGACCTCGCTCGGCGGATGGATGACGCTGATGTGCGACAGCGGCGATGCNCAACTTGTAGTTGTAAATCCAAGTACCGACCCCCAGCACACACTTTCAAGATGGATTGGTCAGGACTTGCCATACTTCTGTGAGCGGCTTGATGGTGTGCAGACCTATATGTTAACCCAACAGGTGCTCCATAAGTATGCCGGCTACGACATTGTGAAGAATATACAAGAAAAATCCGGCCGTCTTCATGCATTATGCTCAAGTGCCGACGAACTTATCGGCGATATCCACATCCGAACGCTTCAGCCGTTGCTACCGACTGACCGACTCACAATAGTAGATGACTTCGGTCATCGTTGCTCCGGGCCAGGCATGGGGCATCTCTTTCACATCCTCGACACAATATCCTCTCGATGGCATAAGTGAGAGAGTTGTGCCGAGGGGAGTGAAAACGGAAATTTTGCGAATAATGATGAAAAAATTTGTGTATGTCGCAAAAATTTCGTTACTTTGCGCTCTGAAATGTGGAGCATCAATTGAAAGTCCGCGGAATAGATGCACCCGCAGGGCGATATGAGAAATGCGATGCCGGCCACATATTCTTGAAGAACAAAGAAATAAGAAAACGATAAACCATTAACAGCCATGTCAAAGATTTGTCAAATCACCGGCAAAAAAGCGATCGTGGGTAATAACGTTTCGCACTCGAAGCGTCGCACCAAGCGCAAATTCAACGTAAACCTCTTCAACAAGAAGTTCTACTGGGCAGAACAGGGTATCTGGATTTCGCTCACCATTTCCGCAGCTGGTCTGCGCACCATCAACAAAATCGGCCTCAACGCTGCCATGATTCAGGCTTGCGAAAAGGGCTTCCTCAAAGACAACGAAATCAAGTTCCTCGGTTTCTAATCACATTTACCCACACAACTTAATCACTGACATCCTACAATGGCAAAGAAAGCAAAAGGCAATCGTGTGCAGGTAATCCTTGAATGCACCGAACACAAGGCAAGCGGTATGCCCGGCACCAGCCGTTACATCACTACCAAGAACCGCAAAAATACTACCGAGCGTCTGGAGTTGAAGAAGTACAACCCCATCCTCAAACGTATGACCATCCACAAAGAAATCAAATAATACCCACTGAGATATGGCAAAGAAAACAGTCGCATCGCTCCAGAAAGGCGAAGGCCGCACCTACAGCAAGGTAATCAAGATGGTGAAATCACCCAAGACCGGTGCTTACATGTTCCAGGAACAGATGGTTCCCAACGAAGCTGTAAAAGAACTCCTGAAGTAATCAGGACTCAATCATACAACAACAACACTCCCAGCCGACCCACCGGGTCCGGCTGGGAGTGTTGTTTAAAGGGGTAGGGTGGTTAGGGTGGGGTAAGGTCAGTAGGGTTCTTAAGGTTCTTAAAGTCCTTAAGGTCCTTAACGACCTTAAAGACACTAACCACCCTAATGACCTTAACGACCCTAAACACCCTAAACACCCCCACCCCCACGCCGCCCCCCCGTGCACAAAAAAGCCGGGCTGCCATTGCGGCAGCCCGGCCTGATTTTTTGCGGGGGGCAGGGGATTAGCAGATGCCCAGGCCCATCATGGCGTTGGCAACCTTCATGAAGCCGGCGATATTGGCGCCCTTCATGTAGTTGATGTAGCCATCAGCTTCCACGCCGTAGCGCAGGCACTGCTCGTGGATGTCGGTCATGATGGTGTGCAGCTTCTGGTCCACTTCCTCGGCGCTCCACTGCAGGTGCATGGCGTTCTGGCTCATTTCCAGGCCCGAGGTAGCCACACCACCGGCGTTCACGGCCTTGCCGGGAGCATATACGGTGCGATTTTCGATGAAAGCGTCGATAGCTTCGGGGGTGCAACCCATGTTGGAAACTTCGGCAACCATCTCAACATTGTTGGCAATCAGCTGCTTGGCATCATCGCCGTTGAGCTCGTTCTGGGTGGCGCAGGGCAGAGCGATGTCCACTTTCTGCTCCCAGGGCTTGCGGCCGGCATAGAAGGTGGAGCCGGGGAAGCGCTCGGCATAAGGCTCAACCACGTCGTTGCCCGACGCGCGGAGCTCAAGCATATAGTTGATTTTCTCCATGTCCAGGCCGGCGGGGTCGTAGATGTAGCCGTCGGGGCCCGACAGGGTCACAACCTTCGCACCCAGTTCGGTAGCCTTCAGGGCAGCGCCCCAGGCCACGTTGCCGAAGCCCGAAATAGCGATGGTCTTGCCCTTGATATCGTCGTTGCGCTGCTTGAGCATGTTCTGAACAAAGTAGAGAGCGCCGAAACCGGTAGCTTCGGGGCGGATGCGGCTGCCGCCGAATTCCATTGCCTTGCCGGTGAAGGTTCCGTCGTGCTGGTTCACCAGGCGCTTGTACATGCCGTACATGTAGCCCACTTCGCGGCCGCCTACGCCGATATCGCCGGCGGGCACGTCGCGGTCAGGACCGAGGTTTTTCCACAGGCCCAGCATGAAAGCCTGGCAGAAACGCATGATTTCGCGGTCGCTCTTGCCGCGGGGCGAGAAGTCCGAACCGCCCTTGGCGCCACCCATAGGCAGGGTGGTGAGCGCGTTTTTGAAAGTCTGCTCGAAGCCCAGGAACTTGAGGATGGACAGGTTCACCGATGCGTGGAAGCGGATACCGCCTTTGTACGGGCCGATGGCGTTGTTGAACTGCACGCGGTAGCCGATGTTGTTCTGCACCTCGCCCTTATCGTCGAGCCAGGTTACGCGGAAGGTGACGATACGGTCGGGTTCGACCATTCTCTCGATGATTTTATTGCGTTCGAACTCCGGATGCTGGTTGTACACGTCCTGAACCGACATCAGCACTTCGCGAACGGCCTGAAGGTATTCTTTCTCGCCGGGGTGTTTGGCTTCCAGCGAAGCCATAATGGTATTAATATCCATATTATTAGGTAGTTATTCCTGCTTTTGAGGCAGGGGTATAGAATGATTGTGTTATTTCCGGCAAATATAAGACATTTCCCGCGAAGAATTGCAGAAAAAACCAAAAAAAATGACAATGTTCTACAACATAGTTTTAGAACCACCTGCCCGACGGTGCTCCAGCTTGCTAAATGTTCACACGAATGCCGTGTCGTTCTTGATTTTCCCGGCCAGAGCCTCCATGTCCTTGGCCGCCTGGCGCGTGGCAAGATACTGGTCGATGCGGTCGGCGTGCGAGGAGCGGTGCAGGTCGGTGCCGATGAAATCCACCAGCCCCTCCTTGATCAGATACTCCGCCACGGCGCGCTCCCCCTTGCCGTAGTGCCCGGCCAGGCTCAGCAGATTCACCTGGAAGGCTGCCCCGGCGCCGTGCAGCTTGTGGTAGCGCTGCTTGTCGGAGTGGTAGTAGGTGTAGCGCTCCGGGTGAGCAAGAATAGGGCGGAAGCCCCGCACCTGAAGGTCAAACAGCACCTGCTCCAAATTCCAGGGCTCCTGCATGAACGAGTTCTCCACCAGCAGCCAGCCGTTGGGGTAGGGCATAATCTTGCCCTCGTCAAGCTGTTGCAGAAAAAGGTCGTCGATGCGATACTCCGCCGAGTGGCTCACGGCAATGCCGTTGCCGCGCGAGGCAAGCTCGTCCTGGAGCGCCTTGAAGGGCGCGGCCAGCCTCTCAGGGTTGTTCTCGAAAGTATGTTGGGTGACGTGCGGCGACGCAATGATGCGCTCTATGCCCCAGGCCTGCATGCGCTCCACAAGGTCGGCCGAAGTCCGCGCGTCAGGCGAACCATCGTCAACCCCGGGCACGATGTGGCAGTGAATATCCGTGGCGAAGCACAGCTTTGCCGGCTCCTTAGGCTTACTGAAAAAATTGAACATATATATTAATGTAAGTAAGTGTTCAAATTTAATTTATGCTATATGCGAGCTTATTTTTTAGTCAATTTCAGTGCGGAGCGAAGAAGCTTAGCGAGCTAAGCGACTGAACGACAATCTGGAATTGGCAAAAAAGAAGTCGCATAGAGTATAAAAGATTTTTGAAACACTTACTATCGGTTAAATTTGAATACTTACTTAAATCAATGCAAAGTTACGAAAAAATAGGCCATGTTGGTCCAATGAACCTATCAGCCTAATAAGATAACGGAAAAATTTCCGTAATTATATTTTGTATACCGAAAATTAATATTAATTTTGTAGCCATCTATCCATAAATAGTAATAACACAATGGAACAACGCAAACTTAAAATCCGCGACCTCACCCTTCGCGATGGTCAGCAGTCGCTCTTTGCCACCCGCCTGCCTCAGGCCGAAATCGACAAACTGCTTCCCTACTACGAAAACGCCGGTTTTTATATTATGGAAGTATGGGGCGGTGCTATCCCCGACTCCGTAATGCGCTACCTCGACGAGTCCCCCTGGGACCGCCTGCGCATCTGCTCCAAGGCCATGAAGGGCAAATCGCTCCTGTCCGCTCTCTCGCGTGGCCGTAACCTCTTCGGCTATGTTCCCTATCCGGACAGCGTGCTCAAGGGCTTCTACAAGGAAGCTATCGCCAACGGACTCAACGTGATGCGTATTTTCGACGCCCTTAACGATATCAACAACGTGCGCGAATCCATCCGCCTGATCAACGAACTGGGCGGTATCGCCGATGGCGCCGTGTGCTACACCGTCGACCCCAAAACCGAGCCCGCCCCCGTCGGGTTCTTCGGTCGTCTCTTCGGCAAGAAACCCGCCGAACCCGAAAAGATTTTCACCGACGAATACTTCGTCAGCAAGGCTAAGGAAATGGAAGCCTGCGGCGCTAAAATCATCACCCTCAAGGATATGGCCGGCCTGGTCAACCCCCTTCGCGCCGCTTCCATCATCTCCAAGCTCAAGGCTGCCGTCAAAGTGCCCGTGGACTTCCACACCCACTGCACCCCCGGCTACGGCCTGGCATCCTGCCTGATGGCAATCCTCAACGGCGTCGACATCCTCGACACCAACATCTGGTGGTTCGCCGGTGGCTCCGCCGCACCCGCCATCGAGCTTATCTACGTATTCTGCCAGAAACTCGGCATTCAGCTTGAAGCCGACATGAAGGCCGTGGGCGAAATCCGCGAGCGCCTCCTGGATGCCCGCCACTCCCTCAAGGCATTCGACCTCGGCAAGCTCCCCAACGCCTTCGATCCCCTCAAGGACACCCTGCCCGCCGACGTCGACGCCCAGTTCGACCGCGCCATCGCTGCTGCCAAGGCCGGCAACGAGGACGAGCTGCTCGACGCCTGCCACAAGATCGAGGAATACTTCGGCTTCCCCAAACCCAACGAAATTGTCAAGAACGCCGAAGTGCCCGGCGGCATGTACTCCAACATGGTTGCCCAGCTCAAGGCCCTCGGCGCTTCCGACCTCCTGGAGGACGCCATGAAACTCATCCCCATGGTGCGCCGCGATGCCGGTCTGGTGCCCCTGGTGACCCCCACCAGCCAGATTGTAGGCTCCCAGGCTGTGAGCGTGGCTCTCGACCGCAAGAAAGGCCAGCCCGACTACTCCAACCCCTCCAACCAGTTCATCTCGCTCGTCAAGGGCGAGTACGGCCAGACCCCCGTGCCCGTGGACCCCGCCTTCCGCGAGAAAATCACCGGTAGCCCCGTGGAGAAACCCTACGACGTCAACTCCTACAAGAAACCCGAGAACCCCGAGCTCCCCGAATTCGGCGGTGCCAAGCTCGCCTCCAACACCGAGGAAGAACTCCTGCTCGAACTCCTGCCCACCGTGGCCAACGGCTTCCTGCGCAAGCGCCGCGCCGAGGAGCACCAGGCCAAGGCCGCCGAAGCTCAGCCAATGGCCGAGGTCAAGGAAGAACCGAAAGAACCCCAGGAGCCCATCACCGGTCCCACCTTCCGCGCTCCCATGGGTGGACGCATCATCTCCGTCAACCTCAAGCCCGGCCAGCCCGTCAAGAAGGGCCAGCTCATGTTCGTCTACGAAGCCATGAAGATGGAAAACGACGTCATGGCCGAGAAGGACGGCGTGGTGAAGCGCATCTTCATGCAGCCCGACCAGGTTGTCGCCACCGACGACGTCCTCGTTGAATTCGAATAAGCCCCAAAATTAACCTACATATATAGCCACACCGATTCACTCCCTGTCATCGGTGTGGCTATTTTTCATAAGTAACCTTAAAATTAGACAATATAGATTTGTGAAGGGTTTGCGAGGGATTTTATTTATTGAACGAAGGAGGTTCTTCCTCGCGGGCTCGGAAGCGGCAAGCCGATAAAGCGAGCTAAGCGATTGAGTGAAAGAAATAAAAGCACCGCAAAGACGAGCAAAGTCATCGGCTCTGCCGCTTTGCTCCACAAAGATTTATTGGCCCGAAGGGTTTACTTAAAAGTCAAAATATAAACTAATTTTTAAGAGTTACTTATACTGCCATGACCATTACTGACCATTATAATAATAATATCGCGGCCAACGACCGCCTCGGCAGGGGCGGCTTCGTCCTGTGCACTGCAGGGCCTGCCCTGCTGCGCGTCAACGGCATGGAGTTCACCCTCACCCCGGGATGGGCGTTCAACGTCAATCCCTTGATTCGCGATTATAGCCTACGCCCCAGTCCGGAATTTGCGAAAATACCCTTTGTCAACCCCTTGAGCGACTATCAGCAGATCAACGATATCATTGCCGACACCGGCTTGCTGCTCAAATTCTTCGAGCGCCCCTGCTGGCAGCTTGCCCCCGACACCATCCGCCTGGTTTATGACCGCACCGCCGGCATCGATGAGCTCATCGCCGGCATGGATGCCGACCCCGGCCCTCTCAAGGCCTTCGCCGAACGGCGCATCAGATTGATACGCCAGGAAACCCTCCTGGCTGTCTACTCCGACTATCTCCGCACCTTCGGCTCCCCGGTGTCAACTCCACTCAACAATCAGGTGGTCTACCGCTTCATCATCGATCTTCACGAAAATGTCACAGCCCAGAGGGCCGTCAGCTGGTATGCCGCCAAGGCCAATATGTCCGTCGGCCACTTCTCGGCCATTGTCCGCAACACCACCGGCCATTCGCCTGCCGAATGGATAACACTCTTCACGCTCAACTTTGCAAAAACATATCTTGAAAACACCGATAAGAGCATAAAAGAAATTGCTTCCGCCCTCAACTTCCCCGACCAATCCACCTTCGGCAAATACTTCAAGCGCAACACCGGAATGTCCGTCACCGACTACCGCAAAGCTAATCGAATCGACGAGGATTAGTCAAAATCAATGTTTGATTAGTCAATTTCGAATATCCAGAAAAGCAAATGTGCTGATATTGCAACTTTTGTAATATCTTTGCACAAAATAGCACGCCTAAGGGCTGCTGACACTGACCATTATCAATTACTTTTCTACCATTTTTCTGGATATTTATACATGACAGCTAAATTCCCTGGTGGGAAGTGTTTGCACATAGCACTCCTCATTCTTTTATCCTTTACCGTTTATCTGCCTTCATCGGCTCAAGTACTTATCGGTGGCACACTCTACGAAAAACTTGACCTTTTCGAGAAAATCGACGGCAATAATGCCGAAATTCTCCACGACGGTATGTTCAACGGTCCCTATTGGGCTACCGAGGACAATGGTGACAGCTTCGTCAATGTGAAGCTTGACAGGCCCCTGCGTGGCAAGGTGATTGTTAAATTCGACACTTATGCCGACCACCTGCCCATCGACATCGATTTCTATGCCGGCAACGACGGCAATGGTTGGGGTGCCTCTCTGGCTCAGATTGCCACAACCTCCCCTAACGCACCTTATATGGTGACGCTCAACATCCCCGCCGAAGGCAACTTCAATTCCATCCAGATGCGCGCCCGCTCCGCCGAAGGCAAGCAATTCGCCCTCCGAGAGCTCGAAGTGCTTCAGGAATTCCGTCTTGACAATCCGGCTTTCATCTCGTATAATCTCGATGGAAAACTCGGAAGTTCAAATCTGAACAACGGGTTTAATAACCTTATTGATAACAACCGCGACACACAATGGGACATCAGTTGGCAGCTTAATGGTGTAGTGGCTGGAGAATACGCATCCGTCAAAGTGGACTTAGGTGCTCAATACACAGGATATGTTCATATCAATTATACTAATGGCGTGCGTCAATCCCCGACCCGTGTGTCCTTCTATGGCTATAACGGCGATGACTGGAATACAAAGAATGCAGAAACTCCCAACATCAACACGCGCTGGCAACAGCTCCAATTCTGCTATCTGGACGGAGAGTATCTTACTTCCGCTCTGACAAATCCCGTGCAGTGGAATTATTGGGAAAACGGACTTTTTCAATCACCTAATCCGGCGCAGGAACCCGGGCAAATGCGTGACGTTGTGGTCAAAGTCGAAGGCTACCGTTATATCATGATGCGTGTTTATGACACCTCCGGTAACCCCGGTAGTGGGTATAACGGGCATATCGCCGGCAATACTGTTGCCGACCGTGTGGCGGAGAATATTGATTACGTGTCCAATTTCGACCTCGTGGATTTCAGGGTCGACCGTTGGCTGACGGAAGAACAGTTTGATGAATATGAAACCGAAAAATTCACCAATCTCGGCTTCACTCACACTCACGGCGCTCTCAGTGGTCTCAACGATGATGCCTGGGGATACGAGAATGCACCTATCAACGAGGTTAACAACTGGACCGACCCTGCAGCGGCGGGTATTGCCGAGCGCTATGGCGTGCAGTTCCCCGACTTTAATTATGTTGGCAAAACCGCAACGCTCCAGGCAACCCACGAACGCGAGTACGACGTGTATGTTATCCCCGGTCACACCGTGGCACTGATTCCGTATTCCGACATGCACGCCACTGCCGCCTATGGCGACGGTTATATCCGTTGGTTCGATTATGCCACCGACCTTGCCGTGGATGACAAGTATTTCGGTTATCACGTCAATCCTTCATTAATGTGGCAGATTCCCGAGAATACCGAAAGTTCCACAACCGGCACTAAGGTGGGCGGTTCCCTCGGTGGCGTTGACCTCCTGCGCCAGTTCCAGAGCCGTACAGGCCTTGGCGGTGCCGTGCCCAGTGCCGATATGGCCCGAGGATGCTTCGCGCAGTTCCATGTCCCTGCCGGCGAGGAGGATTTCAAGGGCGCAACCGTGGCTGCTGACTTTTCAATGAACTGGGGCGACGACCGAACACAGGGAACTGCCGGACGTATTGCCCGTGCCAACGGTATGATTGATGAAAACGATGATTACATTTCGGTAATCGAACCGGCTGTCAACTGCCGCTCGGTGTTCCACATTCACGATGGCCGTGAGTTCGCGCGCAACCTTTCGGCTTCGGCAGAAAATAATAAAGAGTTTATCAACCAGCATCGCCGCGTGGTTTCCGCCGCGCCCGGCAAGGATTTCAACATCCGCCTCGAATACAAAGAACCGGCCGAGGATGGATACCATTCCAACATCTATTATCAGACGGGCGATGATAAATACGACCGAGTGTGCCGTTTCCGTGTGCGCACCTACATTGGCGATGTCGAGCAGCCCGATGGCCTTTTTGTGATTGATAACGGCAAGCTTGCTGAGGGGGGGCCGGTGGTAATCAACCAGATGGGATATATCACCGAGGAAGCCGATAAACCCTTTAACCGCTTCCTGCACTGCGAGCCCGGTGTGGCTGTCGGTGGCACCACCTACACCGTTAAAATATACGGCTGTAACGAAGCCGGCGACGTTATCCGCACGTTGCAAGACAACGAGGAACTCCAGATTATGGAGTATGTGATTACTTTCGAACGCGAGGGCGATGTGTCCATGCAGGAAATGACCGACTACCTCAGGAACCTCGATGGCAAAGGCCAGCTGCTTGAAAACCCCGCCGCCGAAAACCTTCCCCGCCACACTTACCAGTCGCTTGAACAGCGATTTGGCGAGACCTATTCCATGCAGACCTACGACCAGTATATGCTGCTGGCGAATGCGCTCCGCGCCCAGGGCCGCGATATCAATGACTATTTCGTGCATCCCTATGGCACCGACGGCGGCAAAGGTTTTGTGAACCGCATGGGCCTGAACTTCCGCTATCCCATCATGTGGGAGCGATGCGACTACACTTACCCCTATACTGTTGAGGAAGGCTGGAATCATTACAGCATCAGCAATCACAGCGAAATGACTTCGTATAAGGCAGGTGCCGGTCGTCACAACTATCGCGGACTGCTGGATGTAAGCTTCTACATGAAGCACCCCTTGCTTTATGGCAAGAGCAGCCAGCAGACACTTGAACCCGACTTTGACTATGCCACCCACGATTTTAGTGACGCCGGCTTCTTCTTCTTTGCCGATGCCGCTACCGACCCCGGTACAGTCAGCCGCGTCGTTGTTGAAAAGCCATGTCCCGGCACGCGCATCCACGTTTCAGCATGGGTGAGCGAGTTCGGCGACAGCCATAACGGCACAGGTGTTGGTGGAAGCATTGTTGAGGGTGGCGCACAGTACACCGATGGTAACTGGGCCAACGTGATTTTCAATTTCCGCGCTAAAAACAAGGAGACCGGCGAGCAGAAAACCATCTACACTTACGTGCCCGGCAAAGTACCCGATTTCGGCTATTGGTATCACATTTATTTCAGCTTTATCCCTGTAATCAGCGATGAATTGGCCGACACTGATAAATGGGATTACTATATTTCGCTTGAAAGCAATGCTCCCAGTTCGTTCGGCGCTGACTTCGCTGTGGATGATATCCGCATCTATCTCCAAAAACCGGATGTCAACCTCATCCAGCTTGCGCCGCTGTGCGACCGCATCGACGCTAATGGCAATAAGGTTGAGAACGAGAATGTGCGTATTCTTGTCGAGGTTCCCTTCGAAATGCTTGTGCGTGCAACCGGCCTGACCGAAGCCGAGAAGGCTGACTTCTACTTCTGCGCTATCGACAAGGACGCTTACGAAGCTAACGGTGGCAATAAGGACAAGTCAATTATCCCTATCGAAAACAGCGGCTCAGGTTCAACTCAATATGGCCACATGACCTTTGATGTCAATTATGCCAACCTCCCCGATTATGAGATTGAGGAAACCGACACTCCCGTGGCAATGAAGAAAGTCAACGATTTCGGCGAGGAGTGCATGTACTTCTTCTTCACTGTCGATGGCAAGTCCGTCGATGTTGGCAAGGAAATCAAATTCTGCGTCTACGCTCAGCCCACCGACACCGAGAATAAAATTGAGAACCCTCTGGACCTTTTCCAGGTGGACGATGCCTGCGCAATCCACTCCGAGCTCCGTCTCCAGGGTGCTGCCATCATCAAGATGGATGGTGTGGCTGTGGCCGACCGCAACAACATTGTGTGCTGCGAGAACCAGCGCCCCGTGATTCAGCTCACCATGACTGCCAAGCCTGCCGAGGGCCAGGAAGACAAGGAGGAAAACTACAAGCCCGAAGTGCTGGATGCCTACTACGACTGGTTCGACGGCGAGTACAAGAACGTCGTGGCCGTCGGGCCTGAGGACAACATGTCCATTGAGGAAGCCCTGTCCATTTTCCGCGAGTTGTATCCCACTGCCGAAACCTACGACGTTGAGCTTACCGGCAAGTACACCGAGGAAGTCCGCAACCTTATTGCCAAGTATTGCAACGAGGGCAAACTGCACCTGCGCCAGTCGTACTACATCTTCCCCGAGTACCGCATCGAGGCCGACGAGGAGGGCAACAAGCCGGAATCCATCAAGGTCTATGCCACCGCGATGCCTATTTATGAAAAGCCCGAGAACCCCAACGAGCTGCTGTGCCTCTCGCCCGTCGAGGTGCCCCTGACCATTCAGAACCAGGCACCCGTCATGCTCCACGGCCTCGGAATTGAATATCCGGAGCGCATGAAGGATGTGCCCCTGCGTGTGGGCCTCTCCCAGATTCGCAGCGCCATCGGGGGTGCCGATGCCAAAACTCTCTGGCTGCCCGTGCGCACCGTGACGCCCGTGACTGAAAATGTCACCACCCTGGTGCGCCCCGAGCAGGTCCAGGCCGCATATTTCCGTCTGCCCGACCAGTTTGTGTACCTCGTTGGCTCCAACGACCCCCGCTATCAAAGCCTCAACCCCGACTCCCCCGACTACAATGCTGATGATGACAAGTACGGCGACTTCAGTGGCCTGATGGAAGTGGGCGAGGTGACGGATATTATCGCTGTAAACGGCGACACGGGCAACTTCGTCGGCATTAAGTTCGACTCCAAGTTCGACCCCCGCGAAGGCTACTACTACGTGCTCCGCTACTCCTTCGAGGAGGACCAGACCCAGGTAGGCAACCAGTACGTGGGCCTCGAGGCGCCCTGCTACGGCGAGGACGTGCTCACACTCAAGATTGTGCCTGAGTACCAGATGTGGGTTGGCCGCGACGGCGATTTCAACAACGACGCCAACTGGCGCCGCGTGACCACCGATGAGCTCCTGGGTGAAGTTGGTGATGACTTCGTCAGCAACCGCGACACCAACCCCAACCGTGCCTCCTACACCCCGATGGACTTCACCAAGGTCATTGTCCCCGAAGTCGCTGAGGACGGCGAAACCACTGCGGTGCTCGCCATCGAAAATCTCGAAACGGTCGACCAGACCTACACCCCATACGGAGCCACCGCTGCGCTGACCGCGAATTATGCCGCTGGCTACACCGGCGACATTAGATACGACATGGCCGCCTTCCTNGACGGTAANNATAATGTGCAGTGCCGCCCNTGGTANCACAACACCTGCCAGCAGATTCATTTCAACTTCGGTGCCGAGATGATCAATCAGGGNGCGCTGGTCTACGANCGTGCGTGGGTGGACCTCGACAACGTTCCCGGCCGCTGGTACTANCTGTCGCTGCCNTTGCAGGAAACNTTTGCNGGCGACTTCTATCTGCCCGCAACCACCGGTGCCCGCCAGNNTACTCAGCTGTTCAANGAAATCACCTTTGCCGGTCCGGATGCCCTTGGTGGCCANCTGCANGACCGCTTCNNGCCCGCCGTATATCAGCGCGCATGGAACAANGGCTCGGCCAAGATCTACGACATGCATAATCCCGGTATCGGTGGCGATGCTGNNCTTGACCATGAGGACCGCGATGTTGCCGTTCGTGCCGACTGGAGCCGTGTGTACAACGACGTGCTCGAGGANTACAGCCCCGCCAAGAACCCCGGCTTCTCCGTTCGCACCGATGTGGGCTATATGGACGCCCCCGANGCCATTNAAACNGTGCGCTTCCGTCTGCCCAAGGNCGANNCCTNCTACGACTACTGGGANCAGACNGGCNAGAACTCCGGCCACCGCACCACGATTAACCGCAGTGCACACTACCGCCTCAANCCCTCCGAGGGCACTATGACCGCCACCGCAGCCGAAGCCTCCAACTACTTCCTTGTCGGCAANCCCTTCATCTGCCACATGGACCTCGNCGNNTTCTTCGCAGCGAATGCCGGTGTNATNGANNNNCAGTGCTGGATTATGAANGANGGCNAACTGATAGCTATCGACTCCTCGATGTTCGGCACCGACGGTGAGGAACCCTCGGCCTGGCGCTACATGCCTCCCTTCCAGGGCTTCTTTGTGAAGAAAACCGGCGATGCNGCCNNNANCNTCACNCTCANCTACANCCCTNNGATGATGGCCTCGCTCNNNGNCGACAACCTGCTCAATATCGCGGCCCGCGACCCGCAGCTGGACACCAACAGCATCCTTGTGACCATGTCCGCCGATGGCGAGCGCGACTCGCAGGTNCGCTTCGTGGTGGGTGAANCCGCCGCTTCAGGNGATGTGGCTGCNATCTTCAACGCCGACAGCGAGTCGGGCATGACTGCCTTCGGCAAGTCCGCCGGCCTGGCAAGCTCCATCCGCTATGTGGATGCTATGGCCCGCGAGGAAGTGGGCGTAANCGTGCGCGGCGATAAGCCCGTCACCATCCGTTTCAACGGCCACGCCCTGGACGGCCTCATGCTCCACGATGCCCTGACAGGCACCGACACCGAGCTCTACGACGGCATGGAATATGAAGTTGAAGGAAGCGTCTCGGGCCGACTCTTCATCGTGTCGCCNGAATCGGGTGTGGACGATGCCATTGCCCTGAGCGATTTCAACCTTGAAATCACGGGCACGCATGTGGCCCTCACCGCTCCCGCCGGCACAGGCAGTGTGGCAATGCAGGTCTTCGACATCAATGGCCGCATGGTCGCCAACGNTCTTGCCGANTCCGACCGCGTCAGCGCCGACCTAACCCCCGGTTATTACATTATCTCCGCGGTCACCGACCTCGGCGCTAACTTCAATTCGAAGATTATGGTAAAATAAAAATATATCATGTTAGCTGTCATAACCAAATTCAAGTTAACAGCCCTGTTGTTGATGGCCGGCGTTGCCGGTGCATCGGCAACAGGGCCTTTTATTTCACTGTCCACCACCGATGTGTCCGTGGGCAAGGCCAANGCCACCGAAACGCTCACCGATAGCGTGACAATCTATAACCTCGGCGACAGCACCNTGAGCATAACCAACGTGGTCACCGGCTGCCGCTGNACCTCGGTGGCACTGCCGCACACATCCATCGCTCCGGGCGACTCCGTGGTGATGACCGTGCGTTTCCACGACCCCAAGCAGCCCCCGGGCCGATTCCGCAAAATGATTCGCATCCGCTCCAACGANCCCGCCTCGCCCACGCGCCTCTTCATCTCGGGCACCATTCTCCCCGACCGCAAGCTCTAATACGTGCCTATCCACAGGCACGCCATGCTCAGAACCACCAATAGGAGGTCGATGGCTTTGCTGCGGATATTNTTCTCGCCGAAGAACAGCGCTCCGCACAGGAAAGAAATNAGCACGCTGCCTCGGCGCACCATNGACACCACCGAGATCATGGCATCCGGGTCGGTCAGAGCGTAGAAGTAGGCCATATCGGCCAGCGTCAGGAAGAGGCTTATAAGCAGGATGCTCCAGCGCCACCGGAAGGGCGCCGACGCATGGCGGCGCGGCCACCACACCACAGCCAGCACCACGGCCATCATAACGCATTGGTACACATTGTACCATCCCTGCACACTCATCCGCCCCAGGCCCGCTCCGCCTGCTTCGGCGGCACTCATCAGGAATTTGTCGTACAGGCCGCTTAGCGCCCCCAGCAGGGCCGCGGCCACCAGAAACAGAATCCAGCGGTTGTGCGAAAAGCGGATGCCCTCCTTGCGCCCCGAGCGGCTGAGCAGGTAGAACGACGCTATGGCCATCACCACGCCCGCCCACTGCCACGCGTTGAGGTCCTCGCCGAAAATCAGCAGCGCACCCACAAGCGTCATCACAGGCCGGGTGGCGTTCACCGGCCCAACTATTGTGAGCGGCAGCTGCGCCATGGCAAAATAGCCTAAAATCCACGAACCGAGCACAATCAGAGCCTTGAGCAGAATATAGCGGTGTGCTTCCCACGTCCACGGCTCAACATAGGCACCCGAATCGGGCGCAATGTGACCGGTGTAGGAAAAAACGATAGGTCCTGCAAATATCAGGCTGCAGAACAGAGTGTTGAGAAACAGAATAGGAATCACGGCATTGCCGCGCAGCGAATGTTTCTTGCAGGCGTCGTACAAACCTAAAAGCGACGCCGAAATAAAAGCTCCGATAATCCACATAATCGCCTGCAAAGTTACTCAAAAAAACGCAACATTTTTCCTGCATAGCTTTGTACAGGTACAAAAAAATTGGTTATCTCCCGACAACCAATCCAGTTAACCTTAAATCTATACCATGAAAAACACTTTGCAAATTTACGAGCTATTTGCTGTAACTCCAAAATGTCCGGCTGCAAAATGTTTTATTTTAGCATAAATTAACATTAAGATGCCCGTTTTGCGCTTTTGCGCCAGATAATCCATTCGGCAGCGCCGCGCACAGTGAGATAGGCATCGAAGGCCAACCACAGCGCATGGTTGCCCCAGCGATGGAACAGGCTGAAGTAGAGCGCGAAAAACGTTATCATGGCCAGCGCCATTGCTGCAAGCATGATGCGTGTGCGCGTCAGACCGATAAGAATACCATCCCAGGCGAAGGCCATGAAGCCGCACAGCGGTATTGCCACAGCCCAGGGCAGATAGGCCACGGCGGTCGCTACCACCGATTGGTCGTCGGCCAGGACACGCAGGAAGGCTTCGCCCAGCAGGCCGTAGAGGACAGCGAAAATCACCGCGCACCACAGCCCCACGCGCAGAATGTCGGCAATAAGCTCGCGCAGTGCCTGCGGATTGCCGGCGCCGTGGAATTTTCCGGCAAGTGCCTCGCCCGAGAAAGCGAAACCGTCCATAAAGAACGAAAAAAGCATGAACAGTTGCAGCAGCAGCGCGTTGGCCGCCAGGATTGCGGTGCTTTGCGCAGCACCGGCGTGGGTGAACCACATGGTCACGGCCACCAGGCAGGCCGTGCGCAGCATGATGTCGGTGTTGATGCGGAAAAAGCCGCGCAGCGCCGTGCTCTCGAATATGCTCCGCAGCCCTGGAAACGCCGGGCGATATTTCCATGCAATTATGCCCAGGCCCAGGAGCGCGCCGAACCACTGCGCAACCATTGTGCCGGTGGCCACACCTTCGATTTTCCAACCGGCGCCGAACACCAGCCCGATGCTCAGAACCACATTCACAATGTTGGTGGCGATGGCAATCACCATCGTTGCGCGCGAGTTCTGCATGCCCAGCAGCCAGCCCGAAATACCCAGCGTGGCCGTGACAGCCGGAGCCGCCCACACGCAGATGTTGAAATACCGCCGCGCCAGGGCTTGGGTGGCATCGTCGGCATCCATGAAGCGCAGAATCACATCCGCCAGCGGCCGCTGAAGGGCAAAGATGGCAAGGCCCAGCGCCAGGCCCACAAGCAGGGCGCGGTAGAGGATGCGCGACTGTGCCTCGGCATCCGCAGCCCCGAAGGCCTGCGCCGTCAGTCCGCTTGTGCCCATGCGCAGGAAGTTGCACAGCCAGTAGAGCATGTTGAACATACTCCCCCCGACGGCGATGGCACCTATATAAACGGCAGCGCCGATGTGGCCTGTCACAGCCACATCGACGAGTCCGAGTATAGGTGTCGTGATGTTGGAAACGATGGCCGGAATGGCTATCGCGAATATCTCACGACGGTGTTTCATTATGCTTTCTTAGTTCGGCAAGCTCCAAAGTAGAGGAACGCGATGATGGCGGCGTAGGCCACCAGGCCCAGAATCTGGGGCACGAATTCCTCGCCGTTGGTGGGCACGGGGAAGCCGCAGAAAATTGTGACGGCGGCAAGAACACCGAAGAGGGCACCGCCGGCAATGAGGCCCGACGAAATGAGGGTGCCGCGCTCATTGCGCTCCTTCACCACTTCCTTGTCCTTGGACGAGCGGCCCACGAACCACGAGATAAGACCACCCACCAGCATGGGTGTGTTGAGCTGCAGCGGCAGGAACATGCCCAGGCAGAATGCCAGCGCAGGCACGCCCAGCCAGTTGAGAATCAGTGCAAGCACGGCGCCGATGATGTAGAGCACCCAGGGAGTGGCGCCGCCGGTCATCATCGGTTCGATAACCTTGGCCATGGCGTTGGCCTGGGGAGCGGCCATGGCGCTGTCGCCGGTGAAGCCGTACACGTTGTTGAGCATCATCATCACGCCGCCCACGGTGGCTGCGGACACCAGTGTGCCCAGAAATTTCCAGCTCTCCTGCTTTTTGGGCGTGGAGCCAAGCCAGTAGCCGATTTTCAGGTCGGTCACGAAGCCGCCGGCCATGGAGAGGGCAGTGCACACCACGCCGCCGAGCACCATGGCGGCCACAATGCCGGAGGTGCCGGTAAGGCCGATGGCCACGAACACGGCCGAGGCGATGATGAGGGTCATCAGCGTCATGCCGCTCACAGGGTTGCTACCCACGATAGCGATGGCGTTGGCTGCTACGGTGGTGAACAGGAATGCGATTACCGTAACCACGAGCCATGCCACGGCGGCCTGCCACAGGGTGTGAATCACACCCAGCCAGAAGAAAAGGAACACGCCCACGAGCGCTATGCCCGTGAAGTAGGCGATGTGCTTCATGGAGATGTCCTGCTGCCAGCGCACGGGCTTGGCCTCGGTGTTGTTGCCCTTGAGCTCGCGGGCGGCCAGTCCTACGGCACGGCCGATGATGGAGCGGCTCTTGACGATGCCGATGATACCGGCCATGGCGATACCGCCGATACCAATCATGCGGGCATACTCGCCGAAGATGCCCGAGGGGCTCATGGCGGCGATTTCGGGAGCGCCGTAGGCACCCATCAGCGGGATGATGAACCACCACACGAAGATGGAACCGGCAAAGATGACGAAGGCATATTTAAGGCCAACAATGTAGCCCAGGCCCAGCACGGCGGCGCCGGTGTTGCACGACACGACTACCTTATATTTATCGGCCAGCGCCGAGCCCCAGGAGTAGGCGGTGGAAGTGACCGACTCGGCCCACCATCCGAAGGTGGCCACGATATAGTCATAGATACCGCCGATGAGCGCCGACACTACCAGCAGGGCGGCCTGCCCCTTGGAGCTTTCGCCGGCACTCTGGCCGCTGATGAGCACTTGGGTGGTGGCGGTAGCCTCCGGGAAGGGGTACTTGCCGTGCATGTCCTTCACGAAATATTTGCGGAAGGGGATGAAGAACAGTATGCCCAGCACACCGCCGAACAGCGAGCTCAGGAATATCTCCAGGAAGTTGACCGTGATTTCGGGGTGAGTGGCCTGCAGGATGTAGAGCGCGGGCAGGGTGAAGATCGTACCGGCCACAATCACGCCCGAGCAGGCGCCGATGGACTGGATAATCACATTCTGGCCCAGCGGGTTCTTCTTTTTGAGCCAGCCCGAAAGGCCCACAGCGATGATGGCGATGGGGATGGCCGCTTCAAACACCTGGCCCACCTTGAGGCCCAGATAGGCGGCTGCGGCGCTGAACACCACGGCCAGGATAAGGCCGGTGATAACCGAGTAGGGTGTCACTTCGGCATAGTCGTGGGCCGGATGCATCACCGGCCGGTACTCCTCGCCCTCGCCGAGCTCGATGAATGCGTTGTCGGGCAATTCAATCGGGTCCACTTCTGCGGGGTCGAGGTTCAGAGGCTTGTCGTTGAGTTTCATATCTCTTTAGATTGGTAATTACGGGATGATGAGCTTCTGGCCGATGTCGATGCGGTCGTTTTTCAGCTTGTTGGCTTTCTTGATGGCATCCACTGTCGTGTGGTGGCGGCGTGCAATCTTGCCCAGGTTGTCGCCCTTGACCACGGTGTAGGTCTTGGCCTTGGCCTGAGGCTGCGCGGCAGGCTTGGCTTTGGGTTTTGCAGTTTCCTGCTTGGGTTTGGACTGGGGCTGAGGCGCTGCCTGTGCCGGTTTTTCGGCCGGTTTGGGAGCCTCGGCTGCGGCGTTCATGGCATTGGCAACTGCTGCACCGGCAGTGCTGTCGGCGGGGGTTGCCTCGGGCACATTGTCGGCCACGTTATCAGCCACGGTGAGGCTGTCGGTGGTCGTTGCGGTGGCCTCGTTGGTCACCTCGGCAGGCTTGGGAGCGGTTTCCACCTGCGGCTTGTAGCGGCGCTGAACGGTTTTGATTTTCAGCTTGCGGCCCACCTTCACGGTCTTGGTCTTTTTGCCCAGGCCGTTGGCGGTGCGGACCGAAGCCACCGTCACGCCATATTTCTTGGCGATGGAAGCCAGGGTTTCACCCTTGCGCACGGTGTGGTATTTGGTTACCTCCTCGTCGTAGTATTCGCCCCGGGCATCCTTGCCGGTGGTTGCGGCGCTGGCAGGCTCAACAATGCCGCGGCGGGCATACTTGTCGGCGTTGTGATTGAGAATCGAATCCTCGTTCACGATGTAGGCATAGGCCTGCAGCGAGGGAAGCACCAGGGCATAGGGCTTGGCGTCGCCCGGAATGTAGTCCTGGCGGAACTGGGGGTTGAGAGCGCGTAGCTCCGACACAGGGATGTTCATCACCTGCGAAATCTGGTCGAAATGCACGCGGCGGTTCACATGCACCGTGTCAGTGATCAGGGGGCGGCGGGCCAGGGCAGGGGAGATGTTGTGGTCCTTGTGGTAGTTCATTATATAATTGGCGGCGATGAACGCAGGCACATAGCCGCGGGTTTCCTTGGGCAGGAAGGGATAAATTTCCCAGAAATCATGCTTGCCTTCGCCGGCGCGGCGCAGCGCTTTGTTCACATTGCCGGCGCCGCAGTTGTAGGCCGCAATGGCCAGCGACCAGTCGCCGAACGTGTTGTAAAGGCTTTTGAGATAGCGCGCAGCGGCTTCGGACGACAGATAGGGGTCGCGGCGCTGGTCCACCACCGAGTTAACTTCCAGGCCCAGGTCCTTGGCCGTGGCGGGCATGAACTGCCACAGGCCGGCGGCACCGGCGCGCGAAACGGCCGTGGGCACCAGGGCGGACTCAATCACGGGCAGATACTTCAGCTCCAGCGGCAGGCCGTGGCGCTCCAGGGCCTCCTCGAAGATGGGCATGTAGTACAGGCTCAGGCCCAACATATTCTCCACCAGCTGGCGGCGGTTGGCATAGAAGCGGATCACGTTGCGCACCTCGTTGTTGAGCGGCATTTCAATCACATTGGGCAGGGCCCCAAGGCGCTGCAGGAGCTCTTCGTCCGAAAAATCGTTCTTGGCCCGCTTGTCGGCCTCGTAGTCCAGCACAACATACTGCTGCAGGTACCAGTCCTCAAGCATGGCCTTGGTGTTGGTTTCGCAACTTTCAGGAAGAATAATTGACGGTTCAAGCGACGAACTGGACACTTCCAGCACCGACTGGGCTCCCGCCTGGAGAGCCGAGCCCAGGGCCAGAGCCACTGTCGCAGGGTAGATTATTTTGGTGAAAAGTGTCATTATGATAATGGAGTAAGGAGTGTCAGAATGTAAATGCCCAGATCAGTCCGAGCGACGGCCGCTCGCCTCGCGCCTGGATGAACACGCCCGGCGCGACGTCCACTGCCAGGTCAGGCGATATGTCGAAGTGCGATAGCGACGCATCCACATAGGCATCCACCATGGCAAGCAGGTAGACGCCCACCATCGAGATGATGCACAGGTCGCGGTTGCGGCGGTAGAAGTTCTTGCGCGATTGCAGCAGGTTGGTCAGCCAGGTTTTATCCAGGTTCGCCTCCGAGGTCGTGGGCGGGAAGAAGTTCATGTAGGAATTCGTGGTCGGGTCCGAGTCCATGATGTCGCGGTAGGCGACGGTGTAGTCCTTGAGCATGCCGTTGTTCCAGTTGGTGGCGTAGCCCAGGCCAAGATAACCGCCGATAATCAGCGGCAGCTTCCAGTAGCGGCGGTTGTACACCTGGCCAAGGCCTGGAAACAGGGCCGAGAGCCACACGGCGCGCGTAGGGTCGGGGTTGAACGTGTACTCACGTTCCTCCCACACATCGTAGGCCGAGGGCTTTTTCGGTGCCGGGTTGTGCATTGAGGCAGCCTCGGCGGCCAGGATGCTGTCCACCTGTGCGGCGCCAATTTCGGCCTCGCCCAGCACCACACCCACACTGTCGGGGCGCAGGGCGGCTATGGAGTCGGCCTCCGCGGGGTGCTGGCGCTTCACGGGCAGATGCTGTGCCATGGCCGATGCCACTCCCAGTGCCATCAGCACTGCCAGCACGGCCACATGCCGCAGCAGTCGGATAATATATGTGTCAGGCCTGCTGTTCATCCTGCATTTTGAGTGAATCGAAAATAGTGATGAGGCGTTCCAGCTCGCTTTCGTCCTTGAAGGAGAATGTGATGCGGCCGCGGCCCTGCTTGTCGCAGGCAAACTGCACCGGAGTGCGGAACACGGACGACAGGTGGCGCTTGAGCACATCGTAGTCCGCCGAATCGTAGCGCGCGCTTTTCTCTTTCGGTTTGGGCGTGTCGGTGCCTTTCTCGTAGGCTTTGGCAAGTTCCTCCACACGGCGCACCGAAAGGCCCTGCTTCAGTATTTCGTTGTAGAGCTTCAGCTGCAGGGCGGGGTCCGAAATAGTGAGCAGGGCGCGGGCGTGGCCCATGTCCACACGCTTGTCGCGCAGACCCAGCTGCACCTCGGCCGGCAGGCGCAGCAGGCGCAGGAAGTTGGCTATTGTGGCGCGCTTCTTGCCGATGCGTTCGCTCAGGCGCTCCTGGGTCAGCTGGTACTGGTCGATGAGCTTCTTGAACGTCAGCGCAATTTCTATGGCGTTGAGGTCCTCGCGCTGTATGTTCTCAATCAGGGCCATCTCGGTGAGCTCAGCATCGTTGGCCGTGCGGATATAGGCCGGCACCGTGCTCAGCCCCGCCATCAGTGCCGCGCGGTAGCGTCGTTCGCCGGCAATAATCTGGTAGCTGTTCTCGCCCGTTTTGCGGAGCGACAGCGGCTGGATGATACCCAGCTGGCGGATGGAGGTGGCCAGTTCCTCCAGCGCTTCGTCGTCGAAGGTGGTTCGGGGCTGGTCAGGGTTAGGCGAAATAGTGTCCAGCGAAATATCGTTGATGGCCGACGAACCGCGTGCCGGCACATCGTCCATCGAAATAAGGGTGTCGAGCCCGCGGCCCAGAGCGCTGCGTTTGAGTCCCATTAGCTTGCTTGTTTTTGACGTTTGGAGTTTTTGGCAATAAGTTCTTTAGCCAGCAGAATGTGGCTTGTGGCACCGCGGCTTTCGGCATCGTAGAGGATGGCCGGCAGGCCGTGGCTGGGGGCTTCGCTCAGGCGGATGTTGCGCGGAATGACCGTGGAGAACACCATCTCGGCAAAGTGGCCCTTGAGTTCCTCGTAGATTTGGTTGGCCAGGCGTAGGCGCGCGTCGTACATCGTCAGCAGGAAGCCCTCGATGGCAAGCGCCGGGTTGAGGCGCGATTTGATGATGCGGATGGTGTTGAGCAGCTTGCTGATGCCCTCAAGGGCGAAGTACTCGGCCTGCACGGGGATGATGACCGAGTCGGCAGCCGTCAGGGCGTTCACCGTAATCAGGCCCAGCGAGGGCGAGCAGTCAATCAGGATGAAGTCATACTTGTCCTTCACCGGTGCAAGCATGTTGCGGAGCACCCGCTCGCGGTCGGGCTTTGAGATAAGTTCGATTTCGGCACCGGCAAGGTCTATGCGCGAGCCGATAAGATAAAGGCCGTCCATGCACGTGGCCACCTCCGAACCGTCCAGAGGGTAGTTGTCCACCATACATTCGTAGATCGAAGAGGCCATCGAGCGCGGATCGATGCCGTAGCCCGACGTGGCGTTGGCCTGCGGGTCAGCGTCGATAATAAGCACTTTTTTGCCTTCGGCAGCCAGCGAAGCAGCCAGGTTGATGGTTGTGGTGGTTTTGCCCACACCGCCTTTCTGATTCGCAATCGCTATGATTTTTCCCATAGTCAAATGATTGTGTGAGAGATTGGAATGCAAAGTAACATAAAATTCGTGAAACATGAAAACATTTGTTCCACGAATTTGTCGCAAATGTTGATAACACCACTTATTTGTTTAAAACTTCGTAGAGCTTGTTTAAAAACTAATGTTAAATGCTGGGTCTCATATTTCGGAGGGGATTTTTCGCTGACGTTGAAGGAGTGTACTCAATGTACACGACTGAAACAAAGCGGAAAAGGCACCC
>JAAVFP010000015.1 GCA_014800735.1 Bacteroidales bacterium
CACCGTCAAGAGCCGCATCTTCTTTGCACGCAAGCGCCTGCAGGAACGCTTCTCCGACTACCGTTGAGGAAATCCCCCGCACTGAGGAAATAGAAAAGAGGAAAAACTTCAGAGCTCAGACATATGACATATGACCTCTGACTTCTGACNTAAAAAAATCCCTCCCTCCGCCAAAATTCAAGTGAACTTTTTAGCTTCAAAATTGTTGTTTAANATATAGATTAGATTGGTTAATGATAATGAGCACCGCAGGCCCGTCGCGACGACGGGCCTGCGGTGTGTTCGGGCATGTGCGTTGCCGATTTTTATTCCTCNGGATACTCGAACTGCACGAAAGCCTGCCAGATGCCATGAAGCACCATCTTGATGCAGTTCTCCACNATGTAGGCCTTGGACACTTCCTCGTCGAGCAAGAAAGAGCACTCCATATAAACCGTGTCGCCCCTCACCACGGCAGTGGGCAGGATGCGGCGGCAGTTGTTGCGGTTGGCAAGCTCGTAGAGGTCGCCCTCGGGCGCATAGCCCGGAGCCGCCGCCATGTAGCTGAGGCGATTGTTAATTACGCGCACGTAGATGCAAACGTCGTGGCCGAAATCGCTGTCGGCACCCTGCACTATCACCACGTCGCCGTCGTGGTCAGTGTTGATTACAATGTGGAGCTCCTCGAAGTAGCTCCTGATTATTTCGGGACTTATCATGCTGATGTGTTTTGCTTTCCAAAAGTAATGAAAAGNAGCCGTATTAACGGGGNACNNCAGCNTCGTTAATATTTTTTAGCACTCAACAAAAACGGCCCNTGGTGGCTTCTGAGAGGGATTCCAAACTTTTCTTAAAGGTATTGTAAAAATACTGAAACTAAAGTTTGTCAGGCATGTAACTTTTTTGTAACTTTGCGCCGGTTTAAAATCCACACAATCATGAATATCACGAAAGCGTTAATACCGGCTCTACTTCTTGCAAGCCTATGCGCCTGCTCCTGCAACCGGACATCCGACGGTAAAACCGCCAATAGTGACACCTTTACCAGCGCCACCGTGCTGGGNAACTTCAACGCCGACAGTGCCTACCGCTACATTGCCGACCAGGTTGCCTTCGGCCCCCGTGTGCCCAACACCGAGGCTCACGCTCNGTGTATGGACTACCTCGTGGGCAAGCTCCACAGCTTCGGGGCCGACNCCGTGATTGTGGACAACGGCGAGGGCACGGTCTACACCGGCGANGTGCTGCCGATACACAACATCACAGCATCCTACAACATGGATGCGCCGCGCCGTGTGCTGCTGGCCGCGCACTACGACTCGCGCCCCTTTGCCGACTGGGCCCACACTCCCGAAGCCCGCACNCAGCCTGTGCTGGGCGCCAACGATGGCGGCAGCGGTGTGGCCGTGCTGCTTGAAATTGCCCGCAACCTGGCCATCAAGAAGCCNAACATCGGTGTGGATATCCTGCTCACCGACCTGGAGGACTACGGCGATGCCGGCAGCTTCTCGTTCATGAACGACACCTGGTGTCTCGGTTCGCAGTACTGGGTGAAAAATATGCCCCGCCATATTGCCGAAAATATTCCCGTGTACGGCATCCTGCTTGACATGGTGGGTGGCATCGATGCCCGTTTCCACTACGAAGCCTTCTCGCACGAAAACGCCGCCATGCCATCAGCCAAAATNTGGAGCGANGCACAGCGTCTGGGCCTGGGAAACCGCTTCGTGCCCGAAATCGGAGGCACGATTACCGACGACCATGTGGTGCTCACNCATGCCGGTATTCCCACATGCGATATCATCGAGACAAACAACCACGAGACATCATCCTTCCCGCCCACCTGGCACACCGATATGGACGACCTTGAACATATCGACAAATCCACCCTGGCGGACGTAGGCAAAACCGTGCTCAACATCATTTATAAAGAAAAAGCCCACTAATTTGTATGACCATAGAAGAGAAACAGCAGGAACTGGTGGATATGTTCGCCGACATCGACGAGCAGATGGACCGCTACGCACTGGTGATTGACCTGGGCACNGAGCAGCCCCCCTACCCCGACGAGCTCAAGACTCCCGACCGCCTCATCGAGGGCTGCCAGAGCAATGTGTGGCTCGACGCNGAACTCGACTCCGACGGCAAGGTGATTTTCCGCGCCGACTCCAATTCAAGCTTCGTNAAAGGCATGATAGCCCTGCTGGTGCAGGTGCTTTCCGGNCAGACGCCCGACGATATTCTCAACGCCGACCTTCACTTCATCAAAGAAATCGGCCTGAACGAGCACCTGTCGCCCCGCCGCTCCAACGGNCTGCTGGCCATGCTCAAGCAGATGCGCGCNTACGCCGCCGCATTCAAAATGAAAGCCTGANAGGCANNCNTTCACCCATTTTTTCACGACCCTCATTTAAACATGCGGCTGCTTTTCGCTTTCATATTTCTGACTATATCTTCGATTGCGGTTTTTGCGCAAGCGAGGACTGATAATGAAAACGCCGGTTCTGACCAAACGGAGACTGTCGGTTTTCAAATATCCGACACGCCTGCAGCACTTCCCTTCGACTATAAAAAGACCTCCGAGTGGAAGCGCTACAAACTTCTGAACAGATTGGGCATAGCAACTTCCAGTGTTGGCGGAGCTGCCACAATCTTCAGTTTGTGCCTCTGCAACCTGTATAATTTCTACGGCGGAGAGGTTGATAAAATAGGAATCATTCTTTTATCAGTTTCCGGGACCGTACTGCTGTCAAGCATACCGCTGTTTATATATGCAGGCAAGTACAAGAAAAAAGCCCTGGCGCTGAATGTTGGTGTTTCGGCTCTGGCGGTTCCGAGCATGCAGGGCTTCCACACGTCGCCCGGACTGACGCTTGCTTTCAGTTTCTGAACCCGCAATTACAGCCCATTCAAAATATTTGTGTAATTTTGTGGTCATAAAAAGCAATTGACTATTATATGACCCAGTGTAATTGCAGCAACGGGGCCCATACGGCCGCGCTGCGCGACGAGATTTTAAGGCTCAAAAAGGAGAAAAACGCTGTCATCCTGGCGCATTACTACGTTGACGGTGCCGTGCAGGACATTGCCGACTATGTGGGCGATTCCCTGGCTCTGGCCCAGAAAGCGGCCGCCGCTGCCGGCGATGCCGACATCGTGGTGATGTGCGGCGTGCACTTCATGGGCGAAACCGTGAAAGTGCTCTGCCCCGACAAGCGCGTGCTGATGCCCGACCTGGAAGCCGGATGCAGCCTGGCCGACAGCTGTCCGGCCGATGCGTTCGCCGAATTTGTGGCCGCTCATCCGGACCACACCGTGATTTCCTACGTGAACACCTCGCTGGCGGTCAAGGCGCTGAGCGACGTGCTGGTGACCTCGGGCAACGCACACAAGATTGTGGACAGCTTCCCCAAGGATGCCAAGCTGATTTTCGGCCCCGACCGCAACCTGGGCGCCTACATCAACTCGGTGACCGGGCGCGACATGCTGCTATGGGACGGTGCCTGCCACGTGCACGAGCGTTTTTCGGCCGAGGCCATCGCGAGCCTCAAGGCCGAGCATCCGGATGCCCCGGTGCTGGTACACCCCGAGTGCCGGCGCCCGGTGGTGCTGATGGCAGATGTGGTCGGCTCCACGGCTGTGCTGCTTGACTATGCCCTGCGCAGCGACGCCAAGGAATTCATCGTGGCCACCGAAAGCGGCATCCTGCACAAGATGCGTGCAGGTGCGCCGGGCAAGACCTTCATTCCCGTGCCGCCCGAGGACAGCACCTGCGGCTGCAACGACTGCGGCTACATGAAGCTCAACACCCTGGAACGCCTGCGCGACTGCCTGCGCGACGAGGCCCCCGAAATAGTAATCGACCAAGCTACAGCCGAGGCTGCCCTGAAGCCTATCAACCGCATGCTGGAGCTTTCTAAATAATTCAATTATGGAATACAATCACAAAGATATTGAAGCGCGTGTGCAGCAGTACTGGCGCGACAACGATATTTACAAAGTAGAAATCGACCCGAGCCGACCCAAGTACTACGTGCTCGATATGTTCCCCTACCCCTCCGGCGCAGGCCTGCACGTTGGTCACCCGCTGGGCTACATTGCCAGCGACATCTTTTCGCGCTACAAACGCCTGAAGGGCTTCAACGTGCTTCACCCCATGGGCTACGACGCCTATGGTCTGCCTGCCGAGCAGTATGCCATCCAGACCGGCCAGCACCCCGAGGTGACCACCCGCCAGAACACGGCCCGCTACCGCAGCCAGCTGGATAAAATCGGTTTCTCCTTCGACTGGAACCGCGAAATCCGCACCTGCGACCCCGAGTTCTACCAGTGGACACAGTGGGCCTTCCTGAAGATGTTCAAATCGTGGTACGACAAGACCACCGACCGCGCCCAGCCCATCGAAAAGCTTATCGAGAACTTCGAAACCCGCGGCACCGAGGGCATCAACGCCGCATGTGGCAAGGAAATGACCTTCACCGCCGAGGAGTGGAAGCAGATGAGCAAAAAGGAGCAGAGCGACGTGCTGATGAACTACCGCATCGCCTACCTGGCCAACACCATGGTGAACTGGTGTCCCAAGCTGGGCACCGTGCTTGCCAACGACGAGGTTAGCGAGGGTGTGAGCGTGCGCGGCGGCTACCCCGTGGAGCAGAAGCAGATGTACCAGTGGTGCCTGCGCGTGTCGGCCTATGCCGAGCGGCTGCTGCGCGGCCTGGACACCATCGACTGGTCGGAATCCATCAAGGAAACCCAGCGCAACTGGATTGGCCGTTCCGAGGGTGCCGAAATCCACTTCAAGATTGACGGACGCGACGACCTGGACCTGGAAATCTTCACCACCCGCGCGGACACCATCTTCGGCGTAACCTTCATGGTGCTCGCTCCCGAAAGCAAGTATGTGGCCGAGGTGACCACGCCCGAACAGAAAGCCGCCGTCGATGAATATCTGGCCGCTATCCGCCACCGCACCGAGCGCGAGCGTATGATCGACAAGAAAGTGACCGGCGTGTTCTCCGGTTCCTACGCCATCAATCCCCTCACCGGCGAGCGTGTGCCCATCTGGATCAGCGATTATGTGCTGGCCGGCTACGGCACCGGTGCCATCATGGCCGTGCCCGCCCACGACAGCCGCGACTATGCTTTCGCCCGCCATTTCGACCTGCCCATTATCCCCCTGATTGAGGGTGCCGACGTAAGCACCGAGAGCTTCGACGCCAAGGACGGCATCATGTGCAACTCCAAGGGCCCCGAACTGGACCTCAACGGCCTGACCGTGAAGGAAGCCATCGCAGCCGCTAAAAAATACATCGAGGAAAGCGGCCTGGGCCGGGTGAAGGTGAACTACCGCCTGCGCGATGCCATCTTCAGCCGCCAGCGCTACTGGGGCGAGCCCATCCCCATCTGCTACGTGGACGGCATCCCCACCCCCTACGAGAACCTGCCGCTGGAACTCCCCGAAATCGACAAATACCTGCCTACCGAAACCGGCGAGCCGCCTCTGGGCCGAGCCAAGAACTGGCACACGCCCGAGGGCTATCCCCTGGAACTCAACACCATGCCGGGCTTCGCAGGCTCCTCGGCCTACTACCTACGCTACATGGACCCGCGCAACCACGACGCACTCGTGTCGCACGAAGCCAATGACTACTGGCGCAACGTGGACCTCTACATCGGCGGTTCCGAGCACGCCACCGGCCACCTGATCTACAGCCGCTTCTGGAACAAGTTCCTCTACGACTACGGCGAGGTGTGCTGCGACGAGCCCTTCAACAAGCTCATCAATCAGGGCATGATTCAGGGTCGAAGCAACTTTGTGTACCGCATCAAGGACACCAACACATTCGTGAGCGCAGGCCTCAAGGACCAGTACGAAACCACCCCCATCCACGTGGACGTGAACATTGTGAGCAACGATATCCTCGACCTGGACGCCTTCCGTGCCTGGCGTCCCGAGCTGGCCGATGCCGAGTTCATCCTGGAGGATGGCAAGTACGTGTGCGGTTGGGCTATCGAGAAAATGTCCAAGTCGATGTTCAACGTCGTGAACCCCGACGACATGGTTGAGCGCTACGGTGCGGACACCCTCCGCCTCTATGAAATGTTCCTGGGCCCGCTGGAACAGAGCAAGCCCTGGGACACCAACGGCATCGACGGTGTGTTCCGCTTCATCAAAAAGCTGTGGTCGCTCTTCTACAAAGGCGACACCCTGCTGGTGGACGACTCCGAACCCACTGCCGAGAACCTCAAGAGCCTCCACAAGCTCATCAAGAAAGTGAGCGCCGACATCGAGGGCTTCTCGTTCAACACATCGGTGGCCGCATTCATGATCTGCGTGAACGAACTGGCCCAGCAGAAGTGCCACTCGCGCGCGGTACTCGCTCAGCTCATAGTGCTGCTGGCGCCCTTCGCACCCCACGTGGCCGAAGAACTCTGGAGCAAGGCCATCGGTGGCCAGGGCTCCGTGTGCGATGCCCGCTGGCCCGAGTACAACGAGGACTATCTGAAGGAAAATGAAGTGACCATGGCCGTTTCGTTCAACGGCAAGGCTCGCTTCAACGTCACCGTGCCTTCCGATATGCCCGCCGATCAGGTTCAGGCTCTTGCCCTGGCCCACGAAGGCGCCGCCAAGTGGCTCGACGGCAAAACCGTCCGCAAGGTCATCGTCGTTCCCGGTAAAATCGTCAATATCGTTGTAGGATAATTCCATACAATATCCAAGCGTGCTATCACGTTAATATGTAGAGTCGCGTCGTCAACCGGCGCGGCTCTGCAAATTTATCCCGACATGAAAAAAATTGTTTTCGCAAGCAACAACAGCCACAAACTGGCCGAGCTGCGCAGCATCCTGGGCCATCGCTACGAGGTGCTGAGCCTGGCCGACATAAATTGTCATGACGACATTCCCGAAACAGCCGACTCCTTCGAAGGCAACGCCCTGCTGAAGGCACGCTGGGTGAAGGACCGCTACGGCTACGACTGTTTTGCCGACGATTCAGGCCTGGAAGTGTACGCCCTGGGCGGTGCGCCGGGCATCTACAGTGCGCGCTATTCGGGTGCCACAACCGATGTGGCCGCGGCCAACAACGCCAAGCTGCTGCGCGAGCTCAGCGGTGCCGATGACCGTCGTGCCCGTTTCCGCACGGCCATAGCCCTGCTTACCAGCGATGCCGAGCCTGTGTTCTTCAACGGTACCGTCGAGGGCCACATCCTGGAGGCTCCGCGCGGCCGGGGAGGCTTCGGCTATGACCCTCTGTTCGTGCCCGAGGGCTGGACCCGCACCTTTGCCGAGGCTACCGGCGAGGAAAAGAACGCCATCAGCCATCGCGGCCGTGCCGTGGCTGCCCTGGCCGAATATCTTGACAATAATTTCAACGACTGATACCCGATACGCTAATGATTAAACGAACGATATTTCTGCTCTCTCTCCTTGTGCTGCTGGCGGGTGTGCCCGCTGCCGTGGCGCAGCAGAAAGTCGGCAAATGGACGGTGTACCCCACCGCCGGACGCTACTTCGACGATATTGTCGACGGCAAGGATATTACCTATTTCCTCAACGAGGGAGCACTCTACTCGCTCAACCACGAGGACAACGAGTTCTACAGCTACAACAAGGCCAACCGCCTGAGCGAGGCCGGAGGCATAAGCAAGATTTTCTACAACGCCGACAAGCACTACCTGCTCATAGCCTACGAGAGCGGCAACATCGATCTGCTCTATGCCGACGGCCGCGTGGTGAACATGGCCGACATCCGCGATGCCCAGCTAAACTCGCAGCGCAATATAGCGGACGTGGCCTTCGGCGACGGCCGCATCTATGTGGCCACCGCATTCGGCCTGGTGATTTTCGACGAACAGCAGAACCACGTCATCGAGTCGTGCATCATCAACGAACCGATAGGACGCGTGTTCGCAATGGGTACCAATGTGGTAATCCTGAAAGGAGCCAAGGCTCCCTACGACGTATACTTCGCTCCGGCCAGCGGACGCCACTCACAGCTGTCGCACTTCACTTTCATGGGCAACATCTACTATGACAACCTTGTGTATATGGACGAAACCCAGCTTGCCTTCCGCTACGGCGAGCGCGGCATCAACACCTACCGCCTCAACTTCGAGGACCCCTCGGTGACCCTGCGCTACCTGAACACGGGCAACGTTGATCCCGGCATACGCCGTGTGGACGGTGGTGCCTTGGGCTTGACCGATACCGAGTTTGTGATTCTCTCGCCCTGGGGCGACGTGAAGCGCACGCCCCGCCCCGAAGCTCTGCGCAACGGCGACTTGTTCGTGAACACCACCCTGGAGTCCGTGTGGAAAGCCGAGGACGGCCTCGTGTCGCGCTACGACGCCACCGCCTCGCCTCTGAGCCAGACCATATCGCCCTTCGAAATAGAGGGTGTGGCCACCCGTACTCCGGCCATGCTTTACTGGGACAAGGGCGGCGACGTGCTCTATGCCACCAACTACACCCTATCGCACCTATTCTCGAGCGGTACCGAGGAGTACAACAGTACCCCTGCGCGTGTGAGCGCTATCGAGGCCGACGGCACCATCCGCAATGTCGGCCCGGCGTACACCGACGAGGGCACCGAGCTGACATGGACCGACCCTTCGGGCAGCGAGCAGATAGTGAAAATCGCCGGCCTGAGCCACATGGCCGTTGATCCCGACGACCCGGACCTGTTCTACATTGCTACCACTCGCGGTGGCCTGGCCGCAGTGTCGCAGGGACAGCTTGTGGCACTTTTCGGCCAGGAGGACCTTCCGCTCAACAGCGTGTGGACCGACTTTTTCATCGACGCCCGCGTTGATGCCGATGGCAACCTGTGGGTGGCGCAGTACAACTCGGACACCAACCTGCTCTACGCCGTTCTGCCCGCTGCCAAGCGCCGCAATCTGGCCACTGTGAAAAAAACCGATTGGCGAGTGGTGAATACTCCCGACAACTATCACGCGCAGCGCGACTGCATCCTCACTTTCTGCCGCCGCAGTAACTACTACTTCGGCTCCTATGCCTACGGCGTGGGGCTGCTGGTGATTGACAACAACGGCACCCCATCCAATTTCTCCGATGATAAATACATGCTTCACGGCTCGGTGACGGACGTGGACGGCAAGTCGGTTCCGGTCAGCACCATCACCTGCATCACCGAGGATGCCAACGGCCAGGTGTGGGTGGGAACTACTTCGGGAATGTATATCATCCAGGATCCCTCGGCGGCCATTGACCGCGCCCTGCAGGTGAAGCGCCCCGTGGTGGCACGCAACGACGGCACCAACCTGGGCGACTATCTACTGGATGCTGAAACCATCTACTGCATCGGGGTGGACAACTCCAACCGCAAGTGGTTCGCCACTGAAACCTCGGGAGTGTACCTCACCAGTGCCGACGGCTCCGAAATTCTTGAACATTTCACAACCGAGAACTCAGCCCTGCCCTCCAACACGGTCTATGCCGTGGCGTGCGACCCGAAGTCCAACAAAGTGTACTTCGGCACTGCCGAAGGGTTGGTTTCCTACGACAGCGACTCGGGCCCTGCGGCCGAGGATTTCTCCAACGTTTACGTCTACCCCAATCCCGTCCGCCCCGACTACAGCGGCCCCATCACCGTGACCGGCCTCAAGGACCGCTCGCTGGTGAAGATTGCCGACTCGGCGGGCAACGTGCTGTTCCAGGCCCGCTCCGAGGGCGGAATAGTGTCGTGGGACGGCTGCGACAGCTCCGGTCGCCGCGTGCGCTCGGGTGTCTATTTTGTGTTCGCATCGCACACCGACGGCAACACCTCCGACGGCTGTGTGGCAAAATTCATGGTGATAAACTAAACTATACGATGGACAACAATATGAAATCATTGAGCTACAGCGACGAAAACGACAAAGCCTATGGCATCGCCGGCATGACCGTGACGCTCGTGGCACTCGACGGCGAGGAATACCTGGCCGAAATAAGCCTGGATGCCCCTGCNGGCGAAACAATGCGCATGAGCACCGCCTACGGGCTTAAAGGCAACCCCCGCATGTCGGCCAAAATCCTGTGGGAACAGGCCGTGCGCGAGCTNCGCCTCACCACCTCCATGGCCCTCGGCAACCTGGTGTGCCGCCGCTATCTGGTGGACCGCACCGGGGTGAGCNGTTCCGAAACCGACGCCCTGCGCAAAGCCGTGCGCACCGAGGCCCAGGANCACTGNGANCTGGACTCCGACGAGGCCGACAACCTGTTCGACAACTGCCTGAGCTATGTGGACCGTCTGTTCCGCCATTCGGGCGTGCAGCAGGTGACCCACTCATTTGCCGATAATGTGATGCGCCGCCGCACCATGAGCGCCGCCGAAGCCTTCGAACTTCTTTCGCAGTTGGGCATGCGCTAAACCGGTTTGCTCGGTTCGGTCTTTTTTACTAATTTTGCAGCCCCAACTCTAACTCTATAACATGTCAACAAACACAGTAGACAACAAGCGCAAAGTAACAACGGCCACCGTGATCGACATGAAGCGCCGTGGTGAAAAAATCGCAATGCTCACAGCCTATGACTACACCATGGCNACCCTTGTGGACGCTGCCGGTGTGGATATGATTTTGGTGGGCGACTCGGCCTCCAACGTGATGGTGGGTAACGCCACNACGCTGCCGATGACTTTGGACCAGATGATTTATCACGCACGCTGCGTGGCCAACGGNACTCAGCGNGCACTGGTGGTGTGCGACATGCCTTTCGGTTCGTATCAGGGCAATCCCTACGACGCGTTCAACAACGCTGTGCGNATCCTGAAGGAAAGCGGCGCCGAGGCNGTGAAACTGGAGGGCGGTGCTGAAATCCGCGAGGCNATAGAGCGCATTATCGCNGGTGGCATCCCCGTGGTNGGCCATCTGGGCCTCACCCCCCAATCCATCAATCAGTTCGGCACCTACGGCGTGCGCGCNAAGGAGGAGGCCGAAGCGGAGAAACTCATATCCGATGCCAAGATGCTTGAGGAAATCGGTTGCTTCGCCCTCGTACTCGAAAAAATNCCNGCNGCNCTNGCCGAGCGCGTTGCNCGCGAAATCTCAATNCCCGTAATCGGCATCGGTGCCGGCGCGGGNGTGGACGGTCAGGTGCTCGTGCTCCAGGATATGCTGGGCATGAACCAGGGCTTCAAACCCAAATTCCTGCGCCGCTATGCCGAACTGGCCGACACTATCACCGACGCCGTAGGCAACTACGTGGCCGACGTGAAAGCCGTAGACTTCCCCTCCGCCACCGAGCAGTACTAAACGTTCGTTCCCTGATATAATAATCCCGCCTGAGTGCAATTGTACTCAGGCGGGATTGTTATATAGTGTCGAGTAGTTCCGCAGCGGTGAGATGCAGTAATGGATGGCCCCAGGAGGGGGCGAGTTGAGCCAGTGGCACGAGCACGAAGGGGCGCAGGTGCATGCGCGGATGAGGCAGGGTGAGGCGGGGGGTATCGAGCACCATCTCACCGAGGGCAATAAGGTCGATGTCCAGTTCGCGGTCGCGGTAGGTGCCGTCGGGATTGCGGTGCGGCATTGCCGAGAGCTTGCCCTGTATGCACAGAAGCTCATCCATCAGGGCCTGGGGATCGGTGCCGTCGGGCACTTCCAGGGCCACTCCTACGTTAGTGAAATCGTGTTCGGATTCAAAGCCCCATGGCGGACTGACAAAGGGGTCGGACACACGCACGGATGCACCCGGATGGTGCGAAGCAATCGCGGCGACAGCCTGCCCGATAAGGGCCATGCTGTCGCCGCGGTTTGAGCCTATATTGATATGTGCAATCACAGTTCGCGGGCCACTTCTTTCTCCTCGAAGCCTTCGATGAAATCGCCGACCTTGATGTCGTTGTAGCCCTGGATGGACATACCGCAGTCGTAGCCCGAAGCCACTTCCTTGACGTCGTCCTTGAAACGCTTGAGCGAACCGAGTTCGCCGGTGTAGCGCACGATACCGTCGCGGATCAGGCGCACCTTGCAGCCACGGCGAATCTTGCCCTCGCGCACCATACAGCCGGCGATGGTGCCGACCTTGGACACGTGGAAGGTTTCGAGCACTTCGGCAGTACCGATAATCTCCTCCTTAATTTCCGGAGCAAGCATGCCGGCCATGGCGTCCTTGACTTCCTCAATAGCCTGGTAGATGACGGAGTAGAGGCGAATCTGGACACCGTCGCGCTCGGCAGCACGGCGTGCGGCCACACTGGGGCGCACCTGGAAGCCGATGATGATGGCATCCGATGCAGCAGCAAGCGTAACGTCGCTCTCGGAAATCTCGCCCACAGCCTTGTGGAGCACGTTGATCTGAATTTCCTCGGTGGAGAGCTTGATGAGCGAGTCGGAGAGCGCCTCGATGGAGCCGTCCACGTCGCCCTTGACGATGATGTTGAGCTCCTGGAAGTTGCCGATTGCGCGGCGACGGCCGATGTCCTCCAGTGTAAGCATCTTGGTGGTGCGGAGGCCCTGTTCGCGGGCGAGCTGCTCGCGCTTATTGGCGATTTCGCGTGCTTCCTGTTCGGTTTCGAGCACGTTGAAGGTGTCGCCGGCAGTGGGCGCACCGTTCAGACCCAGGATGAGGGCCGGAGTGGCCGGACCGGCTTCCTTGATGCGCTGGTTGCGTTCGTTGAACATTGCCTTGACCTTGCCGAAGTGGTTACCGGCCAGCACGACATCACCCACACGGAGGGTGCCGTTCTGCACGAGCACGTTGGCCACGTAGCCACGACCCTTGTCGAGAGTGGACTCGATGATTGTGCCCACGGCGTTGCGCTTGGGATTGGCACGGAGTTCGAGCATTTCGGCCTCCAGGAGCACTTTCTCCATGAGTTCTTCAACGCCGATACCCTTCTTGGCCGAGATGTCCTGGCTCTGGTACTTGCCGCCCCATTCCTCCACAAGGTAGTTCATGGCGGCGAGTTCCTCCTTAATCTTGTCGGGGTTGGCGTGTGGCTTGTCAATCTTGTTGATGGCGAACACGATGGGCACACCGGCAGCCGAGGCATGGTTGATGGCCTCCACGGTCTGGGGCATGACGCTGTCGTCGGCAGCCACGATAATGATTACGAGGTCGGTGACCTTGGCACCGCGGGCACGCATGGCGGTGAATGCCTCGTGGCCGGGAGTATCAAGGAAGGTGATATGGCGGCCATCGGCCAGCTTGACGCTGTAGGAGCCGATGTGCTGGGTGATACCGCCGGCTTCGCCTGCAATCACGTTGGCGTTGCGGATATAGTCAAGGAGCGAGGTTTTACCGTGGTCCACATGGCCCATGACGGTCACCACGGGCGGACGGCTCACGAGGTCCTCCTCGTTGTCCTCTTCCTGGTGGATGGCATCGGCAACCTCGGCCGATACGTATTCGGTGGTGTAGCCGAATTCTTCAGCCACGATGTTGATGGTTTCGGCGTCGAGGCGCTGGTTGATGGACACCATCACACCGAGGTTCATACAGGTGGCGATGACGTTGTTGACGGGGATGTCCATCATCGCAGCCAGGTCGTTGGCGGTTACGAACTCGGTGATNTTCAGCACGCGGCTTTCAGCCATTTCGGCCTGCTGAGCTTCGCGTTCGCGCGAAGCGTTGGCCTCGCGTTTTTCCTTGCGCCACTTGGCGCCCTTCTTGAGGCCTTTGTCCTTGGCGGTGAGGCGGGCAAGGGTTTCCTTAACCTGCTTCTGTACGTCCTCCTCGTTGACTTCGGGGGTTACGGGACGGCGGCTCTGGTTGCGGTCGCCGCCACGGCCCTGACCGCCACGGTTGCGGTCGCGGCCCTGGCCACCACCGTTATTGTTGTTATTGTTGCCACCGCCGCCATGACGGTTGTTGTTGCCACCGTTGCCGCCTTCGTTGCCGGTGGTCTGACGGCCCACCTTTTCGATGTCCACCTTTTCCTTGCCACTGATGCGGCGGCGCTTCTTGCGGTCGCCTTCGGTGGCACCACCGCCAGCAGCTTTGCCGTTGGCACCGGCACGCTCGTTGCGGCGCTCGTCCTTGCTTTTCTTTTTAGGACGGGTGGTCTGATTGATGGCATCGAGGTCGATTTTACCCACAATGTTCAGGCTGGGACCGGCAGCGCGGCCCAGGGTAAACACTTCGTCGGTTGCAGCGGCAGGAGCGGCAGCAGGCTGGGCTTCGGCTTTCTTGGGTTCGGCCTTGGGCGCTTCGGGGGCCTTGGCAGGTGCGGGAGGCGCTTTGGGAGCCTCGGGAGCTTTCGGAGCTGCGGGTTTGGCCGGAGCTTCGGCTTTGGGAGCCTCCGGGGCCTTGGCGGGAGCAGGGGCTGCCTTGGGTGCTTCGGGAGCTTTCGGAGCTTCGGCCTTGGGGGCCTCGGGAGCCTTGGCGGGAGCAGGAGCTGCCTTGGGCTTTTCGGGAGCCTTGGGTGCCTCGGCCTTAGGAGCCTCGGCAGGTTTGGCCGGTTCGGGGCGACGCACTATAGGGTTGCCGTGTGAGTCGAGTTCGAGTTTTCCCAGGATTTTGGGCTGCTGCACCGAGGACTGTGCCTTGGGCTCGGGAGCGGCCTCGACGGGAGCGGGAGCCGGGCGTTCGGCGGCAGCGCGACGGGCGTCCTTGCGCTCGTTGCTGATTTGTTCCGAGCGGTTCTTGAGGTCCTTATCGCTCTGGAAGGCGCCCATCAGAAGCTCGACGATGTTATCCTCAAGACGGGTGTTGGGATTTTCGTCGATGTCGATGTTCTTTTTACGCAAAAACTCGATAACGGTCGGCACCGATACGTTAAGGTCTTTTGCTACTTTACTTATTTTCGTTTTCGCCATATAGTGTTTTGGGTTCGCTTAAATGTAAATAAAGAGGAGAAAGTGGCCCCGGCGGGCGGTGGGCTCGCGGATTATTCTTCGGTAGCCTCAGTTGCCTCGGCTTCCTCGTCGTCCTCGTACTCGCGGCGCAGGATAGCCAGAACATCGTCCACGGTGTCCTCCTCGAGGTCGGTTTTCTCAAGCAGCTCCTCGCGGGGAGTGTTGAGGATGCTCTTGGCGGTCACGCAGCCGGCATTCTTGAAGGTGTCGATAACCCAGCCGTCGATTTCGTCGCGGAAATCATCCAGGAAGATATCGTCCTCGTAGCTCATTTCGGTGTCGCGGTAAACGTCGATTTCGTAGCCGGTGAGCATGGTGGCCAGCTTGATGTTGTGGCCGTTCTTGCCGATGGCCAGCGACACTTCCTCGGGGCGCAGGAAAACTTCGGCTTTCTTGTTCTCCTCGTCCAGGCGGATGGTGGAGATGCGGGCGGGCGAGAGTGCGCGCTGAATGAAGAGCGAGGGGTTGTTGGTGTAGCAGATTACGTCGATGTTCTCGTTGCGGAGCTCGCGCACGATGCCGTGGATGCGGCTACCCTTCACGCCCACACATGCGCCAACGGGGTCGATGCGGTCGTCGTAGCTTTCAACAGCAATCTTGGCGCGCTCGCCCGGGATGCGGGCCACGGCGCGGATGCTGATGAGGCCGTCGTGGATTTCGGGAACTTCGATTTCGAACAGGCGGCGCAGGAACTGCTCGTTGGTGCGCGACACTGTAATCTTGGGGTTGTTGTTCTTGTTGTCGACAGCGGCGATGACGGCGCGGACGGTTTCGCCCTTGCGGAAGAAGTCGCCGGGGATAGCTTCGGCCTTGGGCAGAAGCAGCTCGTTCTTATCCTCGTCAAGCAGGAGGGTTTCGCGGCTCCAGGTCTGGTAAACTTCACCGGTCACGAGCTCGCCCTCGAGTTCCTTGAACTTATTGTAGACGGCTTCCTTCTGGAGGTCGAGGATGCGGCTCTGGAGGGTTTGACGAAGGGTGAGGATGGCGCGGCGGCCGAACTTCTCGAAGATAATCTCGCGGGAGTGTTCCTCGCCTACCTCGGCTTCGGGGTCGTCCTCGGCGCGGGCATCGGTAAGCGAAATCTGGGTGTTGGGGTTCTGAACCTCGCCGTCGGGCACAACTTCCAGGTTCTGGAAAATCTGCACGTCGCCCTTGTCGGGGTTGAGAATCACGTCGAAGTTGGTGTCCGAGGTGAACATGTTGGCCAGCACCTTGCGGAACGAATCCTCCAGAACGCTGATCATCGTTGTCTTGTCGATGTTCTTAAGTTCCTTGAACTCGGCGAACTGCTCGACCATATTGGGAGTTTCCTCTTTCTTTGCCATTGGAATAGGGGGTAGACTATTTTATGAGTTTGTTTTATTCAGAATTTTAAATCGTAGCACACGTACTTGCAGTCGGCCGAGTTGAGCTCAACGGGCTGCTGCTTGATGACTGACTTCTTGGCTCCGGGCTCCTTGACTTTGACGGGGACTTCGACAACGAAATCCACCAGGCGGTCGTCGGTGCCGGGTTTCACTTCCACCAACACGCCGTGGAGCTTACGGCCGTCGCGGGTGAGCACCTCGACGTCGTTACCAACGTTGCGCTCGTACTGGCGACGCACTTTCAGGGGTGAGGTGATGCCGGCCGAACCGACCTCGAGTTCGTAGTCCTCGGCATCGCGGTCGAACACTTCTTCGATGCGGCGGGTTATGGCTGCGCAAGTGTCGATGTCGACCCCTGTTTCGGAATCAATCTCCACCACGATGCGGTTGTCGGCACTGATTTCAACATCCACCAGATAGGCATCCGTGCCTACCAGTGAATCCTCTACAGTTTTTATGAGAAGGGCTTTGTCTATCATAGCTATATCATGAGAAATGTCCTCCAAACGAAGAGGAGGAAGCTCGCGGCCCCCTCCTCTGCTGAAGAACTATGCAAAGTTAAGCAAATTATGGCAGAAAAGCAAATACGGCAGCCCGCCCGGCGCACCCGCACCCCTCAATTAGCGTTATTTATTAAAATTAAACACTAATTAACCGTAATTTAGCTATATCTTTTCCTGTGTGCTCAAATTTCGATTAGATACTCCAGATAATTCTCCGGACTCACAACATAGGCATTTTCGGGCTGATAGGTATCCATGAACGATTGAGGGAAACTTGCCTTTGTCTTTGGGTTCCACTTCATTTCAAAAATTGTGAAACGGCCGTCACATTCTTCGATAAAATCAATCTCCTGCTGCGAGGTGGTGCGCCAAAAGTAATAGTTCACTTTCCGTCCTCGATAGGCATTGTATTTTATACGTTCAGTGATGAAAAAATTTTCCCACAAAGCTCCCATGTCAGTACGAAGGTCGACAGGAGCATAATTCTGTATTATCGCATTACGGATGCCGGTATCGTAGAAAAATATCTTACGGGTTTTCTTTAGCTCGTTTCGTAGATTTCGGCTCAGACCATGGAGGGAATAAATCACATAGCATTTTTCAAGCAAGTCCACATAACGCTCCACTGTCTTGGGGTCACTTCCAACAGTAGAAGCCACTTCGTTGAACGACACCTCACTGCCAACCTGCAAGGCCAGCGCCACAAGAATTTTCTGCAACACAGCGGGTTTGCGTACATCCTCAAGCTCAAGAATATCCTTGTAGAGATAGCTATCGGCCAAGGTTGCAAGAAGTTCGGCGGCTTCGTCAAGGTGGGTTACTATGTCAGGGTACGAGCCGTAAACCAAACGAGAGGCAAGCAGTTGGCGTGTTTCGCTCAGCCCCAATGTCTGATAGATTTCTGCTGTCGAAAGTGGGTACATTGTGTATTCATACTTTCGACCTGTCAGTGGCTCATTAATAGCGGACCTCAGGTTGAGCGATGATGACCCGGTGGCAAGCACCTGCACATCAGGATATTGGTCAACAATACGCTTGAGTGTCATGCCGATATCGGCCACACGCTGAGCCTCGTCAATCATTATAATCTGGTTTCTACCAACCAATAGCCTGAGATCCACGGCTGAGATATCGCTGAGCATGCGGCGTGTATCCGGGTCGTCGCAGTTTAGGCTCAAAACGGTTTTGTCGGTTTGCTCGGTCAGGTGCTTGAGCAAAGTGCTCTTTCCCACCTGACGTGCTCCAAGAATTACGATCGCCTTCCCTCGGAACAAGCGGGATTGGACTATAGATGCTAATGAACGCGCTATATACATGGAGAATTCGCTTTAAACTGTTGGCCGAATTTAGTGAAAATTTCACCCTAATCCAAAAATTAAGCCTATTTTTTGGATTATAATCCAAAATTTTTACCGATTTTTTGGATTAGTCCAATTTATTGGCCTATTTAGGAACAAAAAAATGGGGAGTGCTCAGCGGCGGATGGCTTTGTGGGCCAGAAGGCGGTGGCCGATGCGGCAGTAGAGGCACTTGCGGGGTTCGCAGTAGTTGCGGCGCAGTTCAATGAGCGCCTGGCTGGTGAAGGCATCTGAGCACGTGATACCGGCAGCTGTGAACAGGCGTATTATCTTGTTGTTTTCCGGGCGGAGGCTCTGGAGCAACTCAACAGCCCGGTTGCGGATGCTCTCGTCGCCATAGAAGGTGCCGTAGGCAAAGAGCACGGGAACTACCACGTTGATGATGAGAGTGGTGATGGAGTCCTCGCTCAGGGCGCGCACGCTTGTGGCTGAGGGAGTGCCGAAGTTGTAGCGGCGGCTCCAGTAGCCGGTGAGCTCCACGCGGAACAGGCGCCGGGCGTCCTCCTCGGTGTGCACATGCAGCAGGTTGTAGCCGGGTGCGAAACCGGCCTGGACCATGGCGGCCAGGGTGGCGATGCGGCGGTGAGGGAAGTTCTGAGGACGCATGCGCGCCATGCGCCAGCCGAGCTCGCGGGGCGCGTCGAGACCGAATTTGGAGGCCATGAAGGCGTGCTCCTCCTTCATGCGGTACACGTAGAAGTTCTCGTCGCGGTCGGCGGGCACGCCGCTCAGCAGCCCGGCCTGCCCGAAGAGGATGCCCTCGATGGTGACGAGGTTGTCGCAGTGCTTCTGGAGCATGCGCAGAGGCACGGCCATGGCCAGGCGCTCGAAAGCATCGGAGTTGGTGCTGAAGCCGAGGGCGCGGGCCAGGGTGACGTATATCACCGAGCCCCAGTCGCCGCGGAATTGGTCGCACAGGCGGCGAATGCGCTCGGCACGACTGTAGAGGCGCTCGAAGGCCAGGGCAGTGAGCCAGTCGCTGACATAGACCTGCGGTATTGAGGGCAACTCGGCAGCGCAGCCCAGGTCGGCCAAAGGATTGTTGACCATCTGATGATAGCGCACACTGAAGTCGCGCGCACAGGGCATGACTACCTGGGGGATTTCCTCGCCGTTGCTGCGGGCAATGCGGCAGTCGTCCACTTCCACCACGTGAAGGATGACGTTGTCGTAGGCCGGGTCGCCGTCATGATGATGACGGTGCCAGTCGGAGGCGTGCACGTGGATTTCGATATTTCCAACCCACGTGCGGCCGTCGATCCGGATTTTGGCGTTGAAGAAGTCGGGGCCGGCATCGGTGTTGAGCAGGCCGGGGTCAAGCACAAGGACAGGGCGCCCCGTGGTGGTGCGCATATCCGAGGGCATCCACAGCCGATGCTGCCACACGTATTGCATCAGCTTCTCCATAGCCACATGCAGAGTGTCAGAGATTTTTAAGCTCGACCATGCGTGCAAGGTATTTGCCGATGATGTCGAACTCGAGGTTCACACGTGTGCCCACACGGATGGCGCGGAAGTTGGTGTGCTCGAAGGTGAAGGGAATGATGGCCACACGGAACTGGTCGGGCTCGCTGTCGCACACGGTGAGGCTGACGCCATTGACGGTGACGGAGCCTTTCTCCACCGTCATATATCCCTTGACTACCATCTCGGGGGTGGTGGTGTACTTGAAGGTGAAGTAGGTGCTTCCGTCGGCTTCCTCGATGGCAGTGCACACGGCGGTAGTGTCCACATGGCCCTGCACGATGTGGCCGTCCAGACGGCCGTTCATCAGCATGGAGCGCTCGAGGTTCACGAGGCTACCGGCCTCGAGGTCGCCGATATTGGAGCGCTCAAGGGTTTCGCGGATTGCTGTCACCACGTAGGTGCTGTCGGGCTTGAGTTCGACCACGGTGAGGCACACACCGTTGTGGGCCACGGACTGGTCGATATGGAGTTCATCGGCAAAGCTGCAGCGCACGGTTAGGTTCACGTTGCCGTCCACGCGCTCGGCATTGACAACCGTGGCGGCTTCTTCTACTATTCCTGAAAACATAATCAATTACTTCTTGAGGTTTATTTCAACTTTGGTTCCGGGCACGTAGCGCAGAGTGAAGCGGCACTCGCCGGTGGCGGAGTCGAATTCAGCACCCTCGGCACCACGCACCTTGGGTTTGCGGGTGAGGCCATTGACAACCATGTGGAGTGTGACGGTGGCCGGAGCGCCGGCATAGGTGCCTTCGGAACTTATCTGTATATTTATATTCTTATCGTCGGTTTTGCCCGAGAAATTAATCAGGCGGTACTGCCCGTCGGCAAGTGTGGAGGGCGACATACGGTTGTCGTCGAAGAGGCTGTAGAAGCTCTCGGCACCGGGGTAGTAGTTGACGGTATATTCGTCGGCGCGGTAGTCGCCCGTGTTCTCCATGGAGTAATCGGCAGTGGGCAGGAAAGCACCTGCACGCACAAAGAGGGGCAGCTTGGCCAGCGGCGCCGGGTAGGCCTCGACAGTGGTACCACCGGCATAGACCTTGCGCGGGTCGGAGTAGTCGTACCAATCGGAGCCCTCGGGGAACACCACGGCACGCTCCACAGCACCCTCGGTGATTACGGGAGCCACCAGAAGCTCGGAGCCCCACAGGTATTCATCATTGACGTCATCGTATAGACCACGGGCCTTGATGCCGAAGTCGAGCGGACGCAGCAGCGGACGGCCATACGCGGCATTCTCGTAAGCCAGCGTGTAGTTGTAAGGGAGCCAGCGGTAGCGCTCGCGCACCAGGGGCAGAATGATGTCGGCATACTGAGGATAGTTGTAGGGCTCGGCGCCAACCGAGGAGTGAGTACGGAATATCGGAGTAAATAGGCCGGCCTGAAGCCAACGCACGTAAAGCTCAGGATTGATTGGATTGCGGCGGTCAGGAGCAAAGCCTCCGAGGTCGGAGCTCATATAGGCCAGACCGCTGAGGCCACTGTTGAGCATGAGGCGTATCTGCGGTTCGAGTCCGCCCCAGGAGCGCGACACATCGGAGGACCATGGGAACACGCTGTAGCGCTGCAGGCCGGTGGTGCCTGCACGCATCAGTATCATCAGTCGGCGGTCAGCGAATTCGTCGGCGTAGAGATCGGAGATAATCTTGGCCCAGTCGTTGCCGTAGTTGTTGTGGTACTGGCGGGCGGGCAGTCCGTTGGCATGAATTCCAGTTTCGGGATGGCGTTCGGGCTCGCCAAGGTCGCCCCACCAGCCGCCCATGCCCTGCAGGGTGAGGTCGCGGTAGCGCTTGCGGAGCCATTGCTGGGTTGCGGGGTTGGCGACATCGAACATGCCTCCCTCGCCTACCCAGATTTCTACATTATGAGGGCGGCCAAGCGAGTCAGCGACAAATAGGCCTTCGGCAGCCAGAGCTTCGTAGTTATCCACACCTTTGCCATTGCGCAGCACGAATGGCTGGGTGATGGCAAGTGTGTTGATCCCTCGCTCGTGCAGTGTGCGAAGCATGCCGGCAGGGTCAGGCCACTGCTCGGGCTCCCAGTCCAGGCGACCCATGTCCTGTTCCTTGCCGTACCAGTAAAGGTCAAGTACGAGGCCATCCACAGGATAGCCCTGAGTTTTGAGGGTGTCAATCACACCGATGGTTTCGTCCTGGGTGCGATAGCCGTACTTAGACGTTATGTAGCCCAGCGACCAGAAAGGTGCCAGTGGCTGACGACCGGTGAGCTCGGTGAGTTCCTCTGTAAGCTCCGACAGATTCTCAGCCGCTCCCACGTAGTAGTAGCTGACAGGGTGGGTAGCCTCGGTGATATATTTTACGGGGTTGTTCAGAATGAGGGTAGAGGCAGCATAGTCATCGAACACAATCGCGTAGCCCTCGCTCACCAGGTATAAGGGCATGTTGATGTTCATCTGGCTGTTGCGGCGATCACCTGAGCGATAGCCATAGTTGGCGCGGTTGTACATGTGCAGCGTGTCGCCGGCAAGGTTATATTTGTGAGCTCGCTCACCTGTGCCATAAACGGAACCGGTGGCATCGGTGGAGAGCGCAATTTCTTGGCGACCGTCAGGCAGAAGAATCGCACCATGGTCAATAACAGTGGTACCACGGTCGGGGCCGGTGATGGTGAGAATACCATCCTTAGCGATTGCATAGATACCTGCGGTGGTAGTAAGCGTGGTTCCGCTGTCAGTGATAAAGCCGAAATCATCGGCACCGGTCATGGGAAGAACTGTACGGACATCGGAAGGTTTCTCGCCCGGAGCGATATCGTCCACACGGATGATGTAAGGGGAAACAGCCGTAGCAGTCAAAGTACGGCCATGTCGATTGACAGTGCTAACGGAAAGTTCAGCCGAAGCTCCGAGCACCGTAAGAAATAAAGCAGAAAAAGTAAGAAAAAATCTCATTGTATGGTATAAATGGGTGAAAAGTCATATCACCATGCAAATATACTCACAATTCCTGCAATGAGCATAAAAATAGGCTGAAAAGTGCAGAGGAGAATTAGGCTAATTAGTCTAATAAGACTTATTAGACTAATATGTCTAATAAAAAAAGCCCTGACGGCTTGTGGCCATCAGGGCTGAGAGGGGGCGGTTACCTACTTTTCCACTTTCGCAGTATCATCGGCGTGACGAGGTTTAACTTCTCTGTTCG
>JAAVFP010000016.1 GCA_014800735.1 Bacteroidales bacterium
AAGTCAGGAGGCATACAGAAGTCACATAGCATCCGAACACTTCCAAAAATACAAGCAAGGTACTTTACACATGGTTGATTCTCTTTTACTTGATGATGTTACACCATTGAATCCCAACAATAAGATAAAGAATTTCATTCACAGATAATAACGAATTACAGTAACGGCACATGCTCCCGACGAACCATATAAATGTGGCGCCGTGTCGTTGTGTGCCTATCGTGGAAAATTGAGCCGGCAATCTTACTCCGTGCCTGCGACACCGAGTATGATTTTCCGATAGTCAGTGATAACCATTAAGGCTTCGCCTATGACGGCATACACGCCAGAGCCAACGAGGTTACGCCTTCATCTTCACTTCAATGGCTCACGCGTTTATGCCTATCCTATGAATATTAGGGCGACCCAATCGGGTCGCCTTTTTTCTTGTGGAAGATTGAGTCTCGGCAAGTGGCGTATTTCGGTGCGAAGTTACTGCTGACCGGGGGAACGTCAAGTGACGCTGCGCTTGCGGTCGGAGTGCTTGTCGGCAGATTGGTTTCCTGCTTGAACGACTTGAAGGCGGATTTGACACGAAGCACATTCTTCGCAACGTCGGCAAGTCCGGCGACAAGGTTCTCGTTGCCGAGGTCAACGTATGTGATTTCCGCAGGGAAGATGATGTGCGTGGTCTTGTTGTAGCACACCTCCAGCGCGTGAGGCGGAATCATACGGTCGAAGCCGACCTTTCGGGTAAGGCCCTCGAATCTGTCACCGTCGGTGTAGTTGCCACCATACACGTTCATGTCGTGTTCGGCTACTTGTTCAGTCTCCGGTGAAACTTTATTATCAGTGTTGGTATTTTTTGCGTTGCCAGCAACGGCAAATCCGAAGATAGTTGTTTTCTGCGGAATATACAAGTCACTCCGAACTTTTCGCCCACTTCACTCCGAACTTTTCAGCAATTTCACTCCGAACTTTTCTGTTTCTATCTTTATCTCTATAGGAAAATGCCGACTATTTCCATTTCAGATACAGTCGGCTCTACAATGGTTTACATAGACGGTCGAATCAGCATATATCTCCCTTGATAGTTTGATATTGTCCGTAAATGTCTTCTGCGTGTTATGATGTCCTTAACGAATGTATCGAGGCAGCATCAATGGCGTTTTTTGGCGACAAGTGCTACGCGGGTCAACTGCTCGTGAAGTCTGTTATTGCGCTTCTTGTGCTTCTCCCAATTCTCGGGAGAATTCCGCAGGGGATAAACTGTTTATCACCTGCGGTTAATCTTTCTTGGTTCGGTATTCGCGCAGTTCTTCAAGATAGCTTGCCGTTATCACGCCTGAGGGTAAGGCGATGATAGCCACACCGAAAAGCGATGAGAGCATGGATACCACACGGCCGATGTCCGTCACCGGGCAAAGGTCGCCGTAGCCAACGGTGGTGAGGGTCACCGTGGCCCAATAGAGTGCATCGAAAAAGGAGTGAAAGGTCACCGCGCCCGTCACCGGGTTGATGTGTGGCTCGGCGTTGAACATCACCAAGGCAGTCAGGAAAATATAAAATAGTGCCAGCATGAGTACTGACAGAAGCACCTGCCGTTCCTTTCGCAGTACATTGATAAACAAGGTGATCTTATCGGAATATCGGAAGATTTTCAGCAGGTTCACAATCCTCAGCAGACGCGTGAGTCGCAGCAGCTTGAACGATGAGTCTATCAAGTTCAGCCCCGGCAGAATCGACAGCAGGTCAATAATAGCCATCGGCGTGAACGGATACACCAGATACGACACCCAGCCGCGCTTCAGTAGCAGTCCGGCTGTGTACCACCTCAGCACATAGTCAATGCCGAAAGCTACCGTGGTAACAATTTCTATCACTTTGAAAATCGGATAGTTCTCTATGAACATCAGCGGCACGATACTGGCAATAATCATCAGGAGCATGTAGTAGTCATAGACTCTACTTGCCCACATTCCTTTTCGGTCGCGGTCGATAAGGTCGAATATTTTCTGCTGAAACATGACAATTTCCTGATTATACATGCAAAGGTACCCAAAATTTCCGAAATTACGGATGGTTCGTGCGCATGGCCAGCGCTATTGCCTCGCCCACCAGAGCAATATCGGCAAGAAGGTAGTGCCGCCGGTCATTCCATTTCACCGTATGCCCTGCAATTTCCGCGGTTCTCAACAACCGGTTCCGAAACTTGGAATCGTTGAAAAACGTTGCGCTGCCGATTGCAAATGCAGTGCCGCTCGGACTTAAATTCAGGATTATCGGGCCCGAGTCTATATCCACGCCCAACCAGCAAGATTCGCCATAATATTCCCGGATGCCGGCAACGGGGAACGACTGCGCCAAGCCGGCCTTCAGTTTCTCATATTGCTGCCGCGCGAAGTCGGGGTCAATTCGCGTAAGAAAATAGCAATTCAGTGCGGAGAACGACCCGCGCACCTCCGTATCCACCACTCCACCCTCGTCAAGATAGGAAGCCAGAAGGCCGCTATCCTCATCAAGCCACTCTTTTTGGGCGCGCTCCACCCATTGGTTTACAGTTTCTGCATAGCGCCCGTTGTTCTGCCGTGCATAGTCGGCCAGCGCAAGGACTGCCACCATCATATCAGGTACATAAATCGGCTCATCAGGATATGTAGGAATATTCAACGTCGGCGATTGCACAATCCGACGATTCATCGCCTCACAAACAGAGTCATACAGCGCATCATACTTTGTGTGGCCCCCAACACGTTTATAATTCCCTATCATCCATGCCAAATGGCTCAGATACGACACATGACTCTTGTCGCCGTCAAGCGAAGTGAGCGGGTCCTCGCCCCACCGGGCACGGTCGTAAAACCGCAAGTCGGGCGATTTCACTATAGCAATCAGGCTGTCGATATTCTCAACGGCCTCACCATTACAGTCGGGATATAACTCGGCAATATTTGCCAATGCTTCCGCAAGCATCGAGCACGAATACAGCGCCCATTCCCCCTGAAACTGCCAGCCCACTGCAGCAGGCATAGTGCCAATCAACTTGCGTGGATGCACAATCACCTTATCCACCAGATAATCCCTTCGCTGAAGGATGTCGTCTCGTTCGCTTTCGAAATCGCCGATAACACTTGTCCCCCACCCTACCCAGATAATTTTTATCAGGATAAGACCGACAAAAACCGAAATTGCAACCGCGTGCCTCCTTACGAACTCAAAAAAATGGCTGAACATATCTGTGCAAAGATACATTATTTTCATTAATAAAGCTGCAGCCCCAACCATAAAAATAGGCTGCCGAGCAAACTCTATGCCGCGGTGGGGTGTTATTTAATCAGAATATAAAATTAACTACGATATGAAACATCTCGAAGAAATTATCAACGAAAAAGTGCCTACTCTTGTGGCATTCGCTCATGCCGATAAGGCCGAAGCTGAAGAAGTGAAACAGATGGTTGAAGAACTGCGCACCAAGTATGCCGGCAAGGCCAACATCGTGCATTTCGACAATCCCTTCAACAACCGCGTAAGCCAGGATTTCCGCATCACGGCCTATCCTACCTACATCGTCTTCAAGGAAGGTCAGGAACTGATGCGTGAAAGTGGTAAGAAAACCATCAATCAGCTCTCCGAGCTCATTGAGCGCGCCTTCTGATAATCTACTATACGCATTGAAAAGCTGCCTCACACACCGCTGTGAAGCAGTTTTTTTTCGTACCTTTGTGCATGATTGAAACCGAACGACTGATTTTGCGCCCTTGGCGCCAGGACGAGGCCCACATCCTCTTCAAATATGCCTCCGACCCCGCCGTTGGCCCCATTGCGGGCTGGGCACCGCACACCTCGCCCGAAGAAAGCCTGGAGATTATTCGCACCGTTTTCTCGGCACCCGAAGTTTATGCGGTTGTACTCAAATCCACCGGAGAGCCCGTGGGCTGCTGCGGCATAATGTTTGCCGATGGTCTCCCGGCCACTGAAGCCGAGATCGGATATTGGATTGGCACACCATTCTGGGGTCGGGGTCTAATACCCGAGGCCGTGGATGCCCTGTTGGCAAGGTGTTTCCACGATTTGAAACTCAGCGCCGTGTGGTGCAGCCACAACAACGCCAACCACAACTCGCAGCGCGTGTGCGAAAAATGCGGATTCACCCACCACCACACCGCCCGCGATGTGATTTCGCCGCTCGGCGACCTCCGCACCGAACTGTTCTACGTAATGACGCCCGCCCAATACCGCGCCCGCCAATGAAAGCTCTCCGCGAAATGAGCCTTGAGGAACTATGGCAACTGTTCCCCATCGAGCTGTCAGCACCCCGACCGGAATGGAAGCTATGGGCTGCCGAGGAAATCAGCCACCTCACTGCCCTGCTCGCACGCTTCAATCCGGTCATCAACCATATAGGCAGCACTGCCATACCCACTATCCGGGCCAAACCGATTGTCGACCTGCTTGTGGAAGTACCCCGAACCGCCAACCGCGAGCAACTGCACGCGCTGATGCTCGGCTCGGGCTACTTGTGCATGAACTCGACACCCACACGGATGAGCTTCAACAAAGGCTACACGCCATCCGGTTATGCCGAACGGGTATTTCACATCCACATCCACCCCACCGGCGACAATGATGAAGTCCGCTTCCGCGATTATCTTCTGTCACACCCCGAAGCAGCCGCTGACTACGAAGCACTCAAGCAGAGCCTCCTTCCCCGCTTCCGCAACAACCGCGATGCCTACACCGACGCCAAAGCAGATTTTGTGCACCGCATCCTCCGGATTTCAAAACAAGAAGTATAATTTGGTTTTATCGGCCTCTCAGTACATCATAATTCTCTACCGCCCAGGCTATGAGGTTCATGATATGCGGAATCAGACTATGACCCAGGGGGGTGAGCGAATATTCCACCCTGGGCGGAATTTCGGCAAATTGCTTACGCGTAATCAAGCCGGATGATTCAAGATTTTTGAGGGTTTCGCTCAGCACCTTAGGCGAGATGTCCGGAAGGGCGCGCCCCAGTTCATTAAAACGTATGACTTCTTTTTCCGCCATAACGCACAGCAGTAGTAAAGACCACTTCCCGGAAAAGCGCGAAATTACGTTTCTGACCGGACATTCCTCAATCCGCGTGTATTTTTTCAAATTTTCTTCAAGTTCTAATTTGCTCATTTTCAACAATAGTTACCGCAAAGAAAGTGCATTACACCACCGTAAGTTCTTGCGCATGAAATAAATAAGAATTAAATTTGCGCTATCCGAACGAAAGTGACTTTCGATTGCAAATTTAACTAATATAATTAACATAGACCATTATGAGCGAATTGAAAACACTCAATCAAGGCGAAAAATACGCCCACGCCTCAGTTGGAAGCCTCCATGCTTTCGAGGGCAAACAGTTCGTGAAGGATGCCACCGGCGCCACATCCTGCGAAATTTCTTTCGGCACACTCCCCTCCGGTGCCTCGGTGCCTTTCTTCCACAGCCACCGCGAGAACGAAGAGAACTACATCATCCTTTCCGGTGCCGGCAAGTTTCAGGTAGATGCCGACGTGTTCGACGTTGCCGAAGGCTCCGTTATCCGCGTTGCCACGCACTGCGACCGCAATCTCAAGTGTACCTCAGCCGAACCGATGACCTACATCTGTATCCAGGCCAAGGAAGGCAGCCTCGAAGGCTACACCATGACCGATGCCGATATCACCGAGCGCGAAAATCTGCTCTAATAGTGTGTTTACTTTTAAATGCTAAAGCACGGACACCCCGCCTTCCCCGGCGAGGTGTCCGTGGATTTTATTAGAACGCCCAATGTGTGTGACGGAGCTTAGGGAAAACGTGTATTTTTGTGGATATCACTTTCACTTAAACGCTATTTTCCCTATGGCATCAATAAAAGTAAAGTTCCGTCCATCCACCGTTCCATCGCAGCCTGGCGCAGTCTACTACCAGATTATCCACAACCGCCAAGTCAGGCAAATCACCACTCGCTATCACATTTTTCCCAACGAATGGGATGCCACTGCATCAAGTCTGCACATTGATTCCGACACCGGCCGCCGTGCTCTGCTACTCGAATTCCGCCACTACATCCGCTGCGACTGTGACCGCCTGGCCCGCATAGTTCGCAAGTTGCAGGCAACGGAACTGAACTACAGCTGCGACAGAATCATTGACGAATACCACCGTCACTCGTATCACTACTCGCTTCAAGGCTACATGCTCACACTGATTGAAAGCCTTAAGGCCGGAGGCCGCCACCGCACAGCCGAGACCTACATTGCCGCCCTCAACAGCTTCCGCAATTTCCTTTCCGACCGCCACAACAGTCACGACCTGATGCTGGACACCCTCACAGCCGACATGATGGACGCGTATTCCACATGGCTGCGCAAGCGGGGTATATGCCTCAACACCATTTCGTTCTATAATCGTATTCTCCGCGCCGTCTACAATCGTGCCGTGGACGACGACATCATCAGCGATGCTCGGCCTTTCCGACGCGTGTACACCGGAATAGTGAAAACCGCCAAGCGCGCTCTGCCTATCGGCATAATCAAAAAAATCAAGAACCTCGACCTCACCGCCAGCCCTGCCCTCGACTATGCGCGCGACATCTTCATCCTCAGCTTCATGTTCCGCGGAATGAGCTTCGTCGACATGGCTTTCCTGCGCAAAACCGACCTCGTCGACGGCCACATCACCTACTGCCGCCGCAAAACAGGGCAACAGCTCACCATCAAGATGACAAGCCAGATGCGCGCAATCCTGAGCAAATACCCTGAAAATTCCTCGGACTACCTTCTGCCAATTATCCGCACGGCTGCCTGCTCGGAGCGGTCGGTCTACCGCAACACAAGCTCGCAGATAAATCGCAGTCTAAAAACGATAGCAACGATGGTAGGCCTCACCGTTCCCTTGTCGCTCTATGTGGCGCGGCACAGCTGGGCTTCAGCTGCGAAAACCAAGGGAATACCCATCAGCGTCATCAGCGAAGGCATGGGTCACGACTCCGAATCCACCACCCGAATCTATCTCGCCGCGCTGGATACATCGCTTATTGACCGCGCCAACTCGCTGATAATATCCTCTATATAAATCGAGCGGCATCCCTGACTCCAATTGCAGGGATGCCGCTCTATGGCTAATCGTCTTTTCTGAACTGGTCTTTACCGACACCGCACAGCGGGCACACCCAGTCGTCCGGCAAGTCCTCGAAAGCAACTCCCGGTTCAATTCCGTTCTCGGGGTCGCCTACTGCGGGGTCATAAACCCAGTCGCAAACTTCGCAAACATATTTATCCATAATTTCCGGTTATTTAATTGTTAATAAGAGTCTTTATATCGTCCTCGACCGTCGAGATGGTTCCGATGCCGAACTTATCCTGAAGAACCTTAAGGATGTCGGGGGTAAAGAATGCCGGCAGGGTCGGACCGGTGTGAATGTTCTGCACGCCCAGCGACAGCAATGCCAGGAGCACAATGACGGCCTTCTGCTCGTACCACGCGATGTTGTAGACAATAGGCAGGTCGTTGATACTGTCCACCTTGAGGGCATCCTTAAGCGCCAGGGCAATGCGCACCAGCGAGTAGGAGTCGTTGCACTGGCCTGCGTCAAGCACGCGGGGCACACCCTCTATGTCGCCCAGGCCGAGTTTATTGTAGCGGTACTTGGCACAACCTGCGGTGAGAATAACACAATCCTCGGGGAGAGCTTCGGCAAACTGTGTGTAGTAGCTGCGCGAGGGGAAACGACCGTCGCAACCGGCCATCACCACGAATTTGCGAATCTTGCCACGGTTGATCAGGTCGATAATTTTAGGTGCAAGCTCAATGACCTGATGGTGGGCGAAACCGCCGACAATCTCGCCGTGCTCAATTTCGGTGGGTGGTGGGCACTGCTGTGCATGTGCTATCAGCTCCGAAAAATCGGTCGGCTCGCCGTTCTTTCCCGGTTCGATATGGTGAGTACCGGGCATGCCTACCACACCGGTGGTGTACACGCGGTCCATGTAGGTGCAGTTCTTGCGCGGGGGCACGATACAGTTGGAAGTGAACAGGAAAACGCCGTTGAATTTCTCGAATTCGTCGGTCTGTTTCCACCATGCGTTGCCGTAGTTACCGGCAAAGTGAGGATACTTTTTGAACGCCGGATAATACTGGCCGGGAAGCATTTCGGAGTGTGTGTACACATCCACGCCCTTGTCCTTTGTCTGCTCCAGCAAGTCCTCGAGGTCCTTGAGGTCATGACCGCTGATGAGAATGCCCGGACGATTGCGCACCCCAATGTCAACCTTGGTGATTTCGGGATTCCCGTAGCTCTCGGTGTTGGCCTTGTCAAGAAGTGCCATGGCTTTCACACCGGCTTCACCTACCTTCATCACCAGACCGAGGAGCTCGTCCACTGTGGTATCGGTGCGAGCCGTTTCGGCCATCGCGTCCTCGATTGCGGCATACACTTCCTCATCCTCGAAGCCAAGATTGGCAGCATGGCGCGCATAGGCGGCCATGCCCTTGCAACCGTAAATTGCGAGCTGTTTTAGCCCACGCTTGTCCTCATTTTCCTCGGCAAGTACGCCGGTGATTTCCTCGTATTTTTCGGCTTCATCGGGTATGGCTTCGAATTCAATCTGGGGAAGCGCCGGGAGGGCCACATTATTCTCACGAGCTGTTTCAATCAGTCGTCGCTTCACATCGAAGGCACGGCGGATGAAATCATCGAGCGAGCTATCGTCAAAGTTGGCATTCGTTATGGTTGTGAAAAGCGCATCCATCACCTCATGACTTGCTTCGCGGCTTGCCAAGCCATGCTCGCGCAGCGCTCGGTTCACTGCTGCTACACCGCGCACGGCATACAGCAGCAAGTCCATACGGGCTGACGTCTGGTATTTCTTGCCGCACACGCCCTGAAGCTCACAACCCTTGCCTCGTGCCGTTTCCTGGCACTGATAGCAGAACATCTTCGGTCGGTTTTCCATAACTTCTATCAAGCTTTAACCTTGGTCAGCATAAGCTTGGAATCCCGGTTAGCCAACACGCTGTGGGGCACACCTTCGCCAACCAGCATGAACTGGCCTGCACCGATGGTGTGGGGTGTATCAATCATGGTGAACACAATCTCGCCTTCGAGCACAGTCACCATCAGCTCGGCGGGAGCCAGATGTTCGTCAAGCTTCTGCCCGGCCTTAAATGCCAGTAGAGATACGCCACCCTTTTCGTTACTGAAAATGTGTTTGAAATGCACGTGGTCGTCACCGGCCTCTATCTGAGCGGCAAGGTCATGAACCTCGCCAAATTTATAATCTGTCTGTAACATAATTAGTGTAGGTTTTAAGTAGAATAGGGAATAATCGAATTATATTAACTTAACATCACGCTAAGTATTATTGTTCACTACCTCGGCCAATGTGCCTGCGGATAATCCTGCGGTTACGTGCGGCCACAATCAGCGCACCCACAAAGACGGCGGCAAAGAGCACGGCGGCAACCGTGCCCGTTATCAGTGGAATGAGCGGAGAAATATTCATGGTTTCAATCATTTTTAGATATGATGGACTGGCGGGTGACCTGGAGTCGGGTCGGGATGCGGCCATCCATATATTTCTGCCAGCCCGCAGTAAAAATAATCAGTACCAGGTAAATCCACGATGGATTATGAAGGAACAGAACCGAAAGTGTTACATTCACCATAACGTTCAGCCCAATCCAGTGCCACAACCCTGCTTTGCGGTAGTTGAAGCTGTAGAACGGCGACGACACCACAACTTTCAGCGTCTCCAGTCCGCTTTCACACAGATATGCGCCATAGGCTACCAGTGTGGAGAACAGCAGAGCCTCAGCCTTGCTGAAAGCCGGCGACAGATGGAAGTAGGCCGCTAAACTCAGAGCGGCCACCCACAGCAGGGCATGGTCAAGAGCCATAACATATTTATGAAGGAAAGCATTTTGGGCCAATGCCTTCCTCACGTCGGGTGATACATTCAAATCATTTGGTTCCATACTTTCCCAACAAACGCGCTACGGCATTTGTTGAGTAGTAAAAACACCCGTTATGAAACAAAGTATTGAAATTAAACGAGCCTACGACCCGGCTTCGGCCGACGACGGCTTCCGCGTGTATATCGACCGCCTGTGGCCACGCGGACTTTCGCATGAAACATTTCACTATGATTTATGGGACAAAGAAATAGCCCCGTCCACCGAGTTGCGCGAATGGTTCCACCAAAATCCCGACGGACGCTGGACACAATTTGCCGAACGCTATAAAGCCGAGTTGGAGGCCAACCCGGCTTATGCTGAACTAAAAAATACCTTGGAGGGAAAACCGACGGTCACACTCCTCTACTCCTCGCACGACCACGAGCACAACAATGCCGTGGTGCTGGCGCAGTTGCTCACTTCCTGACCGCTCGCCATAGCTCGCCAAGCCACAGCACCACCGACGTGCCGCCGATAATCAGCAGCCAATCCGTGAAACTCAAGGGCACGACACTGAAAAACGGTCCGCCGAACGTCACTATGACTAGCTGCCCCACCAATATCAGCAGTGTGATGCTCACAAAGCCCCTGCACCCGCTGAAGTGGAATGCCGAGCGTCCGGTTTCGAACGCACGCGCGTTGAACAGGTTCCAGAATTGCAGGAATACGAAAGTGGTGAAGAACACGGACAGTTCGTAGATGGACAAGCCCGTGTTTTCAGGGTGCATGACAATGCTGCACAACTGCTCGACATCGGTAATTTCAGAGTGCTGGAGCAAGAAGAGGAATCCTAAAAGCGCCACGAACATTGCCGTACCCACGCCGATGATAAAGCGCCACATGGCCTTATTGATAATGAAAGCCGTGCGCTCGCGTGGTTTGTCGTGCATCACGCCGGCCGACGGTGGCAGCGATGCCAAGGCCATGGCAGCGAAGGTGTCCATAATCAGATTCACCCACAGCATCTGGGTGACCGTGAGTGGCGACTGCATGCCCATGAACGCTCCGGCAAGCACAATCAGGCACGCGGCCACGTTCACTGTCATCTGGAACAGGATGAAACGCTGTATGTTCTGGTACAGCGAGCGGCCCCACATCACTGCTCGGCCGATGGAAGCAAAGGAGTTATCGATGATGGTAATGTCGGAGGCCTCCTTGGCCACGGAAGTTCCGTCGCCCATGGACAGGCCCACGTGTGCCGCCTTGAGCGCCGGGGCATCGTTGGTGCCGTCGCCGGTCACAGCCACCACTTCGCCAAGCGTCTGGAGCGACTCCACAAGGCGTTTTTTATCCAGCGGACGCGCACGGGCAATGATTTTGAAATCCTGCACACGCTCGCGGAGCTCGGCATCCGTCAGGGCTGCGAACTCTGTTCCAGTGATGATATTTTTCTCACCATCGCGGTTGTCGTCCCACAAGCCTATCTGGCGCGCAATCTCCTTGGCCGTTCCGGGAGTATCGCCCGTCACGATTTTCACCTGTATACCGGCATCCAGTACCTCGCGTACTGCATCGGGCACATCCGGGCGAACGGGGTCGGAAATAGCCACCACACCGACGAATTTCAGAGCCGTGGCCACAACCTTGCTGTCCGATATCGCCACATCACCGTCGGTCAGTTCCTGATATGCGAAGCCAAGCGTGCGCATGGCCATATTCTGATAGCCCAACAGCAGCGCATCGATTTCGGATTTGCTCACACCGGCAGTGTCGGCGCACATGCCGAACACAATCTCGGGCGCACCTTTCACATACAGCATCTTCTTCCCTTCGGCGGTCAGGACCACCGTGGCCATATATTTCCGCTCGGTGCTGAATGGCAGTTCATCCACGCGCGTGGAAGCACCGCGGATGGCTTCATAATCCTCGCCGCGACTATTCAGCCACAGAAGCAAGGCTCCCTCCGTGGGGTTGCCGAGCACCTCAGTCTTTTCGCCGCTCAGGTCCAGCTGCGCTGTGGAATTCAAAGCTATACCCTCGGCAATCACCTTGGCAGGCGGATTACCGAAAAAGTCGGCATGCGCCACCTGCATCTGGTTCTGAGTGAGCGTGCCTGTCTTGTCGGTGCATATCACCGTGGTTGCACCCATGGTTTCGCAGGCGTGCATCTTGCGCACCAGGTTGTTGGTTTTCAGCATGCGGCGCATGGAGTAGGCAAGCGACAGCGTCACGGCCATCGGCAGCCCCTCGGGTACGGCCACAGCCACCAGAGCCACAGCCACCATCACCGTCTGCAACAGATAGGCCGAAAACTCAATCCAGTCAAAGTGGGAGTTCAGGAAGTACATCGCTATGCGTCCCACAATCACCAGAATCGCTATGCAGTAGGCCGCACAGGTGATTAGCTTGCCCAGGCGGTCAAGCTGCTCGTTGAGCGGAGTTTTAACGGAGTCGTCAATCTGGGCAGCCTTGAAAACCTTGCCGTTCTCGCTTGCGTCGCCCACGGCCGTAACTATCATTTTTCCGTGTCCCTCCATCACCTTGGTTCCCTTCAGGGCGTGGTTGGAGGGGAAAGTCGCTTCGGGGTCAAATTGCGCCGGGTCGACTGTTTTGCGCGCTATTGGCTCGCCCGTCAGGGTCGACTCGTCCACCGACAGGCTCACAGCTTCGAACAGTTCGCCATCGGCCGGAACCTCCTCGCCGGTATTCAGAATCACAACATCGCCCACCACCACATCACGTTTGGGCACCGTGGTAGCGCCGCCGTTGCGGACCACAAACACCGGTTCGTCGTCGTTTACCTGATTAAGAATCGCAAACTCGCGGTCGGCCTTGTACTCGAAATAGAACGACAGCCCTGTTGCCAGAAGAATTGCGATGAAAATGCCCACAGGCTCAAAAAATACGCCGCCGCCCTCGTGGAGCACAAAGTATTCGTAGCACGAAATGCCCACCGAAAGCACGCCGGCCACCAGAAGAATTATGATGAGCGGGTCGCTGAATTTCTGAACAAACTGTTTCCACAGCGGAGTTGACTCAGCCGGGGTAAGGACATTCACACCATGCGCCTCGCGGCTGGCAATAACCTCGGCATCGCTCAACCCACGCACACGATTAGATTCTACTGACATAAGATGTTATGATAGTAATTTCGATGTAGGGACGTGCCTTTGGCACGTAGGATATACAATCCATGCCTTGGCACGTCCCTATAAAACTTATCGGGGAAGGACTTCGATTTCGAGGGCCTTGTAGGCGCGCTCGGCTTTTTCGCGGGCAGCTTCAACGCTTTCGTCCGTAGCGAGAATCACACCCATACGGCGGTGACCCTTCACCTCGGGCTTACCGAAAATACGAATCTGCGTGCCGGGTTCCTGAAGAGCAGCCTCAAGATTACCGAAGACAACCTTGTCCGAATCGCCTTCGACCACCACGGCGCGCGATGCCGACGGACCGTAGAAACGGATGGCGGACACAGGCAGGCCAAGCAGTGCGCGGGCATGGAGGGCAAACTCGCTCATGTCCTGCGAAATCATGGTCACCATGCCGGTGTCGTGCGGACGGGGCGATACCTCGCTGAAAATCACCTCATCGCCCTTGATGAAGAGCTCCACACCAAAAATGCCGTAGCCGCCGAGCGCATCAGTGATAGCTTTGGCGGTTGCCTGAGCACGCTCCAGTGCCAGGGGGCTCATGGGCTGAGGCTGCCAGGAGTAGCGGTAGTCGCCGTCCACCTGGATGTGGCCCACGGGCTCGCAGTAGACGGTGCCCGACACGCTGCGGACGGTCAGAAGGGTTATCTCGTAGTCGAAATCCACGAAGCCCTCAACAATCACCTTGCCTGCACCGGCACGACCGCCCTCCTGAGCCTCGGCCCATGCGGCTTCAATCTGGTCCTCGCGGCGGATGGTGGACTGGCCGTGGCCCGACGAGCTCATGACGGGCTTGACAACAACCGGCAGTCCGATTTCCTCAATCGCAGCCTTAAACTCCTCGAAGTCAGCGGCGAAACGGTAGGGCGATGTTTTCAGGCCCAGTTCCTCGGCAGCCAGGCGGCGGATGCCCTCGCGGTTCATGGTCAGGCGGGCCGCACGCGCCGTCGGGGTCACGTTCCAGCCTTCTTTTTCGAGTTCAACAAGTGTATCGGTAGCGATGGCTTCAATTTCGGGGATGATGTGGTCAGGTTTTTCCAGCTCAACAACTTCGCGCAGTTTTGCACCGTCGAGCATGTTGAACACATAGCTGCGGTGGGCTATCTGCATGGCAGGAGCGTTGAAATATTTATCGCACGCAATCACTTCCACGCCCAAGCGCTGGAGTTCGATAGCTACTTCCTTGCCGAGTTCGCCGCTGCCCAGCAGCAGGGCCTTGCGGCCTACGGGGGTCATTACTGAACCGATTTTTGTCATAGGGATTTTGTAGTTTAAAATTACTTTAGGTCAAAAAATGTGATGGCGTTCCGGCTCGTCGTCAGGTCCATATCGTCGAACCCGATTCCGAGTGCGCCGGCAATCGCCTTGCCGGTTTCGGTGATGAATGCGCTCTCGTTGCGCTTGCCGCGGTGAGGCACAGGGGCAAGATACGGCGCATCCGTTTCGGTGAGAATGCGCTCGATGCCTATTGCGGGAAGCACGTCGCGCAATCTGGAATTTTTGAAGGTGACTATTCCGTTGATGCCCAAATAGTGGTCGCCATGGCGGCGGATGCGTTCTACATCGTCCGCCGTGCCGCCGAAGCTGTGGAACACAGCCCGCAGTCCGGGGTGTCCCTGCATCACCTCGAGGGTTTCATCCAGGCCCTCGCGGCAGTGTATGATCACCGGCTTGCACAGCTCGTCGGCAAGGGCGAACTGCTCGTCGAGTGCCTGCATCTGCTCGCTGCGGAAAGTCTTGTCCCAGTACAGGTCAATGCCAATCTCGCCCACAGCCACATAGTCGGCCACGTGCTTGCGCAGTTCGGCCATGTGGAAGTCAAGCTCCTCGCGCCAGTTTTCGCGCACCTCGGTCGGATGCAAGCCAATGGCCATGCTGACAGTGCCCGAGAACTGAGCGGCAAGCGCACGCATCGGCTCCACCGACGTGCGGTCAACGTTCGGAAAGACCATCCGGGTCACTCCCGCCGCAATAGCTCGCTCCACAGCCGCCCGTCCGCCGCCGTCGGCATCGAATTCGGGCAAGTACAGATGAGTGTGAGTATCAATCATCAGTGAGTGCGGGTGTAGGATTTTTCGGCCAGCGACAGGAAGAAATCCGACGCGGCCTGCGGCATAGCCACGGTTTTCAGATGCGATGCGGCCTCGGCAGCGTAGCGCTTGGCCAGCTCGTTGCACCTGTCGCCCACTTTCAGGCGGGTGTACACGCGGCGCACCTGGCTGATAAGCTCCTCGTCCTCCAGGTCCTCGCGCAGTATGTCGGCCAGCTCGCCGTCGCTTTCCTCTGCGGCCGTAATCAGCAGCCAGGTCTTTTTGCGGTTCAGGATATCGCCGCCGATTTTTTTGCCGAACACCTCGGGGTCGCCGAAGGTGTCCAACCAGTCGTCGCGCAGCTGGAACGACAGGCCCATGCCGTAGCCGTACTCGTACATAGCCTTTACGTCGGCCTCCGATGCCTCGGCCATGATTGCACCCAATGCGCAGGCACAGCCCAGCAGAACGCTGGTTTTGAGCGCTATCATCTTGATATATTCGCCCACGGTCACATCACTGCGGGTTTCAAATTCCATGTCCAGCTGCTGACCCTCGTAAATTTCCATAGCCGTGCGGTTGAACATGTCCAGCAGGGCCGCAAGGCGGTCGGCCGGACACTTGGCAAGCAGCTGGGTGGCAAGGGTAAGCATGGCGTCGCCCGAAAGGATTGCAGCATTGGCGTTCCATTTCAGGTGAGCAGTAGGCCGGCCGCGGCGCACATCGGCATTGTCCATCACATCGTCGTGGAGCAATGTGAAGTTGTGGAACACTTCCACCGCAAGCGCCTGGTTGAGGGCCTCGGCAGGCTCGCGGCCCGACAGAGCGGCATAGGTGGCCAGCACCAGGCAGGGGCGCAGGCGCTTGCCTCCGCCCTCCAGCGTGTAGCGCACCGGGGCGAACAGGCGCGGGGCATTGTCGGTGTACTCTATCCCGGCCAGTCCGCCTTCGATTATCTCAGTGAAATCTTTCAGATTATATTGCATAGCGTGTCAGTTGTTTTCGTTGTTGGCCTTGCGCTTGGCAAGCAGGGCGGCGGCATTGGCCAGCGCGGCGGGGTTGTGCGGGTCGCCGCTTATCATCAGGGCAAGCTCGGCGGTGCGTTCGGCATTGCTCAGCGAGCGGATGCGCGTGCGGGTCGCCTGCTCGTCGTCCTCCTTGTAAACCTTGAAGTGGCGCTCGCCCATGGCGGCCACGCCGGGCAGGTGGGTGATGGTAATCACCTGGATGTGGCGGCTGATATTGTCCATCATCTCGGCCATGCGGTTGGCCACGTCGCCACTCACGCCGGTGTCCACCTCGTCGAAAATGATGCTCGGCAGCTGCATGCGCTCGGCCACGATGCTTTTTATTGTCAGCATCAGGCGCGAGATTTCGCCACCGGACGCCGTCTGGCCCACGGGCACCAGCGTCTGGTTCTTGTTGAACGCGAACAGGAACTGAATCTGGTCGTAGCCGTTGGGGGCAAGCTTGCCCTTGGTCAGCTGGATTTCGCAGCGCAGATTGGGCATGCCCAGCGGCATGGCGCGGTTGCGAAGCACGGCTCCGAAAGCCGCTGCACTGGCCGCACGGCGCTCCGACAGCTCCACAGCAAGGGTGTAGGCAGCCTTCTTGGCCTTTTTGGCCTCGCGCTCCAGGGCGGCAAGCACACCGTCGCTGTCCTCAAGTGCTTCAAGCTGTTCGGCAAGTTTGTCGCGCAGCTTGATAAGATCGTCCGAGTCGTCCACATGATGCTTGAGCTCGAGCGAATAGAGCTTGCTCAGGCGCTCCTCCACCTCGTCCAGGCGGTCGGGGTCGGCACCGATTGAAAGGTCGTAGTCCACGAGTGTTTCGGCAATATCCTGCACCTCGATGCGGGCCGATTCCAGGCGCTCCGACAGGGCGCGGACGTCAACATCATCGTCGGCCGGGTCGCCCAGGGTTTCGGCAAGCTTCTCGAGCGCTTCAACGGCCTCCGACATCTGCACCACAGCATTATCGCGGCGGTTCGAAATGGGGTCCAGCGCTTCGGAGAGCGTTTCCTTAATCGAGCTTACATTGGTGAGCAGTTCGCGCTCGGCTTCGAGGGCCTTGTGCTCGCCGGGCTGCAGGCGCATGCGGTCAAGTTGCTCGAACTGAAAGGCGATGAACTCGGCATCGTCGCGGTTGCGGCGCAGCATATCGCGTGTATCGGTGTATTTCTTCAGGGCTTTCCGGTAGTTGTGGAAAGCCTCGGCATATTTTTCCTTTAGGGCTGAATTGTCGGCAAGGTTATCCACCACGGACAGCTGGTAGTCGGCATCGGCCAGCAGCAGGTTCTGGTGCTGCGAGTGGATGTCCACCAGACGCACGGCAATGTCGCGCAGGATGTTGAGCGTCACGGGAGTATCGTTGACAAACGCGCGCGACCGCCCGCCCGGCAGCAGCTCGCGCCGCAGGATGCAGTCGGCGGCATCGGCACCGTCCAGCTCGTTCTCGCGCAGGATATCGGGCACCACGGGCACTCCCTGGATGTCAAAAACGGCTTCGATTACGGATTTACGGCCGGCATCGCGCACCGCTTTCAGGTCGGCGCGTCCGCCTAGCAGCAGCGACAGTGCGCCCAGGATGATGGACTTGCCGGCACCCGTTTCGCCGGTGATGATGTTGAAGCCCGGAGCGAAGTCAATGTCGAGTTCGCTAATCAGGGCATAGTTGCTTATGTGCAGGCTTTTTATCATCTTTCTTCGGCTCCTTTCTTGAGTTGTTGCAGGCGGGTGGATTCTGTGGGATAAATCGGTTCGAGCATGTTGAACACCTTGGTGCGCTCGTCGGCCGGTGCCTTGGAGTAGATATTCACAAGTTCGTCCAGCTTGGCATCCTTGAACATCGACAGAGCCACACTCATGGGGCTTGTCTTGTAGATTTGCTCAATGTTGGCCAGGCTTTCGGTCACCGCCGCGCGGCCCTTGTCGACCGACAGGGCCATTTCGTCAAGCCCCTTGCGGTGGTAGTTGTACATCAGGTTGCGGATAGCGGTGGTCTGCGGGTCGGTGAACGAGCTGAGCACGGCGCTGCGGTTCTTGGTGTCCTCGAAGGCTTTCCAGCCAACCTCGCCCGAGGATTGCGCCATCTGCACAATCATGCTCAGGCGGTCGAACCACGGGTCGCCGCCGTGGGGCGAGAACGAGTCGAAGTCGACTGCCAGAATAAGGTAGGCGTAGAAGTTGAGGATGGCCGTGAGCTGACTCTCCATTGAGTTCACCGAGAACACCAGCGGTTCGTTCTCGCGGTAGGTGAAATCAATCTTCGTGTCCTTGAAATTCAGCAGGGTCGTGGTGTAGGAACTGTTGTAGACCGGCCGCAGCGACTGCACCTGCAGGTCGCCGGTGAAAACGTCGTCGTTCACTTCCTTGACGGTCAGGAACAGACGGCACTCAATTTTCTCGTTGGCGGCGAACTGTGCGTTGGTGAACACGGTGGTGTTCATGTAGTCGTTGATNGCCTGCTGGAGTGTTTCGAACACNGATTTGTTGGTGCCCGACACTTGGTCGGAATTGACGGTCACCTGGCAGTTGAGCTCCTGCGCGCACGCCGAAGCCGTCGCACCCAGGCCGAGCGCAAGCACCACAATGCGGAGAATGAGGGAGAGGCGGAGTGTCATAAGCGTGAAATGGAGTCGAAAATATCTTTTGCCACTTCGGCTTTGGATTTGAGGGCGAACACCTGCGGNTNGGCGCTGTCGGCGCTGATGATGGTCACCTTGTTGGTGTCCGTGCCGAAACCGGCGCCGGGGTCGCTGAGGCTGTTCAGCACAATGGCATCCAGGTTCTTGCGGGCAAGTTTTTCGCGGGCGTTGGCCTCGCCGTTGTCCGTTTCCAGNGCGAACCCGATGAGCTTCTGCCCTGCCCTCTTGCTTTTGCCCAGAGTGGCGGCGATGTCCGGGTTCTTCACCAGNTCGATGCTCTCGAAGTCGGNGTGNTCGCGCTTGATTTTCTTGTCGTGGAACTCGCGCGGAGCATAGTCGGCCACGGCAGCGGCCATAATGGCGATGTCGCAGTCGGCGAACACACTCTCGCACGCCGCCAGCATCTGGCGGGCACTTTCCACCTTTATTACATTGATGCCCTGCTCCGTTGGCTTCACATCCACCGGACCGCTCACAATNGTCACCGCGGCACCGCGGCGGGCGGCCTCATCGGCCAGGGCGTAGCCCATCTTGCCGGTTGAGAAATTGCCGATGAAGCGCACGGGGTCGATGCGCTCGTAGGTAGGNCCGGCAGTTATCATCACTTTCTTGCCCGCCAGCGAGCGGTCGGCCCGCGAGGCAAAGAAAGCCTCCAGNACCTCCACAATTTTCTCAGGCTCCTCCATGCGGCCGCGGCCCACNAGGTGGCTGGCAAGCTCGCCCGTTTCGGGCTCGATGATGTGCACACCGTCGGCCGNAAGCGTGGCAAGATTGCGCGCCGTGGTGGGATGCGCCATCATGTCGAGGTCCATNGCCGGGGCGATGAACACCGGAGCGCGGGCCGAGAGGTAGGACGTCACCAGCATATTATCGGCCACGCCGGTAGCCATCTTGGCTATGGTGCTGGCCGTTGCAGGAGCAATCACCATGNCATCCGCCCACAGGCCGAGGTCCACGTGCGAGTGCCATTCGCCGGTGTTGGCCGTGAAAAATTCACTGATGACGGGGCGCCCCGAGAGCGACGACAGCGTGACAGGCGTGATGAACTCCTTGCCGTTGGGCGTGATAATCACCTGCACCTGCGCACCCGCTTTCACGAGTAAGCGGAGCAACACCACACTCTTGTATGCAGCGATGCCTCCGCTTATTCCTAAAATTATGTTTTTGCCTTTGAGCATTACTTTCGCAGTTTGATACGTGTAAAGGCCGCTTTGGTCGTGCGGGGGAAATCGCCGGCCATAATCCAGCTGTAGTAACCGGGGTCCTTTTTCAGCACCTCGGCCGCCACCTGGCCTTTGTACTTGCCGAAGTTGATAATCTCGCGGTCCTGGTCGTCGTAGATCAGACGGCCGATGATGTCAACGTTGCGGTTGTTGCTGGCGAACTCCGACAGTGCTCCCACCTCGGTGGGCAGGTCGTCGTAGCGCTCCAGCTGAGCCATAAGCACCTTCATGGTGGCCACGGTGTCGGCATTGGCGCCGTGGGCGCCCTCCAGCTCCTCGCCACAATAATATTTATAGGCGGCCGACAGCGTGCGGGGTTCCTTCTTGTGGTAGATGGTCTGCACGTCGATGAATCGCGCCTTGGTCAGGTCAAGGTCCACACCCACGCGCTCGAACTCGGCGTCGAGCAGCGGTACGTCGAAGCGGTTGCTGTTAAAGCCCGCTATGTCGCAGCCCGCAATCAGCTGAGCCAGCGAGTTGGCAATCTGGCGGAAGGTGGGCTCGTTCTTCACATCCTCGTCGGTGATGTGGTGCACGGCGGTGGCTTCGGCCGGAATNGGCATTTCGGGGTTGATGCGCCGTGTTTTTTCAAGCACNCGGCCATCGGGCATNAGCTTCACGATGGAGATTTCCACAATCCTGTCGTGCGATATACTGGTGCCGGTGGTCTCGAGNTCGAAAAACACCAGCGGGCGGGTCAGTTTCAGTTTCATATCAGAAGTCACCAACGGTCATGGGCATAAGCAGCATCACAAGCTCGGTGTTCTCGGGCTCCTCGCCGGGACGGAACACACCGGGACGGCCGGCATCGCCAAGGTTCACNACCACTTCCTGGCCCTTGAGCGTGGTGAGGATTTCCACCAGATAACCGGCGCCGAAACCGATGGTNAGCTCCGTGCCGCTGAACGAGCAGGGCACCTGCTCGCGGGCGCTCGTGCACAGGTTGGGGTCGTTGCTCTTCAGCAGGATGCACTCAGGGGTGATGCGCAGTTTCTCCAGGCCGCCGTCAACCTCCACGAAGATACCCACACGGCGCACAGCGTTCAGGAACGCACCGCGGTCCACCGTCAGCACCAGCGAGTTGTTCTTCGGTATCACACGGTTGTAGTCCGGNTAATTGCCGTTCAGGAATGTGCACTCAAAGGTGAAGTGCTCGCTCTCGATGCGGGCGCTGCGGGCGTTCATCGTGAAATTGAGCGTTTCCTCCTTGGCGAAAACGTTCTTGATGATGTTCGACGGCTTGCCCGGAATCACACAGCTGCAGCTCACGCCCGGCGCCGTGCGGCGGTCAATGTAGCGCACCAGCTTGCGGGTGTCCGTAGCCACGAANGTAATCGAATCCTCACGAACCTCGAAGAGCACACCCTGCATAATCTGGCGNTACTCGTCGTTGCTCACCGCAAACATCGTGTTGTCAAGGCCGGTAATCATCTGTTCCGTTGCCAGGCTGAAGCTCACAGGCTCGCCCTTGGANTCGGCCTCGAATTTAGGATACTGCTCGCCGGGCAGACCCACGAACGAGTAGTGGCCCGAAGCATAGGACATCTGCACCTCCAGGTTTTCCTCATTGATTTTCACCTCCATGCCCTGGTCAGGCAGCTCCTTGAGAAGTTCAACGAGGCGGCGCGCACCCAGACACACCGAGCCTTCGCCCTTGGCACCGGTCACCTCGATGCTGGCCGTGAGTGCATTNTCCTGGTCGGAGCCCGTGATAGTCAGTTTATTGCCCTGGAGNCTGAGCAGAAAGTTATCTAATATCGTCAGGGCATTTTTGCTGTTAATGACCTTGCTGACTGCTGAGGCTGCGTTGTAGAACGCCTTGCTTGAAACGTTGAATTTCATTGTATATCGAGCTTTGTGTTATTTTAAGGGTTTCAGCGGCGGTCCCTGCGGAATCCGCCTACTAAAATGCAAAAATACTAAAAATTCCACAACCAGCGAAATTTTTATCTCCNCCACCCCNAAAAACCCACNCCATCCCNCCGATTGCNACAACAAAAACCGCACGCACGCACCACCGGCACGTGAATATCANCCCTGACCTCTGACTTCTGACCTCTGACCTCAGCTCTCCGAGCTGTTCTACAGCATATCCGCGCATTATTTTTTGCAGGTTCGGATATTTCTTTATACTTTTGGGCAGTTAAGATTTTTTGCCCGCATGAAGTATCTCCTTATCCCGCCTTCAGGTCCGCGCCGTCTGCCTTTCTACCTCGCTGTGGAGGAATGGGCAGCACGGACTTTGCCGCCCGACGACTATTTTTTTGCCTGGCGGGTGGCACCGACGGTGATTTGCGGCCGCAATCAGGACATGGAGCGCGAGGTGGACCTTGACTTCTGCCGCCGCCAGGGCATCGATGTGGTGCGGCGCCGCTCGGGCGGTGGCGCCGTGCTGGCCGATATGGACAATCTCATGTTCTCCTACATCACTCCGGGCGACGAAATTACGGCCACTTTCAGCCGCTACACCACGTTGATTGCTTCCATGCTCCGCTCGCTCGGCATCCGGGCCGAGGCTACGGGCCGCAACGACATTGTGGTGGGCAGCCGCAAGGTGGCCGGTAATGCTTTCTACCATCTTCCGGGCCGGTGCATTGTGCACGGCACCATGCTCATTGATTTCAATCCTGCCCTGATGGCTGCGGCGCTCACCCCCTCGCGAGCCAAGATGGAATCCAAGGCCGTGGTGTCGGTGCCATCGCGCGTAACGGGCCTGCGGGCCGAGGGCCTGGCTATGACTCCACAGGAACTGGCGAACTACGCCCGGCGCACACTATGCGAGGGCGAGTACCGCCTGACCGACACCGATATCGCCGAGGTGGAACGCATAGAGCAGGCCTACTACTCCCCTGCCTTCCTCCGCGGTCGCCACGCGGCCGAGCGAAAGGCCCGCCCGCAGACTGCCGTGCGCATCGAGGGCGTGGGCGAGTTCACAGCCAACCTCACCACCAATGCTTCCGGCCGCATTTCGGCCGTGAATCTTTCGGGCGACTTTTTCGTGACCGGCGACCTCCACAGCAACATCACCGCCCACCTTATCGGCGTGCTTCCCCGCCCCGACAGCCTTGCCGAGGCGCTGCGTGCCTCCACCCCCGACAAGGCCGTGCCCGGACTCACCCGCGAGCATGTGCTGCAAATTCTGACACCTTCTATACCTTAAATATACATCTCATACCGCTCCTATATGGAAAACGAAATCAAGCAAACCTGCCTCCACGACCGCCACGTGGCCCTCGGCGCTAAAATGTCGCCCTTCGCGGGCTTCGACATGCCCATCGAATACTCCGGGCTCGACAATGAGCACACCGCCGTGCGCACAGCCGCCGGCGTGTTCGACGTTTCGCACATGGGCGAAGTCACCGTCGTCGGTCCCGACGCCGTGAAGTTCGTGGACCACATTTTCACCAATGCCGCCGCCCCCATGCACATCGGCCAGTGCCTCTACGGCATGATGACCAACGAGCAGGGCGGAACCGTGGACGACCTCCTGGTGTACCGCACCGGCGCCGACAGCTTCCTGCTGGTTATCAATGCCGCCAATATCGACAAGGACGTGGACTGGATCAAAGCCAACGCCGCGGGCTTCGACGTCACTGTCACCGACCGCTCCCCGGAATTCGCCCAGCTCGCCCTCCAGGGCCCGCAGGCCGAGAAAGTGATGGCCGACGTGCTCGGCATCGACGGCTCGTCCCTCGGCTTCTACACCTTCACCAACCTCGCGCCGGAGGCCGATGTGCCCCTGATTGTGAGCCGCACAGGCTACACCGGCGAGGATGGCTTCGAAATCTACGCCGCCCCCGAGGTAATAATCGGCTACTGGGACAAGCTCATGGCAGCAGGCGTGGTGCCATGCGGACTCGGGTGCCGCGACACCCTGCGCTTCGAGGCCGGACTGCCCCTCTACGGCGACGAACTGGCCGACGACATCACCCCGGTGGAAGCCGGCCTGGGCATGTTCGTCAAGGTCGACAAGCCCGGCGGCTTCATCGGCAGCGACGTGCTGGCCGCACAGAAGGCCAACGGCACCGCCCGGAAGGTTGTGGGCCTGCGCATCGACTCGCCCGCCACAGCCCGCCACGGCTTCGAAGTGCTCGACATGGACGGCAACACCATCGGCACTATCACAACCGGCTACCGCTCACTCACCCTGGACCAGAACATAGCGATGGCGCTCATCGACTCGCGCTTCGCCGCGCTCGGCACGCAGGTGCAGGTGAAAATCCGCCGCAAGCTGGTCCCGGCCACCGTTATCAAAAAACGCTTCTACACCCCCAACTACAAAAAATAAATTACCAACCCTCTAATACCCCGAAACGAACATGGAAACCTATTTTCTTCCCACTCACGAATACATCAAGGTCGATGGCAACGAAGGCTTCATCGGCATCTCCGAATACGCAGCCGCCCAGCTGGGCGTAGTGACCTACGTTGACATGCCCGAGGACGGCGACGAGTTCGAAGCCGGCGAGGAATTCGGCGCTATCGAAAGCCGCAAGGCCGCTTCGGACCTCTTTGCTCCCGTTGGCTGCGAGGTGCTCGAAATCAACGAGAGGCTTGTGGACAATCCCCGCCTCATCAACGAGAATCCCATGGAGGAATGGATAATCAAGGTTCGCATCACCGACCCCACCGAGCTTGAAAACCTCCTGACTCCCGAGGCCTACGCCGAACACTGCGCTAACGAAAAGCACTGATGCCCATGGCCACCCATCCCTATCTGCCCCACACCGAGGCCGACCTTGCCCGCATGCTCGCAGCATTCGGAGCCGCCGGACTCGATGATCTTTACAGCGACGTCCCCGCCGAACTTCGCCTCAGCGAGCCCTACAGGCTGCCCGCACCGATATCCGAGGCCGAGCTCGACCGCTATTTCGCCTCGCTGGCCCGCATGAACCGCGAGCTGGTGTGCTTTGCCGGCGCCGGTTTCTACCACCACTGGACTCCCGCCGTCATCCCGGCCATCACTGCCCGCTCCGAGTTCCTCACGGCCTACACCCCCTACCAGCCCGAAATTTCGCAGGGCACGCTCCAGTACATTTTCGAGTATCAGTCCATGATGTGCGCTCTCACGGGTATGGACGTGTCCAACGCCTCGATGTACGACGGAGCTACCGCCACAGCCGAAGCCATGGTGATGGCCGTCAACTCGGCCCGCAAGCGCCGCCGTGTGCTGGTGTCCGAAACGCTTAGCCCGGCCGTGGCCGAGGTGCTCGCCACCTACGCCGCAGGCCTTGGCATCACCATCGAGATGATTCCTGAGGACGGCGGTGTGACCTCGCGCACCAGCCTTGCCGAGCAAATCAAGGCCGGCGACGTGGCCGGTGTAATCGTCGCCTCGCACAATAAGTACGGCATCATCGAGGACTTCGAGGGCTACGCCGACCTGTGCCACGACAATAAGGCGCTGCTCATCATCCACTCCTATGCCGCCGACCTTGGCGTGCTGCGCTCGCCCGCCGAGTGGGGCGCCGACATTGCCTGCGGCGAGGCTCAGTCGCTTGGCATGCCCCTGAACTATGGTGGCCCCTACCTGGGCTTCCTGTGCTGCCGCCAGGCACTGATGCGCAAGCTCCCGGGCCGCATTGTGGGCGCCACTACCGACTCCGAGGGGCGCCGTTGCTTTGTGCTCACACTCCAGGCACGCGAGCAGCACATACGCCGCCAGAAAGCCACGTCCAACATCTGCTCCAACCAGGGTATCATGACGCTCCACGCAGCCATCTACCTGTCCCTGCTCGGCGCCAAGGGCCTTGAAAAAGTGAACCGCACTGGCTTCGAAGCTGCCCACGCCCTGGCCACCGGACTATGTGCTACCGGCCGGATGCAGCTGCTGTTCGCGGACAAACCCTTCCTCAACGAGTTCGCCGTGAAACTCACCGACCCGCTCACGGCCGACGCCGTGATTGAAGCCTGCCTTGCCAAAGGCATTCTGGCCGGTGTGAAACTCACAGACGACACCCTGCTGATTGCCGCCACCGAGATGTGCTCGCCCGCCGATGTCAACGCCTATATCGAAACCGTAAAAAGCCTGTAAGTCATGAACAAGAATCTGTATTCTCCGCTCATTTTCGAGCTTTCGCAGGCCGGACGTTGCGGAGCCTCCGTACCCTCCTACACCTACGCCGAGGCCACCGGCAAGCATCTGCCCGACAGCCTCACGCGCCGTGCGCCCCTGGAGCTGCCGCAGGTGGACGAGCTCACCGTGGTGCGCCACTACACCAACAGCTCCAACAACAATTTCGGTGTGGACACCGGCTTCTACCCGCTGGGCTCCTGCACCATGAAATATAACCCTAAAATCAACGAAGCCATGGTGGGCCGCGCCGGCATTGCCCCGCTCCACCCGTTGCAGCCCGTCAGCACCGTTCAGGGCGCGCTCCGCATCTACCGCGACCTTGAAAAAGCCCTGGCCGAAATCGGCGGCATGGCCGAGTTCACGCTCAACCCCTTTGCCGGGGCCCACGGCGAGTACACCGGCCTGATGGTGATACGCGCATGCCTGCTGGACCGCGGCGAGCACGGCCGACGCAAGGTGCTGGTGCCCGACTCGGCCCACGGCACCAACCCCGCCAGCGCCGCCATGGCCGGTTTTGAAATAGTCGAGGTGAAAAGCTGCCCCGACGGCACTGTGGATGTGGATGACCTCCGCAGCAAGCTCGACGACACCGTGGCCGCGCTGATGATGACCAACCCCAACACGGTGGGAATGTTCGAGAAGCGCATCCCCGAAATAGCCAAGGCTGTCCACGAGGCCGGGGCGCTCCTGTACTACGACGGTGCCAACCTCAACCCCATGCTCGGCATTGCCCGCCCCGGCGAGATGGGCTTCGACGTGATGCACATCAACCTGCACAAAACCTTCTCCACGCCTCACGGCGGCGGTGGTCCCGGCGCTGGGCCTGTCGGCGTGCGCGCAGGCCTGGAAAAATATCTGCCCAATCCCCGCGTGGCTGAAAAGCCCGACGGCACTCTCACCGTGGAGTTCGGTGCTGACTCCTTTGGCCGCGTCAGTGCATGGCTGGGCAACTTCTCGGTGTTCGTCAAGGCTCTGGCCTACATTCTCACCCTCGGCTCGGAAAACCTTATGAAGGTGGGCCCCCTGGCCACGCTCAACGCCAACTACATCCTCAACGCCCTCAAGGACCTCTACGAGCTGCCCATTCCCGGCCCGTGCAAGCACGAATTTGTGTTCGACGGCCTGCGCGACAAATCGCAGGGTGTCACCACCATGAACGTTGCCAAGAGTCTGCTCGACTACGGTTTCCACGCGCCCACCATCTACTTCCCGCTGCTGTTCCACGAGTCGCTGATGATTGAGCCCACCGAGAGCGAGAACCTTGAGACGCTCGACCGTTTCATCGCCGTGATGCGCCAGATTGCCACCGATGCCGCCACCAATCCCGACAAGGTGAAAGGTGCGCCCTACACCACTCCCGTGACGCATCCTGACGAGGACACTGCCGCGCTCAACCCTATTGTCACCTACACTCAGCTATGCCACAAGTAGATACCATAGTCATCGGTGCCGGACCCGGCGGCTACCATGCCGCCGCTCTGGCTGCCGCTCGCGGCGAGAGCGTGGTGCTCATCGAGGCCGACGAGCTCGGTGGCACCTGCCTGAACCGCGGTTGCATCCCCACCAAGTGCCTGTGCGCCGCGGCCAATCTGACCTCCGACATCCGCGGTGCCGCTGCTTTCGGGCTCCGCGCTGCGCTGGAGGGCGTTGACTACCCCGCTCTGCGCCAGCGCAATGCCGGAATTATCGCCGACCTGCGGGCCGACGTGGCCGCTGTGCTCGCCAAGGTACAGGTGATTAAAGGCACCGCCCGCATCATCGGCCCTACACCTGCTGTGGCCGTAGGCGATGAGATTTTCGAGGCTCCCCGGCTGATTATCGCCACCGGGTCGGCTCCCGCACCCCTGCGCTGCCCTGGTGCCGAGCTTGCCATGGACAGCAACGCCTTCCTGGCCATGGACCACATCCCCGGCAGCGTGGTGATTATCGGTGCCGGTGTCATCGGCCTGGAATTCGCGTCCATCCTCTGCGGTTTCGGCTGCGAGGTGACGGTGCTGGAGTATGCCCCCGAGGTGCTGGCGGGCAGCGGTGTTGACCCCGACGTGGCCAAGCGCCTGCGCATGCTGCTCAAGCGCCGCGGCATCGACATTGTGACCGGTGCCGAGGTAACGGCCATAAGCCCCGAGAAATCGGTGACTTATAAAACCCGCAAAGGCGAGAAAACCGTGGGTGCCGAGGCGGTGGTGGCCGCCGTGGGGCGCCGTCCGGTAGTGCCCGAAGGTGCTGCTGAAGCCGGCCTGCGCCTCACAGCCCGCGGTGCCGTGGAGGTTGACTCGCACCTGCGCACGTCGGTGCCCGGAGTCTATGCCATCGGCGACGTCAACGGCCTCTGCATGCTGGCCCACGCAGCCTCGGCCCAGGCAGAGTGTGTGATAAACGGCCGGGAATACTCACCGGCCTTCACTCCGGCGGTGGTGTTCACCATGCCCGAGTGTGCATCGGTCGGCCTGCCTGAAGCCGAAGGCACCACGTGCGTCACCATCCCATTTGGAGCCAACGGCAAGAGCCGTGCCGACGGTCATCCCGACGGCATCCTCAAAATCGTGGCCGACAATCCCACAGGGCGCCTGCTCGGTGCTCACGCCGTGGGTGCCCATGCCGCCGACCTTATTGCCGAGGCCGCCGTGGCCATAGCCGCCGGCATGACTGCCGGGCAGCTGGCCGGGGTGGTCCACGCCCATCCCTCCGTGAGCGAACTGCTTGCGGATGCCTGTAAAACTAAGAGCTTGTTTAATAACTACTGTTAAATTCTGGGCGGCCAGTCTTTGAGTGATTTTGGCTTAATGATAAGGGAGTGTGCCGCTTGGCACTCGACCGCAGAATTAAGCCAAAAGC
>JAAVFP010000017.1 GCA_014800735.1 Bacteroidales bacterium
AGTAAGTTCTAAAAATAAAACGATATATGTGATGAAAAATTCTTGAACAGTAAAACTCGTTCTTTTTGGATGCTTTGAGCCTTTCGTTCAGGCGCATAGCTCGCTATGCTTCTTCACTCAAGCCCCAAATCATCTCAAAAATAACTTCCTTTTATCTGTTCATTTATTTTTCTCACTTACTTAGTTTTTAAAATATTAACGCCATAAAAACCGATTAGTTCACTCCGGTATTCAGCCGGCCATGGTGATGGCCACGGCGTTGAGGCGGTGCTCAAGTTCGGTAGTGCTCAGGCGTGTGGACAGCTTGCCGCGATGGGCAATGGAAATGTTGCCTGTTTCTTCAGACACCACGATTGCCAGGGCATCCGTGGCCTGGGCAATACCAAGGGCCGAGCGGTGGCGCAGACCCAGGGTGCGGGGCACGTCGCTGTCATGGCTCACCGGCAGGATGCAACCGCAGGACACGATGCGGTTGTGAGCTATAATCATGGCTCCGTCGTGAAGCGGCGAGTTCTTGAAGAAGATATTCTCAATCAGGCGCGTATTGATGTTGGCGTCTATGATGTCGCCCGATGCCGCATAGGGGTCCAGAGGTATGGTCTGCTCGATTACAATGAGCGCGCCCGTCTTGCTCTTGCTCATGCTCATGCAGGCATAGACAATGGGCATGACCCAGGCCAGCGACTCAAGTTCGATGTCCTCCTTCTGATGATGGAATATGTTGCGCAGGAAGCGCCAGCGGCGTTGCGAGCCCAGCTCCACCAGAAAGCGCTTTATAGGCTCCTGGAAAAGAATCACCAGGATGATAAGGCCAATGGCCATGAAGCGGTCCAGGATGGTGCCGATAAGGCGCATGTCGAAAATTTCGGAAGCTACGACCCACACCACAATAAAGGCCAGGACACCGTAAAAGATATTTATGGTGCCGGACTCCTTCATGAGGCGGTAGATGTAGTAAAGGAGCACTGCAAACAGCAGGATGTCGATGATGTCTTTTATTCCGAAATCGAACATTGGAGTATCAGATGGAGAGGTGTGAGTAAATTTCGACAGTCTGGCGGGCTTCGGCCACATCATGCACACGCAGGATGGCAGCGCCACGCTCCAGGGCAAAGGCATTGAGTACGCAGGTGGCGGGGAGGGCCTCGGAAGCGTCGATGCCAAGCAGGCGCGTGAGCATCGATTTGCGCGATATGCCCACCAGCAGCGGGCGGCCGAAGATTTCAAGTGCCGGTAGGTTACGCATCAGCTCATAGTTCTGGTCCAGCGTCTTGGCGAAACCGAAACCGGGGTCCACAATCACGTCGCACACGCCCAGTTTCTCAAGGCGTGCCAGCGGGCGGCTGAGTTCGGCGATAACGTCGGCTGTCACGTCGGTGTAGTCCGTCATGCTCTGCATTGTAGCCGGAGTGCCGCGCATATGCATCAGTATATAAGGCACGCGCAGCTCAGCCACAGTGGCGAACATGTCGGGGTCAATCGCACCGCCGGATATGTCGTTGATAATGTCGGCGCCCCACTCGGCCACGCAGCGGCGCGCCACCGAGGCACGAAAGGTGTCGACCGAAATAATCACATCCGGGCCCACGGCCTGGCGGATCACGGGCAGGGCCATGCCAAGGCGCTCCATTTCCTCGGCTTCGGTGGCCGAGGGCGATCCGGGGCGAGTGGAACAGGCTCCGATGTCGAGCATATCGGCACCGGCACTGACCATGGCCCGGGCGCGGGCGGCAATGTCGGCGGGGTCCATCACACGCGAACCGCTGTAGAACGAGTCCGGTGTAATATTTACAATACCCATAATGGCAGGCCGGTCGAATTCGACCAGTCTGCCACGGATATTAAGTGAGTACGGTTTCATTGGCGGTTGGCACGTTTGCGCTCGATTTCGTCAAGGATAATCTTGCGCAGGCGGATGTGGTGGGGAGTCACCTCCACGTATTCATCTTCCTTGATATACTCCAGCGCTTCCTCGAGGCTGAACACAACCGGGGGCACGATGCGGGCCTTGTCGTCGGCACCGGATGCACGCATGTTGGTTAGTTTCTTGCTCTTTGTCACGTTCACGGGAATATCGTTGTCCTTGGCGTTCTCGCCCACCACCTGACCGGCGTAGACCTCTTCCTGGGGGAAGATGAAGAAACGGCCACGGTCCTGGAGCTTGTCGATGGCATAGGCGTAGGCCGTGCCGCTTTCAATAGCGATGAGCGAACCGTTGGTTCGGCGCTCGATGTCGCCCTTCCAGGGCTGGTACTCGTGGAAGCGGTGGGCCATGATAGCCTCGCCGGCCGATGCGGTGAGCACATTGCTGCGCAGGCCGATGATGCCGCGCGAGGGGATGGTGAACTCCATCTGCACGCGGTCGCCCTTGGTGTTCATGGAGATAAGTTCGCCCTTGCGGCGGGTGACCATATCAATCATTTTTGATGCGCTTTCCTCGGGCACGTTGATGGTGAGCATTTCCACGGGTTCGCACTTGCGGCCATCGATTTCGCGGATGATAACCTGGGGCTGTCCCACCTGGAGCTCGTAGCCCTCGCGGCGCATGGTTTCGATAAGCACCGACAGGTGAAGCACACCGCGGCCGAACACGGTCCACACGTCCTGCTCGGGATTTTTCTCCACGCGCAATGCCAGGTTGCGGTCCAGCTCGGCAGTGAGGCGGTCGCCGATGTGGCGCGAGGTCACATACTTGCCGTCCTTGCCGAAGAAAGGCGAGTCGTTGATGGTGAAGGTCATCGACATCGTGGGTTCATCGATGGCGATGCGGGGCAGAGGCTCGGGGTTCTCGGCAGCGGCGATGGTGTCGCCGATTTCAAAGCCTTCGATACCCACCAGGGCGCAGATGTCGCCGTTCTTCACGCAGTCCACCTTCTTGCGGCCCATGCCCTCGAAGGTGTGAAGCTCCTTGATGCGCTGTTTCACTACCGAGCCGTCGCGGCGGCAGAGGGCAATTTCCTGACCCTCGCGGAACTCGCCGCGGTGCACACGACCGATGGCGATACGGCCTACGTACTTCGAGAAGTCGAGTGAAGTAATCAGCATCTGGGCATCGCCGGGGTTTTCCTGCGGGCCGGGAATATATTCAATGATTGCATCCAGCAGAGGCAGGATGTTGTCGGTCGGTTCATTGTAGTCGGTGCTCATCCATCCCTGCTTGGCCGAGCCGTAGAGCGTGGGGAAATCGAGCTGGTCCTCGGTGGCGTCGAGGCTGAACATGAGGTCGAACACCATTTCCTGCACCTCCTCGGGGCGGCAGTTGGGTTTATCCACCTTGTTGATAACCACCACGGGCTTCAGGCCCATTTCGATAGCCTTCTGAAGCACGAAGCGGGTCTGGGGCATGGGGCCTTCGAAAGCGTCCACCAGCAGCAGACAGCCGTCGGCCATGTTGAGCACGCGCTCAACCTCGCCGCCGAAATCGGAGTGTCCCGGGGTGTCGATAATATTGATTTTGTACCCTTTGTAGTCGATGGAAACGTTTTTCGACAGAATTGTGATGCCTCGTTCGCGTTCGAGGTCGTTATTATCAAGAATCAGTTCGCCGGCAGTCTGGTTCTCGCGAAAGAGATGTCCGGCAAGAAGCATTTTGTCCACCAAAGTCGTCTTGCCGTGGTCGACGTGAGCGATGATGGCGATGTTGCGGATATTCTGCATACCTAAAATTATATTTTATATCTGGTGCAAAGTTACGAAAAATTTTTTATTACCTTTGCAAGCGTTATGAAAAAAGCGGGACTTATCGGCGGCATGGGGCCTCAGTCCACCATGCCCTACTACAACGGCATTGTCTACGGCGTGCGTGAGCGCACTCGCCCTGACTTCTTTCCCAATCTTACGATTGAGAGTATCAACGTGTTCGAGGTGCTCGGCTACTGCGGAAGGCGCGACTACGAGGGTCTGACCGACCACGTGCTGGCTGCGGTACAGAATCTGGCCGCCGCGGGGTGTGATTTCGCCGTACTTACTGCCAATACCACCCACATCATCTTCGACCGTCTTGCGGCCCGCACGCCAATCCCCTTGCTGAGTATAGTCGAGGCTACCTGCGCTGAAGCCCTCAGCCGCGGTTACCGCCGCATCGCTCTGCTGGGCACCACCTTCACCATGACGGGCGAGTTCTACAAAGAACCCTTCCGCCGCAACGGCATAGAGGTGGTGGTACCGTCGGTCGAGGAAATGCAACTAATCGACCGCCGCATCACCGACGAGCTCGAACTTGGCCACATCCGCCCATCAACTCTGGCTGAGTTCCAGGCCATCATCAGCCGCATGGCCCGCGAGGAAGGTGCGGAAGCGGTGGTGCTTGGCTGCACCGAACTCCCGCTGCTGCTCAACGACCAGAACAGCCCTCTACCCACTCTCGACACAGTTGCCATCCACACCACCGCCATCATCAACAAAATATTGGAAGATTAATCAAAGTATATCAAAAATTTGTTGTAACTTTGTAAAATCCAAATTATAAGGAGGTAAATCATGGCACGTCCTATTGCAGAAACACCTATTCTGACCGGCGAAGAAGCTATCAGATTTGAAAAGATGAGATTGGAAGTTGAAAATCTCAGTAAAGAACAGCGTGCTCAGAACAGCCAGAAACTAAAAGAAGCCGTCAGCAAGGCGAAGAAATACATCACTATCGCCATCTGACATGAAACTTGTGCGTCTTACATCCGATACCGCTACCAAATCTTATCCGAGAGGGAATTGGAGTAATTATCATCATTCTTTTACTGTGAGTTTGTAGCCGAAGCCNCGNTGNTTTATAATGGCTATGGCGGGGTCGTGGCGCAGNACGCGGCGCAGTTTGTGGATNTAGCCGTGGAGAGAGTTGCGGTTGCTGGGGTCGTCGCGNTGCCACACGGCAATCATCAGTTCCGAGGCGTCCACCGTGCANCCCATATTTGCAGCCAGGCGNTCCAGGATGCGAGCTTCGAAAAACGAAAGCTCGGTTTCTTTNGTGCCNAACGCCAGGGTCTGAGTGGTGACGTTGAAAGTGTACTGCCCCACTGTGTAGCGGGTATCGCCGGTGCGGTTGTCGCCGGCACGGCGCAGCAGTGCCTTTATGCGCACTATCAGTTCACGCAGCTCGAAAGGCTTCTTGAGATAGTCGTTAGCACCGATTTCGAACCCCTGTTCAACGTCGTCCACGGTGCTTTTGGCCGTGAGNAAGAGCAAGGGGACNCGGGGTGATTTGCTGCGCAGGTGGCGGNCCATGGTAAAGCCATCCATGCGCGGCATCATCACATCNGCTACCACAACGTCGGCTCCCTCGCTGCNGAANTTTTCAAGACCGTCCACNCCGTCACANGCCACGGTCACCTCGTAGCCCTGGCCGCGGAGAGTGTCGGCNACAATCACTGCAAGGTCCTGTTCGTCCTCAACAAGTAGAATCTTAGCGCTCATTNTTGCTGAAATTTATGGTGAATACACTGCCCACNCCCTCGCGGCTNTTCACACTGAGAGTCCATCCCATTTTGTCGGCTATNCTTTTGGCNTAGTAAAGGCCGATGCCATAACCACGCGCNTCCTGACGGTCGCCCCGCGGTACACGGTAGAATTTATTGAACAGATANGGNATNGCCGCCGCAGGNATGCCNATNCCGTNNTCGGCCACTGAAAGCGCTCCGTCGGCANAGCGGATGGTAATATCCACGCTCTCGCCNGAATATTTGATNGCGTTGTCAATNAGATTATTGAGCACGTTGGCNAGATGNGTNGGNTCGGCCTCCACGCTTACATCGGGAGCNATGTCNACGNNNATNNTNATNNNNTTNTCNGTGCGCATGCGNTGGGCNGNGGCAATTTCATCGACAAAGGGCAGCAGTGCTATGCGCTCAATCCTCAGTTGCATATTTTTGCGTCGCTCCATGCTCATTGCCAGAATGCTTTCCACCANTTCACCAAGGCGCTTGAGCTGCTTGTTGGCAATGCGCAGATAAGCNTCCTTTTTGGCCNGGTCGTTGGCGGTGTCGTAGTTCANCAAGGCATCGTTGGCNGANTANGCTATGGCAATNGGNGTNTTNAGCTCGTGNGTCATGTTGTTCACAAAGTCATCNTTCATTTCNTCGATTGTGCGCAGTCGCCCCACTGTGNGGAGCAGATAGCTGAAGGCGAGCGCGAACGCAATCATNAGCAGCAACACAGTGACTATCACGCCTGCCATCTCGGCGAATATGTGGCGTGTGAGNGGAGTGATGCGCACACGGTAGGACAGCCCATCGGCAGGATTGAAGCAATAGGAGAACTCATCGCTGCTGCGACCGGTGAATTTATCATTTTCAATCACCACGGTTCCGAGCGAGTCCACCACTTCAGTTGCCACGAAGTCGGGATAGATGAACCGGTTGGCCAGGCGCAGGGTGAGCACACTATCCATCACCGCAGGGTCAACGGGCACGTAGCNGTCAATGATGGCATGGAACTGGCGCCCGATAGCCTGCGAGAACAGGTCGTTGAACGACACGGACTGATCCACCTGGAGTGTCTGCGAAGCCACGGCCTCGCCATTGACACTACTTTGAGCCACGAGCATGCCCGAGCCGTCGATGCCGGCCGACATCTCACCAACATTCGGCTGCCTCTCGGCCTGGTCGGCCATCATGCGCTCACCNACNTCGCTGTGNGCNTGCTCNGCNCGNTTCCACAGNTCGTCGAGGTCGGCTGCGGCAATGGCTGCCATCACATCCTTTTNCACNGTTGCNCGGATGGAGCNGTAGAGNGTGACAAGNTAGTACANATTACAGCAGAAAATGAGTGCAATGACTATGATAAATGCAGTTGAAATTGTCCTGAACCTTTTCATAGTGGCAAAATTAGGAATATTNGCNTATAAAAANNCGCATTTAAGACTAAATAAGGGAACAATTAAGATTAAATAAGGATTAACTTTGCCANANACGCTNACCTTTTGCATAATTTTGCAGCAAAACATCAGCTTATGAAACGACTAATNCCCCTTATCACTCTGTTTTTCAGCGCCGCGGCTTTNGCGCAGANCGGCGAGNCCGACAGCATNGCNCCCCGCGAGCTCGCCGAAGTGNTTGTTGAGGGTGAAAAGCCCTTTATCCGGAGCCACGACGGCNNCATGGTGGTGGACCTCNCNGCCATTGTGANCGACAAACCGGTGACCAANATNCTGGAGGCNCTNGGNTANCTGCCCGGAGTGGTGAGCNACAANGGCATGATAGGACTCAACGGCGCCTCGGGCGTTACTATAATCCTGAACGGCGAACCCACGAACATGCCTGTGCAAAACCTGTACCAACTGCTCTACTCCACCCCGGTTGANANGCTGAAGAACGTAGAAATAATGTATGCCGCTCCGGCAAAATATCACACCTCGGGAGCGGTGATAAATATTGTGCTGAAAACNCCTCGGGCAATCGACGGACTTATGGGCCAGGCGCTTGCGGGCTACACCCAGGCTCACTATGCTTCGTGGCGTGCAGGTCTTGGTGCAACCTATGCCGTNAAGGACTGGACCTTTGATGTGAACTGGACCNTTGCGCGCAACAAAACCCGCAACCGCCAGGAAACCCTCTCGAATCACTCCGTAGCAGGACAGACAACACTGATTGAGGACGACATGCGGCAGATTAGCGACAATCTTTCCAATCTTGTCTATGCTTCGGTCGCGTTCAAAAAAATCAAAGCNNNCTACACGGGNCAGTTCGCGTCCGACTCCAAGANCNCGAGCCTGTCAAGCGGCACATTCGGCGACTACACCAACCGTTATACCTTCCGCCACGCACCGNNCTACCACAATGTGGCGCTCCGCTATNTCGCCCCCTTCAACCTGACNGTNGGAGGCGACTATACATANTACAACGAGGACCGCGAGCAGAACCTCAGCCGCCTTGACACGCAGCTTGCGCACGCGNTCAACCGCCAGACTATCAACCGCTGGCATGCNTATGCCGACCGGGAGCAACAACTGGGNAACTGGCAGCTGAACTACGGCCTCGANTATCANCANTCGGCCGACGATAGCCGCCAGATTTACGTCGTGCCCGAAATCGACGGCTTCGACGGNACCCTGCGCGAGGATGTGGCGAAGGCCTATGTCGGCACCCAGGCATCGCTGCCCTGGGGACTATCGCTGAGCGCATCGGCCGCGGCGGAGTATTTTCACAACGATTTTCAGCACAACTGGAACTTTGTGCCGCAACTGAGCGCCACGTACTATAAGACGCCCAAAAGTATTTTCCAACTGAATTTCACCACGCANCGTGTCTATCCGCAATATTGGGAACTACACGGCGGNACGGCGCATATAAACGACTACTCCATCGTTCTGAGCAACCCGGCCCTGCAACCCTACATGAACTATTCCGGCCAACTGAGNTACATACTCAACCAAAAGTATGCCGCTACTTTCTATGTNCTCTACTCCGACGATTATTCCGCACAACTCCCCTACCAGCAGCCGGATGCTTTGCGACTGCTNTTTCAGACTGTGAACTACGATTTTTCGCGCACAGTCGGCCTACAGATTCAGGTGCCATTCACCNTGGGCTACGCGCTCAGTTCCAACGCCGTGGCCAATGTGATGAACAAGCGCGAAAAAGCCGACCGCTTCCACGACATCANCTTCGACAACCGGCGNTGGGGTTTCTACGCTTCGCTCGACAACACTATCCGGTTCAGCCGCGAGTTCCCGGTNTCGCTGTCAGTCGGAGCGTCCTTAATNAGCGGTCAGATTCAGGGNCCCGNNCGGTTCAATNCNTTCTGGAAGTTGGATGCNGGAGCAAAGTGGCAGTTCGGCCGCGGGCGCTCNTGCGAACTTGCCCTGAAGTGCAACGANATTTTCAACACNTGGCGCCCNAAGCTCACCATCCGCACNGCAGGGCAGGATTATCAGATGACCGCGTGCGACATGGTTCGCAATCTCAACCTCACATTCGTGTGGCGCTTCAACGGCTTCAAAGCGCACGATAGCGAAGTGGACACATCGCGTTTCGGCACAGGACANTAAATTATGAGATCTTCTATATTGATATTAATGGCCATGGTGTTGAGCGCACTGACGTCNGNAGCTCAGCGTGCGGTAGTGGCGGATTCGCTCACACGCCTGCCGCTTGCCAACGCCAGTATCCTTGATCGTAGCGGCAATCCTGTGGGTATGACGGGGCTGACCGGTAGCTTGCCTTATNTTTCGGACGCAAGTTTCCCCATCACGGTGCGNTATCTGGGCTATGCGGAGAAAACGGTGANCCAAGCAACGGCCGATACTATTTTTCTGACAGAAAGCGTGGCCGAGCTTCCGGAGGTGCTGGTGTCGTCGCGCCAGCACAAGGTGCTCCACATGCTGGCNTANGTACGCGANTATTCCACGCTGACAAGCTACACGGACACCGTTTTCCTGTTTCGCGAAAAGATGGTNGACTTCATGCTCACNCCTGACCGCAAGGCGCGCATCCGGGGCTGGAACACACCNCGTGTNCTCACNAGCAAATCCTACTATCGTTTCACNAATTCNGAGGGACTNGATAGCGTTAGCGACGAAAGCAACTACCATTTTTCGTGGTCGGATTGGATTGGTGTCCCGCCATCGGCCGCNCTNCCNGCTGCACTACGAAACAGCGAAATGGCAACCGACACNCTCCGTGGACGTTACAGCCCCTCCGAAACCTGGACCAAATCGGATTACCGCGTGAACGTGGACCTCGACGTGCTTGCCGACACCACAAGCCGCAAATGGGTNCCTAACCTGGGAGGCTTTTTCAGGCGAGAGCTTGACTTTGAATCNTTCNGCCTGCGGCTTAACTATGACAATATCCTGGCCGACAGCGTAGAGGCTCAGGACCTTACGGGNTATTCNTTCAACATCGAGTCGCGCGGACGAGGCCGAGGCATGTTNCGCTTCAATCATGTGGACCAGCCGTTTTTTGTGAGCACNTACGCCGAAGTTTATATGCTTGANAAAGAGTNTATAACCGTGAAGGAGGCCCGCAAGTGGGAGGGTTTGCNTTTTAACTTTGCNGAAACAGGTATACTCGGCTCCGAGAAGGCTCCGCCGCTGCAAGCCTCGGTACTCGAACTCATGGCCCGGGTGGAAAACATTGATAAGGAAGGAGTGCGACTGGACGTGGTGCCCGACGAGCGCCTGGCAGGCCGCTACGCCGGNAAGGGCGATTTCAGCTTCGGCGCCCGCTTCCTCACCATCCTCAAACAGCTCACGGGCATTTCTACCTTGCGCGCCCACCGCAATATGAATAAATCGTGGAAAAAAATCCGCAAGGANCAGCTNGCCAAAAAGCCCTCCGCCATCATCCGCGCCACCNCGGATGCTGAAGAACAGCAACATGAATAATGTCATTCAATCAAAAATTTTGCATATTACGTTATAAAATTATATCTTTGTAGAAAATAAAGCGTTTAATATGGCAACAACGATAAAAACATCTCCGGAATTGTGGGGGGAGTCAGCTGTCGAATTCGACAATCAGGCTGATGAAAATGGCAAAAAGCCCACGCCCCGATTGACTATGGATGAGGAACAGAAACTTCGGGATTTCTTTCAACGGTCGAGGGAATTCGTATTTCCATGGCAGAAAAAAATAAGAAAATCAACATGATACGCCTGGAAGAGGATTGTGTTATGGTGAAGCTAAACCATGACATTTTAAAACATTGCCAAAAATTTGAATGTGGCAATGCCGATTTGGATGAATTCTTCAATGAAGATGCAATTCTCTATAACGCAGAGCTACTTGGAAAAACTTATTGCTGGATTGCGCGAAATCAGCCCGATTTAATTCTTGCGTCGCTAACTCTTTCTAATGATAGTATAAAGACTCACGGGATGTCCAATACTGTCAAGAACCGAATTCAACGAAACGTTTCAAATCCCAAACGNGGNCGTACATATCCGGCAGTTTTGATTGGTCGATTAGGAGTCAACAAACTCTATCAGGGAACTGGAAATCACATCGGTACTCAAGTGATGGATTTTATAAAGAAATGGTTCCGCTCGGAAGATAATAAAACCGGATGTCGNTTCATTGTGGTTGATGCTGTCAACGAGCCTGCTACCATAAAATATTATCTTCACAACGGATTCAAATTTATATATTCGGATGAAGANACTGAAAAAAAAGTATTTCAACATCAATGATAGNGAATTACTTAGAACNNGAATCATGTATTTTGATTTAAAGCTTTGACTCAATTTTCCATTATCATTACTATTTAAAAGCGCATAAATAACTTTATCTTTCAAAGCAATAATTTGCCAAAACTTTACATAAATTGCGTAGAAAGACACGGCTNACGGTACAAGTTTAGNTTTTTTTTCTTAATTTTGCACATTATATGCATATTAACCAAATCCTTCCTATGAAACTTAAACTAAAGAAGGGACTAAACCTAAATATTCAAGGAGCTCTGCCGGCCAATTCCACGCCGACGAGCATTAATCCGGCCATCTGCGCGATTATTCCCGATGATTTTCCGGGATTCGTGCCNAAAGTGGCCNTGAAGGAAGGCGAAGCAGTGTCTGTCGGAACGCCTATCCTGTATGACAAAAACAACCCTGATGTGAAACTGGTGTCGCCNTTGGCGGGNCGTGTGCGNGCAGTGGTTCGCGGCGAGCGTCGCAAAATCCTGCGTGTGGAAATCGAGGCCGACGAGACTGCCGCTTCAGCAGCTCCGGCTCTTGGCAAGGCCACTGATGGCGCTTCGGCCAAGAAACTGCTTGCCGAAAGNGGTTTGCTGGCATTNATGCGCCAGCGCCCCTACGACATCGTGCCCAACCCNGCCGACGAAGTCCGCGATGTGTTCGTNACCGCAGTCTACTCCGCTCCGCTTGAGGCCGGTGCAGCTTCGTTCAACAGNATTTTCGGTAAAGCCGACTACGAGGCCGGCGTNGCCCTGCTGAGCAAGGTGACCCGTGGCAANGTGTACGTGTGCTACNGNGCCGACTANACCGAGGGTGTGCTCAAGGGTGCCGAGATGGTTGAAATCGAAGGNCCGCATCCCGCAGGAAACGTGGGCGTGCAGATTGCCAACATCGCACCTGTGAACAAGGGCGAAACCGTGTGGACACTCGACCTCTTCACCCTTGGCCGCATCGGCCGTCTGGCACTTGAAGGCCGCTTCGACCCCACNACGATGGTTGCGGTTGTCGGCCCCGAGGTTGCGCAGCCTGCGTGCGTGCGCACTGTGATTGGTGCTCCNGTGAGCGCACTGGTGGATGGCCGCNTGGCCGACGATAAGTGCCACAAGCGTATAATTTCGGGCAACGTGCTCACCGGTATTGCCGTGGGCGATGGTGNTGANGCCTTCCTGCGCTTCCCCTACCGCCAGATAACCGTGATTGCCGAGGGCGATGACGTGGACGAGTTCATGGGNTGGGCCTCCATGTCGCCCGCCAAGATGAGCACAAGCCGCTCCTTCCCGGGTCACTTCCTGCGCAAAGCNTTCCGCCCGGATGCNCGAGTGCTGGGCGGNCGCCGCGCAATGATTATGAGCGGCGAATACGACAACGTGATGCCCATGGACATCCTGCCNGAGTATCTGCTCAAGGCCATCATTGCCAAGGATATAGAGCAGATGGAAAAACTGGGTATCTACGAGGTGGCGCCTGAGGATTTTGCCCTGGCAGAATACGTGGACACTTCCAAGATGCCGCTGCAGCAGATTGTGCGCGACGGCCTGGAATATCTGCGCAAGGAACTGAGCTAACCNCCTTCATCACACTGAATCAACCGAAATTAATCAATCTAAAATAATGTCACTCCGCAGTTATCTCGACAAGATAAAGCCGAATTTCGAGCCNGGAGGCAAGCTGCAGGCTTTCCACTCCGTGTTCGACGGCTTCGAGACTTTCCTTTACACGCCGAAGACCACTTCGGCNCCGGCGGGAGCAGTTCAGATTCACGACAGCATNGACAGCAAGCGCACCATGATTATCGTTGTGCTGGCTCTGATGCCCTGCTTCCTGTTCGGCATGTACAACACCGGCTACCAGCACTGGCTTGCCCAGGGGGCAACGTCGATGCCTTTCTGGTCGCTGCTTTTCTATGGTTTCCTCACCATCCTGCCCCGCGTGGTCGTNGCCTANGTGGTGGGCCTCGGTATTGAATTCGCCTTTGCGCAGTGGCGCAAGGAGGAAATTCAGGAGGGCTTCCTGGTGACCGGCATACTTGTGCCGATGATTTGCCCGGCCGAGGTGCCCCTGTGGATGCTTGCCGTGGCCGTAGCTTTCTCGGTTATTTTCGCTAAGGAAGTGTTCGGCGGCACAGGCTACAACGTGCTCAACATCGCCCTGGTGGCCCGCGCATTCCTGTTCTTCGCTTATCCGGCTCAGATGTCGGGCGACAAGGTTTATGTGGCCGACGGCACTCCCTTCGGTTTCGGCACTGCCCTGCCCGACGGCTTCACCGGCGCCACACCCCTGGGACAAATTGCCACACAGACCGGCCCTGACATCACGCTGACNGGCATCAACGGCGCGGTGATTGACACCTGGCAGGCTTTCCTCGGTCTTATCCCCGGCTCNTTTGGCGAAACGTCNACGCTGTGCGTGCTGTTGGGCGGCATACTGCTGCTTGCCTTCGGTATCGCTTCGTGGCGCGTGATGCTGTCCGTGTTCGCCGGCGGCTTTGTGATGGGTCTGGTGGCCAACGCCTTCGCTACTCCCACCTATCCCGGCAGCTACGTTCCGGCTCTTGACCAGCTGTTGCTGGGCGGTTTCGCCTTCGCGGCAGTGTTCATGGCCACCGACCCCGTGACGGGCGCCCGCACCACTGCAGGAAAGTATATCTANGGCTTCCTCATCGGTGTTGTGGCCATCATCATCCGTGTATATAACAACGGTTACCCCGAGGGTGCCATGCTGGCCGTTCTGCTCATGAACTGCTTCGCCCCGCTTATCGACTACTGCGTAGTCCAGTCCAACATCCGTCGCCGCCAGGCACGACTCAACGCTAAAACCACACAGCAATGAACAAGCAAAGCAACGTCTACACTATAATATATATAGTGGTACTGGTAGTCGTGGTTGGCGCCGCGCTTGCATTCACGGCCATATCGCTCAAACCGCGCCAGCAGGCCAACGCCGATGCCGACAAAATGCGCCAGATTCTTGCCAGCGTGAACGTGAACGTTCCCTCGCAGGACATCATCGAGGCCTACGACAAATACATAACCAACACCTTCGTNATCGACGAGCAGGGTCGCCCGGTGGAGGGTGCCGACGCTTTCACCGTCAACGTGCAGGCCGAAAGCAAAACCGAGGTTGACCGCCGCCTGCTGCCGGTGTACGAATGTCGGNTGGACGATGGAGCCGTGAAGTACATNCTGCCCATGTACGGCGCCGGCCTGTGGGGNCCNATCTGGGGCTACATCAGNGTNGATGCCGACGGTTCGACCGTTTACGGCGCTTTCTTCGCCCACGANGGTGAAACCCCCGGTCTCGGTGCCGAAATTGAGAAACCCGCGTTCTGCAACCAGTTTGCNGGCAAGCACCTGGTGAAGGACGGCCAGTTCCTGCCCATCGCGGTTGTGAAAGCCGGTCAGGCTCCGCAGGGCAATGAGGATTATGTGGACGGCGTTTCGGGCGGTACTATCACCAGCAAGGGTGTAGGCGCCATGCTGGACAACTGCATCGCNCCCTACCGCACTTTCCTCCAGTCATTATCGTCAAAGAACTAAGCACCTGAATATTATGTCGAACAAAAGCGTATTCTTCAATCCCTTCTCCAAGGACAACCCCGTCGTTGTGCAGGTGCTGGGTATCTGCTCCGTACTGGCAGTAACGGCCAAACTCGAGCCCGCCATTGTGATGGGCCTTTCGGTTATNGCCGTGCTGGCTTTCAGCAATGTCATCATCTCGCTCATCCGCAACACCATCCCCACCAATATCCGCATCATCGTTCAGCTGGTGGTAGTGGCCGGTCTGGTGGTTATCGTTTCGCAGCTGCTTCAGGCCTATGCCTACGATGTAAGCAAGCAGCTCTCCGTGTTCATCGGCCTTATCATCACCAACTGTATCCTGATGGGCCGCCTGGAGGCCTTCGCCATGGCCAACCGCCCCTGGCCCTCATTCCTGGACGGTGTNGGCAACGGCATCGGCTACACCATCATTCTGGTGATTGTGGGCTTCTTCCGCGAGCTTCTCGGCTCGGGCACTCTGCTNGGCTACCAGGTNGTGCCCCAGTGGTGCTACGACCACGGTTATGTGAACAACGGCCTGATGATTCTGCCNCCCATGGCCCTGATTGTGGTGGCCTGCATCATCTGGGTTCACCGCAGTTTCAACAAGGACCTGCAGGAACAATAATTGTAACCCGACAAATCACGAAAAAAGATGGATAATTTAAATCTTTTCATACGGTCGATTTTCATCGACAATATGATTTTCGCATACTTCCTGGGCATGTGTTCCTTCATTGCCGTNAGCAAGAATGTGAAAACAGCCTTTGGCCTGGGCATTGCCGTGACCTTTATGCTCACNGTGTCGCTGCCGGTGAACTATCTGCTTGAAACCTACGTGCTGCGCGAAGGTGCCCTCACNTGGCTCAGCCCCGACTTTGCGGATGTGGACCTCAGCTTCCTGTCGCTCATTGTGTTCATCGCCGTCATCGCCTCCATGACCCAGCTTGTGGAAATGGTTGTTGAAAAGTATGCTCCGGCGCTCTATGCCTCGCTNGGTATTTTCCTGCCTCTCATCGCGGTGAACTGCGCCATCCTGGGCGGTTCGCTTTTCATGCAGCAGCGCGACTTCGGCAGCGTGTGGACCGCCGTGTGTGCCGGTGGCGGCTGGGGCATAGGCTGGCTGCTGGCCATCACCGCAGTGGCTGCNATCCGCGAGCGTGTGGCCCAGTANTCCAATGTGCCCGCTCCGCTCCGTGGCGTGGGCATCACCTTCATCATCACCGCCCTGATGGGCATTGCATTCATGTCGTTCCTCGGTATCAAGATTTAAGGCTATGACAGCGATTAACCTCCCTTGCGAAATGAGCCATTCGGCTTGGCTCACCGTTGGCGCCGGTGTAGGATTCTTCCTGGCTGCCACCCTCATTCTTGTGATTATTCTTCTGATTGCCAAGCGCTATCTGGTGCAGAGCGGCGATGTNACNATCGAAATCAACTCCGACCGTAAGGTGGTCACTCCCGCGGGNAAGTCGCTNCTNTCCACCATGGCTGACAACAATGTGTTCCTGCCTTCGGCCTGTGGCGGCAAGGGCAGCTGCGGCCAGTGCCGAGTGCGTGTGACCGAAGGCGGNGGCGAGGCCCTGCCCACCGAAGCCGTGCACTTCACCCGCAAGGAGCTCAAGGACAACTGGCGCCTGGCATGCCAGGTGAAGGTGAAGAGCGACATGGACATCGTGGTGCCCGCTTCGGCCCTCTCCGTCAAGGAGTGGGAGTGCGAGGTGATTTCNAACCGCAACGTGGCAACNTTCATCAANGAGTTCATNGTGGCTCTGCCNGCCGGCGANCACATGGACTTCATCCCCGGTTCCTACGCTCAGATNAAGATTCCGCCCTACCAGATGGACTACGCCACGGACATCGACCGTTCGCTCATCGGCGACGAGTATCTGCCCGCATGGGAAAAATTCGGNCTTTTCTCACTCAAGTGCGAGAACAAGGAAACCACCGTGCGCGCCTACTCAATGGCCAACTATCCNGCCGAGGGCGACCGCATNATGCTCACCGTGCGCATCGCTACNCCGCCCTTCAAGCCNAAACCCGAGGTCGGCTTCCAGGATGTGATGCCCGGCATCGCCTCGAGCTACATCTTCTCGCTCAAACCCGGCGACAAGGTTATCATGAGTGGCCCCTACGGCGACTTCCANCCCATTTTCGACACCAAGAACGAAATGATGTGGATTGGCGGTGGCGCCGGTATGGCTCCGCTGCGCGCACAGATCATGCACATGACCAAGACCCTCAAGACTACCGACCGTGTGATGAACTATTTCTACGGAGCGCGTGCCCTCAACGAGGTGTTCTATCTGGACGACTTCCTGAAGCTCGAAAAGGAATTCCCCAACTTCCACTTCCATCTGGCACTGGACCGTCCGGACCCCGCTGCCGATGCCGCCGGTGTGAAGTACACCCCCGGTTTCGTGCATCAGGTGATTCACGACACCTACCTCAAGGACCACGAGAACCCGGAGGACATCGAGTACTACATGTGCGGCCCCGGCCCGATGAGTGCCGCAGTCAACAACATGCTCGACCAGCTCGGCGTTGACCCCGCCAACATCCACTACGACAACTTCGGCGGCTGATTTCCACGGCTACCGACATAAAAAGAAGAGTGCAACGTTGTTGCACTCTTCTTTTTATGTATTTGCGACAAGCTCAGAACGAGAATTGCGCCATTGCACCGATGCGCCGGGCCCAACGGTGTTCGCCGCTGAAGTTGCGACGCATGCCAAGGTCAAACTCTGCTCCAACCTGCATGCGCGGGGTGAGGTTCCAGAAGATGTTTACGTCGCCGCACAGACCGTACTTATATTCATCCGGGCTAACGGTTTTCGAGGGCAGGTAGCGGTTCTGGCTTGCCGAAACGGACATGAACAGATTCGGGCGGAAGTTGTACTGCACGCCCACGCACCATCCGAACGATGCCGGAGCATACATCATGCCGGGCTGGTCCGGGTCGCCGGTAAGGTCGTAGGCTCCAATCATCATGTCGCCGCACAGGCTCTGGTAGCCCTTGCCATAACTGAGGGTAACATAGGTGGTGAGCGGATAGGCCGGATGTGCCACGGAACTCAGTTCCACACCCCATCCGGCAATGTTGTGATTCTGTTCGGCCACCATATTGCGGTAGGACAGTGTGCGAAGTATGCCGGCCAGGCGCACATGCTGACCGCGGGCCCACTGGTACTGACCGAACACGGCGAAATCAGGCACCCAGTTGGTCACCTTCTTGGTCTGCACATTATCAACAGCGAGCTGATTCGATGGTGTTTCAATCGATGCGGCCACCACCCAGTGGTCCTTGATTGTTGGCATATAGCGGATGAGCGTTGAAGTGGGCGAAATCTTGTTGTTCGGGCCTTGGGCATCGACGGTGGGAGGGAGTGCCGCAGGGTCGCCGAAGGTTGAGTTGGCATAACCGATGGTGAAATCGTTGATCATTGCGTAGGCCTTTTTCAGATGGAAATCGCGACCCTGGTAGCCGTTGAAATTGGCCTCGATGTAGAGCTGATAGTCACCAAGTGTCTTGTTGCGTCCCAGCACCCGGAAGAACAGGGTCGAGCCGGCGGGAGTGGTGCCCAACTGACGCATGTTTGTGGGGTCGGGAGTCATAGGAATAAGATAAGGTGCGAAGCCCGAGGCCGGGATGGCTCCACCCCAATCAAAATAACCGCGCAGACGCACACAACCACCGATACCCATGGCCAGGTTGGCATCCTTGCTCATAAATAGAAAATAGGGGGCTGCAGGGTCGGAGAAGTGACGGAATTGGTCGTAGTAGAACATCGTAATTTTCTGGCGGATTGAGTCCACGTAGGCCTGATTGTCGGCACCGATACCACTGCGGTCGATATTGATGAATTTATGCGACTGGGTAAGTGAGTCAATCTGTTGGTCAACATAGCTCTGTGCCTTTGCTGGCAAAACGGCAGCGGCAGCCAGTCCACAGGCTGCCACGGCTGAAAATAGAAAACGATGATTCATAATGCTAAGCGATGATGTGATGAGTTAATGAATATTAAACACACGCGCATGCAGATTTGTTCGTGCCGAAAAAAAGTACGAGCTGTAAAGCAACGTTCACTCATGATGAAACCCGGCTCCCCGGTGGTGAAGTGCGGCAATACGACAATACGGGCCGATACCTTCCTTTACTAATATTTGGGCAAATTTCATTGAATAATGCAAATATTTGTTAATAGTGATATAACTGCCATGAGCGCTGTCAATAATGGACATTGCTTCGCTAAGCTATCATAATCACCCCTGACTGGAGTGTAGGTACCCATTTCAGTAAATATTCGGATATTTAGACCAGCTGCAATGTTAAATACTGTAAAAATAGCTGATACAAACTCCGACTTTTCGAAAAAAATTCATTATTCCCCGCCGTTTCCGCTAAAATAGCTTTCCTGATATTGCAAATGTGGCGATTTTATTCGTATCTTTGCAGTGTGTTCAACCGGACACATAACTAACTATACACGACCTGAAAACTATTAGGCAGAAAATCAAATATCATAATTTATAAAATAACCAAAGAATGAAAAGAGTTTATACATTCGGGGACGGTAAAGCCGAAGGTAACGCCGAAATGAGAAACCTCCTCGGAGGTAAAGGCGCTAACCTTGCCGAAATGAACCTCCTTGGTATGCCGGTTCCTCCCGGTTTTACAATCACTACCGAAGTTTGCAACGAGTACACCCAGTACGGCCGCGACGAAGTGGTTTCCCGCATCAAGAAAGAAGTGGAAGCTGCTATCGCCCACGTTGAAGCCCTGACCGGCAAGAACTTCGATAATCCCGCCAATCCTCTTCTGGTTTCTGTTCGCTCCGGCGCCCGCGCCTCCATGCCCGGCATGATGGACACCGTCCTCAACCTGGGTATGAACGACGCCACTGTGGCCTCGCTGGCCGAAAAGAGCGGCAATCCCCGCTTTGCCTGGGACTCTTACCGCCGCTTCGTGCAGATGTACGGCGACGTTGTTCTGGGCATGAAACCGAAGAACAAGACCGATATCGACCCCTTCGAAGCCATCATGGACAAGGTGAAGGAAGCCAAAGGCGTGAAGCTTGACACCGAGCTCGACGTCGAGGACCTGAAGGAACTGGTGAAGCTCTTCAAGGCTGCCGTGAAGGAATATACCGGCAAGGACTTCCCCGACAGCGCCTGGGAACAGCTCTGGGGCGGCATCTGCGCCGTGTTCGACAGCTGGATGAACGAGCGCGCCATCATCTACCGCCGCATGAACCAGATTCCCGAGGAATGGGGCACCGCAGTCAACGTTCAGGCTATGGTTTACGGCAACATGGGCGAGAACTCGGCCACCGGTGTGGCTTTCAGCCGCGATGCTGCCACCGGCGAGAATATCTTCAACGGTGAATACCTCATCAACGCTCAGGGCGAGGACGTCGTGGCCGGTATCCGCACCCCCCAGCAGATCACAATCGAAGGCTCGCGCCGCTGGGCTGCCCTGCAGGGCATCAGCGAGGAAGAGCGTGCCGCCAAATACCCCTCGCTTGAGGAATCCATGCCAGTGTGCGCTCAGGAGCTCTTCGCTATCGCTGACCGCCTGGAGGCATACTACAAGGACATGCAGGACATGGAGTTCACCATCCAGGACGGCAAGCTGTGGATGCTCCAGACCCGCAACGGCAAGCGCACCGGCGCCGCCATGGTGAAAATTGCCATGGACCTTCTGCGCGACGGCGTGATCGACGAAAAGACAGTGCTCAAACGCATGGAGCCCCAGAAACTTGACGAGCTCCTCCACCCCGTGTTCGACAAAGCCGCCCTCAAGCGCGCCACCGTCATCGCCAAGGGTCTGCCCGCATCGCCCGGTGCTGCCACCGGCCAGATTGTGTTCAGCGCCGACGATGCCGAAGCATGGGCTGATAAGAAACGTAAAGTGGTTCTTGTACGCATCGAAACCTCGCCCGAGGACCTCCGCGGCATGGCCGTGGCTCAGGGCATCCTCACCATGCGTGGCGGCATGACCTCCCACGCTGCTGTTGTGGCCCGCGGCATGGGCAAGTGTTGCGTGTCCGGTGCAGGTGAAATCAAGGTTGACTACGTTGCCAAAACCGTCGAAATGGGCGGCAAGACTTACAAGGAAGGCGACTGGATTTCGCTCAACGGTTCCACCGGCGAAGTTTACGAAGGCCAGGTGCCCACCGCCGAGCCTACCCTCGACGGCGACTTCGCAGCTGTGATGAACCTCGCCGATAAGTTCACCAAAACCCTCGTGCGCACCAACGCCGACACTCCCCGCGACGCCCGCCAGGCCCGCAAGTTCGGCGCTCAGGGCATCGGCCTGTGCCGCACCGAGCACATGTTCTTCGAAGGCGACCGCATCAAGGCCGTGCGCGAAATGATTCTTGCATCCGACGTTGAAGGCCGCAAGGCTGCTCTGGCCAAACTGCTCCCCATGCAGCGCGGCGACTTCGAAGGAATCTTCGAGGCCATGGACGGCTTCGGTGTCACCATCCGTCTGCTCGATCCCCCGCTGCACGAGTTCGTACCTCACCAGACCGCTACCCAGAAAGTAATGGCCGAAGAAATGGGCATCTCGCTCGAAGAGGTTAAAGCCAAAGTTGACTCGCTCGAGGAATTCAACCCCATGCTCGGTCACCGCGGCTGCCGCCTTGGCATCACCTACCCCGAAATCACCGAGATGCAGGCCCGCGCCATCATCGAAGCCGCTCTTGCCTGCAAGGCCCGAGGCATTGAGGTTCATCCCGAAATCATGGTGCCCCTGGTTGGTTCGCTCAAGGAGCTCCAGCACCAAGCCAACGTGATCAACACCACCGCTGCCAAAGTATTCGAAGAGAAGGGCGACTCAATCCCCTACCTCGTAGGCACAATGATTGAAGTACCCCGTGCTGCCCTCACCGCCAACGAAATCGCTGAGGTAGCCGACTTCTTCTCGTTCGGTACCAACGACCTCACCCAGATGACCTTCGGCTTCTCGCGCGACGACGCACCCAAGTTCCTCAAATACTACAAGGACCACGGCATCATCAAAGTCGATCCCTTCGAAGTACTTGACCAGGTTGGTGTAGGCCAGCTCGTGAAGATGGGTGTAGAAAAAGGCCGCAGCGTGAAACCCGAACTCAAGGTAGGCATCTGCGGCGAGCACGGTGGCGAGCCTTCGTCCGTAATCTTCTGCGCCAAACTCGGCATGAACTACGTGAGCTGCTCACCCTTCCGTGTGCCCATCGCCCGCGTTGCTGCTGCGCAAGCTGCTATCGAGGACTAAGAGATATAGTCTGACAACTTTTAAGTTAGGTCGTAACGTTCTGTTAAATCAGAGGTTACGGCCTAATTTACTCTTAAACCACTTGCTCACTTTGAGTCAGAAATCAAGCTGAATGAACGCAAATGTTTAGAGCTTTTTGACCTCATGTTTAGAGCATGTTTAGAGTAATGTTTAGAGTAAATTTCGGGTTGCAAACTTCTGACTGATAATAAAAATGATTCTAAGTGAATTAAATATTAATCAATCTTATTAGTCGTTCATGTTATCGGATATATCAACTGATAGTTTGAGAACTCCGAGTATCTTTAACTCAACCGCTCCGACAAAATCGGGGCGGTTTTGCTTTACACACTCCGCAAAACCCATTTACAAATGATTTAATTCTAATATATTAGGAGGATTGAGCGTGGTGTATTGGCTATTCATTATAGCTCCATTTGAATAAATGGTATCTGATAATGTTGTGATTCCATGTTGAGCATGAATGTGTCCAAACAGATGCGCTTTGAGATTTAGAGTGGATATTTTTTCAAGTAGTTCTTCAGAACCATAGTTAATTCCATCATCAAAATCAAGAATACCATATGCCGGAGAATGTGTTATAAGCACATCAGTATCTCCCGGAATCTTAGCATAGTTTTGGTTTTGACGTTCTGTAACACAGTCGCTCAAAAACATAGGTATCCCATAGAACTTAATACCATCTATCTCAATGCCCGAATTGCATAGAAAGTGAACATTTGAGTCCAAACCTTCTATGTTCGCTCCATATAGGCAATCGTCATGGTTGCCACAGATAAAGATTTTGTGTTTGTATGGTAAGTCACAAAACCAGTTAAGGAAATCAATGGCTTCCTGTTCGGTTCCGACCATGCAGAAATCGCCGGAATGTACAACCACATCGGCTTCAGGCAAATCCCGGAGCAGATGATGACTATTGTGAGTATCAGATAAGTGCAATATCTTCATATTCCATTTTTATCGCAAAGGTAATACGTTAATGTATCATTTTATGCGTCAGCAATTATTTTTGATAATTTTTATACTGTACCGCAAAATGCGCCACCCTTGGTTTAATTTTGCGCTCACCTGAGAATGTCGTGATAATATATTAGTGCGCAAAATGACTGCGCAACGACATTTTAACTTTGCATCGAAATATTAATAACATAAGAATATGAAGACTATTGACGGATATGACGTGAAGATTTTCACGGACAACATTGAGGAAACTGCTTTGGAGCAAATCAAGGAACTGCTTTCAATTGATGTGTTCTCAGACAAGAAGATACGCATTATGCCCGACGTCCATGCCGGAGCCGGGTGCGTCATTGGTTTTACCGGCGACCTTGGTGACAAGGTGATACCCAATATTGTGGGTGTTGACATCGGCTGCGGTATGCGTGTGCTCAATCTCGGAAGAATCTCTGAGATAGACTATCACGCATTCAATGAGCACATCCTTGGGAATGTTCCATCCGGAAAAATTGTGCGTGAGGATCGTTTCGGCTTCAAGCCACTCGTCGGCGAGGAAATGGACATCTATCGTGAGGCAAAGCAACTTGTAACTGAGCTTTATTGCTATCGTGAGCTGAAAGATACAGGACGTATCAATAAGGCTATCGGCTCGCTTGGTGGTGGCAACCACTTCATTGAGCTTGACAAGGATGACGAGGATAACGTGTATCTCGTCATCCACACCGGTTCGCGCAACCTCGGCAAGCAGGTGGCCGACATCTATCAGGCTAAGGCTATCAAACACCTTACTGCCGGGGCGGATGAATTTGAACAGACAATCAGGCGCACCATCGAGGAGTATAAGGCAGCAGGCCGTCGCGCTGAATTGCAAAATGTTATCCAGAAGATGCGCAAGGATTATCAAGAGGCTGAGCCGTCGCTTCCTACAGACCTCTGCTATGTCGAGGGAGATGCACGCGAACAGTATCTTCACGACATGCGCCTCTGCCAGCGGTGGGCTGTACTCAACCGCAGGCTTATCTCTCTCCTCCTACTGCGCTTCTTTCCCGGCGTGGAGGTAAAAGAGGAATTTGAATCGGTCCACAATTATATCAGCGATGCAAACATTATACGAAAAGGTTCTATCTCAGCGGCCGAAGGTGAACGTTGCATTATTCCTCTGAATATGCGCGACGGCTCATTGATTTGCACCGGCAAGGGTAATCCTGACTGGAACTGCTCTGCCCCTCACGGAGCGGGGCGAGTATTGAGTCGTACTCAGGCATACGAGAAAATTACGATGGAGGACTTTGAGGCATCAATGCAAGGTATCTACTCGGAATCAGTCAACGACTTCACCCGCGATGAGTCGCCTATGGTCTACAAACCGGCCGAGGAAATCATTTCCAATATTGGCGATACAGTTAATATCGACACAATCATCCGCCCAATCTTCAACTTCAAAGCATCAAAGTAACATGAAAAGATAAAACTTGTTGCATGAAATGATACAGCTTTGCGTTAACTTTGCAGGAAACAAAAAATACCGATATGAACCAACTGCCGAAATACACCTGGCTGATTGAAACAATCCGCCGTGCCGGGAAGATTTCTCATAAAGATCTTTCTGAGAAGTGGCAACACCACAAGGAACTGAGCGATTGTCGTCCCCTCCACCGTGCAACATTTAACCGATGGAGAGAGGCTATTTATGACCAATTCAGCATTATGATCGAGTGCCAGAAGACCGGTGGCTACCTTTATTTCATTGCCAATCCTCAGGATATTGACGAGGACAAGCTACGAAAGTGGATGCTTGACTCCTATGCGGTTGGTAATGTCATCGGGGAGAATCTGTCATTAAAGGATCGTATATTAGTTGATGAGATACCTTCCGGACGCGACCATCTCACCACAATCGTAGAGGCAATGAAAGATAATCGCATCGCAACTATCACTTATCGTCCTTTCAAGAAGTCGCATGGCTATACCTTCCCCATAGAGCCATATTGTGTGAAACTCTTTGAAAACCGCTGGTATGTGTTGGCTCATAACCTCCGCTACGATGATATTCGTCTTTATGGTCTGGACCGTATTGAGAATATCGAAGTCATGGGTGATACATTCAAACTCCCAAAGGATTTTAACGCAGAAAGGTATTTCTCGACGGCCTACGGTATTGTGGTTGGAACCGGTGAGAAACCAGAGAAAATCATTATAAGGGCTAATGAAGACCACAAACATTATCTTAAATCATTGCCGCTTCATCATAGCCAACGTTTGATTGAAGATGCCGGAGAGTATGCGGATTTTGAGCTTTTCCTCGCTCCAACTTACGATTTTGTGATGAAGCTGCTCCAAGTTGGCTCAATGATCGAAGTAATAGAACCGGCCCACTTACGAAAGACAATGAAAGGTTGGATTTCCGATATGTACCAACTATATAAAAACGACTGAAAATGACCGACTTTGCAGCAATTGATTTTGAGACAGCCAACGGTCGACGTTCAAGCGTATGCAGTGTAGGTATCGTCATAGTTCGTGGCGGTGAGATAGTTGACAAATTCTATAGTCTGATTCAGCCCACACCCAATTACTATACCTATTGGACTACTGAGGTTCACGGTCTTACACGACGTTAGCGGGATTAAAAATACATACATAATGAATACAGAGAATATAAATTTACCGGCATCATTCAGAGTTATCGGTGTCGGAACAGGAATTGAAGAGGTTATCACAAAGGTCAAATCACTTGGATTAGAGGGCGTTTCTACTGAAATTGAGGAATATCCCTATGAATGTATTCCCAACGACGAGGACAAACTTGCAATAATCATCTTTACCGACTTAGAAGAAACGGCAAATAGAATAGCCAATACATTCCACGATGCAGGTGTTCTGACTCTCGGATTTTCAGAAGATGCTGATCCTTCGTGTTACGATAGTGTAATGCTGTGTGATTCGCGCAAAGATTATCCGGAAATAATAAAGGATGTGCTGCATCCCATTGTTACCCCGGGTATGATATCATTCGACTTCAATGACCTCTGTACTATACTCCGTGATTCCGAATTTTTTACTGTAAAATCCACTTTAGCAAATGGTGTTAAAGAAGCTACAGAAAAGTTGGGAGCTATCTTTAACGAATTGGAACTGAAATATGTTGATTATCTGTCCATACATCTCTATTATAACCCAAATCGTTCAACTCCATTGGCAATGAGTGAAATGACAAGCCTTAAGCAACTGATGTCAGAACTACCGGCAACAGTCAACGTACTTTGGTCGGTTAACCATGACGAGAATCTACATAGCGATGAGATAAGATTGTCTACTATATTGGCAGGAAAGGAGATCTGGAGATGTCAGGGAATCTAATACGGGTGCAATTCAAATTGTTGCGTTTCGCCATCCTCCCGGGATTTCTCGGTGGGATAGCTTGTTTCATCGGACCGCAAAACTCGGCATCGATCAAGGCCATGATAGGTGTAGTTATTGGTTGTGCCATTCAACATCGCTTTATGGCTCCGGCTATCAAGGATGCCATTAAAGCCAATGAAAAGCTGTTAGACCACCTTTTTGAGGATGACGATTAAAAATAATTGAGATTGATTCTCCTTAATTTTGAGTTGTTAGGCCCCCCTCTCGTGTGTGTGGTAATCGGACTCCACCTCCAAATTCGGAGTCGGAGGCTTATAAAAATGGTAAATTTGTTAATTATCGTAGTTTTTTCGGTTGAAAAAAGCCTTAACGGATGTCACTGAAGACATACATTAAGGCTGTATCTGTAAGATATAAATCGCTTTACTTCATTATCTCCGAAGATGGAATACATGTAATACCCATATTGCGAATGTCGAAGATGTTGGCATTGGCAACTTCCACGGTAGCGGCGGAACAACTCGGCATCTATGCCTGAGGGTCGGTGGATACGATATATGTAGATCACAGCCCAG
>JAAVFP010000018.1 GCA_014800735.1 Bacteroidales bacterium
GCTGGGTCTCATATTTCGGAGGGGATTTTTCGCTGACGTTGAAGGAGTGTACTCAATGTACACGACTGAAACAAAGCGGAAAAGGCACCCGAAAGATGAGAGACAACAAGTAACTTAAAAGCAGGGAAAAGCTTGCTATTACATAAAAATTAAGATATTAATTAATATTGACTATTGTTAAATACCCATCGCCGGCCATTCTTTGGCGCTTTTGGCTTAATTTTGCGGTCGAGTGCCAAGCGGCACACTCCCTTATCATTAAGCCAAAATCACTCAAAGACTGGCCGCCCAGAATTTAACAGTAGTTATTAAACAAGCTCTTACTCACCCACTACGGTTATCACGATATTCCGCGGCCCTCCACAGTCGCGGAATTCGCACATATATATGCCCTGCCAAGTGCCCAGATTGAGACGGCCATCAGTGACGGGAAGGGTGAGCGAAGCTCCGACGATAACCGATTTGGCATGCGCCGGCATATCGTCGCTACCCTCGAACGTGTGCAGGTAGTAAGGGGCGTTTTCGGGCACCATGCGGTCAAATATCGCAGCAAGGTCGGTGCGCACATCAGGGTCAGCGTTCTCGTTCAGGGCAAGAGCTGCGGATGTGTGTTTTATCATCACGTTGCAGATTCCGGTGGCTTTCAGCCCGGCAAGCTGGCGGGTGATGTAGGCGGTGATTAAATGAACACCCCGCCCCATCGGGGGCAGGGTGATTTCACGTTGGAGTATCATAACTGCAGATAAGTGCGTTCGTAGTAATCGACAAATGCACGGTTCACCATCCGTGTGCCGCCGGGCGTGGGATAGTTGCCCGAGAAGTACCAGTCGCCCGGGCAACCGGGAACGGCTTCGTGCAGATTTTCGAGGCTCTGGAACAGGATGTCCACTTTGGCGTTGATTTCCGGGGGTGTGAGCATATCGGCCATGCGACGCGCAATTTCATCATCCGTAAAGGGCGCGTAAAGCTCCTTGGCTGCGTTCACCTGTCGGTCGGCCGGAAGGTCAAGGTTGGCCTTGCAATCGGCGTAAACGCCGTCTATGAGGCTCTGACGGCCACTTTCGCGCAGCAGGTCGATGCACGCGCGGAAGGCGGCAAGCTCCTCAAGCTTGGGAAGATCAATTCCGTAGTAATCCGGGAAACGAACCTGGGGCGATGACGACACCACGATGATGCGCTTGGGCCCGAGGCGGTCAAGAATACGCAGGATGGACTGGCGCAGCGTGGTGCCACGCACAATGGAGTCGTCGATAATCACCAGAGTATCCTTGCCGGCGTTGACACAGCCGTAGGTCACGTCGTAGACGTGCGTGGCAAGGTCGTTGCGCTGTGTACCCTCGGCAATGAAGGTGCGTAGCTTGATGTCCTTGATGGCTATTTTCTCCACACGCACTTTGCGGCGCAGAATGTCGGTGAGGCGTTCGTCGGTAAGTTCGCCGGTCTTGGCAAGAGCGCTGATTTCGTCGCGGCGACCGCGGTCGAGCACACGGTTGAGCTCGTCGCGCATGCCCATGAAAGCAACCTCGGCCGTATTGGGGATGAATGAGAACACGGTGGTGTCAAAGCGTCCGTCAATCATACGAACCAAATCGGGCACGATATTGGCTCCGAGGCGCTTGCGCTCGCGGTAGATGTCGGCGTCCGAACCGCGCGAAAAATAGATGCGTTCGAACGAGCAACGCTGGTTGCTTAGCTCCGGCAAGATGCGCTTCACGCTGAAGTCGCCGCCGGGAGTCATCAGGATAGCGCAGCCGGGCTGAAGTTCCTTCACGTCGTCGAACTCGACGTTGAACACGGTCTGTATGACGGGGCGCTCGGACGCGGCCACGATTATTTCATCGTCGGCATAGTAGAACGCAGGACGCACGCCGTGAGGGTCGCGAAGCACGAACGAGGAGCCGGAGCCCGATGTGCCACAGATGGTGTAACCTCCGTCCCAGCTCGGAGCCACAGCGCCGAGCACATTTGCCATGTCGATTTCCTGTTCGATACGGCGCGCCAGCTCGGGGCCTTCCAGGGAGTCGCGGTACTGGCGGTACACACGGTGGTTTTCTTTGTCAAGGCTGTCGCCGAGCTGTTCGAGCAGCAGCACGGTGTCGCTGTAGATGCGCGGATGCTGGCCACTGGCCACGATGCTGTCGAAAATTTCCTCGACATTGGTCATGTTGAAGTTGCCGCACAGCATCAGCGCACGCGAGCGCCAGTTGTTGCGGCGCAGAAATGGATGGGTGTACTCGATGCCGCTGCGGCCGGTGGTGCTGTAGCGCAGGTGGCCCAGATAGATTTCGCCCAGGAAGGGAGTCTGGGTTTCCACTTCCTCGGCCGGAAGCGAGTTCAGCTTGTGAGGCAGACGGCTTCCGATGGCTGCGAAAATCTCGTCGATGGCACCGGTGCCCAGTGCGCGCTCGCGGTACACATATTCGTGACCGGGAGCTGAATTGAGCTTCACGACGCCCACACCGGCCGCTTCCTGACCGCGATTATGCTGCTTTTCCATCAGCAGGTAAAGGCGGTCAAGAGCGTAGGTGTAGGAACCGTATTTGCGGCGGTAGTAAGAGAGAGGTTTGCGGAGGCGGATCATCGCCACACCGCATTCATGTTTGAGTGGTTCCATTCAGTGTTTTAACGGATAAACAGGAGCTCGCGGTACTTGGGCAGAGGCCACATTTCGTTGTCCACCATCAGTTCGAGCTTGTCGATGTTGTAGCGGATGGTTTCCATTGCGGGCACCACGTTGTCGTGGTAAGCGATGGCGCGCTCGCGCAGGTCCTCGATGGCATTGGCCTTCTTGCGGGCTTCAACCATCTCCGACACGGTTTTCTTGATATTGCCGATGTGGCGCGAAATCTTCTTGACAGTATCCAGGTTGGCCTCGATGCTTTCAGAGGCTTCGTTGCCGAGCAGTTCCTTGATTTTGCTCACATTGTCCACCAGCATGGTCTGATACTTCGTTGCCACGGGGATGATGTGGTTAAGGGCAAGGTCGCCGAGCACGCGGGCCTCAATCTGGATTTTTTTCACGTACATTTCCCACTTCACTTCGTTGCGGGCCTCGAGTTCGACCTCCGAAAGCACGCCGGTGCGCTTGAACATATCCACCGACGAGGGCTTGAGGTAGGCATCAAAAATGAGCGGTGCCGAGGTTTCGCAGTCAAGACCGCGGCGGGCGGCTTCTTCCTTCCATTCGTCGCTATAGCCGTTGCCGTCGAAGTGGATGGGCTTGGACTGCTCGATGAGTGTGCGGATTTCAGCCAGAAGTGCGTCCACCAGTTCCTCGCCGTTGGCGCGGCGCTTCTCGATTTTCTCGTAAAAGTCGTTGAGCTGGTCGGCCACGGCGGCGTTGAGGGCAATCATGGCTGCGGCACTGTTGGCCGACGAACCTACGGCACGGAATTCGAAGCGGTTGCCGGTGAAGGCAAAGGGCGACGTGCGGTTGCGGTCGGTGTTGTCGCGCATGATTTCAGGAATCTGCGACAGGCCCAGCGACAGCTCGTTCTTGGAGCGGAGGTCGGTCAGGTCGGCATCGTTCTTCAGAATCTTGTCGAGGACGTCCGAAAGTTGGGTGCCGCAGAAAATCGAAATGATTGCAGGAGGTGCCTCGTTGGCACCAAGGCGGTGTGCGTTGGTGGCCGACATGATGGAGGCCTTCAGCAGGCCGTTGTGCTTGTGCACGGCTGCCATAACGTTGACGATGAACGTGATGAACTGAATATTATCTTTCGGAGTGCGGCCTGGGGCAAAGAGCATCGCGCCGCGATCTGTGCCGAGGCTCCAGTTGTTGTGCTTGCCTGAACCGTTCACGCCGGCAAAGGGCTTTTCATGCAGCAGCACACGGAAGTTGTGGCGACGTGCTGTTTCCTCCATAATCGACATCAGGAGCAGATTGTGGTCGTTGGCCAGATTGGTTTCCTCGAAAATAGGAGCCAGCTCGAACTGGTTGGGTGCAACCTCGTTGTGGCGGGTTTTCACAGGGATGCCCAGTTTGTGGGCGCGCAGTTCGAGGTCAAGCATGAAGGCCTCCACGCGCGAGGGAATGGCACCGAAGTAGTGGTCCTCGAGCTGCTGGTTCTTGGGGCTCTCGTGACCCATCAGGGTGCGACCGGTCATCACCAGGTCGGGGCGGGCGCTGTAGAGCGACTCATCCACCAGGAAATACTCCTGCTCCCAACCCAGGAAGGATGTCACGTGCTTAACTTCGGGGTCGAAGTAGCGTGCAACTTTAGTAGCGGCTTTATCCACGGCGTTGAGCGCCCGCAGCAGGGGCGTTTTGTAGTCAAGCGACTCGCCGGTATAGGAAATAAATATAGTGGGAATGCAAAGTGTTTTATCCAGGATGAATGCGGGCGACGAAATGTCCCAGGCCGAGTAGCCACGAGCCTCGAAGGTATTACGGATGCCACCGTTGGGGAAGCTGGAGGCATCGGGTTCCTGCTGCACAAGGAGCTTGCCGGAGAATTCCTCCACTACTCCGCCCTCGCCGTCGTGCTCCACGAAGGCATCGTGCTTTTCGGCCGTGCCACCGGTGAGGGGGTGGAACCAGTGAGTGTAGTGGCGAGCACCATTGTCGATGGCCCAGCGGCGCATACCCTCGGCAACACTGTCGGCAAGTTCGCGGCCGATGGGCTGCTTGTTTTCAATGGCATTAATCAGCGCCGAGTAGGTGGCTCGGGGCAGATACTCCATCATTTTACGACGGTTGAACACCAGTTCGCCGTAGTACTCCTCGGGACGCTCGGTGGGAACGTCAACCTTCACGGCTTTGCGGTCGAAAGCCTCTTCGACCATCTTGAAACGCAGTTTTGCAGACATATTCTAAAAAGTATGCATTAGTTTGATTATTCATTGATAATGAGCACCAATAAAGAAAAACCCGGCTGAGAGTGGTAGCTCGGTCGGGTGCGTGCAGTGATTGGTGCGTATGCGGGTGCTCACAAGGCGAGGAAGCGAAATGCCCGACTTGTGCCGAGCCATCATAGGTACGATTTTTAAAATCGTTTTCCTTTCAACATAACCGAAGTTAGTCAAATCCATCTTCTTCACCTGAGATTATGGATGCAAAATTACACCATATTTCCGAAACCGCAAAAAAATCCGACAAATTTATCAAGAAAAAATCCCCGCCCCTCAAATCACCTGTTACCTCAGCCCGATGACTTCACTAAACAGGAATGACGAGCATGGGGATGTCGGTGCGGAAGAGGATGTTGTGGGAAAGACCGGGATTGAAGAGGCGGCTGAAGGCATTGCGGCGACGGTTTGGGATGACCACGAGGTCGAAATGGCCGTTGGCGCGAATATTTTCGAAGTCGGCGTCGCTGCTAAGTCGCACCGGGTTGCGGACACTGAAAGTATAATCAGTGAAGTTTGCACGACTGTATTCGCACAGGCGTTCCATGGCTTTGGCTGCCGCGGAGTCGGCCATGCGTTTACGTTGCGGAAAATAGGCTAATTCAACTTTTATGTTTCCCGGGTAGAGCCTGTAGAGGGCGTCCAAGGCCAGAATGTCGTCCTGGTCAAGGTTGCTGAAGAACAGAATACCTGACGGATGTATTGAGGTCTCGGCCGTCAGAGGCTCGGGCACGGTAAGGACTGTGAAACGACCTTCGTCGAGCACCTCGGCGGTGACACTTCCGATCATGTCGCGCTCTTTCCGGGCTGCACTTCGGGTGCCCATCACAATGAGATGAGGCGAAGCCATTTTGGCATAGTCCACGATGGCGTCCTCGGGTACGCCCTCCACCACTTTTTGCGTGAACGGCACCACGGGCACTTCGCCCCGCTTCATGGCTCCGCGCAGACGCTCGGCGAAGTTTTCCATCAGCCTGCGTGCGTTCTGCACCAGGGCTTCGCGCGCACCGGTTTCGCCAATCTCGTAGGTGAGCGAATTTGAGAACTGCACGTTGCCGGCAATGTAAGGGTCGAGATAACTATAAAGCAGGGTCATGGAAGCATCATCGCGTTTGGCAATCCTGGCCGTGACGAGTGCAGCCTTGAACGAATGCTCGCTGAAATCCACCGGCACGAGGTAGTTGTGACGATGAGCGTCATCGCCTGTTGGTTGCAGGAACAATTCTTTGTTCTCGATGATGCGGAGTGCCAGCGGCAAGTCGTGCTCGCGGATACGCACCCTGACCCCCGACGAAAAGCCGGGTACCTCGAGGTTCACATTGTTGAGCTCGACGTCGATTCCCTCGCTTTCAAGCAGGGAACGGAGGGCAAGAGCTTTTTCGTAGGTGTGGATTGCAACAGTGATGAAACGCATGGTGAAATTCAGAATTTACTATTAGCCCCCACAACCGTGGATGCGGTAGCGGGGGCCTGATGGGTGCTTGTGTCTACGAACAGGGCTTATTCAGCTTCCTGAGCCTGGAGGATTTCCACGGCCATATCGTAGATGGTGCTGTCGTCGAGAACCACTATACCACCGTCGGGACCGGGTTCGATGTGCACGCCACAGTTCTTACCGAATTCGTAGTTGCTGCCGCCGAAGTAGTTGCGAACTGTCTGTGCGGTGGTATTGAGTCTGTCAGCAATCAGGCTCATCGAGCCGTCGGGAAGACGGTCTTTGATGCTGCGGAGTTCGTTGAAGGTGATTGTCTTAGTCATATCTCGATAAGTTTTAGTATTTGATATTCGGGTTGATATTTCTTTCTGGTGACTAAGTTAGTACCTTTTTATGACAACTGCAAACAAATCGGCAATAACTTTTTATGTTCTACAACACAAAGTGGGTAAATGATTTAATATACTGCTGTTTATGAGGCGGCAGACTTATATTCTCTCCACGTCCGACGCGCGCAGCCAGGCCTTGGTGCTGTTGTTGATTTTCACGTTGTACCATCGCGGTGACACGGGGTCGTCGGGCGTGGCCACGGAATCAACAATCTCGACCTTGGTGCCTTCGTGGATGGTGACAACTTTGTCATTTGCCGTTTTGGCCGCACGCGGTGTGGACGAGAGCTGTGTGTTAGGCACAATCACCACGGCTGAGTCGTGGTTCTGAGCATAGTCCGCACTGTCCGAAGCGAGCATCAGTGTGTAGGCGAACACACAAATCAACACAATACCACCGAAGAAACCGGTCTTGCGAAAAGCAACATTGGTGGAAAAGATGTAGAGCCCCACAGCGCCTGCAAAAAGCAGGAAAATGATGAATGCTGTCCAGGCCCAGGCATTGGGAGTCATGGCCGACATCAGTGAATGGTGGAGGTTGGCCAGGAATGCCGAATCGTCCTCAGGGCGGTCCTGAATACGCGAGTTGACGAATTCAAGGTTGGTGCGTGCATCGGCATTGGTGGGATTGAGGCGCAGTGCGCGCTCGTAGTTCACCACGGCTTTACCGAGATTGTCGTTGCGGTAGTAGGCATTGCCGAGATTATAGTAAATGTCCGATGAGCGGCCTTCCTGCTCGATGGACTGCTTGTAGAGCTCGATTGCCTGGCGGTAGTCCTCCTTGTTATAGGCCGAGTCGGCGCGCTCGCCGATGGTGAGCGCCGATGCCGACATACCCATTGCCAGAAGCAGCGAAAATATGATGGATTTTTTCATCTTCATCGTTTTTTTACGTCTTCAATGTTCTTGATAGCTGCGGTAGCCTTGTCGTAGAGCCCGGCAACTTCTTCCTGCGAGTGCTGGGGTGTGAAGCGCGCCATCTCGCACTCGTCGAGCACTTCGAGCACACCCTTGGTCTGCTCAGCCGAAAGGCCATAGGCTTCGAGCTTACCGGCCACGTTCTCGCGGGTGAGCTGCGAGGGTGCGATGTTGAGCTTGTCGCTGATGTAGCCCCACAGTGCTTTGGCCAGCGACTGATAGAATGCATCCGTATGACCGGCCTGCATTTCGGCGCGGGCCGACTTGAGGCGCTTGGTGGCTACGCTGCCAGCTTTGGCAAGTTTGCGGCCTGCCACATCGGCATCCAGACGTATCTGCCGACGATACACGAACACCACACCGATGAACACCAGCACCACGAGCACGTAGAGCAGCCAGTAGAATGTTTTGTTGTAAGTGTAGGAGAGCTCGGTGTTCTGCTTTGCAAGCTCGGTGGGCTTGATGTGAAGGATATCCTCAATCTTGTGGTCGATGGCGGTTTGCTGCGGAGCAGCCGCTGCGGAGTTGCCTCGGAGCACACGGATGGGCATATCGGGCACGTTGATAGTTTCGTACTTATGGCTCTCGAGGTCGAAATACACGAAAGGTGTTCCTTCTATCGTGAAGTTGCCAACTTCCTGAGGCACGATGGTGAAATCAGTGCGGAATGTACCGCTCATGTTAGTGCCACCTGCGGTTACAACGGCGTTGATATCGTTCTTGGGCGTGTAGGTGTCAATTCCGGCAGGGAACTGCACGTCGGGGTCCGAAAGGTACTTTATGTTGCCCGTGCCTTTCACAATGTAGGAGTAGACGGAAGCTTCGTTGGTGCGCATCAGCTCGGGTTCGAGCGCAGTGCTCACCGAGAAGCGGCCCACAGCACCCGAGAAGCCCGCAGGGCGGGGTTCGGGCAGGGCTTTCACCTGAAGGGTGGCGGCATTGGACGATGTGGTCACCTCGCGCTCAACGGGACGGGCGGTGCGGAAGAAGCCCATGTTCACCTGTTCGTACTGCACGATAGTCACGTCGTACTTACCGGAGTTCACACTGAGTGCACCGGCTTTCTGTGGATAGAGCAGCAAGCGCTTGAGTACTGCCGTATGGTAGTTCTGACCGTTGTAATGCTCCATTGAGGTTTCAAGGGTCACGGGGAGTTCCTCGCACAGGAAGCCTTCGAAAGCCGGCTGTGTGGTGACCATGAACGACGAAATATCGTACTTGGTGTAGACCTTGATTGTGGCCACTACGGGTTCCTGCTCGTAGACGCTGGATTTGGAGAATGATACACGCACCAGGAGGTCCGAAGCCGAGATGTTGCCGGGAGTCTGGGTGGAGGGGTCATCGGGACTAACAGCCGGACGAGCGCTCTGCCCTGCTCCACCCTGACCCTGTGCGTTGGAGTCGCCGGGGAGAATCTGGAATGTTGCAGCACGCGAGCGCAGGGTCTGGCCGTTGCTGCTGACAGATACTTCGGGCACCTTGACCGTGCCGGCCTTATCGGCTCGGTACATGAAAGTGAAGTCCACGGAGTAGCTCGAGGTCATGCGGCCGTTCACAATTTGTGTGCTCTGCATGGTGGATGTGGAGGGACCGTAGAGAAGTGTGCAGCCATCAAGTTGAGGTGCAGCCGGCGGATTGGCTTCGCCGTCGGCCAGGCGGAATGTGAGGCTGAAGTTGCGGCCTTCAATCACATTACGCGGCTGAATGAGCGAGAAGGACGCCTGCTGACCCATGGCCATAAGGGCGGCGGACGCTATCAGCCAAAATAGTATGAAACGTTTGTATGTCATATCACCAAGGTTTCTCGGGGTTCGGACGACCCGTTGCGGGAGCTTCCTGTTCCTTTACTTTCTTGCGGGTCTGATTTTCTTTGTTTTGCATGGACTGCAGAATCTGTTGTGCGGACTGGGTCATCTGCTGCTGGGGCTGTTGTTGCTGTTGTTGCTGCTGATCCTGGTTCTGGTCCTGATTCTGTTGGTCCTGCTGATCTTGCTGCTGCTGTTGATCCTGATTTTGCTGCTGATCCTGGTTCTGGTCCTGATTCTGCTGGTCCTGATTTTGTTCCTGCTCTTCTTTCTTGAGCTGGGCCAGACGCAGATTTTCGCGGGTTTGCAGATTATCGGGGTTTATACGCAGTGCGCTCTTGTACATTTCGATGGCCTGGTCGTACTGTTCGTCGTTAAACGCAACGTTGCCCAGATTGTAGAAACTTTTTTCGGCAATGCCCAGGTCGTAGTTCTTGGCATCGGGGATAAGCTCGGCAAACAGGCGCTGAGCCTGGATGCGGGGATCGTTCTCCGTGCCCTTGTTGTCCTCCGATTGGAGCTGTAGCAGAGTGACTGCCTTGTTGTACTTGGCACGGATGGAACCGGAGTTTACGGCCAGGGCCTTGTCGTACTCCTCAAGCGCTTCGTGGTACTTCTCTTTGTTGAAAAGGTCGTTGCCGCGGCGGATGTCGTTGCGCTCCTCCTTGTAGGACTGGGAGGGCGTGTTGTGCTTGGCCTGAACTGCCGGAGTGGCGGCCTGCTGCTGGGTGCTCCCGTCATTCTGCTCCGTGGCAGCGGTTGCATCGGCGTCGGGCATGCTCAGTTGGGCATGGCCCATAAGCGCCACGCCGGCAGCGAATATAATGATTGCGAATTTCTTGTTCATTTCTTCTTGTCGTTAGAGTCTTTGGTGAAGAAATTGATGCCTCGGAGCCAGCTGATTTTGCGCTCAACAACGAATACGTCGATAAGCAGGAACAGGAAGGCAAGGAAGGCGAATGTGGGGAACTGTTCGGCTCCGGCTGTATATGTCACAGCACCGAATTCGGATTTCTGCAGCGTGTCGAGCTGCGAGGTGAGCTCCGACAGGGCCGAAGGCGAAGCGCCATTCACGTAGATGCCGTCGCCGGCTTTGGCTATATCAGCTGCCAATTCCTCGTTGAGGCGGGTCACCACGGGTTGGCCCTCATTGTCCACAAATCCGGGCAGGACAGCACCCTGCGAGGTACCCAGACCGATAACGTCCACCTGAATGCCGTTCTCGGCGGCTACTTTGGCGGCCTGTACGGCAGCGCCCTCGTGGTCCTCCGAGTCGGTGATCAGGATGATTGCTTTGCGCATATCCTCGGCGGGCGAGAAGCCGTTCATGGCCATTTTGATGGCATTGGCAATGTCGGTACCCTGGTAGGAGATGAGCGAAGGATTGAGCTCGTTTAGGTACATTTTCGCGGTGTAGAAATCCGATGTTAGGGGTAACTGCATTTTGGAGGTTCCGGCAAAAATGACGAGGCCCACCTTGTCGTTGTCGAGCTTGTCGACGAGTTTTTCAAGCAGCAGGCGCGCGCGGTCCAGGCGGCTCACACCGTCGGGGCGTTCGGTCGAGGATGCAAGCATCGAGTTGGACACGTCGAAAGCAATCATCACCTCGATGCCGGCGGCCGATTCCTGCTGTACGGTGGCACCCGCACGCGGGCGCGCGATACAAATAACAAGAGCCGCCAGGGCAATCATCATGAGTGTGATTTTGATGGCCGGGGTATAGCGCGAAGCATCCGGCATGAGCTTCTGCACTATCTCCGGGCGTCCGAAACGGCGCAATTTCAGCCTGCGTGCCGCGCGAGCCAGCAGGAACAGCACCACGAAAGCGGGCACCAGGAGGAGCAGATATAAGTGCGAGGGATAGGCGAAATCAAACATAATCAGGGAATTGAGCGGAGAACAGTGTAACGGAGCAGAAGTTCGATGGCCACGAAGGCGAAGGCCAGCCAAGCCCAGAACATATAGTCGTCCTCGGTGTGCGAGAAGTGGCGTACGTCCATCTGGGTCTTTTCAAGAGCGTCGATTTCGGCAAACACCTCTTCGAGCACCTTATTGCCGGTGGCGCGGAAGTATTTGCCTCCGGTGATTTCAGCAATAGTGCGCAGGGTGGCCTCATCAATCACCACGGGCTGGGGTGTGAACTCGATGCGGCCCGTCAGGGTGCGCGTCGGGTAGGGAGCGCTGCCGTTGGTACCGATGCCGATGGTGTAGATTTTCACGCCGAGTTCCTTGGCTACCTCGGATGCTGTGACGGGTGCCACAACGCCGGTATTGTTGCTACCGTCCGTGAGCAGGATGATGCTCTTGCTTTTGGCTTTGCCTTCCTTGAGGCGGTTGAGCGAGGTGGCGATGCCGTCGCCGATTGCGGTGCCATCCTCCAGCACGTTCATGTTGAGGTTCTGGAGGTACTGGAGCAGCTGGGAGCGGTCCACGGTCATAGGCACGCCTGTGAGGCTTTCGCCGGCGAACACCACGATACCGATATTATCGCTCTCGCGGCCGGAAATAAACTTGGCAGCCACCTGCTTGGCAGCCTCAAAGCGATCGGGGTCGAAGTCGCGCGCAAGCATCGATGACGATACGTCGAGTGCCAGCACAATGTCGGTACCCTCGGTAGAGGTTGTGCGCCAGCTGTCGCGCAACTGGGGGCGCGCCATCACCACAATCAGGCATGCCAGGGCGGCCATGCGCAGGATGAAAAGCAAATGACGCAGCGATTGCTTCCACGAGCGAGGAATGCGCGCGAAGGCCGCCGACGATGAAATCGACATCGTGGCGTGCATGTTGCGCTGCTTCATTACATACCACACAATGAGCGGTATGAGTATGAGAAGGGTCCAGAGGAATTTCGGGTGTGCGAAGTGCATCGTTATTTTGATTTGTTAGAGTCAATAGGTTTGGCAGGCTCTTCAGTTTCAGGCTCGGGAGCGGGTTTGGTCTGCTCCACGAAGGCAGTGGCGCGGTTGAAGGCCTTCACATTGTCGTCCGGCAGCGGGCGCACCTTGGCAAACTTCACGAAGTCGGCAATCGAAAGCACGGCACGCATCTCGTCGGCAGTCATGCGGGTTTCGGGGTTGCTGCGGAGCGATTTCACAATCTGTGTGGAAGTCATCTCCATTGCGTTGATACCGAAGCGGCCCTGGAGGTACTGGCGCAGGATGTCCACAAGTTCGGTGTAGTACTGCTTCTCGCGGCCGGTTTCGGGCAGGTTCTGCGATTTGAGTCGGTTCAGGCGCGACACAGCCAGCTCGTAGGGCGGGATGGGCGGATTCTTGCGCAGCTCGATGGTCTCCTTTGCCTTACGGAAATAGAAGAAGGCCCATGCTCCCGCTGCACCAAGAGCGAGCACAAGGAGTGTCCACAGCAGCCAATTGGGGATGTAATCGTACCAGCGACTGTTGGGACTCACGATTGACTCGATGGGGTTGAGTGTGGCGAGCGAGTCAAGCTCCACGGGCAGGACCTTGAAAGTTACCACGTTGGAGAATGCCGTATCGGCACCGGGTGTAGCGACTACTGCAAAGGGCGGAATGGTGACGGTACCGGGGTCGAAAGCCTGGATGGTAAAGTCGAATTTGATACGCCGTTTTTCGCCATCAATATTCGTTGCACTATCGGAAGCCACAACATCCACTCCGTTGAATTCCAGATACTCGCGACCAGGTGGGAGGATGGGAAAATCCACCAGCCGGGCCGACTTGGCTACGGCCTGAGGCATATCCACGTTTACCCTGAGGTGAGCGCGGTCGCCCATCACAATCACTGCGCTGTCAATGCTCGCAGTCACACTCACACCGCCGGCCGGGCGGTTAGCGGCGGCTTGGGCGGCAAGAATTGAGCACGCTGCAAGAGCGGCGGCGATAAGTCTTTTCGGTTTGCGGACGTTGGTCATCATACGGTAGCTCGGGTTTTAAACAGCCCCATCAGGGCACGTACGTAGTCTTCGTTGGTAGCGACGGATGCAAAATCCACTCGCGAGCTGCGCAGGGTGCCGATCATGGCCTGCTGGCGGTCGTACCACCATTTATTATATGCCTTGCGAGTGCGGCTCGACGAGGTGTCAATCCACCGCACGGCGCCTGTTTCCAGGTCCTGCACCTGCATCAGTCCCACGTCGGGCATCTCGCTGTCGCGCTTGTCGTAGACCTGGATTGCCATCACGTCGTGGCGCGACTGGGCAACGTTGAGCGGCGTTTTGTAGTCCGATTCATCAATGAAGTCCGAAATCAGGAACATGGTGCATCGGCGCTTGAGCGCGTCGCTGAAGTAGCGCACAGCCTGGGCAATGTCGGTGCCGCGGCTTTCGGGCTGGAATTCAAGAAGCTCGCGGATGAGGTAGAGAATGTGCTTGCGGCCCTTCTTGGGCGTTATGAATTTTTCGACGCGGTCCGAGAAGAAGATAGCGCCGATTTTATCATTGTTCTGAATAGCCGAGAAAGCAATGGTTGCGGCAATTTCGGCTATCATCTCGCGTTTTTCCGGACCCACGGCGCCGAAGTTGCGGCTGGCGGACACATCCACAAGCAGCATCACTGTGAGCTCGCGTTCCTCTTCGTAAACCTTCACGAAGGGCTTGTTGTGGCGCGCGGTAACGTTCCAGTCGATATCGCGGATATCGTCGCCGTACTGATACTCGCGCACCTCCGCAAACATCATGCCTCGGCCTTTGAAAGCCGAGTGGTATTCGCCGGCGAAGATATTCTGCGACAGGCCGCGAGTTTTTATTTCTATCTTGCGGACCTTTTTAATTAGTTCGTTCGAATCCACGAGGATGTAATTTATTTATAGTGTTTAAGAAAATGGTAGGGACGCGCCGAGGCGCGTCCATGCAGCGAATTGTAACTTAATATCACAATTTCGCGGGTCAGCGATGAAATCAGGGCACCTGAACTTTGTCCAGAATGTCGGTGATAATCATGTCGGTGGTGAAGTTGTTGGCTTCGGCTTCGTAGGTCAGTCCGATACGGTGGCGGAGCACATCGTGGCACACCGAGATAACATCCTCGGGAATCACGTAGCCGCGCTGGTGCAGGAAAGCATAGGCACGGGCGGCACGCGCCAGCGAAATCGAAGCACGAGGCGAAGCGCCGAATGAGATGTAGGAAGCGAGGTCGTCAAGGCCGTATTCCTTCGGATCGCGGGTGGCGAAGACGATGTCAACGATATAGCGCTCGATTTTCTCATCCACATAAATCTGCTCCACAACTTTCTGAGCGGCGGTCACCTCCTCGGGCTTGAGCACGGGGACAACGGGGCGCTGTTCGCGAGCAATATTCATGCGGATAATCTCGCGTTCCTCGTCCTTGGTCGGGTAACCGATCACCACCTTCATCAGGAAGCGGTCCACCTGCGCCTCGGGCAGCGGGTAAGTACCCTCCTGCTCCACCGGGTTCTGGGTGGCCATGACCAGGAAGGGTTTATCCAGGGGGAAAGTGTTGTCGCCGATGGTCACCTGGCGCTCCTGCATGGCTTCAAGCAGCGCGCTCTGCACCTTGGCCGGAGCGCGGTTGATTTCGTCGGCCAGCACGAAGTTGGCAAAAATCGGGCCTTTCTTCACCTGGAAGGTTTCGTTTTTCACACTGTAGACCATAGTGCCCACAACGTCGGCAGGCAGGAGGTCGGGGGTAAACTGGATGCGGCTGTACTTGGCATCCACCAGCTGGGCGAGAGTCTTGATAGCAAGGGTCTTTGCAAGGCCGGGCACACCCTCAAGCAGCACGTGGCCGTTGGCCAGGAGTGCAATCAGGAGGCTTTCCACAAGGTGTTTCTGGCCCACGATGGTCTGGTCCATGCCGTGAGTCACCATTGTGATAAAATCGCTTTTGCTGGCAACCAACTCATTGAGTTGGCGAATGTTTACGCTTTCGCTCATAGTGTTTTGTATCTGTTTTTAGTCGTTTATTTTCTATGATAATGAAGCAGCCGTGCATGCCGCAGGCTGTTCGATCCTTTTATTCTTCTACAAAATTAATCATCTGAAATTAATAAAGTTCAGCGCAAAATGTTAATTTTAACTACTAAGTCTTTAACGCTCTAAACATTTAAAGATTTTTAGCTTAACTCTTTCTATCTTTTCTTGCTTTCCGACGTTAAGAGAAAGCCGCGAGTTTGGTCATTAAAACCAAAAAAATCTTAAATTGCATTGCTCTGACTCAAAATTTTTGTAATTTTGTATGCTCAATAACACTATTGCACAACATTGAATGATTAAAGCAGCACTCGAAAAAGTAATAAACGAGGATATGGCCGATATCTGGTCGGTGCTGTCAGCCGAGGAAAAAAGACTTGTGGCGGAGAACCTGCAGCTCCACACTTTCAAGAAAAATCAGCTGATATACGCCGAAGGCGACCAACCCGAGTTTTTGTGGTGCCTCTTCAAAGGTAAGGTAAAAAAGACGAAAGAAGGCGTCGGCGGTCGCACTCAGATTCTGCGACTTATCCGCCCGGTGCAGTACTTCGGCTATCGCGCCTACTTTGCGGAGGAGCCCTACGTGTCCAGTGCCTCGGCTTTTGAGCCGTCGGTAATCGGTGCACTGCCCCTTACACTCGTACGCCAACTGATTTCCAACAACATAAACCTCGCCTGGTTCTTCATTAAAGAACTGTCCACGAACCTCGGCGGTTCCGACACGCGCATCGTCAACCTCACCCAGAAGCACATCCGCGGGCGCCTGGCCGAGGCCCTGATGGTGCTCCTTGACAACTACGGCTACGAGGACGATAACTCTACACTCAAGATTTACATGGCACGCGAGGATCTGGCCAATCTATCCAACATGACCACCTCCAACGCCATCCGCACCCTTTCCACTTTCGTGAACGAAAAGCTTCTGCTTGTGGACGGGCGCCGCATCAAAATCATCAACGAAGCTCAACTGCGTAAAATCAGTAAATTCGGCTGATTTCATTCAACACATACCCTCCCCTCCCACACATCCCGGACGTTGTCGTCCGGGATTTTTTATTTCTTCCCCCCGCTCTGCAACAATTTTTTTCAGAATTATCATCTTTCTTCGCGTGCGATTTGTTAAATTTGCACTATGTTACAGATAATGATTGAAACCAACGAACGCTACTCTGTTGCCGAATCGGCTCAGATAGCTATTGAGGCCGGTGCACAGTGGCTTGTTCTCCGTGCCGATACTATTGACGAATCCGAGCGCCGCGACATCGGCAAACAGGTTGCCGACCTGTGTCGTGAGAGCGGTGTGATACTAACGGTGGATTCCGATATTGAATTTGCCCGCGAGCTCGGCATTCACGGCGTGCTGTTGCGTCCCGGCTCAAAAGCGCCCGCTGCCGTGCGCGAGGAACTTGGCCCCGAGGCTATTATCGGCGTTGAAATCTCGAGCGCCGACACGGCCCTGGCTCTTGAAAGGAATGATATTGACTATGTGGCTCTCAGTGCCGATATGCAGCTTGACAGGGTCGCCGAACTTATCGCCGCCGTGCGCAAAGCCGAAGGCAAGATTGCTTTCGTGTCGCTTGGTGAGCAGCCTACGCTCGATGGTGAGTATATCGACGGTCTGAAAGCTGCCGGTATCGCGGGTCTGTGCTGCGGCAAAGCTCTTTTTGCCGCGCCCGACCCTGTTGTAGCCATCGAAAACCTCATGTCCGAACTAATGGCCTGACGGATGAGCAGCGAATTGTCGAAAACGCTCTGGCGCACTACAATTCCGCTCGCACTGGGTATCGGTGTGGGTGTGTGGCTGTTCAAGCGCGACATCGACGTGACAACGCTCCGCGCAATTTCGCTTGACACGCACACGGTCATCGGCCTCTGCCTGGCCCTGCTGTTCGTGGTGGGGCGCGACTTCGGTCTGTCCTGGCGCTTCCACACTATTGCCGACGGCAAACTGACATGGAAGCGAGCAATCCGCACCGACATAATGTGTGCCTTCACCTCGGCCATCACACCCTCGGTTGTCGGCGGCAGTGCTCTTGCCATATTCTACCTCAACCGCGAGGGCATCAAGATAGGCCGGGCTACCACGCTCACGCTCACCACACTGTTTCTGGACGAGCTTTTTTTCGTGATTTTCTGCCCCGTGATAGTTGCCATAGTGCCGTTCGACTCACTCTTCGGCAGTCCGGCCATGCAGTCGGGCGATATGTTTCTGAGCGGTGTCCAGATAGTGTTCTGGCTCGTATATGCCGGTATAGTGGTCTGGACAACAATCCTCTACTTTGCCATCATCGCCAAACCCGAGGCCTCGGAGCGGCTCATAAAAAAGATTGCGAGCTGGCGGATGATGCGCAGATTTTCGGGTAAGCTCGAAGGCATAGCCGACAATATGGTGGCAACTTCGCACTGGGTGAAAGGCCGTGGCCGCAGCTGGTGGCTGAAAGTGTTCGGCGCCACGGTGCTGTCGTGGTTTTCGCGCTATTTTGTTGTCAATGCCCTGTTCTGGGCCTTTGTACCGGGCTCGTCGGCTGTGCTTGTTTTCGCCCGCCAGTTTGTGGTGTGGGTCGTGCTCATGGTAAGCCCCACTCCCGGCGGCAGCGGCATCAGCGAGTGGCTGTTTTCCAGCTACTATGGCGACCTTATCGGCGACCTCGGCCTGGCAGCCGTCCTTGCGCTGGTGTGGCGCCTGTTCAGCTACTACATCTATATAATTGCGGGTTGCCTGCTTCTGCCCGGTTACTTCAATAAGAAAGAAAAGACCAACTGACTGCGAATATGAAACGTTTTATCACGCTATTCCTCTCTATGCTCGTTGTTGCTCAGCTCTTTGCAGCCGAGCGTGTGTTTGTGATTCCTGTTGAAACCGAAATCAACATGAGTGCGTTTCATCATTTCCGCCAGGCTTGCACTGATGCCCGCGAAAGGAATGCGCAACTGGTGGTACTACACCTGAACACTTACGGAGGTGCCCTGGATGCCGCCGACTCCATCCGCTCCACTCTGCTGCGCCTGCCGTTGCCAACGGTAGCGTTCGTGGACACCAATGCCGCCTCGGCCGGTGCCCTTATAGCGTTGGCTTGCGATAGCGTTTATATGGCTCCGGGTGCTTCTATGGGTTCCGCTACGGTGGTCAACGGCTCCGGCGAGCCTATGCCTGAAAAGTATCAGAGCTACATGAGCACCATAATGCGTGCTACGGCCGAGCACCACGGTAAGGTGGCCGAGGGCGACTCGCTTCGCTGGCGCCGCGATCCCGCCATTGCCGCCTCGATGGTGAATCCTGAGATTTCCGTTTCGCTCACCGGAAATCAGGCCGTGGAGTGCGGGTATGCCGACGGTGTCGCATCCAACCTGAGCGAGGTGCTCAGCGACCTGAATATCCACGAGCCCGAAATCGAATACTACCAGAGTACCCTGGCCGACGATATTCTCGGCTTCCTTTCGGATACTGCTGTGCGAGCCGTGCTGGTGATGCTGATTTTGGGCGGTATCTACATGGAAATGCACACCCCCGGCCTTGGTTTCGCGGCCGTAGTAGCCACTGTGGCCGCTACGCTCTATTTCCTGCCCATGCTCATCGGCGGCACTATGCCCGGCTGGGTTATCATCACCTTTATTATGGGTGTGATACTGATAACGATGGAGGTTTTTGTGATTCCTGGCTTCGGAGTATGCGGAGTTGCAGGTGTACTGGCCATTATCGCCTCGCTTGTCGGTGCGATGGTCAACAATGACGCTATCACCGGGGTGGATTTCCGTGCCGTGGTCAATTCCTTCGGCGTGGTGTTCATCGGCATGTTTCTGGCGGTTATCGCGGTGTGGTACCTCACCTCATCGCATGGCCCGAAATGGGTGCGCCGCCACTCCGAGCTGATGACCGAACTGAAAAACTCCGATGGCTTTGTTGGAGTTGACATGGGACCGGCCAAGCTGGTTGGCTGCGAGGCCAAAAGCGTGACAGTGCTCCGCCCTGCAGGCAAGATTGAGATTGACGGCACGGTGTATGATGCCGTTTCAGTGGGCCCCTTTATTTCTGCCGGACGTACAGTGAAAGTTCTTAAATACGAAAATGCCCAGTTATACGTGACTGAAGAATAATATGCTGAAATTTATAGGTATTATCCCCGCCCGCTACGCCTCGACGCGTTTTCCGGGCAAACCTCTGGCCATGCTTGGCGACCGCTCCATGATTGAGCGTGTGTATCGCCGCGTGGCCGCAGTACTTCCAGAAGTTGCCGTCGCTACGGACGACGAACGCATAGTGCGCGCCGTCGAGGCTTTCGGCGGAAAAGTTGTAATGACGTCCGACGCTCACCGCAGCGGCACCGACCGTTGCCGTGAGGCATACCATCTGCTTGGCAGCGATGCCGATGTGGTAATCAACATCCAGGGTGATGAACCCTTTATCGCACCCTCGCAAATCCAGGCGCTGATGGACTGCTTCGAGGATAAGGAGGTGCAGATAGCCTCGCTTGCACGGCCCTTCGATTCTGCCCGCGGCTATGATGCCCTTGCGGATCCCAACACGCCCAAGGTGGTGATGGACAACAGACTCAATGCGCTCTATTTTTCGCGCTCGGTCATCCCCTATGTGCGCGGCAAGGAGAAGGCCGAATGGCCCGCTTCCGTGCAGTTCTACACCCACGTGGGGCTCTACGGCTATCGTGCAGATGTGCTCGACCGTCTGAGCCAACTGCCGCAGACACCGCTTGAACTTGCCGAGAGCCTCGAACAGCTTCGCTGGCTCCAATCGGGCTACGGCATCCGCATGGCTCTGACCACAGAACCTACCATAGGCATCGACACTCCGGCCGATCTTGCCGCAGCACTCGAATATCTCAAGACAATAGAAGAATAATGGCAGCAGACCGCACCGTAGCCCCCGAAATCCGGCCTTTCGCGCCGATGTCCATCCCGGATGAAAGAGTAGAAGTGTTGCCCAACGGACTGACGCTGCACACCTACAGCGGCGGCGACCAGCCGGTGTGCCGCCTGGTGATGCTCGTGCCCTACTCCGCCGCCTCACTCCCTTCGCAGGCTCTGCCCACCCTCCTGCCAATGATGATTCTTGCGGGCAACCGCAACATGACGGCAGAGGAAATTGACGACCGGCTGGACTTCTGCGGCGTGCGTCCGTCCGGTAAATCTTCGCCACGCTATCTCCAGTTCACGGCTAATATGCTCACCGGGCATGCCGCCGAGATTTTCATGCTGCTTGCCGAAACCTATTCGCAGCCGGCCTTCGACGCCAGCCGCCTGGAGGCATGCAAAACCCGTGTGGCTGCCGGCATCCTCACATCGCGCTCTCAGCCCATCACTCTGGCTACTGAGAAACTCAACCAGCTCTACTACGGCCCGGACAACTGGAAGGCCGCCGTGCTTATGCCCGAGCAAGTCGCTGCAGTGACTGCTGCCGACCTCCGCAAATTCCACAGCGAGGTGTTCAAGTCCAGCGGCATACACCTGTATCTCTCAGGCCTGATTGATGAAGAAACAATAGGCTACACCCGCGAAGCCTTCGGCGCTATCACTGCCGACGGGCCGGCTCAGGAACCCTCGCTTGCGCCCGCACACCCCGTGGCGACACCCTGCGCGGCACAAGTAGCGAAGCCCGATAGTTTCCAAAGCGCTGTCACCATTGGTATCCCCTCCATTGGCCGCAACCACCCCGATTACATATCCCTGCGCTACACCGTGATGGCTCTTGGCGGTTACTTCGGCAGCCGTCTGATGAGTAATATCCGCGAGGACAAAGGCCTGACGTACCATATTTCAGCCGTACTGATGGGCGAACACAACGAAAGCATGGCTCTCGTTTCGGCTCTTTGCGATAAATCGTCCACAGAGCAGGTGGTGGCTGAAATTTCGGAAGAACTGCGGCGCCTGGCGGCCAATCCTCCCGAGGGCGAGGAACTGAGCCGCCTGAAGCTGCACGCCATGACCGACCTTGCTGAAATGCTCGACAATCCCGCCAATGTGATGAGCTACTACATCACTCAACTGCTGGTAGGCACTCCGGTCGATTATTTCGCAGCCCAGCAACAAGCGCTCAGGGCCTTAACCCCCGAAATAATATCCGATATGGCCGCGCGTTATCTTACACCCGAAAAGATGATAACGGTCACCACCGTATGACACTTTTTTGAGCGTAGGTAACACTTATTCACAATTTCACTGCGGAAATATCGCAAATTTTTAGTTACTTTGCACTTTATAAACCGAACAACAAAACATTTCACCATAAAACAATGAAAAAAAGCGCTTTACAGAAAGCACGTGCTGCTTATCAGCCCAAGCTCCCTATCGCCCTCACCGGTGCTGTGAAGGTGGTTGAAGGTCGTCCCACCGAATCGGTTGCCGACCAGGACGCTATCCGCAAACTCTTCCCCAACACCTATGGTCTGCCCGAAATCCGTTTTGAAAAGAACACCAACCCCACTCCCGGCAAGCCCGTCAACGTAGGCGTAATCCTTTCCGGCGGCCAGGCTCCCGGCGGCCACAACGTTATCTCCGGTCTTTTCGACGGCATCAAGAAAATCCACCGCGACAGCCGCCTGTTCGGTTTCCTCATGGGCCCCGGCGGTCTTGTTGACCATAAATACATTGAGCTCACCGCTCCTATCATCGACGAGTACCGCAACACCGGCGGTTTCGACATTATTGGTTCCGGCCGTACCAAGCTCGAAAAAGTTGAGCAGTTCGACAAGGGTCTCGAAATCCTGAAGGAACTCGGCATCACCGCAGTTGTTATTATCGGTGGCGACGACTCCAACACCAACGCCGCTATCCTTGCCGAGTACTACAAGGAAAAGAACACCGGCATTCAGGTTATCGGCTGCCCCAAGACCATCGACGGCGACCTGAAGAACAATGTTATCGAAACCTCCTTCGGTTTCGACACCGCCACCAAGGTTTACTCCGAGGTTATCGGTAACATCCAGCGCGACTGCAACTCGGCCAAGAAGTACTGGCACTTCGTGAAGCTGATGGGCCGCTCCGCCAGCCACATCGCTCTTGAGTGCGCACTCCAGTGCCAGCCCAACATCTGCCTTATCTCCGAGGAAATCGAAGCTAAGGACATGAGCCTTGCCCAGATTGTGAAATACATCGCCGACATCGTTACCGCCCGCGCCAAGGAAGGCAACAACTTCGGCACCATCCTCATCCCCGAAGGTCTCATTGAATTCATTCCCGAATTCAAGCGCCTCATCCGCGAGCTCAACGAGCTCCTCGGTGCCAACGCCGAAAAGGTTGCCGGCATGAACCACAAGGAACTCACCGAGTTCATCCTTGCCAACCTCTCGCCCGAGAACGTGGCCGCGCTCGAAACCCTCCCCGCTTCCGTTGCCCGCCAGCTGATGCTTGACCGTGACCCCCACGGCAACGTGCAGGTATCGCTCATTGAAACCGAAAAGCTCCTCAGCGAAATGGTTGGCGAATACCTCAAGAAGAGCGAGGAATTCAAGGCTGCCAAGGGCAAATTCTCCGCACTCCACCACTTCTTCGGCTACGAAGGCCGCTGCGCCGATCCCTCCAACTTCGACGCTGACTACTGCTACTCGCTGGGCTACAACGCCGCTGCCCTGATCAACGCAGGTGTAACCGGCTATATGTCGTCCATCCGCAACCTGGTGAAGCCCGCTATCCAGTGGATTCCCGGCGGTATACCCATCACCATGATGATGAACATCGAACGCCGCAACGCCGAGGACAAGCCCGTAATCCAGAAGGCACTCGTTCGTCTGGACGGTGCACCCTTCAAGAAGTTTGCTTCGCAGCGCGAGGAATGGGCTCAGAACACCTGCTACATCTACCCCGGCCCCATCCAGTACTTTGGCCCGGCCGAGGTGTGCGACCAGCCCTCGATGACTCTCAAATACGAGTCGCAGCACTAATCGCTCCACGAAAAAACGTCAGGAGCTGTCGATTTAATCGTTCGGTCCCCTGATTTTATAATCCTTCTAACACAGCTTGCAAAACACCCGGACTTCCTTGCGGAAATCCGGGTGTTTTCTTCGTGGTTGTAGATTTTATATTTCGGTCGGTTTCTGGGTGTCATCGGCCGCTGAGGTTCCGGTGGGATTGGTATCTTCGTCAGCGAATACCTTGGATAGATATTTCTCCTGGAACTTCTGTAGCATCTCCCACATGGAGGGAACAAAGAGTGTGCCGAGCACTGCGTTGATTGCCATGCCGAACACTACTGCCGTGCCGAGCGAAACTCGGCTGGCCGCACCGGCACCGGTGGCGAAGAGCATAGGCATCACACCGAACACGAATGCGAGTGCCGTCATGGCGATAGGACGCAAGCGCACATCGCCGGCCGATTCGGCTGCCTGGCGGATAGGCTGCCCTGCCTTGCGGTAGTCCATGGCATACTCCACAATCAGGATGGCGTTCTTGGCCGCCATGCCCAGCAGCAGGATGATGCCAATCTGGGTGTAGATACTGATGCTCTGGCCCATGAAAAGGCAACCTATCACGGCCCCGAGGATTGCCGTCGGGGTGGTGATTACGACGGCTACAGGGTCGGTCCACGATTCATACTGCGCGGCAAGCACAAGGATGGTGAGGATGATGGCAAAGATAAGTACGGCCGACACTGTGGTGCCCGACTGGGTTTCCTGAAGGGCCTCGCCCGTCCAGGCGTAGGAGAAATTCTTACCGATATCTTCCTTCATTATCTTCTCCATAGCTGCGATGGCCTGCGATGAGCTTGTGTGGGGTGCCACACTGGCTGTGACGGACGTCGTGGTGTACATATTGTAGCGGTTCACGGTTGACTGCCCAAGAGTGGGTACAATCTCGGCAAAGGAGCCGAAGGGCACCATCTCGCCACTGGCATTGCGCACGCTCAGTGAAAGCACATCCTGGGGACTCTGGCGTGCAGCAGGGTCGCCACTCAGTGTCACCTGATAGGTTCGCCCGAACTTCACGAAATCGTTCACATAGTCGCTGCCCATGAAGGATGACAGCGCACCGTAGACGCTTTCAAGCGTCAGGCCGTACATTTTCACCTTGTCGCGGTTGAGCTGCACGGTGTACTGCGGCACCTCGCCCTGATAGAGCGATGTCACCTTGGAAATTTCAGGATACTTTTTGGCGGCGTCCTGAATCTGGGCCACGGCGGATGCAATCTGCTCCGGACCCAGGTTGTTGATGTCCAGCAGCTGCATTTCAAGGCCGGAACTCATGCCAAGGCCAGGGATGGCCGGCGGATTGAGCGAGAACACTATGGCCTCCTGAACCGGCGCTGTGATTTCATCCACCTTGGCGATGACCGACGAAACATCGTTGTCCTTTCCCTTACGCTCCTTCCATGGTTTGAGCACCACGAACATCGAGCCCAGGTTGCTGCCGGCACCGCCGGCCATGAACGACATGCCACTGATGCTGATAACGTCCTTCACCTGAGGCAGGCTACGGATGTCGGCTTCCACACGCCGCATCACACTGTCAGTGCGCGTGAGCGAAGCACCGGTGGGCAGCTGTACGGAGGTCATAAAGTAGCCCATATCTTCCTGCGGCACGTAGCTGGTAGGCATTTTGGAGAAGCCGAAGAAAGCGGCACCGATAATTGCGGCGAACAGGATAAATGCAATAGCGGGCTTGCGTAGCAGTCGGCCGACGGTGGAATTGTAGGCCTTACGCACTACTTCGAAGCCGTTGTTGAACCAACGGAACAGAATGAAACGTACGGGTTTGGTGCGACGGCGCAGGAACAGCGCGCACATGGCTGGGGTGAACGTAAGCGCGTTGAAGCCCGAGAAGGCTGTCGATACGGCAATGGTGAGGGCGAACTGTTTGTAGAGCTCACCGGTAATACCCGAAATGAAAGCCGTGGGGATGAACACGGACAGAAGCACAAGTACTTCGCCGATTACCGGGCCCTGCAGTTCGTCCATGGCCTGAAGGGCGGCATCCTTGGGCGAGAGCTTGCCCTCGCTCAATATTCGGGCACAATCCTCCACCACAACAATGGCATCGTCGACCACAATGGCGATTGCCAGCACAAGGCCGAACAGCGTGAGCGTGTTGATGGTGAAGCCGAGCAGCTTCATCACGGCAAAGGTGGCGATGAGCGATACCGGAATCGTAATCATCGGGATAATCGTTGCACGCCAGTTCTGCAGGAACAGCATGATGACGAGCATAACGATGAGCGTTGTTTCAAGGAAGGTCACCAGGACATCATCGATCGATGCGGTCACAAATTCTGTGGTGTCAAGAATCACACGGTAGTGAATTCCGGCGGGGAAGTATTCGCTCAGCTCGCCCATGCGCTTTTCAACCGCCTTGGCCACGCTCAGTGCGTTGGCTCCGGGCAGCTGATAGATGCCGATAAGGCCGGCGTTCTTGCCGGAGACGTGCGAAATCTGACTATAGGACTGGCTACCGAGGTCAACAGTAGCAACGTCGCTCAGGCGCAGCAGCGAGCCATCGTCGCCGGTGCGGATAACGATATTGGCGAATTCCTCGGCATTATCCAGGCGTCCGGGTGATGTAAGGGTGAATTCGAAGGGGGTGTTGCCGCCAGTAGGAGGCGCACCGGCTGAACCGGCCGAAACTTCCATGTTCTGGTTCTGGATGGCTGTCATGACATCGGTGGCAGTAATGCCTCGCACCTGCATTTTTTCGGGGTCGAGCCACACACGCATGCTGTACTCGCCTGAGCCAAAAGCACTCACGCCGCCCACACCGTCCACGCGCGAGAGCTCGTCCACGATGTTGAGCTGCGCGTAGTTGGTGAGGAACAGGCCGTCGTAGCGCTCTGCGTCGTCGCTCTCAAGGGCAATAAACAGGATGATGTTGGACGAGCGCGAGGTGACCGACACACCCTGCTGTTTCACAGCCGTAGGCAGTTGAGCTTCGGCCTGGGCAACGCGGTTCTGCACTTTCACCTGGGCCATGTCAAGGTCGGTGCCGTTCTCGAATGTAATCTGGAGCGAGTACGAACCGTCCGACGACGAGTTGGAACTCATGTAGAGCATGCCTTCCACACCGTTCACCTGCTCCTCGATGGGAACACCGATAGTTTCGGCCACAGTCTTGGCATCGGCGCCGGGATAGCTTGCCGACACCATTACGGTGGGAGGTGTAATGTCGGGGTACTGCGCAACAGGCAGTGTGCGCACTGTCAGGATACCGGCCAGAATCATGATGATGGCCAGGACAGTGGCAAATATGGGTCGGTTGATAAAAAATTTGCTTAACATAACGCTTCGGGATTACCTTATTTAACAACGTTGGGTTTCACGGTCATTCCGTCGCGCACTTTCAGTAGAGCCTTGGTCACATAACGGTCACCGGCCTTGATACCTTTGGTTACGATGCGGAGCGTGTCCTGGTAGGTTTGACCGACCTCAATGGGTGTGTAGACAACCTTGTTGGAGTCGTTGAGCACGTACAGGTACTTGCCCAACTGGTCGGTGCCGATCGAAGCATCTTTCACCAGGATTGCATCAGGGTCAATGCCGTAGGGAATATCCATCACAACGTACATGCCGCTGCGCAGTTCGCCGTAAGGATTCTGGATACTTGCCTGGAACAGCATGGTGCCCGTGGAAGTGCTCACGTGGGGGTCGGTGTAGCTCAGTTTGGCGGTGTACTCGTGCTGGAGGGTATCGGTGAAGCTCACAGGTATATTATCGAAGTCAATCCGGCTCTCCTCGATTGCCTTGCGGAGGTCGGCCAGATAAGTAGCGTCTTCGATATTGAAATTCGCTGTCACCTTGGCATCGTTGTAAAGGCTTGCAAGCACCACCGGCGAACCAGCTCCCGAAAGGTAGGAGCCGGTTGTATAGGGTGAGTTGGACATATGTCCGTCCTGCGGGGCTGTCACGGTGCAGTAGGACAATTGGGTCTGGGCAGTCTGAAGCGCTGCGCGGGCAGTCTTGATGTTGGCTTCGCTCTGCTCCAGATTGCTGCGGGCCTGTATTACTTCCATCTCGCTCACAGCATCGGATTTGAACGCCTCGGTCATGGCCTCGTAGCGGCTGGCGGCGTACTTGTTTTCAGCCTCGGCAGTGGCCAGAGCCGCCTGAGCTTTGCTCACGGCATCGCGGTAGTTGCGGTCCTCGATTCGGAACAGGACGGTGCCTTTGCGCACGAAGTCGCCGGCCGTGTAGTCCTGGCTCACCAGGTAGCCGTCCACGCGGGCAACGAGCTGAATTTCGTGGTCGGCCGACAGATGGCCAGGATAGGATTTGCGGAGCACCACCGAGTCCTGCACGGGAAATGCCACGTCCACTGTCATAACTTCGGCAGCCATGTCGGCATCCTTGCGGTTGCGGCTGCATGAGCTTGCGGCCACCACAGTTGCCGCAGCAAGAAGGAAGAAAACTGATTTATTCATATCGGTAGAAGTATTTTATTCCACCCAGCCGCCGCCGAGTGCTTTGTATAATTCAATAAGTGCGGTCAGAGCCTGGCCCTTGGCCGAAACAAGAGTATTCTGATAGTTGAGATAGTCAAGTTGGGCATCCACAACGGGAGTGAAGGATGAGAGGCCGTCCTTGTAGAGCTCCACTGATTTATCGAGCGACTCATGGCTGTTTTCCACTACTTCGTTGATCGAGGCGATATAGCGGAGTTCGGCCGAATAGCGAGCCATGGCGTTGCGCACTTCCTCGATAGCCGTCATCACGGTCAGATTGTAGGCATCCACCTCGGATTCCATGGCCTCGCGTGCGGACACAATATTATACTTGCGAGCGAAGCCGTCGAACAGCGTCCACGACAGCGTTGGCGCAATAGAGTAACCGATGCTTGCACGGCTGAACAGGTCTCCGAAGTTGTGGGCGTCAGTTCCCAGAGTAGCCTGGATGGAAAGCGATGGCAGGTAGTCCTTCTTGGCTATGCCGAGGTCGGCAGCTGCAATTTCAATGGAGCGTTGGGCTTCCACAATGTCGGGGCGGCGGCGCAGAAGGTCCAGCGGCACACCCATGTCCACCAGGCGGTATTGGCTCGGAATGTCCTTTGCTTGATAAACACTTGCGGGAAGCTCGGCACGAGGAGTGCCGGTAAGCACTGCCAGGGCATTGTATGACGCTTCAATCTGAGCTTCGAGCAGCGGAATCTGCGCAACTGTGGAATAGTAGACCGTGCGGGCCTGGGTGACGTCGAGTTTCGATGATAGTCCGGTTTTGTAGCGCACTTCGGTCATGTGCACTGTCTGCTCCTGGCTTTCGGAGTGTGTTCGGGCTATTTCGAGCTGCGTTTTCTGCACGAGAAGTCCGATGTAGGTTTCGGCAATCTCGGCATCGAGCGCGAGAATCACCGACGCATATTCGGCAGCACTAAGCTTCACCTGCGATTTGGCCTTGCCAACCTGAGCGGTGATTTTGCCGAACACATCCACTTCCCAATTCATGGTGGCAGCACCGCTGAAGTAGCTCATGGTTGTAGCCGCGCCCTCGCTTCCGGCCATACGGCCCGATGTGCGGGTGCGGTTCCAGCCTGCCGATAGCCCTATCTGCGGATAGTAGGCACTACGTGCCGACCCCACAGCTGCCCGGGCAGCGTTGATGCGGCGTGCGGCCATAGTGGCGTTGTAGTTGTTCTGCTCACCGATGGTAATAAGAGAATCAAGCAACTGGTCATCGAAAGTTTCCCACCAACGGGCGTTGGAAGCATCCACCTCGCTTGCTGCGGGTGTGCCTTCGGGCACTACCCAGTGTTCCGATGGAGTGAAATTCATGTAGTCGCCTTTGTCGGCAGCGAATGCACCGGTACCACCCAGTAGACCTACGGCAGTCAGGAGATAGCTTAGTGATGAATATTTCATAAGTAGGAATAGTTTTTTGTTAACTTTATAACAAGTGAATAGGGAGGGAATTTGAGTGTTTAACAAAATTTAACCACAAGCCAAACTACCATACTTTTTTCAGCCAACGTAAAAAGTATAGTAATGACTACTCAATATTCATGCATGACAAGCGACTGAAAAGTCCGGCAAATTATGTGATAAAAAAGGAATTTTAGATATTAAGGAATAGATAATTGCCGATAATTCCTATGGGAAAATGATAGTGACTCTTAATAAGAGATATTTAAACATCTAAAAGATCTTGCACTCAGAAATATAAACAAAGTGTGTGTTTTGAAATCCTATATATGAATACAGATTTACCGATTTTTTTGTTTAGATAAAACCTCATTCAAAATTAATTACTACCTTTGCAACACATTTGTATATCTCTTATTAAGAGTGAATATCGCTCTAAAATTATCTAACACCAATTTTCATGAAGAAAATTTTACTTCTAATCGCGGCTGCCGGTCTTATGGCCGGTTCTGCATCGGCTGCCCAGCGTGCAGCCAGCCCTGCCAAGCAGGCTATTGCCAAGGCGAACAAAGCAGCCAAGGCAATCCGCAAAATCAACGACCAGCACTCGGAAGCACAATGGCGCCCCGGCACTATCGCTAACTACGCTATGGAAGATGGCGAATGGGTAGGCCCCTTTAACCAAAAGTGCACCTACACCCCCGAAGGTCGCATTGCAAGCCTTGAAGTTGAAAATCAATCCAAGGTCCTCTATACATACAACGAGGACGGTATGATTGCCACCGAGGTACAGTCTTATTATAATGAATGGGACGAAAAGTGGGTTGAGTCCTCCAACATCACTTACACCTACGACAGCGTTGTGAAGGATTTTGTGGTGAAGCAAGAGACTAAAGCCGAATGGGGCACCTACGTGAATGGTTACAAGATTGAACGCAACGCCGAAGGCAATGTAACCTCAGTTACCGAATATTCCAGTTCGGATGATTATTACTACGAGTACGCTACTGTGCGTTACTACTACGGCACGGACGGCAAGGTGAATAAAATGACCACGGAGGACGAGGACGGCGTGTACCACTGGGTGGACAACATCACCTGGGAGAACACCGACGGCCAGATTCTTGAGTTCGAGTACGATGAGTACGAAGCCAACCTCTACTTCGGCGCCAACCGCATCAAGAGCGGCGACATCATGGACGATGATTGGCCTTCGCTGGGCAAACTCACTGTGGAATACAAGGGCAAGGACTACAAGAGTAAAATTTTGGTGGACGATACGACCGTCCTTGACATCGACTACAAGTGGGTTGACGATTTCGGCAGCTACGACGTGAAGATGTCCGACACCGATATCGACGAGGACGAGGGCGAATACTACGTTGACTATACCGATATCTCCACCATCAGCTTCCGCGTGGATGCTTACGGCATCGTGCTCCTGGAGAAGACTGAGAGCGAGTGCATCTACAGCAACGAGAGTTACGAACCCAGCTACGAAGTGGACGGTTACCGCCGCGAAGTGACCTACGACGAAGAGTTCGGCTATCCTCTGGAAGTGCTCGAATACGAAATCGAAGAGGACGAGGAGGAATTGTGCGGCAAAACCGTTTATTCCGACTACGCTGAGTACGAGCCTACCACTGCTATCGAAGAGGTGACTGTTGAAAATGCTCCCGTTGAATACTTCACAATCCAGGGTATCCGCGTAGAAAATCCCGGCAAGGGTCTTTATATCCGTCGCCAGGGTGCAACAACCACCAAAGTAATCTTCTAATACATAGTCCTACACAAACCAAATCCGGCTCAGCCATCTCTGGTTGAGCCGGATTTTTATTTTTCTTTCAGCAGCGGGAGGATTTTTCCGTAGGTGAGCATGCGCCACACCCATTCCAAAGGACCGAAGCGGAAATATGAGAGCCAGGCTCGGCTCAGCAGCATTTCGAGCGCGAAAACTCCGACGGCAACGAGCTCGGTCTGCGTGAGGCCCATGGATGCTCCCAGGCCAAGACCGATGCCATAGAAAAGGAAGATGCCGATGACGGACTGGCCGATGTAGTTGGTGAGAGCCATTCGGCCCGGAGCGGCAAACCAGCGCCAGATGACCAGATTGCTCCGGCCGATGCAAAACAGGCCCAGCAGGGCCGCGTAGGCGAAGCCGAGGGGATAAACACTTACGGTGTAGAGGGCGGTATGGGCAACGCTGCCCCAAGGGTGAGATGCTACGCCGCTGTAGGCATAGAAAAAGGACAGGGGGATGCCGATTGCGCAGCCCCAGACGGCAACTTTCACCAACAGTGCCCGGTGAGCGGCAAGGTCGGCGTAAATTTTATGCCGGCCCACCACAAATCCAATCAGAAACAGACCCATGACCTTGAAATAGCGGTTGCCGTCGATGAACTCGTACATTCGTTCCCAGGCTCCCTGAATGAGGAATTGGAACACTTCGCGGTAGGTGTGGGCGTCACGAAGCCAGGTGCCGAAGTTATCCTCGGTGATGCCGTAGGCAGCGGCATAGCGCCACCATTGCGCGTAGGGGAAGGCGGAGAGATTCACGCCTGTAGCGGCGCAAAACCCGTCAACAGCTATGGGGATGAGCAGGAGCACGGCTGCCACAGTGAGGATGGCACGGTCGGTCATGCGGCGGAACAGTGGCAGCAGCATGCCGAGCACGGCATAGAGCAGCAGGATGTCGCCGCTCCACAGCAGCATAAGGTGGGCGAAGCCAATCAGGGCCAGGATGGCCATGCGGTGGTAGAAGATGCGGAAGCCGTTGGCACCGCGACTGGCTGCATTGGCAATGATGATAGAAAAGCCAATGCCGAAAAGGAGAGAAAAAAGTGTGTAGAATTTTCCGTCAATTAGCAGGTACTGAGCAAATTTGGTGATGCGGTCAATACCGGCTCCGGGCAGCGTGGCTGCCACGGTGTCGGGCTGGAAGGTGTAGAGCGAAAACTCGGGATAGTTGGCCAGGCACACGCCTAAGAGCGCGAAGCCACGGAGGGCATCGAGGAAAATATGGCGCTTGCCGTCGGCTACCGGGGCGCCGCTGTGAGTGCTATTCATCTTCCATCAGCGACTGGTCCACCTCAGGGGCAATGATTGACAGCATTTCGTCGTACTCGGCCCAGTCGGGGTCGTTTTCAGCGTAGATTTTGAGGGGAAGAAGCGGCAGGTTGGCCAGGGCGCGGTTCAGGAATGAGCCGAAAACATCGGTGCTGAAAGTGTAGAACACCCAGTTGCGCTCGCCTGCGCCGGTGTAGATGCCGGTGAGGAATGCAGCGTTTTTGCCCTTGAGAGCTGCCTGGAAGGCATCAGTCACTTGTTCAAGCTGCTCGGCCGTGGCATCGTCCGGGAAGCCCAGGGGGCCTTCGGGAGTGTACGGAAGAGTGACTTCCACACGGATGTTGTTGCGCTCGCGGCTGCGGTAGGCCTCCACGTCCACTCGGCCGGTTACAATGATCGTGTGCCCCTCATCGTCGGTTGTAGGGCAGGTAATCCATTCGTTTTTCATATCTTAGTAGTGTTTTAAATATAAAAAAGTATGGTCGGAGTATAAGCCGGGTTATGTGGACCGGCACTTTCCCCGCTGAGGGGGAGTTGTCGGCTTCCGTCCGTCATTTATCTAAGGGCCTGAGCCCCCTTTGCGCAGTCTACCCCCCGGCAATGGGCGAGCAACCCTTGAATGCCGGTATACTTGACCTTGCAACCCATAAGATGTGCGGCACACTATGTCGCCATAGCGCCCGGTGAGCTCTTACCTCACCTTTTCACCCTTACCTCCACCGGAGTGGAGGCGGTAATTTTCTGTCACATTACTCTACCGTTACCGATAGCTTGCCGTTAGCAAATATGGTGCTCTGCGTTGCCCGGACTTTCCTCACGACCTTTATATATAAGTCGCGCGACGGACCCTCCGGCCATACTTTTATTTTTTTCAATATGTCAATATCCACGCACAATGCCGCGGTCGGCCTTGCGGATGAAGTCGAGGATGGTGTCGCGGATTTCGCCGGGTTCGAACTCTGCCTCAAGCTGCATCAGAGTGTCGCGGAGCACTGTGCCGCTGGTGTAGAGGGTTCGGTAGATGGCCGAAATCAGCTCAATCTGGTCGGCGGTGAAACCGTGGCGACGCAGCCCGATAGCATTCACACCAACGTAGGAAATAGGCTCGCGGGCGGCCTTGACGTAGGGCGGAATGTCCTTATTCACGAGTGCGCCACCCTGGAGCATCACGTAGGAGCCGATGTGGCAGAACTGGTGGATGAGGCTGCCGCCGCCAATCACGGCGCAATCGTCCACCTGCACCTCGCCGGCCAGCTGGGTGGCATTGCTGATAATCACACCGTTGCCGACGATGCAGTCGTGAGCAACATGGGAGTAAGCCATGATAAGACAGTTGGAGCCCACCACGGTGCGACCTTTGGCAGCGGTACCGCGGTTTACTGTCACACATTCGCGCAAGGTGGTGCCGTCGCCGATAATGGCTGTGGTTTCCTCGCCGCGGAACTTGAGGTCCTGCGGGATAGCGCTCACCACGGCGCCGGGGAAAATACGGACGTTCTTGCCGATGCGGGCACCGGGGAAAATCGTCACGTTGTTGTCAATGCGTGTGCCGTCGCCGATTTCAACATTCTCGTGAATAACTGTGAAGGGGCCTACCTCCACGTTTTCGCCTAGCTTGGCTTCGGGATGCACACAGGCAAGAGGATGAATCATGCGTTTTGGTTATGTTGTTGGTTACTTGTTCTTTACAATCTGAGCCATGAACTCGCACTCGCACACCAGTTTTTCACCCACGAACGCGCGGCCTTTCATCACGGCCATACCGCGGCGCATGGGGGTGAGGAAGGAAACATGGAACAGGAGGGTGTCGCCGGGCACCACTTTCTGGCGGAACTTCACGTTGTCAATCTTCATGAAGTAGGTGGAATAGCGCTCGGGCTCGTCAACAGTGCTGAGCACCAGCAGACCACCGGTCTGGGCCATGGCTTCAACCATGAGCACACCGGGCAGCACAGGCTCCTGGGGGAAGTGGCCCAGGAAGAAGGGCTCGTTGGTAGTGATGTTTTTAACGCCGACGATGAAGTTGTCCGACTTGTCGATTACCTTGTCCACCAGCAGGAAGGGATAGCGGTGAGGGAGCAGACGGCGGATTTCGTTGTTGTCCATCAGCGGCTTGGCATTGGGGTCGTAGTTGGGTGCCTGGATGTCGTTGCGCTTGATTTCGGAGCGGATGTTCTTGGCCAGCTGGGTGTTGATGGTGTGGCCGGGCTTTGTGGCGATGACGCGGCCCTTGAGGGGACGGCCGATGAGAGCGAGGTCGCCGATGAGGTCCATCAGTTTGTGGCGTGCAGGCTCGTTGTCGAACATCAGGGGGTCGGTGTTGATGTAGCCGAACTCGTTGGCGTCGTGGTGAGGCACACCCATCATGTCGGCCACGTGGTCGAGTTCTTCCTGAGTCTTGGGGCTTTCGTAGATTACGAGGGCGTTGCTCAGGTCGCCGCCCTTGATGAGGCCCGCGCTGAGCAGGGGCTCAACTTCGCGCACGAAAACGAACGTGCGGGCCGGAGCGAACTCGGCTCCGAAATCAGCGATGTTATCGAGGGTGGCATACTGGTTGGCCAGCACAACGGAGTCGAAGTTGATTTTCACGTCCAGGCTGAAGTCGTCGTCGGGCAGGAGCATAATCTTGGAGCCGGTTTCGGGGTCGGCTACCTCGATTTTGTGCTTCACGTAGTAGAAGTCCTTGTCGGCGTTCTGCTCGGCGATGCCCACGCTCTGAATACCATCGAAGAAAGGCTTGGCGCTGCCGTCGAGAATAGGCAGCTCGGCGCCGTCAACCTTGATAAGGCAGTTGTCGATGCCGCAGGCATAGAGGGCTGCCATAGCATGCTCGATGGTGCTCACGGTCACGTCGCCACGGCCGATTACGGTGCCACGGGTGGTGGCTACGACATTTTCGGCAAGAGCGTCGATGATTGGCTGGCCTTCGAGGTCGATGCGCTGTATTTTATAACCGTGGTGTTCGGGTGCGGGGCAGAAAGTTGCCGTCAGTTGGGCGCCGGTGTGGAGTCCCTTGCCGGCAAGGGTGAATTCACCCTGGAGTGTTGTTTGCTTCATTGCGAATCGAGAAATTCGATATGTGGTTTATTAATTTTTATCTTTAAGCAAGTGCTCCAGCTTGTCCACGCGGGCCATGAGAGCAACGAGTTTTTTCTGGGCCACCACCATTCGGGCATAGTCGCCGATTGGCATGGCGGGCGAACCCATCACGCGGCTGTCGTCCGGGAGGCCCTTGGGCACACCGGTCTGTGCGGCGAATTGCACGCGGTCGCCGATAGTGATATGGCCAGCAATACCCACCTGGCCGCCAACCATGCAGTTGGCACCGATTTTGGTGGAACCGGCCACACCGGCCTGCGAGGCCATGACGGTGTCGTGGCCCACTTCCACGTTGTGAGCAATCTGGATGAGATTGTCGAGCTTCACACCGCGGCCTATGTGAGTGCGGCCCATCGTGGAGCGGTCCACAGTGGTGTTGGCACCGATTTCCACATCGTCGTCAATCTCGACAATGCCGATTTGTTCAATTTTGTGGTAAACGCCCTGGGCATCGGGAGCGAAGCCGAAGCCATCGGCACCGATCACAGCACCTGAATGGAGGATGCAGCGCTTGCCGATGCGGCAGCCATGGTACACTTTCACGCCGGGATACAGAATGGTGTCGTCGCCTATTTCGGCGCCGGCACCCACGTAGCACTGGGGATAAATCTTCACGTTCTTTCCTATGCGGGCTCCATCGGCCACATAGGCAAAAGAGCCGATATAGACGTTTTCGCCTACTTCGGCACCGGGGCACACCCGGCTACCCTCCTCTATTCCCACCGGGTTGGGGCGGATGGCGGACTGGGCAAGCTGAAGCAGCGCGGCCAAAGCCGTATAGGGGTCGTCCACGCGGATAAGCGTGGCCTTCACAGGGTGCTCGGCCTGGAAATCGCGGCGCACAAGCACCACGGAAGCCTCGGTGGTGTAGATGTGATGCGTATATTTCGGATTCGCAAGAAAGGTGATGGCGCCCGGCTTTGCTTCCTCGATTTTTGCGAAAGTGAAGACAGTTGCATCTCCCTGTCCCTCAACCTCTCCGCCGAGGTGACGAGCTATTATGTCGGCTGTAAATTGCATTTGGTCTAAACGTTGGTATGGCTAAAAAGCCAGTATTCAACGTGCAAAGTTAGCAATTATGGCTGAATATGCCGCATATTTATAATGAAAAAGTGACCCTATAAGTAAAAAAGGCCACTTTTTCAAACTGATAGCTCAGGCTTTACTGATAATTCCTTCGGCCGAGATGGTGATTTTGTGCTCTTTATAAAGCATCCCGACGGCTTTTTTGAAATCTTTTTTGCTGCAGCCGAAAATCATCGAAATAATTTCGGGAGCGGTTTTGTCGCCCACAGGTACGGCATCAGGTCGGTCAAGATATTCCATTATTTTCTCCGAGGTCGAAGCTGTGCGGAGTTTGGCTTTGTCGCTGAGAGTGAGGTCGATTTTGCCGTCGGGGCGAACCTGTTTCACAAATGCGGTCACGGATTCCTCAAGCTCGATGGGGCGGAAAATTTCGTTGGAGTAAATCATGCCGCGGTGCTTATCATCCACAATGGCCTTATAGCCGATGTCATTGTGTTCGTAGACAAGAGCTTTCACTTTGTCGCCGGGCTTATAGTCAGGGTAGGCATTGCCCAGGAAGTGCTCGATTTTTGCGGAGCCCACAATGCGGCCCGAGGCATCGTCCACATACACGTACACCAGGTAGATGCCACCTCGGCGCATCTTATATTTCTGTTCGCTGTAGGGCACCAGCAGGTCTTTGCTCAGGCCCCAATCCATGAAAGCGCCTACGTCATTGACCTCGTTGACGGCCAGGAAAGCGAACTCACCCACGATAGCGAAGGGATGTTCGGTTGTGGCCACAGGGCGGTCCTCGGAGTCTTTGTAAACGAATACTTCAATAGAATCGCCTTTCGAAAGATTTTCAGGCATATAACGTGCGGGCAGGAGTACTTCCTGCTTGCCTTCGGGTTCGCTGAGATATGCGCCGAAATCCACAAGGCGGCTGACCGTTAAGGTCTGATATTTACCAAGCTGTATCATATTAAATGCAATTTGAGGGTACAAATTAAGTTATTTTTAGTGAATATTCCGCTATGCAAGTGAATATATCTGCAATACTTTGCGTATATTTGCATACGCTTACTTTCCCAACATTTTACTGCGAAAGATTGTTTTTTGAACTGAATAATGGACGAAATATTAAAATACTTTCCTAATCTGAGCGAGGCGCAGCACCTGGCGTTTGCGAAGCTCGGTGAGCTCTATGCCGACTGGAACGCGAAAATCAACGTTATCAGCCGTGCCGACATAGATAACATCTACGTGCGCCACATCCTGCACTCGCTGGCTATCGGTGCGTTTTTCGGCGAGCTGACCCCCGGCACACGCATCCTGGACCTTGGCACGGGCGGTGGCTTTCCCGGCATACCTCTTGCTATCCTCTACCCCGAGGTGCATTTCCACCTGATTGACCGCATCGGCAAAAAAATCCGCGTGGCCACCGAGGTCGCTGCAGCCGTTGGCCTGAGCAACGTGACCTTTCAGCACGGCGATTCGGGCGAGTGCCGTGAGAAGTTCGACTACGTGGTGAGCCGCGCCGTAATGCCGCTCGACGGACTGGTGAAAGCTTGCAACCACGCTATCAACCGCCGGCCCTCGCTTCAGAACCGCTACGCTCCGGGCATCGTTTGCCTTAAAGGCGGTGATCTGGAAAAGGAAATAGAGGCGGCCGACCGTCCGGTGGTTGAAATTCCTATCACGGATTTCTTCAACGAACCCTTCTTCGACACGAAGGAGATTGTCTACGTACCCTTTAAATAAACTACTATATGCTAAAAGTCAAACAATTTGTATTCAATCCGGTGGGCGTCAATACTTTTGTTGTTTATGACACCGACACGCTGGATGCCCTGGTAATCGACCCGGGTATGCTCCGGAGCGAGGAGCATGAGGAATTCGACAAATTCATCAGCGACAATAAACTCAAAGTGCAGCAGGTGGTGAACACCCATCTGCACTTCGACCACTGTTTCGGCGATAATTACGTGCGCGACCGCTACGGCGTGAAAGTAGCCGCATCGGTCGGCGATGATTTCCTGGGGAAGAATATGGCTGCCCAGGTGCGCAGTTTCCGTATTCCCATGGCAACAGATGCCTCCGACATCGAAATAGACGTAAAGCTCACCGAGGGCGACCGCATCGAGGTGGGTGAATATGAGTTCGAAGTGCTCGAGGTGCCCGGTCACTCACCCGGCAGCATAGCGCTCTACTGCGCAAAGGCCGGCATTGTGTTCGTGGGCGATGCACTTTTCCGCGGTTCAATCGGGCGCACGGACCTTGCCGGAGGCGACCACGATACATTGATTCGCAATATCCGCGAAAAATTGCTCACGCTGCCCGACAACACTATCGTTGCCCCGGGTCACAACGGTCCTACGACTATCGGCGAGGAAAAGGCAAATAATCCGTATCTTTAATTTTCAAGCAGGTAGTCAGCTTCCTGGGTCAGTGAGGCGGCAACGGCAGCCGTGAGGCGCGAGGGCCTTGCAGCGATGCACGCGGCCACTTCTCGTGCCTTGGCCGGGTGTTCTCCAACGAGGTTAAACATAAGCCGCAGCGCCGTGTACCGGAGCATTTCGCAATTTGCGGTACCTTCCTCGGCGTCCGCGCGCTCTATCAGCTTGTCAATAAGCTCAAGCGCATAAGGCTGGCGGCGCAGAAGCTTCAGGCACAGGACATCGACAACCTCTGCTGCCGGGATTGTGGCAATCCAGCGTTCGGCATCCGCAAGCGTGAAATTATCCTCCGGCTGAATCATGGGAGCTATCAGCATGCTCTCGCGCGTGGCCGGGTTGGCCCAGAGCTGCTCGGCCAGTTCGGCCGACTGCCCTACCTGGGCCGCAATGTCGCGTAACTGCGGAAGGTTTACTCCGAAAATAAAACGGAAAGGCGAACCGGCCTTGCGGAGCGCATCGGCAATCACGCCGTTGCGCATGGCAAAAAACTGCCGTTTCACAATCTGCATACTATTATAATTAGGTGTAGAATCCGTCATGAGCGTATATTTCTTCTGTTTTCGGGCGCAAAGTTAGCTTTTTCCGTAATTTTTTTGACTACGCCCGAATGGAATATTTGCACATAAGGAAAAAAATAATTAATTTTGAACTAAAGAAAACCGCCCTGCTCTCCTGCGGCGGTGTAAAATAAAGGAAAATTTTATGGAAAAGAATGATTTCAGAGATTTTGCCGTCCATCATTTGAATATGAGCGGCTCCGCGCTCGACCAATACGCCAGCTTTACCTCGAAGGCCGCCGCCCCGGTGGCTTCCTATATAAGCCCTACCATCATCGAGGAGCGTTCGCTCAACGTTGCTCAGATGGATGTTTTCTCGCGTCTGATGATGGACCGTATCATTTTCCTCGGAACCGAGGTGAATGACTATACCGCCAATGTGATTCAGGCCCAGCTGCTCTATCTTGACTCCGCCGACCCAGGCAAAGATGTGAGCATCTACATCAATTCGCCCGGTGGCTCGGTGTATGCCGGCCTGGGTATCTACGACACGATGCAGTACATTTCGTCCGACGTCACCACCATATGCACCGGCATGGCAGCATCTATGGCAGCCGTTCTGCTGGTGGCCGGTGAAAAGGGCAAGCGCTTTGCGCTCAAGCACTCGCGTGTGATGATTCATCAGCCCATGGGTGGCGCCCAGGGCCAGGCTTCGGATATTGAAATCACCGCCCGTGAAATCAAGAAACTGAAAGCCGAGCTCTACCACATTATCGCCGACCACTCCGGCCAGCCCTTCGAAAAAGTTGAGCGTGATTCCGACCGCGACTACTGGATGACCGCCGAAGAAGCCCTGGAATACGGCATGATTGACCGCGTTCTGGTGAAGAATAACCGATAAAACTGTTCAAAGTGGAATCGGGCGTGCGCTCACGCCCGGTTCCTTAATAATTTATATGGCAAAAAAACGCTATTTACCCCACTGCAGTTTCTGCGGACGCTCGGAACAGGACGGAGCCACCATCCTGCCCTCGCCCTCGGAAGAAGCAGGAATATGCATCGACTGTATCGAAACAGCCGCCGGCATGCTGGGTATGATTCCGGAATCGGACCAGGACGCTACTATTGCCCGTGCACGCGCCAATAAGCGCGGCGGTGCCGTGGCTGCCAAACCTGCCGAGAACCGCCCGATCCCCAAGCCTGCCGAAATCAAAGCTTATCTGGACCAGTATATCATCGGTCAGGATCAGGCCAAGAAATATCTGGCCGTGGCTGTCTACAACCACTACAAACGCCTCGACCAGCCCACATCGGCCGACGATGTTGAAATCGAAAAGAGCAATATCATCATGGTGGGTTCCACCGGTACGGGCAAAACTCTCATTGCGCGCACCATCGCCAAGCTGCTCGACGTTCCGTTCACTATAGTTGACGCTACGGTGCTGACCCAGGCCGGCTATGTGGGCGAGGACATCGAGAGCCTGCTGACCCGACTGCTCCAGGTGGCTGACTACGACGTGAAGCGTGCCGAGCGAGGCATTGTGTTCATCGACGAAATTGATAAAATCGCACGCAAGGGCGACAACCCCTCCATCACCCGCGACGTGGGTGGCGAAGGTGTGCAGCAAGGTTTGCTGAAGTTGCTGGAAGGCTCCATAGTGAACGTACCCCCGCAAGGAGGCCGCAAGCATCCCGAGCAGCCCATGATAGCCGTGGACACGAAGAACATTCTCTTCATCTGCGGCGGTGCTTTCGACGGCATCGAGCAGGCTATCGCCCATCGCCTCAATTCGAGCTTCGTGGGCTTCTCCACCGCTGCTGGCAAGAGCCGTGTGGACCGCGAGAACATCATGAAGCATGTGGCTCCGCAGGACCTCAAGACCTTCGGTCTCATTCCCGAAATCATTGGTCGACTGCCCATCCTGACCCACCTGCTGCCGCTGGACCGCGAAGCACTGCGCCGCATCCTCACCGAGCCCAAGAACGCAATCACCCGCCAGTACGTGAAACTCTTCGCCATGGACGGCGTTGAACTGGAATTCACGCCCGAGGCTCTTGATTTCATTGTGGACAAAGCAATTGAATTCAAACTCGGTGCACGCGGACTGCGCTCGATTGTGGAAACAATAATGATGAATCCGATGTACGAACTTCCGTCCACCGACCAGAAGAAATTTATCGTCACACCGGAACTCTGCGCCCGCCAACTCGAATCCGCGCATTTCGATGCAGAATCAGTATAACGAAACATAAACCCAACCGGACCGACACCCCAAGCATCACTCAAATCGTTCATCTAATCCCCTCGCCCCCAATGGACAAATCGCAATCATTATCCGACGCCTTGAAGATTCACTTTGGATTCGACAAATTCAAAGGTAATCAGGAAGCCATCATCCGCAGCCTCCTCAGCGGACAGGACACCTTTGTGATTATGCCCACAGGCGGAGGAAAATCCTTGTGCTACCAGCTGCCGGCGCTCATGAGCGAAGGCACGGCCATTGTGATTTCGCCCCTCATCGCACTGATGAAAAATCAGGTGGACGCAATGCGAAATTTCAGCGATAAGGACTCGATTGCCCATTTCCTGAACTCGTCGCTCACCCGCTCGGCCATCGAAGCCGTGAAGAGCGATATCGTGGCAGGGAAAACGAAGATGCTTTATGTCGCCCCGGAATCTCTAACGAAAGAAGAAAATATTGAATTCCTCAAAACAGTTTCTATTTCGTTCTACGCTGTCGACGAGGCCCACTGCATTTCCGAGTGGGGCCACGACTTCCGTCCGGAATATCGCCGCATCCGCCCTATAATTAATGAGATAGGTGCTCGCCCCGTGATAGCCCTCACAGCCACAGCCACCCCCAAGGTGCAGCACGACATCCAGAAAAATCTGGCTATGGTCAATGCCGCTGTGTTCAAATCGTCGTTCAACCGCGAGAACCTCTACTACGAGGTTCGCCCGAAAACGGCGACCATCGATCGCGACATTATCCGCTTCATCAAGCAGCGCCCTGGCAAGTCGGGTATCATCTACTGCCTGTCGCGCCGTAAGGTTGAGGAGCTCACCGAGCTTCTGCGTGTGAACAACATCCGCGCCCTGGCCTACCATGCCGGCATGGATGCCAATACACGCTCCAACAACCAGGATGCCTTTCTGATGGAGCAGGTGGATGTGATTGTGGCCACTATTGCCTTCGGCATGGGCATCGACAAGCCCGATGTGCGCTTTGTGATTCACTATGACATCCCCAAATCGCTCGAGGGCTACTACCAGGAAACGGGCCGCAGCGGCCGCGACGGAGGCGAAGGCGTATGCCTCACCTTCTACGCCCGCAAGGATCTCCGCAAAATGGAGAAGTTCATGCAAAGCAAACCCGTGGCCGAGCAGGAGATAGGCAAGCAGCTACTGGTGGAAACGGCATCCTACGCCGAGTCGTCGGTGTGCCGTCGCCGTTCACTGCTGCACTATTTCGGCGAGACTTTCGACAAAGAGAACTGTGGAAACTGCGACAACTGTCTTAACCCCAGAAAGAAAGTGGAAGCAAAAGATGATTTGTCGGCGGCATTGGAAACTATTGCCGCTCTGAAAGAAAAATTCAAAACTGAATATGTGGTGGATGTGATGATTGGACGTGCGTCGGCCGACGTGCGCAACTACCGCCACGAGGACCTTGAGGTGTTCGGCTGTGCCGAGGGTACGCCCGTGCCTCATATCAATGCTGTAATTAACCAGGCCATTCTCGATGGCTACCTTGAGCGCGGAATCGAGGACTATGGTATTCTGCGCATCACCCCCAAGGGTCGCAAGTTCCTGGAGAAACCGGTGTCCTTCAAGATTGTTGAGGACAACGAGTTCAACGAGGACAATCTGGACGAAGAACCCATGATTAAGAGCGGCAGCGGATGTGCCGCCGACCCGGAACTATTCGCCATCCTTTCGGCTCTCCGGCGCAAGATTGCATCCGGCCTCAATTTGCCGCCGTATGTGATTTTCCAGGACCCGTCGCTCGAAGCTATGGCCACCACCTACCCCATCAACATCGACGAGCTTGCCAACATCCCCGGCGTGGGTATGGGCAAAGCCAAACGCTACGGCGAGGAGTTCATCAAGGTTATAAATACCTATGTGGTGGATAACGAAATCGAACGTCCCGAGGACCTGCGCGTGCGCACCGTGGCAAATAAAAGCAAACTCAAGATTGCCATCATTCAGAGTATCGACCGCAAAATCGACCTCAACGAAATCGCTTTCTCCAACGGCATTGAGTTTGATCAGTTGCTGGATGAAATCGAGGCCATCGTTAATTCTGGCACCCGAATCAATATCACCTACTTCATCAACGATGTGATTGATCCCGACGACCAGGCAGATATTTTCGACTACTTCCGCCAGAGCGATACCGACAGTCTCAACGAAGCCTACAAAGAACTGTGCTCCGACTTTTCGGAAGAAGAAATACGACTGGTCCGCATAAAATTCCTGTCCGACCTGGGCAATTAATCCTATTTTGAACATGCAGCTTACCTCACTGACCAAACTTTACCAAGATGTGCGCGGAGTGCTTCCCGCCAAAGTAACCGAACTGCCATCGTCGGGTTCGAATCGCCGCTATTTCCGCCTTTCGGCCGACGATGGCTCGGATAGCCTTATCGGTGTTATCGGAACTTCGGTGGAAGAAAATCGCGCGTTCATATATATGTCGCGCCATTTTCTGGAGCAGAAATTGCCTGTGCCCGAAGTACTGGCCGTGAGCGACGACGAGGTGTGCTACGTGCAAACCGACCTCGGCGACACGCTGCTGTTCAACACCATTGAGAAAGGTAGGGCCACACGCTCGTTCTCGGTGGAAGAAAAGGATTTGCTTGCGAAAACTATCGCCCTACTCCCCGACGTGCAATTTGCCGGAGCAAAGGACATGGATTTCAGCGTGTGCTACCCTTCGGCTTCGTTTGATGAGCGCTCAATCCTGTGGGATTTGAATTACTTCAAATACTGCTTCCTCAAGGCCACCGGTATTGACTTTCTGGAGGATAAGCTGGAGGACGACTTCAAGGCTATGGTGGAAGTGCTGATGCATGCACCGTGCAACACGTTCATGTACCGCGACTTCCAGAGCCGCAATGTGATGATTCGCGATGGACAGCCGTGGTTCATTGACTTTCAGGGCGGTCGCCGCGGCCCGTTCTACTACGACGTGGCCTCATTCCTGTGGCAGGCAAAGGCTAATTTCCCCGACACCCTTCGCCGCGAGTTGCTGGATGTCTACCGTGAGTCGCTCAACAAATATGTGGACGTAAGCGCCGAGGAATTCCACTCCACCCTGCGCCACTTCGTGCTGTTCCGCACTCTTCAGGTGCTTGGTGCCTACGGCTTCCGCGGCTATTTCGAAAAGAAACCACACTTCATGCAAAGTGTGCCCTTCGCTATTGCCAACCTGCGCGAGCTGCTCAACGAGCCCTACGAGGAGTACCCTTACCTCAACGAACTGCTGCACCGCCTGGTGAACCTCAAGCAGTTCACTGATGACCTGGGCAAACGCCGTCTGACGGTGCGTGTGATGAGTTTCGCCTATAAAAAAGGCATACCCAACGACCCCTCGGGCAACGGCGGCGGCTTCGTGTTTGACTGCCGCGCCATCAATAATCCGGGAAAATACGAGCGCTATAAGCCATATACTGGATTGGACTCCAAGGTGATACAATTCCTGGAAGATGATGGCGAGGTTTTCGGCTACCTTGACCACTGCTATGCGCTGGTGGATGCAAGTGTGGAGCGCTATATTGAGCGTGGATTTACCAACCTGATGATATCGTTCGGTTGCACGGGCGGTCAGCACAGGTCGGTTTACTGCGCGCAGCACATGGCTGAGCACCTTGCCCGCAAGTACAGCAGTATCAAGGTTGAACTGGTGCACCGCGAGCAGGACATCGAGCAGACTTTCAACGCTAAAATATGAAAGCAATCGTTTTTGCTGCCGGAGTTGGTTCGCGGATGAAACCGTGGACCGACTCTCACCCCAAAGCGCTCGCTCCCATTGGTGGAGTGCCCATGCTTCAGCTGGTGCTTGAAAAGCTGAAAGCTGCCGGCGCTGATGGTGTTGTGGTGAACGTGCATCACTTCCCTGAGCAAATCAGGGAATTTCTGGCCGAGAACCGAAATTTCGGGCTCGACATCGAAATCAGCGACGAATCCGACCGCTTGCTGGAAACCGGTGGTGCTCTTGCAAAAATTTTCCGTGAGAGCAGAATCATACGCGAAGCTTCGGACGCAGAGGCCATCGTGGTGCACAATGCCGACATTCTCACCGACTTCCCCGTGCAGGAACTCGTTTCCAAGCTCAACGATAACGAAGCTGCTCTGCTCATCGACCCGCAGCGCGACAGCACCCGCCGTTTTCTGTTCAACGCCCACTGGCGCCTTGCGGGCTGGACCAACCTCACCAATGGTGCAGTTCGCCCCGAGGGATTGAATCCTGCCGGGCTTCAGCGTGGAGCTTTCGGTGGCGTTCACGCCATGAACAAACGAACATTAGCCGACGTCAGCCGCTACTGCGGAGCTGAGCTAAGACCCTTCAGTATCGTGGATTTTTACCTCGATATATCCCCCACAAAGCCCGTGAGCGCCTTTGTGCCTGCGCAGCCCTACATGTGGTTCGACATCGGCACAAGTGAAAAGCTCGCCGCTGCCGAAAAAGCATTTGCTGCAAAGAGCGCAGAATAAGGTTTGTGACAATGAATTCCGAACAGAATTTTCTAAAAGTTTTCCCAAATTTTTCGTATGTCGTTGTAAATCAGCGATGCAATTTTGAGTTTAACTCGAAAAGTTTTCCCAAATTAAAATTTTAAGAAAATTTTATCGCTCAAAAATTTGTTGAATTTGAAAAGTATGCACTATCTTTGCAGTGCAAAAAGGACGCTCCTGATTGCGTCCTTTTTTTGTGCAAGTTATATATTTCAACCAATAAAATCTATTATAATTCCATCATAAAATGATACAGGTAGTTGTCAAGCGCGACGGACGTGTGGTCGGCTATAACGAAGAAAAAATCAAGTCGGCAGTCCGTAAGGCTATGCTCACAACCGAGCTCGGCGAGGACGAATCGCTCATCCACAAAATCGCCGTGCGCGTCAGTGCCCGTGGCTCCGAGCGCATGACAGTCGAGGAAATTCAGGACATGGTGGAACTGGAACTCATGGACAGCCCCCGCAAGGAAGTGGCCAAGCGTTACATTGCTTATCGCGATCAGCGCAACATTGCCCGCAAGGCAAAGACCCGCGATATGTTCCATGAAATCATCGAGGCCAAGAACAACGACATCACCCGCGAGAATGCGAACATGAACACCGATTCTCCCGCAGGCATGATGATGAAGTTTGCCTCCGAAACAACCAAGCCTTTCGTGGATGACTATCTGCTCACCCCCGAAGCCCGCGACGCAGTGCGCAACAATTACCTGCACATTCACGACAAGGATTATTACCCCACAAAGAGCCTTACCTGCGTTCAGCATCCGCTGGACAATATCCTGTCCTACGGTTTCATTGCCGGTCATGGCGAATCGCGCCCGGCAAAGCGCATCGAAACGGCCAGCACCATCGCTTGCATCTCGCTTGAAACCGCACAGAACGAAATGCACGGCGGCCAGGCAATCCCGGCCTTCGATTTCTATCTTGCTCCCTTTGTGCGCACCACTTTCAAGGAGGAGGTGAAGCACATCGAAGCACTCACGGGCGAGGACCTCTCGGATATTAAAGAACGTGAATTCAAGGATTACGAAACCCGTAGCCTCGAAGGCCTCGAAGGTCACGACCGCCTGTGCCAACACGCTATGAACCGCACCGTGAGCCGTGTGCATCAGGCCATGGAAGCGTTCATTCACAACATGAACACTATCCACAGCCGGGGTGGCAATCAGGTGGTTTTCAGTTCAATCAATTATGGCACTGACACTTCGGCCGAGGGCCGCTGCATCATCCGTGAGCTGCTCAATTCAACCTACGAGGGTGTAGGCAACGGTGCCACCGCCATCTTCCCTATCCAGATCTGGAAGAAAAAACGCGGTGTGAGCTACCTGCCAGAGGATCCCAACTACGACCTCTACCGTTTGGCCTGCAAGGTGACCGCCCGCCGCTTCTTCCCTAACTTCGTGAACCTGGATGCCACCTTTAACCAACACGAAAAGTGGCGTGCCGATGACCCGAAGCGCTATCTCTACGAAGTAGCCACCATGGGCTGTCGTACCCGTGTGTTCGAGAATCGCTATGGCGAGAAAACTTCCATCGGTCGCGGCAACCTGTCGTTCTCCACTATCAATCTTCCGCGCCTGGCGCTTGAATGTCGTTCGCTTCAGGACCGCGACGAACGTATAGCCCTATTCTTCACTAAACTCGACAACGTTCTGGAAATCACAGCTCGCCAGCTCAACGACCGCTTCAATTTCCAGAAAACAGCCCTGGCCAAGCAGTTCCCCCTGCTCATGTCCAAACTGTGGAACGGCGGTAGCACCCTTAACCCCGAGGATACCATCGAGCCTGTAATCAATCAAGGCACTTTGGGCATCGGCTTCATCGGTTTGGCCGAATGTCTGATTGCACTTGTAGGCAAGCACCACGGCGAGAGCGAGGAAGCTCAAGCGCTCGGTCTGAAAATTGTGAGCCGGATGCGCTCGCGCGTCAATGAATTCTGCGAACGCTATCAGCACAACTTCTCGGTGCTCGCCACTCCGGCCGAAGGACTCTCGGGCAAGTTCACCGCCAAGGACCGCAAGAGCTTCGGCCTGGTTCCCGGCGTGACTGACAAGATTTATTACACCAACTCCAACCACGTGCCGGTGTACTACCACTGCTCTCCCCGCCACAAAGCCGAAGTGGAGGCTCCTTATCACCCCCTGACCGGAGGCGGCCATATCTTCTATGTTGAAATCGATGGCGATGCCACTCACAATCCTGAAGCAATATCGGCTATCGTGGACCTGATGGACGAATACAATATTGGCTATGGCTCGGTGAACCACAACCGCAACCGCTGCATGCACTGCGGCTACGAGGATGCCAGCGCCGAACTGCACGAATGTCCCAAGTGCGGCAGCCGCGCTATTGACCGGCTTCAGCGAATCACAGGCTACCTGGTGGGTACAACCGACCGATGGAACAACGCTAAACTCGCCGAGCTCAACGACCGTATCGTTCATGAATAATCATAAAATGCGCATACTCCGGATTGTCGAGGGTACTTCCGTCGACGGTCCGGGGCTTCGCACGTCCATCTACTTCGCCGGATGTCGTCACGCCTGCCCCGGGTGCCACAATCAGCAGTCGTGGGATTTTGCAGGAGGACAGGATTACACAGTGGAAGATGTAATGAAAATCGTGAGGTACAACGGTTTTCCTGTCACATTTTCAGGGGGCGACCCAATGTATCAGGCCGAAGCTATCCTACCCCTTGCTCGGCAACTGCATGCCGAAGGCTTTGGTATCTGGTGCTACACGGGCTTCACGCTCGACGAACTGCTTGCGGACGGCGATGAAAATCAGCGGGCCGTCCTCAAGCTTCTTGACGTGCTTGTGGACGGCCCGTTTGTGCAATCGCTCCGCGACACCGACCTGCGCTTTCGTGGTTCGTCCAATCAGCGCCTGATTGATGTCCGCACCCCTGATTTCAAGGAATGGGCGGATTGAGGTTTATTTCTTGATATTCAGAAGTCGGAGGTTGTCAAGAACGGTATTCTGCCCCACTTGCTGAAGAAATTCGGCTTCGACCGGAGCCAACCCGGCATTGAAATCCGTCTGGAAATGGCGGGGGAACATCGTTGCGTAGATTGTTACCGCGTTGAGGTAAGTTCCGGCCACAGCGGGGTGGAACGTATCCTGATTATAAAGGATAATATCGGGGCGCTCTTCCCGAACCTCGGCCCATGCCATGCCTACAGGAGCACAGATGGCATTGTTCTGGTAGGTCATTTCAAGATACGAAGTTTTCAGTCGCTCCTGCATCCCCTCGAAAGTGTCGCAAAGAGGATAGCCCTCGCGCGGACGTATATTTCCGTATTTGTGTCCCCAAGTCATGTAGAAAACCACTTTGACGTCGGGGGTTCCGGCGTGGGCAAGGCTGTCAATAGTGTGAGCGTAGGGATACACCTCGCGCCTCACATAGTCGGTGTCGTAGGCAGGCAGCGAGCTGTTCTCCTGCACCACCACATAGTCCCAGCCACCCTTTTTGAGCAGTTCGCCCAAACGGGGATTTTCAAGGTGTCCCTTCAGTCGCTCTCCGCCTTTTAGCACCTCGGTGTAAGCCATTTTCACGCCGTTTGTCTTGGCAATGTTCTGCACCATCGCCGGGAGATCGTTGAAGAAAGTGTAGCTGTTACCAATCCAGAGCACGCGCACGGAATCGCCCTCATTAGCCGCCGCGCGGCCTGCAAAAGCCGTCATAAGCATTAAAGCTGCGGCAAAAAAACGAATGATGTAATCTCTTTTCATTGTTACTTAAGGTTATACATCGGCAAAGTTAATAAAAAATCAAGAATCACAACTCTCAACCGCACAAAAAAACGTAACAAGGCTTTGCACGTACAAAAAAAATCACTAAATTTGCACTCACAAAAATCAAATGCCGCAATAGCTCAGTTGGTAGAGCATTTCATTCGTAACGAAAAGGTCGTGGGTTCGAGTCCCACTCGCGGCTCCTGAAGGGAGATGGAAATATCTCCCTTTTTCTTTTAATAGTCAAGCACTTACGCTGTCAACCAACACTTTACATTTTCCTGGAGGGGCCCTGAAATAGGGCAATTTCTTCCGCTTTTTGTCCGCTGATTTCCGAAATATTCGGGGTCGGGGTTACTCGGGGTTACTATTTTTTTACCCCATTTTTGCCAATTGGTAACCCCGATTTAAAATCATTGATTTTGCTCAATATTGTAAAGTAAAAATAATGGAAACAGATGTAAAGGTAAGACTGGTGTATAACCGAAAAAAGAATGCAACTCTTAGAACTGCCCCGGTGCCAAAAACGGGGGTGGTAGAAATTGTGGTGTCCGAAGGACGTAAGCGTCGACTGACTTCTACGGGTATAAAGCTATATCTGGACCAATGGAAGGATGGCATGGTGGTGAATCACGTTGATGCTGCTGATATGAATATAAAGCTCCGCAGGCTCTACGAGGAGGCTGTGCAGTCGGTGAACGATATGGGCCTGGCTGCTGTGGCCGACGCTCAGATGGGCAAGAAGGATTTCTGCGACTGGATGCAGGAGCAGATTGAGGACCGTACGGATATTGCCGAGATAACACGAAGCGCTCATTTACGCACGGTGGCGTATCTGAGGGAGTCGGGCCTGTTCCGCCGTTTCTCGGACCTGACGGAGCGTAATATCACGCTATGGGACCAGCAGCTGAAGAAACGCCTGAATAAGCAGTCGGCCGTTCATGGCTACCACAAGCGCTTAAAGACGTACATTTCGCGTGCGATGCATCTGGGCCTGCTGAAGGAGAGCCCGTACAGGTTTGTGCGTGTTCCCAAGGGCAAGAGTGATGGCATTAAGTATCTGACGCCGGAGGAGCGCGACCGTGTGGAGGCGCTGGAGCTGACGGGCACGTTGGCTGTGGTGAGGGATATGTTTATCTTTGCGTGTTATACGGGGCTTGCGTACTGCGACCTGGTGAGGGTGAAGGATTGCGTGGTGCAGGAGCGCGGGGCGTGGATAATAGACAGTAGCCGGCTTAAGACGAATGTGCGCTACAAGCTGAAGGTGTTGCCGAAGGCGTTGGAGATTTTGGAGCGGTACGATTTTGATCTGAATCTGATGTCGAATCAGAAGTGTAACATGAATCTGAAGGCTATCCAGGCGATGGCGAAGATTCAGACGAACATGAGTATGCACGTGGGGCGCCATACGTTCGCTACGTGGGCATTGTCGATGGGTGTACCGCTGCCGGTGGTGTCGAAGATGCTTGCGCATACGAATATTGTCACTACGCAGATTTATGCCAGGGTGCTTCAAACCGAAGTTGAGAAAGGTTTTGACACACTTATGGGCTGTTGAGTAAGCGGGCTCCGGATTAGGAATTTCCGGGGCCCGTTTTTTCTTTACCTCCATTCTGCCGATTTCATAAAAAGATTGAGATGAGATTTATTTGGTTGTTGATGTCGGAGCGCGTGAGCGCGATGTTCGTTTTCTACATCATCAGAAAATATCTTCTTTAGATATTTTCTACTTCCTTATCCATATCCTTATCCTATTTCCTATTTCCCTATCCATTACGCGCGCACGCGAGTTTACGGTTTGCTTTGGGTGTGCTTTGATTTTGGTTTCGTTTTGGTTTGCGTGTGCTTTCGGTTTGGTTTTTGGAGGGTGCAAAAAAATGGTGTGACTATCCGTCGCGGACGGTCACACCGGGGGTTGTAAAAATCATCGGTCTATGTAGTTAGGTTTGTTTGCACGGTTCTAAAGTAGACGAAATAGACGGATTAGTCGTCGTCATCGTCGATGCCGCAGAGGGCGGCCAGGGTGTCCTCGATGGTTCGGGGGCCTACGTTGACTTCCATGTTTATGTCCTGGGATTTCATGCGCGGGGTGTGGAATTCGAGGATCTTGAGTTCGGCGGCGACACGCTCGGAGGGGTCGAGTGCGAGCATATCGGCTTCGAAGTCGGACATCTCCAGGGGTATGCCGTCGGCATCGGCCAGGGGAATCAGGTCGATTACTTTGCGGATGAGTCCGTCGGGGTCCTGCACGAGGCGCCCTCGTTGGATGAGCCGTGGCTGTCCGCTGACTTGGTCTATTTGCAGGCGGCGGGAGAAGTATTCGGTTGAGTGGTTGATGAGAATACCTTTTATGGGGTTGTTGCGGTTAGGCGTTCCTTTCTGTCGGCCGCCTGTCTTATATCCTTTTGCCATGGTGGTGCATTTTTTTGAGGGGGTGACACAACGGTTAAAAGTGGAATACAAAGATAGGGACTTAACTTAGCGGGATAATTTTAAGTATTGTATTTCATATCATATAACCGCATTATTATGGGACTTTTAGGAGGCATTATCGGAGGCGCAGCAGGAATTGCCGGCAGTATCTTCGGTGGCATCAGCGCGTCGAAGGCCATGAAGAAGGTGAAGAACAGCCTTAATGAGCAGAAGAGTGCTAACCGTGACTGGTTCGACCAGCGCTATAATGAGGACGCGACGCAGCGGGCCGATGCGCAGGCTATACTGACCAAGACGGAGGAAACTATCAAGGCGCGCAACCGTGCTGCCGCGGGCGCTGCTGCGATGATGGGTGGCACGGAGGAGAGTGTGGCGGCCACGAAGGCGGCCAACTCCCAGGCTCAGGCCGAGGCTGCTGCGCAGATTGCAGTGAACGCAGACCGTCGCAAGGATGCAATCGAGCAGCAGTATCAGCAGCGTGACGCCCAGTTGCAGAATGCACTCGATAATGTTGAAGTGAATAAGGCTCAGGCGGTGAGCCAGGCTATAGGCGGGGTTGCGTCGGCCGCAGGTAATATTACCGGTGCATTTTAAGTGCGATGGGTATGATTGAGGATAAAATAAGTATGCCCTCCTCTACTCCGGGGTTTGCTCCTGAGATTGCGGGGGCGCCCGGGGCTTCATCGAAGCCGGTGGAAAAACCGGTGGAGAAGCCGGTTCAGGAGGAGGATTCGTCGCTTCGCTCCGAACACAGTGGGGATGATGAGCTGGTGGGCTATGACAAGCAGATAGCTGCACTGGAAGCTGCGGCCGCTCAATTAGCTCCTGAAACAGAGGAGCAACGCAAAAAGCGTGAGCGACAGGAGCGCTCTAAGAAGATTATTGCTGCGATGACGGATGGTGCTATGGCACTATCCAATCTCTATTTTACCACACAGTATGCTCCTAACTCTTACCAGCCTCAGCACTCGCAGTTGGGTAAGGTGAACGAGCATATCGAGGCCATGAAGGCGGAGCGACGTGCTGACGGCGACCGATACAATAATTACATACTGAGATTGGGTGACTTACAAAATGCCAAGGCGCGGACGCTGCGGGAGATGCAGGCGCAGCATGAGGCTCAGAAGCTGGCAAGGGAGAAAGCGGCCCGCGAGGCTGCTTTGCATCCGTTTGCGATGGCGGAGGCTGAGGCCACGGCCAAGAGGCGGGAGCAGGAGGCGCTTTCGGCGCAGTATGCAGCGGAGTATGCCCCGGCCATGCAGGAAGCTAAGTTGGCTACTGAGCATGAACGAGCCGGAGCACAGAAGGCCTCGGCGACGGCGTCGTATGCCAAGGCTGCGGCTGCGGGCGGTAATAGAACGGTGTACGGCCGCTTTGACGGGAAGGATTATTATAACAAGCGCGATTATGACAAGGCTGTGCTTGCGGCTGCCGATGAGTATAATAAACGGCATCCGCAGTCTAAGCTGGTGCAAGAGGTGGTGTACGATGATGAGGACATGACTAAGGGTGGGCAGAAATGGGTTAAGAGGCCTACGGAGTCGATTGCGACTACGTGGGAGGATTGGCACGGCGACCCCAAGGATTATGATACGGCAAAGATTGCATCGCAGCTTGAGCGCGCGCTCCAGGAGGAGCGGAATGGGCAAACCACAGGACAGACGCCAGAAGGAGGCCAGGCGGCCGGATATAAGGACAGTCCCACAGCATAAAATTATAAATAAATGGCACAAGATAAAATAAAAGCTCTCTATGATACATTTGTCAAAGAGGGATATAAAATGGAGAGTGAAACGGATTTCCGAAAGAATTTGACTGACCCTATCAAGCGTAGGAGAGCATATGATGCGCTTATAAAAGAAGGATATAATATGGAGGCTTTTGATGCCTTTGAAAATAACCTGGGATTTGGACAGATGTCGACGAAAAGGCTGACAGGGGCAAGAGAAGCAGTTTCTTCGATGCTGTTCGACGAGGACGTGAAACCTATTGCTGCGGCTGAGACGGGCGCAGCGCCTGAGCGTGCATGGGAGCCTACGGCGCAGGAGAAGCTTTTTCTTTCCTCGCTGCGCTCGGAACACGGTGAGGAGGCATCACAGGTTACGCCTGACACACAAGCAGCCGCTGCGAGGCCGTGGCAGACTGCTGAGCAGCGTGCGCTGACCGGGCAGTACATGAGCGATATGATGGCGGATTATAATGCGCAGTCGCGGCAGCGTGTGGAGCAGGTCGGGCGAATGACGGCCAGTGTTACGCCTGAGGGCCGGCAGAAGCAGAAGGCTGCCGAGATGCAGGCACGCCTGGCGGGCGCTCCGGTGAAGCTGCGTGGCCTGGTGAGCGACCAGGCTACGGAGGGCGATATTCCCGCTCAGGGACAAAAGGACGAACAGACACGATCGCGGCGCGGCCCGGTGGTCTATGACACGGTGCTTCAGGATGGCAAGCAGGTGACGCGATGGCTTATGCCGGATGGCAGCCTGACAACGAATTTGGGCGAGGCTGAGCGTGAGGCTTACGGTGCCCGACGTGCGCGGCTGATGGATGAGTTCGTGGGCCGCATGCGTGAGAATGGCCTTGACCCCGCCAAGGAGGAGGATGTTGAGGCCCAGCAGCGCAAGGATAAACTTGGTGTCCTGGAGAGTCGGGTTGATGATCGGCTGGCCAGGAATGAGAAGAATATCCGTGAGATTCAGGATGCGCGGTCGGAGCGCTTCGATGAGTCGGCTAAGTGGGATGACAATGAGGGTTTCTGGGATAATATCGCACGAATCCTGGGCGGGAGTGTGCGACGGAGCGTTGAGACTCAGCACCCGGTGAACCGCCCTGCTCATACCCTTACCGAGGAGGATAAGGATTTGCGTGTTCTGACGGCTGAGAACCAGGTGCTGGCAGAGGCGCGCAAGCTGCTTGATACGCGCAAGTTGAAGAAATCGGATGGCTTTATGGGCGGTTTCTGGAATTTGCGCAATAACCTGAGGAATATGGGCATGGGTGCCAAGCACACCCTGGGCGATGCGGACTTTTATGCCGGCGGTATAATGTCGCTGCAGAAAGCTACGGAGCTGATGGCAATCGAGGATAAGCTCAAAAGCGGTGGTAAACTTTCGGACCGCGAGGCGGAGTTTGTGTATTCTACGATGCTGGGGCAGGATGTGGCCGCTAATGCAGATGTACCGAATGGCTACACGGCTGCTCAGGTGACGGTTGAAATGTTCCCGTTCATGGTTCAGATGGCAACGAACCCTGCTTCGGGGCTTAGCCGTGCACTGGTGAGGAAATACGGCAAGAACGGCCTGAAGAAGGTTGCACTGACTGTGGCGGGAGATGTGGCCGAATCGGCCGTACTGGCCAACACTATGCAGGCACCGAAGGTTGCGGCTGACGCTATGGGACGTTATCAGGGCGATGCGGTTCAGGACGAGAACGGCAATATCAGTTTTGACGGCAGCCATAACTGGGCCAGCGCAATCGCCAAGGCCGAGGGTGCCGCTGTGATAGAGAATTATACTGAAATGCTGGGTAGCCATTTCGGCGTGATAACGGATAAGGCCGGACAGCTTCTGGGCAGCGGAGTCAGGAAGCTGGGTGGTGGCCAGGTTGTGGATGGCGTGAGCAAGCTTGTGACGCAGGTCCGGAGCACGGACTGGGCCAAGGCTATCGGTAATATCGAAAGCCGCACCCGCTGGAGCGGAAGTGTGGGCGAGGTCCTGGAAGAGGAAGCGGGCATTGTGTTGAATTCGATGTTTGTGGGTGACAACAAGATTTCGGATTTGTGGGACGCTGACGTGCAGACGGATATTGTTCTGGGCGTGGGATTGTTCGGCGGCTTTGTGTCGGGAGTGAAAAGTGCGGGTTATCCGTTTGCCCGTGCCAAGGCGAAGAGCAATCTACGCAAGCGCGAGCAGGTGGCGGCTTATCGCTTCGGCGAGGATTGGGCACCGATGCGCGAGGCCATTGACCAGGCCGAGGAGCCGGCACTGAATGAGACTGTGCGGACGCTAATCCGTGAGCGTGCAAATTCGCCTGAACAGGCACGAGCGATTATGGAGTACGCTCACTCGCTGATGAACGCGCGCGGTTTTGAGCTTGCGGCCGCCAGTGCCAGGGCGGAAGGAGCCATAACGCCTGAGCAGCAGGAGGCGGAAGAATCCTATAATGATGGTGCCGAGGTGTTCCAGCAATATTCCGAGACTACAACCGAAGCAAGCTCTCCTGGCGAGGCGGAGGCTCCTGTAGAGAATGCTCAAGAGGCAGCCGGGGCAGCCATGACCGAGATGCAGGCGATTTCGGCACGGTTTAAAGCTGCGAGTGAATACTGTGAGGAGGTTTTTCCGGAGGATACGGAGATGTATATGGCCCAGGTGAGGGAGAATCCGTGGGGTGTGCTCCAGGACCGCACTCTGACCGATGACCAGAGGGAGGCGGTGCTCTACTTCATCAATTCGAAGGCGGCGCTTGAGGGTATGCTGGATGCTTCCAACGAGGCTGCCGAGCAGAAGCGCGAGCAGGTGCGGATGGAGGTTGCACACCGTGTGCATCAGCAGCGCGGTGTGATTTTGCCTGCGACATTGAAGGTGGATGATAAGCCGGTGTATATTGTCAGCGGCGAGGTGGCCATGTTCCCCGACGGTAGCGGTGTGGATGTGGAGAGAACCAAAGCGCTCAATCCTACGGGTGTGATATACGTGCTTGACGAGAGCGGCGAGTACAGGCCTGTGAGCGCGGACCAGATTTTCAGCGTTAGTGAGGCTATTGACCCTGAGAGTGAGCTGAACCAGGCTTATGAGGAGATTAACCGCGGGCAGGAGGCGCTGGTGAGTGCCATGTCGGAACGGCCGGGCGAAGATACCCGAGCGGATTCCTCGCTGCGCTCGGAAGACAGTGAGGCACAGGCCCCGGCACCCGTGCCTGCTGAGGAACTGGAAGCTGAGGCGCCCCCAGCGGAGCCGGAGGAGGTGGATTTCTCGCTGCGCTCGGAACACAGTGAGGAGCCTGCGGCTCCTGTTGCTGCGGAGGGTTCGGCACTGAGCCTGGTTCCCATGAATGAACGCGGCGAGCCGGACCTGACACATGAAAGCGTGGATGCCGGCACAGCATGGGACGCTACCAAGGAATTTTTCGGCGATGCGGAGGATGCACTGAGCTATGTTCAAGCGGAAATCAAGAAAGCCGAGGATGATGTCACTATGGCTGAAAAGGCCGTGAGCAAAGTTAAGCCGACCGGTGGGATGATTAAATACCGTGACGATAAGGCAGCAGCACGTGCAAGGGTTGATGCAGCCAAAGCACGGCACGCCAGATGGAAGGCTATCGAGGAGGCGCAGGCCCGGCAGAAGGTAGACGAAGAGGCACGTATTGCGGCCGAGCGTGCGGCTCAGGCCGAGAATGAACATGACGATGCCGTTGCCCGCTTCGAGGAGGAGCAGCGAGTGAAGGCTGAACAGGCGGCCGAACAGGCAGCTGTGGGCACACACAATGTGCATCCGAAAATCCGCGAGCGCTGGGAGGCGGCTCCGAAGGTTGAGGGTGAAGCTGATGTGATTACCCTGCCCGACGGTTCGACTATCAGTGGCCGTTATGTGCTGACGGAGGCCGGTGCGGCCAGTGCCAGCCACGATGTGAATAATGCTTTTGCTCCGACTGAGGGTTTCCCGGTTGACGAGAACGGCCAGAGTGTGAACGACCGCGACTATCAGCGCGACGGCGACGCACAGCAGATTGTGAAGACGATGGCCGACGCTTACGACAGCCGAGCATTGCAGAGTCCTGTGCTGGTGAGCAAGGACGGCATTGTGCTTTCGGGCAACAACCGCACGATGAGCGGTGATATGGCGGCCGGCCAAGGCACGGACGCGGCATACAATGAATACCTGAGCAAGTTCGGGCGAAAGTTTGGTGTAACGCCTGAGGATGTGGCCAAGTTCCAGCACCCGCGCGTGGTGTTTGTGCCTGACGAGGATATACCCTACGATGCGGCGACGTTTGCCCGCTTCAATGCGCAGGAGATGAAAAGCCAGAGTAAGCCGGAGGCGGCCGTGAAATTGGGCAAGGTAGTGAGCGATGATGTGTTCGGCAGCATCGTGACCGACCTGAGCCGATACGACCGCATGAGCGATTTTTATGCCGACCAGGAGGCCACGGCCCGCACGCTCGGTGCCCTTGTAGAGGCAGGTGTTATCAACGACAAACAGCTTCCTGAGTTGCGCACGGGCGATGCCCTTTCGGCCAGCGGCAAAGAGCTTATCGAGAATACGCTTATCGGCAAGGCTTTCCAGGCTGAGCCGGATGCAGTTCGCATGATTATTTCCATGCCGTCGATGCGCCAGGGTGTGATTATGGGCCTGAATGAGATTGCGCACAACCGCACGCTTGCCGAGAAAGGTTATGATTTGTCGGCCGAGCTGTCAAGAGCTGTGAAACTGGTGTTCGATGCGAAACGCTCGGCACCGGATATCTACAAGGACGGCATGCCGGTGAGTCCCTTCGGCCGTCAGCAAGGTCTGTTCGACGATGAATTCGGAGAGAGTCGAGTGAGTGACGGTACTACCCTACTTCTGGCCGATATCCTCAATAGCGGAAAGCCGGGCGATATGCGCAAAATACTTGCAATGTACAATAAAGAAGCTGCCGAGGGCGCAAACGGCCAGATGGATTTATTTACGGGCGACGTAGCGAACAAAGAAGATATATTGAAATCAGTAAATGAACTATTCAGAAATGCAACCTCAAAAGAACAACAGGCACTCTTGGACACTGCCATTGCGGAGCGCAAGCGTAGAGCCGAAGAAGAACAGCGTGGCGGAGGACAGGGAGTTGAACAAACTCCGAATGGTACTGAACGCGGTGCAGAGTCTCAACAGCCTGCCGCAGGAGCAGACGATGAACTGACCCCCGAAGAGCAGGCTCTCGCGGCCCGTGTTGAGGTAACCGACAATGACTGGGCAGAGGGCGAGGGCGACAAGCCTACCTATAAACGTGAAATCATCATTGACGGAACTCACAAGGCTACGCAGATTGACGCACCCGATGAGGGCGGACACTACACCGGTTCATACTTTGAGTTTGACGGCAAGCGTTTCGGCGACATCGCCGAGATTGCCCAGTACATTGACGGCGGTATGAAGTCCGAGCCTACCGAGGCGCAGAAAGCCGCAGGCAACTACAAAATGGAACATCGCCGTGTTGACGGCCATAACATCAGCATAGAGAATCCGAAAGGTTCTGTGAGACGTGGTACCGGTGCCGATGGCAAGCAGTGGGAGTCGACCATGCAGAATGATTACGGGTATATCCGTGGTACTGAGGGTGTGGACGGCGACCATATCGACGTGTTCCTTTCCGATACTCCTGAGCAGGGTGATGTGTTTGTGGTTGACCAGGTGAACAAGGACGGGTCGTTTGACGAGCATAAGGTTATGTACGGCTTCCCCTCGGTTGAGGCCGCACGCGAGGCGTACCTCTCCAACTATGAGCAGGGGTGGACCGGCCTCGGCGCGATTACCCAAGTCAGCAAGGACGAGTTCAAAAAGTGGGTGCAGTCGAGCCGGCGCAAGACTAAGCCGTTTGCGGAATATAAAGGTGTTAAGACCGTAAGTAACAATCCTGCGGCCTCCACTACCCTATACACTGTTAAGCCTACTCATTACACCAACAAGGCAGGTAAGACCACACCGATGCACAGCATCCAGTTCTCAACTCCACCTACCTACGAACAGCGCAAGGCGTTGGCCGCTTTTGCTCGTGAGAAGGCAGACGGCAAGAAATCTCGTGGTTGGTGTTCGGACAAAGACACTTATTCAGAGTGGCTTTTCCGTTCGGAGGAAGATGCACGCAGGGCAGGCGAAATGATTGCCGACCAGTCGGGCGAAGCCGTTGCAGACGCACAGCCTATTACCGCCGAGGAACTCCGCGAGGCTGTTGCGCCTATCAACAATGTTGAGAGCAAGACACCTACTAAGGCTTCTAAGGCAAAGAAAGCACCTATCAACCGCGTCGGCCTTGAAGATGTAATGACCGACCTCTCCACCAAAGGAGAAACACAGTTTAGCAACCATGCAGAGCCCATGGTCGAGCCGGAGGTACAGCACGAAATCTCCGATGATGAAATGCAGTCGTTGGCTAATGAGCTGCGCGACTTGCTCGGCATCGGAGAGGACGAGGGAGACGCTGACATCAAATTCCGCGACCCCGGCGAACTCACACCGCAGGAGCGTCAGCGCATCCAGTCGGCAGGCATACGTCTTGCTATGGGCCTCGTTGAGCGTGGCACTACCTCTTTCCCCGACTATGCTACCAAGATGGTGGGATTGTTGGGCGATAAGATACGTCCGTGGCTCAAATCATTCTACGAGGGCGCACGTTGGACACCCGGCTATGAAAATATCGCCTTTACGCCCTCAGAGGAGGTTGCACGCTTCGATGTGCAGAACTTCGACAAAGTACAGGCAAATCCTATCGAGCAAGCGGCCATGATTGTTGAGGAAGACAAGGCCGCGGCCGCTTCGGCGCAGGCGCAGAAAGAATTAACCGAAATCCGTAATAATAACCGCAAGAAACGTGATGAACAAACAGCAGCAGATACAGAAATTATTACAAAGCAAGCAGCAGCTGTTGCAGGCAAGGCAGAAAATATCGCAAAAACTTCGGAAGATCCAGCCGAACTCAACCGAGCCGGAGAAGAAATAGACCAGACTATTGAGGAAATCAACGACCAACTCGCTCTTCTCGGCTACTATGAAGCCGTTAAGGATGATGCAAAATTCCATGAGAGTTACGGCTATATGCTCACAGCAGAGAAGAAAGCCGTAGCAGACGCGACCGCACTTGCAAAGCAGCTGGTTAAAGACCTCGGCATTGACCTCAAAGTAACGAGTGCCACTACTCCCCTCGGACGCAAAAGCGTCAAGAAAGACACTGCGGTCAGAGCAAACATCGCTCCTGCCGGAGGTGATGTTATAATAAACCTCCCACTCAACGAGGGCAGACAACTCGCTATCTACATCGGCCTTGAACCTGTTGCGGAGAAAGGCTCTCGCAGGCGTGGCGATAATCTTGCCGTTGAGCACATTATGTATCGTGTTGAAAATCCCGAGGGCAAAGGCATGGAACGTTACGGCCATAATATGTATGCACCTGTTAAGTCAACCTATGCCGATTTCCTCCGTAGAGTTAAGGAGATTACTCGCAATTATCTACCTGAACAGATGGCAGAAGAAAGTCATAACGGATACAAGCGTGGCGATGAAGTCATGTGGGACCGTTATGGTAACGGCAAGTGGGAGAAAGTCAAGATTGAAGATTTTGACACTGATGGCAGTCCTATCTTTGAGTCTATCAAAGGTATCATGTCCGAAAAGGGCGATTGGAGCCGCATAAAGCCTGCAGACGGAGTGTTCGGAGAGGCCAAGCGCGTTATGACAGAGGCTGAGGCCGTACGTAAAAAGGCACAGAAGCCAACTGATAACGATAGGAAATCTCGGGGAAAAGATGTAACTTTGGACGCGAATGAGCCGATAGGCGGCCTGTTCGCTGACATATTTGAAACACCCAACAGCAATGGAAAGAAAACTGACTTACAATCTCGCTCCAGCACTGCCGAGCGAGAAAGAGGACACAAACCTCAATCGGATGAACCGTTGGGAGCGAGCCAGCGGGATGAAGCTGAAAGACCTGACGGACGAGGAATGGATAGACGTGATATCGGTGATACTGTGTATGACGCGCAGCGAGGCCGAGGGCTATCTTTGGAGTCAGCGAAATCAAATCTGGTAGAACAGTTGCCGGAAAGCGAACGCAAGAATGTTCGCAACAATCATGCCGAACGCGGTGTTGACTATGCCCCTAAAGGCGATGACGCACGTATCAAGGCTAACATAGAGGCTATTGAACTTGCCAAGCGCTTGCTTGATGCAGGAGAGACCGCCACATCCGAACAAATGGAGGTACTCCGGAAATTCAGCGGTTGGGGAGGTCTTGGCAAGGCGTTCAATGATAACGGTAATAATCCGACAACTAAACGACTGCGCGAACTATTAGGCGAAGATGGCTATAATGATGCCGTGATGAGCCGCAACAGCGCATACTTCACTCCTGCTCCAGTCATTGATGCAATGTGGGATGTTGCAAGAGCATTGGGTTTCAATGGTGGCAATGTGCTTGAGGGTTCAGCAGGCATCGGCAATATCCTCGGACTTATGCCTACCGATATGAGCGAACGCAGTAATATCCACGCGGTGGAAATTGACCGCACCACAGGCGGTATCCTGTCGTTGCTGTACCCTGATGCACAGGTTGACATTCAAGGCTTTGAGAGGACAAAGGTCCGTAACAACAGCGTTGACCTCGCTATTACCAATGTGCCTTTTGTAACCGGTCTGCACGTCAAAGATGATACCGGGGATAAAGACCTATCCAAGAAATTCCGCAACATCCATGATTTCTGCATCGCCAAGAATATACGCAAACTCCGCGAGGGCGGTCTCGGCATCTTCATTACCTCGAGCGGAACAATGGATAACTCCAAAGAACTTCGCCGTTGGATAATCAACGAGGGCAATGCCGATGTGATTGGCGCATTCCGTATGCATAACAAAACATTCGGAGGAACCGGGGCAACCTCGGACATCATCGTTGTACGCAAGCGCGTTAATGGCAAGCCGTCGCCCAATGCCATAGATGTTGCCGACGTGACAGGCGTGCGTGTCGTTGACTATGACACCGGAGATACCCGTAAGGTCAAAGGGCAGGAAATCCCCATCATCAAGCCATACAGCATGACCTATAACAAGTATTTTGCCGAACACCCGGAGAATATGGCAGGTGAAATGCTGTTCAATTTTGAGAGAGGTGAGACACGTTTCCCGACAAGTCGCGCTCTTTTCCCCTCCGCCGACAAACCGCAGGAGAAGATGTTGAGCGAGTGGGCGGCCCGCTTTGCGGATATGAAGGAAGAGTCTTCACTTCGTTCAGACCACGATATTGCAGAAGAGGTTACCCGCATCAATGAAAAACTCGGCGAGGGCGTAAAGGAAGGTAGCATGGTGCTAAATTCCCAGGGCGAGCTGTGCATGGCACGCATGGGCGAGGCTGTTCCTCTTGGATTGAACAAAAATAAGGTCAAGGGTCACACAAAGGCTGAATGCTTTGTAGACTACACTGCCATAAAGAAAGCGTTGTCAGATGTGTTGGAATATCAATCAACCAATGAGGATAACACAGGACTGGAGCCGCTGTTGAAAGAATTGAACCGTGCTTTTGACACATTCACAAAGAAATATGGCAACCTCCACAAGAACCCAGCTATTTCATTCCTCCGCAATGATGTTGATTTTTCAAGCATCATGGCTCTTGAAACCTATTCGGAGCGTGGCGATAAGAAAGGCAATAAGGTAGTCAAGGTTGGCAAGACTGATATATTCAGCCGCCGTGTGATTGAGACTGAGAAAGAGCCACAGCCTACCACTATCAAAGACGGTATTCTCGCAAGTCTTTATAAGAGCGGAGGTATTGATGTCGATTACATCAGTGATGCCCTCGGCAAATCAGCCGATGAGGTCAAGCGTGAGATTGTGAAGAGCGGTCTCGGCTATGAAAATCCGGCATCCGGCATAATGGAGGTTTCATATAAGTACCTCTCCGGCAATGTCCGTGAGAAACTGCACATCGCGCAGGAGAATAACGAGGACGGCAGATATGATGCAAATATCGCGGCTCTTGAAAAGGTTATCCCGATGACTATTCCTGCGCACCTCATTGAATTTGCCCTCGGCTCTTCATGGATTGAGCCTAAACTCTACGAAGATTTCGTCTATGACAAGACCGGTATTCGTGTGAGACTGACAAATGTCGGTGGCACATGGTTCATGAAAACTCCGTGGAGTACGTTCAACGAGAAGAACCGTGCGATGGCTGTAACGAGTAAGATATGCGACAAGACCATAATGGGGCATGAACTGATTGAAGCTGCCATCACCAACAAGCAGATAACCGTCAGCAAGCAGATCAAGCACCATGACGGCACAACCGAAACCATAAGCGATAAGGGCGCCACTGCAGAGTGCAGTACCAAGATTGATGAGATACGCTCGGAGTTCAAAGACTGGGCGCGTGAGCGTATGCACGCAGACGCAGAAATGTCGGCACGCATCGAGGAAACTTATAATGAGCAGTTCAACAACTATGTTCCGATGTCAATTCCCGATGAATTTGTTCCGCAACATTTCGGAGGCCAGGTAACGGAATTGCACGGCAAGCCGTTTGCCCTGCGTCCGCATCAAGGAAGAGCGGTTGTGAGAGGCACTACCGAACCTATCCTGCTCGCACATGAGGTCGGGACCGGCAAGACATTCACCCTCATCACTACCGCAATGGAAATGCGCCGTCTCGGTACTGCACGAAAGCCTATGATTGTTGTGCAGAACGCAACAGTAGGTCAGTTTGTTGAGAGTGCAAAGGAGATATATCCTAATGCAAAGGTGCTTACTATTGAGGAAGCCGACCGCACAGCCGAGGGGCGCAAGAATTTCTATGCGAAAATCAAGTATAACGACTGGGATATGATTGTAGTTCCTCAGTCAGTATTTGAGCGTATCCCCGACAGTCCGGAGCGTGAGATGGCGTACATACAGGATATCATCAAAGAAAAGATGAAAGTTCTTGAAGCCATGCGCGAAGCCGATGATGACGGACGCAGCATGATTGTACGCCAGGCCGAAAAAGAACTTGAGGAACAGCGTGACCGCCTTGCCGAACTTACCGAAGCCATTGAGGGCAAGAAGAAAAAGCGCGATGAAAAGAAAGAGGCAACCACACGTCAGAACGCCGAAGTCCGCGCTATGGAAATGCTTGACCGCGAGGTGGACGATGTTGAGAACTTTGATGATATGGGCATTGATGCAATCCTTGTAGATGAGGCTCACGAATACAAGCATCTCGGCTTTGCCACCGCCATGCAACGAGGTGTAAAAGGCGTTGACCCCTCATTCAGCAAGAAGTCGCAGGGTGTATATCTCAAAACGCAGGCAGTAATGGAGCGCAATCACGGACGTAACGTCGTGTTTGCGACAGGCACGCCTATCTCCAACACAGCCGCCGAGATTTGGACGTTCATGCGTTACCTTATGCCTGCCGACCAAATGAAAGCCTACGACATCTTTTACTTTGATGATTTCGTCCGTAACTTCGGCAACCTTGCACAAATGGTTGAGTTCAAAACCAACGGCAAATTTGCAGAGGTAAGTCGCTTCGCCGGATATGTGAACTTACCCGAACTTGTGCGTATATGGAGCGGTGTCGCAGATACCGTCCTCACACGCGAGGCGGGCGGTGTAAGTGATAAAATTCCCGAAATGGAAGGTGACAAGCCAACTGACATTTACTTACCGCAGACACGCGCCCTGCGCAGTGTGATGAAGTATGTGAAAGCCGAACTGGAGCGATATGACAATATGACAGGTAAGGAGAAGAAAGAGAACTCACATATTCCCCTTACAATGTACGGCATTGCCAAAGCGGCCGCGGTTGATGCACGCCTTGTCATTGCAGGTGCTGAGGATGACCCCAACAGCAAAACAAATGCGACTGTGCGCGAGACCCTGCGCTCCCTCAAAGACAGTGCCAAGTATAAAGGCACCGTTGCAATATTCTCCGACAACTACCAAAACAAGAGAAGTGGTTTCAATCTTTATGAGGAAATCCGCAATAAGCTCATAGCAGAGGGTGTCCCTGCCGAGCAGATTGTTGTAATCAAATCGGGCACGACCGTCAAGAAGAAACTTGACATCTTCGACAAGGTCAATGCCGGAGACGTCCGAGTTATCCTCGGTTCAACATTTACCCTCGGTACAGGTGTGAATATTCAAGAACGCCTGCACACCCTCATCCATGTGGACGCGCCTAACCGACCGATGGACTACACACAGCGCAACGGACGTGCCATGCGACAGGGCAATCTGCATAAAGACATGGGTATTCCAGTCCGCATCATCCGTTTCGGCGTGGAGGATAGTCTTGACGTAACCGCATATCAGAGGCTGAAAACCAAAGGCGCAATAGCTGACTCCATTATGAACGGTTCAAAGATGATGCAAAACTCAATGGAGAACCGTGTGCTTGAAGAGGAAGAGGACACATTCGGCGATATGACCGCCCAACTATCAGGTAGTGAGTATGCCATACTGAAGAACCAAGCCGAACGCGAGGTTCGCAATCTTACAGCCAAGCAGAAAGGTCATGACATCGACCAAATCTATGTTCATAACCAGTTGCCAAAGGTTGAGGGTTTCATCAAAGGCGCGCAACGTCGTATAGAGATTGAGACCAAGAACCTTAAAATAATCGGCAAGCATTTCCCTGACGGCACTCTAAAGAAGATAACCATCGGCAAACTCTCGTTTGACAGCGTAGAGGGTATGGAGGATTTCTTCAAGGAGCAGAATGCCAAGATGAATGAAGCTGCCGAGACTATCCGCGAGGGTGCAGACAATTGGACAAGCCGACTGACCATTGATATTGACGGGTTGCTGTTTGACGTTACAACCACCGTTACACGCGAAGTTGACAAGAGCGGTCAAGGTACACTATCATTTGAGCTAGAGCGCAATGTAACCTATTCCTGCGAGGCTCTCGGCATTAAGAGCAGAACCGTCAAAGGCAATCGTATTAAGAATGTGATGCAGGAAATCGCCGAAAGAATTGTTCCCGGAATTGAAAGCCGTGAGCTGCTGTCGCGCGGTCAGAACCAACTTGCGCATTACTCCGAGGATTACCGCCAACTCCAAGAACGCAACGGCAGAGAGTTCCCATTCAAACAGCAACTCGCAGAGGCAAAGGAACGCCTTGCCCAATATGAGGAACTGATGAAGAAAGAACTGGAGGAAAAGGAAGCCAAGTATGCCGAAATGGACAAAGCCGTTGATGCAGCTACCGACATTACATTAGATGATGACGGCGAGGATGCGCCCACAAACGGAGACGGCAACAAGTATCGTGAAGGTGAGATGTCCGAGGGTGAGCGATTGCGAGCTATCCGTGCGCTGAAGCCGATAGAGGTTGAGCGCAATGAGATGAGCCGTGCAGAACTGCGTGAAGAGTATAATAATCTACCTAATGTGGTTAAGGATGGCCGCGAGATTGAGTTCTACCGTTCGGCTTTCAAGAAGATTTACAAAGATGGTGGATTGTTCGGTCAGGTTATACCGGTGCTTGATAAGGTGCTTGAGCAGTCGGTGCTGGCATATTCGGAGATGGATAATCTTGGTGGTATGGTACGGCCTGACGGCACCGTGCATAAGGAGCATTCCAATGTTATTTCATTTGACAATTATGTCGGTAAGGTAAACATTGAGGGCAAGGAGTGTTATGTGCGTACCACTGTTGAAAGTGGATATGACGGACGTAATGGTACACACTCGTTTTTTGTAACGGGAGTAGATGTATATGAAAAAACCGCTGACCTCAATTCGTCTCCGGGATACCCCCGGGCGACCGAAGCAAGCGGTAAGCAATCCGCTGATGGGATTGTTGATGCAAAGTTACAACAATTTTTTGAACGTGCAGGTTTAGAGGCGAATAAAATTGATATGCGTGAGCGTGTCGATGAGTTGGCCGATAAGTTGAACACGCCTGTGAGGATAATCTCGGACGAGGCGGAGTTGTCGGAACCGGGCGAGGATGGCAAGCCTCGCTACAGCAGGCGCGAGCGCCGTGCGAAAGGTTGGTGGAACAGCGCGACTGATGAGGTGGTTGTGGTGTTACCAAACAATGTGAATGTGGCCGACGTGGAGAATACGGTGGTACATGAGGTTGTTGGCCATAAGGGCCTGCGTGCCTTCATTGGTGCTGAGCGCTTCGGCGAGTTCCTGAGCGAGGTTTACAATCATGCTTCTGATTCAATCCGCAAGCGGATTGACGCACTGACAGATAAGATGGTGAGTGCGGAGGCAGACCGACGGCGCGAGAAGAAGCGCCAGGCACGCGAGCGTGCCGGCGAGGATTACAACGCTACCTACTATGCCGATATGGCCGAGGCGCGTGTGGAAGCCGAGCAGAAGCGTGAGGAGTACCGCAGGGAAGCCACTGAGGAGTATATGGCCGACCTGGCAGGACGTATAGGCGACGATGGCTTTAACCGTATGAGCATGGATGAGCTCACGCTGTGGGGCAAGATTAAGGCGAGGGTTCAGGCGTTTCTGGATAAGTTCCTGCGCGGGCTGAATATCCCGAAGAGCATCCGGCTTACGGATAAGGACCTTTCGTATATTCTGTTTAAGTCGTGGAAGAATGCGAAGGGTTCCTCACTGCGTTCGGAACACGGTGGCGGAGTGTTTGCCGAGGCGGAGGATACTGTTATGCGCCATAAGACGGCCTGGGATGCCGAGCTTGACGCGAAGATAAAGGCTGAGGATGAGCTGGAGCGTGTGAACAGCCGCTTTAACTCCGAGTTACAGCAGCAGATTGATGGAACGCTCCCGGACGGTCATATCTACAGGTTGGGAATGCCTGGAACGATTTTACGTTCAACAGGTGTTCCGGTATTGCCTATTCAGCTTAATGCGGCTCGACTGAAATTTAAAGCTACGGCAGCCAGGCATGATTTTGAGTTGTCGGAACTGAAGAGTATTGTATGTTCCTTGCAGAATCCCATAGCTGTGTTCTCATACGGCGATAGCACCAAGGCTCAAAATATCATACTTGAGATAAGCCATGAAGGAAAGAACTTTGTGGTGGGTATGGCTCTTCGTCCGTCGGTGAAGGGGCAAGTATTGGAAATCAATAGCGTAAGAACCGTATACCCGAAAGACAACCACGAATGGTTGAAATGGGTGACAGATGGGAAACTCCTATATGTAGACAAAGAAAAAATCCAACCGATTTTAACTCAACAGCGAATGAATCTCGCTGACGTGGAAAAAATCGGGTTGGACTTGGATGATGTTGCAAAGGTAGTAAATTCCTTTGAAAATCCCAAATATGATGAGGAAGCGATTATCCGTTTCCGTGACCCGGAGCCCGGACTTGAAGAGTATATCAGCAGGAAGAAAGCTGAGGCGGCTGCGAAAACCGGTGCGAGTGTCGCCCAAAAGCATGAGGCGCTGAAGGCTATTGCTGATAATCTTACGAAGATTCACCACAAGATGGTGACGCGCGAGCGCTGGGCGTCGCGGCTGCGAGATGATGATAAGCGCGCCGAACGACTTGAGGAGGCCGGGAAGATATTCGAGGAAAAGGCCGGAGCACAGGTTGAGAAAGGAGCGCGAGTGCAGATGAAGTATGACGCAGCGACGGCCAAGAGTATCAAGGACCTTGCAATGACGCTTATGAATGAGGGCAAGCTCGATCTTCAGGGGCGTTCGGAAATAAATGGTGTTATCCGTGCAATTACAGAATCAGTGGGCAAAGAGGATATCTCGGAGCCGGTTGAACGGTTGATGGATATCATGGTAGAGAATCAGCTTCGCAGGGCGAGTGATATGTATGGCACATTGTTTAAGGTCCGGGGAAGCAAGGTAAACGAGCGAGGTGTTGAGGTTCAGGACGAACTTGACCCACGTGGGCAGATGATGCTGGATGCCGTGCGCCGGCTGAACAAAGAGAAGTTTGTGGTAACGGAAGATGAGGACCCCTTCGAGGCGAAGATGCAGGAGGCCGAAAAGCTTCTTGACCCGGAGGAGAATCACTCGGCATTGCGGCGAGAAAATGCCGCCATAGAACTTGCGGCCCTTCATATCGCCCGGCAGTATGCCAAGGATATCGAGGGCAGCCTGCGCGAGGAAAAGGAGCTGAAACGGCAACTGAAGGAGGACGAAGAGGACTTTAAGGAGGGCCGTATCAGCAGAGAAGAGCTGCGAACTATCCAGGAAAGCACTCGCGAGTGGATTCGCGGCAGTAAACTTGCACGCATAAGGGCATATCATTCGCTTATAGAGCAGTTAGGCGGCGTGATGAACGAGAGTGCCGAGCGAGCACAGGCGTGGCGCCAGGCTGAAAAGGAGCGAGTGGAACAGATACACCACTATGCCAATAGCGACCTTCATCATATACCTTACCGTGAGAGCGAGATGGATGAAACATGGCGCAGTAAATTAAGCAATAACCCGGTTGCGCGGATTTTTCTGGCTCCGATTGCGACAATGGAGCAGGTGTGCAGGGTGATAGGAGAGCAATCCATGGACGGCAACGGCTATGTAAAGGAGCTTGTTGTTGACCGATGGCAGGAGGCCCGAGACCTTGAGTGGCGCAATACGCAGAAGGCCGAGCGCCTGCTTGACAGGGAGGCGCAGAAGGTGGCCGGAGTGAAGCGCTGGAGCGACCTTTACGCACTGACCAAGAAAGAGGCCGGCACACTGAAGTGGCGCGATGGCGACGATGTGATTGAACATGACGTGACGCAGGGCAACCTGATGTATATTTACCAGGTTGGCAAGATGAGTGACGGCCGACGGCTGCTGGCGCTGATGGGCATCACTGACGGAGAGATGGCCGCGGTAGTATCGGCCCTTGACCCGAAGCTGCGGGAGATAGCGGACTGGCTTCAGGAGGAATATTACCCGGAGCGGCGCGAGCGCTACAATGCCGTGCATGAGCGTATGTTCGGTGCTCCGATGGCTGCCATAGACAATTATGTGCCGCTGAATGTGCTTCAATCCACGGTACAAAATAAACAGGAGCTGAACGGCGACAACTGGAAGGAGCTGCCCAAAACGATAACTAAGGCAGTAATCAGGCGAGTGCCGCACAAACATCCGATTGACATCATGGGTACGGATGCGGTGTCGCTTGCTCTTGACCATACACGCGATATGGAGACATGGGCTGCCATGGCGGAGTACCGCAGGGACCTGACAACGTTGTTGCGCTACAACCGATTCCGTAGCCGCCTGGCACACATGACTACTATTTATGGCAGTGGGAAGGAATTCAATACAAGGTTCGATAATCTTGCGTTGCTTGTGGCGGGGGCATATCACCCGAAAAGCTCGGAGTTCGACAAGCTGGCGCGACGAATAACCCGCTTTGCGACGGGCGCGTGCATAGCGCTCAGATTCAACACTGCGGCCAAACAGTTGCTGTCGTATCCGGCCTTCGGAGGCGAGGCGGCCTCGAAACGACTGCTGCAGAACATGGGTAGACCAGGGGAATGCCTGAAGTTTTGCCTTAAGAATATGCCGGCCATGGACCGCCGCTGGAGGGAGAGGCTTGCGGGCAATGAGCTTCTTGATGACCGCGGCGACGACTGGAAGTGGGAGAAGAAGGAGTTCGTGAAAAAACTCCAGAGGATAGGTATCTCGCCGAATGCGGCGGTTGACCTTCTGACCTGCTGCATGGGAGCAGAGGCCGTGTATCACACGCAGCTGGAGGAGCTTACGACGGCAGGCTTCCCGAAGGAAGTTGCGCGCAAGAAGGCGTTGCTTGAGGCCGAGCAGGTATTCAACCTGTCGCAGCAGTCGAGCGAGGTTATGTATCTGTCGCTGATGCAGAATGACAGGTCATATCTGACGGCAGCTGTATCATTGTTCCGAACCTCGCCGATGAGCTACACAAGGCAGGGAATCCAGGCTACACGCGAGCTATGGAATATGCGCACGGAGGATGCCCGGAATAAAATGATAGCTTTCGAAACGACGAAGGCACTTCGCGACGGCATCCTTGAAGGGAGAAGCGAGGCGGAGCGCCGGGCGGCGGCCGAGGACTACGCGCGCAAGAAGCTCAACAGGAATAAAGCGCGCAATTGGGTGAAGGCAATCAATTTTTATTTCGTACTTCCGGCGTTGTGGACCATGGGCGGCGCCCTGGGCTGGTATGCGCTGACAGGCAGTGACTGGGATAAGAAATTGGACATATTAGGCGAGAGCGCTATCCGGGGCTGTTTCGGCATCCTTGAGGGCGTGAGCTGTGGCGGAATGTTGGCCGATGTGCTGTACAGCCTTGTGATGCACAAGCATCTGCCCGGCCTTGATGACACTGGCCTACCATTTGTGAACTCGCTGAATGACCTGATTGACACACTTGTTAATGACGGTGATTATGTGAAGGCGTTCAATGATGCAGCCTCGTTTGCCATAGCGGGAGGCCTTGGCATCAATCCCCAGACACTTGAGGATGTGATTGCGGCGGGTATTGACCATTTCGGTAAGGATGATATGACGCTACGCGACTGGTGCATGTTTGCAATGCGTGCAATTTCGGTACCGCAATCGCAGGTTGACATGGTTTTCTTTGATGATGTTGAGCTGTCGGCGCGAGAGGCACAGGGCATGACAATCGATGAGCTTGCGGAGCGTTATGCGGACTTCAAGCTGATGCACAATGAATTTGCAACAGTGTTTTTCTACAGCGACGAATTCAAGGCCAAGCGCGGTGAGCGGTACCGGGAGAAGGTTCGCAAGCATGCCAAAGGCTTGCTGAAGCAGCGGAATGAGACCGAAGAGTTGCGGGCGCTGCTCAGTGAGCACGAAGCGGAAAAGGAACGGTGGAGTGCCGTGGCAGCGCTCAAGGAGGAGGACCCTGATGCGTACGAGCTTGCGAAGGTGCAGCTGGAGTATGAAACGGACGGCGCGAAGTATAAGCGTGTGAACGAGTACACGCGCCAGATGAACAAGCTTACGAAGCAGTTCCTGAGCACTCGTGACCGGGATGAGGCAGCAGAACTTCTCAAGGCGATGGACCGTAGCCGGGAAAGTCTGCTTGAAGATATATCTTCCGGGCGTTATCAAGAGCGAAGAAGACGCAGAAGGCAATAGTTTATTATAAAAATAATATGGGCTTCCTAAAAAAGGAAGCCCAGTTATTTACTCTAAGGTCAATTCTCAATTTCGTGCTTTATAAAGATACTATATTTCAGTATCACCGCGAAGTACGTTCATGTTCTTAAATCCTTTCTTAAGCCTTAATAGTGTTTGATTACTCAGCATTCAGCGCAAATATATAACCTTGCTGTGGAAATATAACGCCTTTCAGCTTCATTTTGATATAACTTTTTTCTTTTTTAACTTTTATAAAACTTATATTGGTGCCACGTTCGATAAAAGTGGCGTCTAATCCATCCGGTAATGTCAAAGAAACACAAAGGTCGTGTATGAGATATTGAGACTTCAATCCGATGAAATAATCCTTATTTACATCGTATTTTTTTTCTCGGACATATCTTACTTGATATCGATTTTTACCTTTCAAACGGACAAATGAAACATCTACTAATTCGCCAGAATCATCCTTGCGTTGTTTTTCGTGATGAATGGTAGGGATTTTACCGTCTACAGTAATCTCCGGCTGGGTGACTATACACTCAGAAGGGTTACCGATAGTAAATGTCTTAAGTGGTAACGTAATCTCTTTGTCAGTTTCGGAAATCAAAAAGAAAGACATTGTTTCTACGGTCTTTATGATTCCTTGTTCTTTGTTTACCCAATCAATGACAATGTCCGAGTCATAATCATCGTAATAGCTTATTGCATCATCGGCCGGGAGATTCTTCTTCATGGCCAGAAGCAGGTCTTTGTGTATATCTGCAAACTTATTTTTTAATATTTGCTTAGTGACATTACTCCAAACCTCTTCGATATCTTTTCGTTCACCTACTAATTTTTTACCAAATACGATGTCTTGAATTTCTTTCTTGAAAACTCCAGCCCATTGAGCGACGTTGGAAAGATAACCAACAACAACACCAATGATAAGAACATCAGCAATATTCAGTAAGATTTTGTAAGCTAAAGAACCTTCTGCACATGCAGCATAAGCTATTACATAGCAGGTGATACCTGCAAATGCGCATATATAGCCTACACTCCTTTTTAAAGATTCAATGGAAAACATATTATCAAAAAAATAGTTCGTTATCGGACGCAAATATATAAAATGATTCTAATATTTACAATATGTATCCTTCACAGTTATTTAATATTATACCAATTTACCAAATTATTAGTCATTTAGGGCAATTGCAGGATTTCTAAAATGAGATTGGGCATAGTAGCGATTGATAGGCAATAGTTAAAAGAGTTGAGGCGCGGAGATGTGTTAACTTTGCGTCTCAACTTCTTGATAATATAGATATGGCAAAGAAGAGATTACACAGGATGAGCCGGGTGATGCCGGCGGTGGACACTGTGGCCGAGCATAAGCGGCTGCGGTCGGGCCGGGCGTTCGATGTGCTATACCGGGCGCGGGAGAGCTGGATGGGCATGGAGCAGTTCAGGCGCGACCGCGAGCGCAACAAGAAATATACCTACGGTAGTCAGTGGGACGATGTGGTGTGTGTGGACGGGGAGCGGATGCGCGAGGCCGACCTTATCCGCAAGCAGGGTAACCTACCGCTGAAGAATAATCTTATCCGGCGTATGGTGCGAGCGGTGAAAGGTGTGTGGCGTAGTCAGGCCTCGGAGCCGACGTGCACGGCCCGCGACCGCGACGAGCAGAAGTATGGCGAGACGATGAGTATTGTGCTCCAGTGCAATATGGACATCAACCGCATGAAGGAGGTGAACGCACAGAGCCTGGAGGAGTTTCTGATTTCGGGTTTTGTGGTGCACAAGAAGACGTTCGGGTGGCGGCGTGAGAATTATGATTGCTGGACTGATTATATTCAGCCGAATAATTTTTTCATCGACTGCAATATGCGCGATGTGCGCGGCTGGGATGTGAGCTGCCTGGGCGAGATTCATGACGTGACTTTCGAGGAATTGGCTCAGAAGTATGCCAAGACTCCGGAGGAGTATAACCGCCTGGCCGAGATATATGCCGGAGCGAAGGATGGCCGCTACGTGGGTTCGTACTATGAGCAGTTCGGTTATCCGATGAACGATAATTATGATTTCCTTGTGCCGCGAGACACGAGTCTGTGCCGAGTTATCGAGGTGTGGCAGAAGGAGAGCAAGGCGCGCTACCGCTGCCATGACGTGAACAGCGGCGAGGTGTTCAAGGTTGAGGTCGAGGACTTTTACGACGAAGTGGTGAAGGTGAACGAGGAGCGCCGGCGTGAGGGCCTGGCCCTGGGTATCCCTGAATCCGATATACCTTATATCCGGTTCGAGTGGTTTGTGGACTCGTACTGGTACTACTACATCCTGACCCCCTTCGGCGATATTCTGGACGAGGGTGAAACGCCGTATGAGCACAAGGAGCATCCGTATGTGTTCGTTGCGTATCCGTTTATCGACGGCGAGATACACAGCTATGTGGCTGACGTTATAGACCAGCAGCGCTATGTGAACCGCCTGATTATGCTGTATGACTTCATCATGAAAACGAGCGCCAAGGGAGCGCTACTGTTCCCTGAGGATTCGCTGCCTGATGATATGAGCATGGATGATATAGCGGAGGAATGGGCCCGTGCGGACGGCATCATTGTGTTCAAGCCCAATAAGAGCGGCATACTTCCGAAGCAGTTAGCCAACAACTGCACGCAGATAGGCATATCGGAGTTGCTGAACATGCAGCTGAAATTCTTCGAGGATATTTCGGGTGTGAACGGTGCCATCCAGGGCAAGCCGGGTTATTCGGGTATGAGCGCAAGCCTTTACAGCCAACAGACGCAGAACGCTACCACTTCACTACTCGACCTTCTGGATACCTTCACCGCTTTTATCCGTGAGGGCGCATATAAGGATGTGAAGAATATCCAGCAGTGCTATGACACGCCGAAGGTGAGAAATATCGCGGGCAAGAATTCGGCCCTTGTGGAGTACGACCCGCGCAAGATGAGCGACATAGAGTTCGACCTATCCATCATTGAGAGCACGGCCACTCCGACGTATCGTGCAATGGCGAACGAGTTCCTGATGGAGATATGGAAAGCCGGCCAGATTACGCTTCAGCAGCTTCTGGAGCATGGCGATTTCCCGTTTGCGGACAATCTGTTGCAGAGCGTAAAGAGCCAGCAGGAGCAGCTTGAACGGGGCGAGGTTCCTGATAATGTTTCGCCGGAGGTACTGCGCCAGGCACAGGAGGGAGCGGATATGGCCGCCGTGCAGAAGGCCCAGACTATGATGGCCGCGGCTTAGGGTTTGTTTCCTCACTGCGTTCGGAACACGATTTTTCAGATGGAGGCCTCGGTTGCGGGGCCTCTTCTTTTTTTGTGTTTCCGCTCAGCCACGTTAATCACGCGTGGGATGTCCATTTCATAGAGAGAGATGTGCAGACCGATTGCCCGGGTCATCAGGAGGTCGTCGTGCGCGCCGACGATGGCACCGTAGGCTCCGTTAGGTTTACGTTCGTAGGTCAGGTATTCGTCAAGCACACGGCGGTCTCGCTCGGTGTAAAGGTGGTCGCGCACAACCTTTATGAGCGTTGTGATAATCATGGGCTTAGTGGCCGTGTTTGTGTGAAAGCCGTATTTTCGGGGCAGCCCTTGGCGGATTTCGTCCTCGGACTGCCGGCGAGCGTAGAGGTTGGGGTATACGTCGGCAATTTGGTTGAGGATGTATTGCGACTGGTCGCCTCCCTCGACGTGGCGTTCGCGGTCGTGGGTTTCGATTGTGTTCGATTCGATGACAAGCAGAGCGTTGTCGTAGTAGGCTGCAATCTGCGCGGCCTGCCATGCCAGGCGGTCAATGTCGCAATGTCCTCGCCACTGTGCCACGACGGCCTGAGGGTCGCCATCAATCATGTTCATGCGGTCGAACACGGCAATTACCGACCAGTCGGCCTTATTGGTACGGCCACCGATATCGACGACAACGAGGTAGCGATTGGTGACTTTTACCTGCGGGTCTATTTCGGGTTTGGCCCATATCCACAGGTTGGCCTGTCCATCGGGCCGGAAGCGGATGTTGGAAAGAGCCGCTTTACCTTCGGGAGCGTCGCCATAGACCTCGCCGACGAATCGGGGCACTGAACATGCCGATTCAAATTCCTTGACCAGGTATTTATCGAACACCATGGAGCCGGAGTGCACGAAAGCTTCCACGTCGTCCGACGGGTATTCCGAGGCCATGACTGCGTGCGAGTTCTTGCCGGCACGCTCGTGAACATACCAGTTTATAGCTTCGAGAGTGGCCCCCTTTTCCCAGAGCCACCACAGGTAACGTCCGCTTTCTTCGCGGGCCGAGATTGCAGACTGACTTTCGCGCTGACACCAGAGCGAGACGGCAAAGGCACGCTGCTCAAAGCTGCTTTTGAAAGGAAGTGTGTACTGCTCTATTTCATACCATGGAATAAAGAGCGGCCGAAATTGGGAACGTATTTTTGCATCGGGGTCAGGATAGGCTGCGGCCTGATACTCGGTGTGGAAGAAATTGCCTGTACCGTTGGCCGTTGATTCGTAGACAATCATAGTATATGGCCGGTACAGCACGCCCGAACAGGCGGAACGAACAATGTCCTCCGGCGATTTCCCCTCGGTCTTTTTCCATAGTCCTACCTCCGAAAGGTGCACCAGGTTGTAGTCGCCGCCACGGCATGAGTCGGGCCTTTCGGCGGTGCCTATCTTAATTTTGCAATTACGCTGAGGCACGCGGTGGATTGAGCCGGATTTGCCGACGCCCACCATTTTGACCTCGGTCTCGGACCAGTTGTCGCCCAAGGGATGAAGCATTTCCACTGGGTAGTCGCCAATCATACGGTCGAACATATCCTTGATTTCGTCGGAGGCAGAACCCTGGTGGGCGATAATGAGCGAGTTGAGGCCCTTGCGGTGAAGGAACTGTAGCCATGCCATGTAGAGCTGAGTGGTTGTGGAACCTCCCCACTGGCGTGCCTTAAGCATGATGATGCGTATCGGTTCGCCGGCCAAACGGCTTTCTTCGAAGGTTTCCACCAAACGACGCTGAGGATACCAGAGGTTGAACAGCACGTCGTCGCCGCCGCCTTTCTTCTTAACTTTGACCAGTGTTGCGCACCAGAATGGGAAGTCATGCAAGTATCGCAGGCGGATAAGCTGCTGAGATACTTTGGAGGCTTCGGTGTCAGTAGGCTCAACGTTCAACACGTCGGAAAGGAAACGCCTGATGGAACCGGCCCTGACAATAGCCTTTACGAGTTCGGTCCGTGCCATGCTTTCGGGCAGCCATTGCTCGGGCAAAATAAAGTCGGGGATATGTACCCTGACCCGCTTGCCCACACTACCCTGCCCTGTTATAGGATTGAAAGGTGCATTGATAATATTTTTGCGTCGCTCGTTTTCTTTGAGCAGTTTGGTTATCTCGGCATTATTTGCGGTCATAGTAGCCATTGCGGATTCGACAAATAAATTCTTCGATTGTGCGGGGTGTGAAATAGAATTTAGGGGCCGGCTGGTGGACAATCATTGTTGCCAGGGCTATGAGGCTCATGTTGGGGTGCTTCGGTCGCAGAAGTTTGTAGCGGCGGTATATCTCCATGAACATATCCCGTTTGGATGCCGTCATGAGTGGCATCGGCCGCCCGGCTTCCATGGCGGCAATGACGTTGGCCGCGCGCTGTTCGCTCACCCAGAAGCGCGATGAAGGAGCTTCGGCGATAGCCCGGCAGATTTCGGGCATGCGGATAACGTCCACCTCGGCAATCTTTTGCCGAAACACACGCATTATATCAGCGTTACGCGCCTGAGTGAAGTCAACAACCGAGCCGAAGTATTTCATTATCATCGTGATACAAACACTACAAAAATAATTAAAAGGTAACACAACGGTTAAAAGAGTCCAGTGCCCGACAGGGTGTATTTTTGCAGTCAGTAAATTAGGTTTCATCTAACCCAAACAGAAATGGCTGATAGCAACACAGTTAAAAGCAGACGCGACCAGCACCTGGAGCGTATGCGCAAGAAATATCCTGAGAAACAGTTCGCTGACGATGAAGAATTTTTCGGTCAGATTTCAGACGATTACGACCAATACGAGCAGGAAAACAATGCCTACAAAGAACGCGAGAAGTCGCTAAGCGATATGTTCAGGGCCGACCCGCGCAGTGCCTATTTCCTGAACGATATGCGCCAGGGTACAGACCCGGTTCTGGGCCTGGTGAAGCGTTTCGGCATGGAGGTGAAGGACGTACTCGACAACCCTGATATGCAGGAGAAGCTCAAGGAGGCGAACCAGGAGTACCTGGACCGCGTGGCCCGCAGCCAGGAGCTTGAGCAGGAGTACAACACCAACATGGACGCGACCCTGGAAACGCTGAGCGCCTACCAGCAGGAGAACGAGCTGAGCGACGAGGACATCGACGCTATCACCGCAGCGTGGCTCCAGATTGTGCGTGACGGCGTTATGGGCAAACTTACCAAAGAAACCATCATCCTTCTTGCCAATGCTCTTAACTACGATGCTGATGTCGCAGGCGCAAAGGAGGAAGGAGAAGTTGCCGGCCGCAACGCGAAAATTGTGGAGAAGATGCGCCAGGCAAAGAAGGGCGATGGCTTGCAGAACCTCAACGGCAAGAATAACAACGGAGTTCCGGGCCAGGCGACCGGAGGAAAGAGCATGTTCGACTGGGCCAATGAGGCGAACTGACCGCCGTCAAGCCGGCTTCACAATGACAAAGGTTTTTTGCGATGGCACAGAAAGTAGAAGTGGTGGAAACCAAAACGCGATTGAGCGCCGGAACGGCCGGGCTTAAAAGCCTGGTGCACGGCGGCTGTGTGACGGTGAGTGCGATGGCCGATGCCTGCGGCGGCCTTGGCCGCGGAAACTTAATAAGTAGTGACAAGAAATAATCATTAATCAACAAATTCCAATAAAATTTATGGCAGACGCAGTAAATGTAGCAACCGAAGGCTATCAGCAGCCTTCAGCCGGCACGGCCGGTGTGAACAGCCAGGTTCCCGGCGCCCCCACCACGGTGAGCGCCGCGGCCGGTGCAACCGGTGGCGTGGGTAGTGGCAACTTTATCCAGTCGGACATCGACCAGGAGCTGTTCAAGTTCAAGAGCGACGACACTCCGCTGATGCAGCTCATGCTGAAAGCGAAGAAAGTGAAAGTGAAATCGCCGGTAGTTAAGCACTATCAGATTGACGAACCGCGTTCAAGCTTCCTCACCGAAGCCGACCTTGCGGCGACGACCGCTCAGCAGGCTGTTCTTCCTCTTTCGACCAGCGACCAGAACATTCCTCAGCCCTACGGCACCCTGCTTGTGAAGGGTGTGGACGGCTACGACGAGAGTGGCCAGAACAAGACACCCGGCAAGGACCTGATGCTTTTCGTGGTTGATCATGACAACGCCAGCGGCAATCCCATCGTGCGCGCTGTGAACGGTCCGAAGAATTCGACCGAGGACGAATATTGCTCCGTGCCCGCAATTCCTGCGGGTTCGCGCATCATCATCCTGGCAAACGCTCTCTACGAAACGCAGAAATACGTGTCGCCCGACCTCATCGTGCCTCAGCCTGTGGAAGTGTTCCTGCAGAAGCGTGGCATGAACCAGATTGTCAGCGACTACTATGAAGCCCAGAAGAAGGAAATTCCTTTCTCGAAAGCTCTCATTGCCGAAGCTGCTATCACCGACTTCAAGGTACGCTGCAACCGTACGCTGTACGCCGGCCGCAAATCCAAAATTAAGGTCCGCACTCCCAACGTGGGCATGCAGGACGTGTACTTCTCCGAAGGTGTGCGCTACCAGGTGCGCAAGGAGCTTAAGCACAACGGCAAGTGGACGGTTGAAGACATCATCGCACTGGCGAAAATGATTTTCACCGGCGAGGACGTTCCCAAGAGCGTTATCTGGCTTGCGGGGAAGAATCTGATGGAAAGCATTCAGACCATCGACTACAAGAACCATCCCGAAATCCAGATAACCTCTAAGAAGAACGAGGCCGTGGGCTGGACGGTGACCAACTTCCACACCGTGTTTGGCGACTTCGAAATCAAACACGACCCGACCCTGGACCGCCTTATGTGGAGCAACTCGGGCCTTATCGTGGACCCGAGCCGCCTGGTCCACTACCAGTATGCGGCCGAGCATAGCTCGTCGGACCGTATCGAGGGCGAAGAGGCAACCCGCGAGGCTATCCTTGTGTGGGATGCTCTTGCCCTGAAAGGCAGCTGCCACATCTGGGTGAACGGCGAGGGCGACGACGAAGCCAGCGCTCCGGACGCGTATGTGTTCTGGGACAGCGAGGAAGCGCCCGACGAACCCACCGAAGGTGCCATCTACTATCTGCTCCAGGATTGCGCAGGCATTGCCGGCGGCGCCATGAAGGGCGAAATGTGGCAGTACAAGGACGGCAAGTGGGTTGAATTCACCGGCATGGTATCGGCTCAGTAACACACCGGGCGGGGCACGAGTTCTGTGCGTGCCCTGCCCTATTTCATCTAATCCACATTGATATAATAATGAAAAAGCGAAAAAATATCTACGCTGTGTACGGCATGATGGAGTACCAGACCTTTGTGAAGGTAGGCCGCAACAGCATTAAGGTGAGCTTTACAGGTGGCAGCATCAGTAACGGCTGCGCACAGCCGGCGCGCTATATGACAAGCAACCTCATCATGCAGAACGCAATCGAGGCGAGCGAGGATTTCAAGCGTGGCCGCATCAAACGCGAGCGAAGCATCGTGCTCAAGGAAGAACTTGTGGTTGAAAGGAATCGACCCAAGGTGCTTGCGCCTGAGAAGCCTGCGGGGGATGAGGATTCCTCGCTGCGCTCGGAACACTGTACTGATGCACCGGGCGCATCCGGGGAGCCCGAAGTGGCAGGAGAAGTTACCCCTGAACACGAGGAGCCCGAAGAGCCCGTGGTGCCCGAGTGGCTTGAAGAAGCGATACAGGAGGCGGAGGAGCCCGAAGAACCCGAGGTAGCTGAAGCTTCCGAGGGCGGCCTGGAGGTGGTGGAGGCAAGCTGCAAGGATGTTGCCAAGCAGTACCTTCAGGAGCATTTCGGCGAGAACCCTACCCCGCTCCGCACCCGCGATGATGTGCAGAAGTGCGCAGCGAAGTACGGCATTATCTTCAATTTCGTATAAGGGATGATAGTTGCGGCAGATGTAATGGTGCGTGATGTGCGTGTTGCCATCGACATGAACAGAGGAGATACACCTTTGTTCAGCGATGGCGACACGGACACTCTCACGCTCAACGAGATAATCTTTGCAAAGCTTACGGACGCGGTGAGGCTTGTGGAACTGGAAGCCCCGGCGATTATGCTTGAAAGCGGCCACGATATCTGCCCCAAGGACGGCGATGATGACAATGTCTTTATCGGGGAGGACGGTAAAGGGTTCGTTGTCCTGCCTCTCAACTTCCTGCGCCTCGTATCTTTTAAGATGAGCGATTGGGAACGTACTATTTTTGAAGCCATCACTGAAAGCGACCCCGAATATAAAAAGCAATCATCAAAGTGGAAAGGAATATGCGGAAATCCGGCTAAACCGGTAGTGGCTATTGTGCGCCGTGCCGAGGGCAAAGTGCTTGAATTCTACTCCTGTAAGAATAATAAAGCTACTGTTCAGCAAGGAACGTATATACCTATACCGAAGATAGACCGTGACGGCGGCATTGATTTGTCGGAGGAGTGTTATCGTGCGGCCGTATATCGCGCAGCAGCTCTGACGCTCGCCAGTCTTGGCGACGAAAAACTTACATCCTCCATGCTTGAAATATCCAAATCCCTTCTTCAATGAGTATCAATAATACAGACGTACAAGGTAATGCCAATGTAAGTCGCAATGCTTATGTTGGCGGCAGTGCCAACGTAAATGGCGATATGACCGTGGGGCACAATCTCATGGTCAATGGTTGGCTTGACGCACGCTATATTAAAGGGCCGAATAAGGGATTGTTTCCGACGGAAGATGCACTGAATTTGGCTTATCCTTTCCCCCGTCCAGGGTGGTATGCTTTTGTAGGTGATACATTCCCGGCAGATTTATGGAGGTCGGAGCGAGGGAAATGGGTTCCAACCGGAGGTAAGGGAGGCATTTCAGAGGATACGTTTAAGGAGCTTTTAGATGATTATGCTAAACGGAGTTGGGTATTAGAACAGATAGACGAGTTAGCGCTTAAAGGGCACACACACAGCATAAATGAAATTATAGGTCTTAATACTCAGCTGAATGAGTTTGCCAACGGAATCTCATCACTTAATATAGCCCTGGCTGGCAAGGCTTCGCTCAACCACACCCACTCCATTGCCGACATCACGGGGCTGCGCACGGAGCTTACTGCTATCGCAGGGGATATTTCAGCCCTCAATATAGCCCTGGCCGGGAAAGCGGCGGCCAAACATACGCACGCTATCGCCGACGTCACCGGACTCCAGGCGGCGCTCGATGGCAAGGCTGCGGCCAACCACACACACGCTTTTGCCGATATTACGGGCAAGCCTACCACGCTGTCGGGCTATGGCATCACGGATGCCTACACCAAGGCGCAGACGGATGCGACGTTCCTGAAGCGGGCCACCTTCGACGAGTTGTTCGAGAAAGTAACCGTCGACGGCGTGACGATGATACGCGCCAAGTTCGCCCTATACTCCGAAGATAATGTGGCTGCTTTCGGCACGCCGGGCAACTCCGCGGGGTCAGGCGGCGGCGCTCCGGGTGTGACCATTGACGACATCAAGGCTATGGGCTTCGCCGAGCAGTCGTGGGTAACGGCCCAGCTCGGAACCTACGCCACCCAGGCATGGGTCAACAGCCAGGGCTTCCTCAAGCAGCACCAGAGCCTGGCGGCATACCTCACTAAAACGGATGCCGCGGCTACCTATCAGCCCAAGGGCGACTATGCTCTTACCTCGGACCTGTCGGCATATGTCAAGAAGGCGGGCGATACAATGACCGGAGCGCTGACACTGCCGCGACTCAATATCGTGGGCACAGCTGCCTCGACTGCTTATTTTACTGCCGATGGCGAATCCAATGCCTTTATAAACATCGGCGGCCATACGATGATGGTATGGAATGATGTCAATAAAGCTATCCGCCCCGGCAACAGTTATAGCAACACTTATTCATTGGGCACGTCGGCTGTCCGATGGAGCAACGTCTACGCCACCACAATCAACGTCACCTCTACCGCCCTGGTGAGCAACCTCAACGCCGATATGGTGGATGGTTACCACGTGGGCAGTGACGCTTCAGGCAAAATCCCTGTATGGCGTAACTTGGGCTCGTACGCATCGCATAACAACAACGTAACTGGTGATACCTCGAACTACCAAAACTTCCTGAAGCGTATCACCGACAGTTCGCCATACGCTTCGCAATTGGGTGGCATCCACTTCTTAGGCACCATGGTCCCGAACAGCCAGCGGTTGGTTGTTGGTTCAGCCTATGATAAGGTCAACTATAAGGATGGTTTCCCTCAGTATTCCTACTTCCTGAGCCTTGCCTATGGAGGCCGCGTTAAAACGTTCGGCACACAAAACGGCGAATACTACGAACATGACCTGGCCTATACCACTGACAACGTGGCATCGGCTACCAAGTTGCAGACGGCCCGCACCATCTGGGGCCAGAGCTTCGACGGCACGGCGAATGTGAGCGGAACGCTGTCGGGTGTGACGGATATTAAGATGAGTCGTTATTTGTTCTTATTGAATAGCGCTGCCACTAAAGGCTACTATTTTGAATGCGGTTCGACTGGTGCGCTTGGGATAAGTATTCACGCAAATTACGTATATCAAAAGTCGGTTGCAAAGTTTACTGATGCGGGGAATATGGAGTTAACCGGCTCGCTGAAAATCGGGTCGGCCACACTGAGCTATGATGCGGCCACGGGGTGCCTCAAGGTGGATAAACCGTTCTATTCCGAAGATAATGTGGCTGCCTTCGGCACTCCGGGCAACTCCGCAGGGTCCGGCGGCAGCGCCTCGGGTGTGACCATTGACGACATCAAGGCCATGGGCTTCGCCGAGCAGTCGTGGGTAACGGCGCAGCTCGGCGCCTACCTGACAGCGACGGCGGCCGCATCTACCTACGTCAAGAAGGCGGGCGACACCATGGCCGGAGCGCTGTGCTTCGGCAGCGCGAACTGCAAGATTACAAATGCCGGCGAACAACTGGTTATCAATATCAATAGCACAAACCGTATAGTTGCAGGAGCCAACGAACTACGCCGCAGTGCGGATGTAGCCACTTTCAACCTCGGTAACGCAACCTACCGCTGGAGCAACGTCTACGCCACTACCATCAACGTGACCTCCACGGCCCTGGTGAGCAACCTAAATGCCGACTTGCTCGATGGGCTGCACGCTGCCGATATTGTGCGGTCATATGGTGGTGGAGTACTCTGGAGTGCATCGGAAACAGTGGCCGACTGGGCAAAACGCATAAACACGGCTCCCGGCATAATTTCATCAGAAGGCTGGGCATGGGCCAACAGCGCATCCCTCACATTAGGCTCTTACACCATTGACAGGCAAAGGTACTCTGCAATAGATTTCCGAAGAGGCAATCTAAATTCTACTTGGCAGCAAAAGGCTTATCTGTTCCTGCCAACGTACACCGACTCCACAATGATTTATATCGCTCAGATGTCTACAAGTGGAACCGCAGGGGTGGTAGCAACAGGTGTGAAGCGATATGCCGACTACGACACTATCCTCAATTCCAAGGTGGCTGCGGCCACTGTGGCCGATAAGGTTGGAACGGCCACGGTGGGCTCGGCGGCGCTGCCGGTGTACATCAACGCGGGTGTGCCGACGGCATGCACGGCGGCCTCGGTGTTCTCGGCACTGAGCATGAACGCCAGCAAGCAGCTATCGGTCACCGTGGCCGGACAGACGCGAGCGCTCACGCTGACCTATGCCCAAAGCTCGGACATGCTCAACGTGATTGACAGCCGAACCACCAACGATACGTTCGACTCGATGGCGGTTCAGTCCATGGGTTGCTCGATGAAGCAGAACGGCGCGGTGGGGCTGCCGGCGTCCAACGCTTATTCGGCTGTGATGCACATCAAGCCATGGAAAGACACATCAGCGGGCTGCGCCCATCAGTTGGCCTTCAACAGCTCGAACTATTGGCTCTACCACCGCATGCTGCTGCCTAATGACATCAGCGACTGGGCACGCCTGGCCGAGTTCGTCAACGGCCGCCTCTACCTGGACGAGAACCGCACGGTGTATCTCTACTATGACTCGACCACGGACTGCATCCGGGCGAATAAGACGATAGTGTCGGAAGGCAACATTGCAGCTTTCGGATGATAACTACCTTTAAATTCTCAACTTATTATGGCATACGATTCAAGTAAACAGGAAATATCGCTAAGCGGCTCGGTGAGTGTTCCGGATGTGCAGGCGGCTCTCAAAACCAATGAGAACCGGGTGTTTCAGCTGGGTACGCATCAGAACATCAACATGTGGTCGCTGTTCAAGCCCATACGCGACACCCGCCCGGCAATCCGCCTGGACCAGAACGGTAATTATGCCGTCACTCAGTTGGACTCGGTTTTGGTTCCAGCTCTCGATGGCATGCAGGTGCGTGCCCAGGGCTGCTGCGGCATCAACATAGTGCAGCACAATCATCCGACCGAGCTGGCCGACCTGAGCCTGACTCAATGGGACTGGATGTACATCCGCCCGACGGGCAAATACACAATCGAGGGGAAAACGGCCACGCAGGACAAATGGACCCCGGTTCGGTTGGGTGACTTCCGCGGGTATAAACACAATGCGGAAAGCCCCTTCGAAACGTTGACCATCCCCGAGGTTCTTCCACTTAATGGAAACGTGGTGATAGACACGGTGTTTAATCTCTCGCCCAATGGGACTAACGGCGTCGGGACAATGGGAACCGCAACTGCAAATGCGCCACGCAGCATCCTGATTTCGGACCTTAGTACAAACGGATTCGCGCTCAAGGATGCCAAGCTTGGCCTGGTGCTGATTAAGGATGACGGCAGCGGTAAAATCACTAAGGAGACCCCATACAGGATGTGCACGTGCGACAGCGTTTCGGGCGGTAAAATACATTTTCCGTTTAAGTCGTTTGCGGCTACGGAATTCCCCAACGGAGCCTATGCTATTGCGTTTCTGACAAATGCCACTTCGATTGCGGATAGCTTGCTGCTCAATACCTTATGGAAATACATCCTGCATCCCGGGTGCGATATAACCAAGGTGCGATTTGGCAGCGCAACAGAGGCGTCGGGGCTGAGTATAAGTATCTCAACAACTAAGTTTGGCAAAATATGGAGCTATAGCATCAAAATATCCGTATCGGCCACAGGCAAGGCCCAGACGCTGAGCAACGGATATATGTACCTCCTGCTCAACGGCAAGCGAGTGGTGGGGCCAAAGATATTTTTAGCTTCAAAGACGTTCTTGCCCGGAGAATCGCAGAATTATTACGGCACATTTACCGCAACCGATGTAGCAGGAGTGGCCAATGCCGACAACATTACGATGTGGGAAATGAACGTGCACTCAAACGTTGCCGGAAACATCGAGCGCAAAGGCAGCTTCAGGATTCAAAACAACGTGGAATCCGGCCTCATTCTTCCCGACCTCCCCTAAGCATACAACCAACCAAATTATAAACCCTTTAAAACCCTCAAAACATTATGAACCAGAAATTCAACATCGAGGAAATCACCACCTCACGTACCGTCAGCATCAACAACCTTGGCGACCCCGAGCGACGCTTCAACATCGTGGCCACGGTCAACTACACCGACGGCCGTCTGCGCAACGTCAACGACGGTTCCTGCACCCCGGCCGAGCCGACGGACGAACCCGTGGCCGAAACCAAGTTCTACCACCACGGCTCACTGCAGGTGCACTTCCGCCAGGATGCCGACACCATGGCCGAGCTCACCACCATCAATGACTTCATCGCCGACATTGCCGAGCCCTAATCATTCCCTTTATTAACCACCAAAACACCAACACCACAATGAACTACAACGAACTTTACGAACGCGCCGGCCTTATCGCCGCTGTCAACAACCTCCCCCTGCCCGCCAAGGCCAAAGCCGAAGCCCTCATCCTGCGCGCCGTCTGCGCCCCGGCCATCGACACATTCGAGAAAGAACGCGCGGCCATCAAGGCTGACGATAAGGCTACTGAGGAACAGAAAAAAGAGGCCGTCGAGGCCCGCGCCAAGGAAGAATGTGCCGCGCCTGACCGCCGCTTCACCCCCGAGGCCTTCGAGCAGATTGTGGGCGCAGCCATGGCCGCCGGCACCGTGCCCGGATTCGATAATAACGTCTCGGCCGAAGCTTTCCTCGAAATCCTCGCCTTTAAACTCGTAAACCTCGACTGAGCCTATGAAAGAAGTAATCGAGAATTTGCTGCGGGAACATCTGTATCTCCACGTGCTGCTTATCAGCGTGTGCGTGGCCGGGATACTGGTGGCGATGGCCGTTGATTTGTTCTTCGGTATCAAGAAGGCGAAGTTGCTTGGCCAGGCAACGACTTCGACCGGCTACAAGAAAACTTGTGAGAAGGGCAAGAAGTATTTCATGCCGTTTGCGGTGCTGATGTGCATCGATATTATCGGGTGTATCATTCTTCCGGCCCCGTTCTTTGCTATGATTTGGGCTGCGTGGTGCATTTTCTGCGAGTTCAAGAGCGTGCGGGAGAAGTCGTGGACAAAGGCTGAGCTGCGCAAGGCAGAGAAGACGATGAATATCATCATTGAGAATAAGGATGATATTGCCAAAATGGTAGCGGAGATTGTGCTGGGACATTCCTCACTGCGTTCGGAACACGGTACCGTGGGGGAGGGCTCCTCGCTGCGTTCGGAACGCGATGCCGGGCTGCTGGGTGCCGTGCGAGTTGCTGATGTTATAAAAGAGAGAAAATATGAAGAAGTTTATCATACTGATTGACAACGGCCATGGTTTTGAGACCAAGGGCAAGGCGAGTCCGGACGGCAAGTACCAGGAGTGGGCGTGGGCCCGCGAGATGGCCGGCATGATAATGCGGGAGCTCCGACAGCTGGGCCAAGATGCACGGCTGCTTGTTCCGGAGCGTGAGGATGTGCCTATCAACAGCGGCACGGACAGCCGTGTGAAGCGCGTGAACACAATCTGTGACCTTTACGGCAAGGAGAATGTTATCCTTGTTTCGATTCACAGCAATGCGGGTCCTACGAACGACGGGCAGTGGCATGACGGCAAGTGGAGCGGTTTTGTGGCGGAGGTGTCGCTGAACGCTTCGGCGCAGTCCAAGCTGCTTGCAGATTTTATCTGGGCTCGCGCCATCGAGGCGGGGCTGAAAGGCAACCGCTCATTTACAGATGCACCGGGCAAGCGCTTTATTCAGCAGAACCTGGGTATCTGCCGCGATACGAAGTGCCCGGCGGTATTGACCGAGAGTGCCTTTCATGACACGCACGAGGGCGTGAAGCTGCTGACCGAAAGTAAGCAACGTATAGCCCTGGCACACGTGGACGGTATAATGGATTACATTAAACACGCAAATGGAATGAAGTGATGAAGAAGTTACTTGAAGTGATAGCTATGGTGGCTGTGGGCCTTGTGATGGGTGCCCTGCTGCACGAATGTCAGCGCCCGCGCCATGAGAACGAAGCGGTGCGCGAGGTTGTGACGGATACGGTGGTATTCGTTGACACCCTCCCCTACTTTCTTCCGGAGCCAGTGGCGGAGAAGCCTATGGGCACAGTGGTGCGACGGCTGCCGGTTGTGGTTGTGGATTCCTCACTGCGTTCGGAACACGATGCTGTGCAGGGGGATTCTTCGCTGCGCCCGGAACACAGAGAGGTGCCGGTTGAGGTGCCGATTGTTCAGCAAGAGTACGAGGGCCCGGAGTATCATGCTTGGGTGAGTGGTTTTGAGCCGAGGCTTGACAGCATACTGGTGTTTCCGCGCTGCGAGGTAGTTACGATAAAGCAGCCTCCCAAGCGCTGGCATTTGGGATTGACGGCAGGCGTGGCCTTTACACCGCGCGGTTTTCAACCGTATGCCGGTATAGGAGTGACTTATTCAATAATATCAAGATAGGCATGGAAACAATAATAATCAATATCTATCGCGGGGGTGTGATGGAAGAAGTTGCCAAGGCAACAGATTACACCGGCAGCAAGATGGATGAAAGCTCTGAAACCCGCGACCGCATAGCCATGACGGACGATGACATGGAGAATCTGAACCGGTTCTGGGAGGAAGCGGCCAACGCCGCCAATGACCGCCTGAAGACGATGATTGTGGATTTCACCTCCGCCTGGCAGACCCAGCGCTACCAGGTGACGCTTGAGGTGAGCAAGAGTTTTGACAAGACGCTTACGCCCACGGTTGAGTCGAGCCTTCGAAGCTTTTTTATTCTGAGCATTGTTGGCAAGTGGTTTCAGTTCACCAACAAGAAGGAGGCGAGCAGCTATCTTGCAGAGGCGGCAGAAATGCTTGAGGACGTAATGCGAAAGCTTTACACCCGGCGCCGTCCCACCAGCCCCAGAAATAAATCCTAATGTTTAACCAATAATATTTGCAACATGGCAGAGAAAAAGAAAGTGACAGTTACAATCTATATGGATTGGCTCCTGTACGACATCATGAATGAAACGTTCCTGCGTGGTCGTACGATTCAGGATGACAAGAATTACAAGGAGGTGGCGAGCATGTTCGCCAGCGAGGACGAGGAGAACAAGGAGAAGGTTCTACGCTCCATCAAGCGTGCCTTTGCCGAGGTTCAGACCGAACTGCCGGAGTATCTGGACGAGGACGGCACTGAAACAGACAACGCCAACATGAAGGAAACCGAGGACCTGGTGCTCAACCTGGTTATGCCGAGCAACTTCAACGAAGCCGCTACCAAGGGTATCGGCGAGGCGGTGCACGATTATATTGCCAAGACGGCGATTGCCGACTGGTACCTTGTGACGAACAAGGCCGATGCCCAGGATTACGTGGGGCTGGCACAGAAGAGCATGGAAAGCATCCGCAAGGCAGTGAGCAAGCGTTCGCGTCCGCGCCGCCCCGAGGACCGCACTCCCCCCACTCCCTGATGAAAGCGCATGGGCACGAACGTAGAAATATGGGACTGCGGTGACAGCGAGGTAGTCGGTAAGAAATCGGTTGCGTTGCTGCTGCGCCGCGACCAGCTGCTGTACGATATCCGTAACTGCTGTTATGTGGAGGGCCACATAATGACAGAAAGTCCGGACGAAGTGCGCCACACGGTTCAAGATGTAGGCGAGGAAGGGAATGTGGACCGTGTGACGCGTGTGCTTGACCTTGCGCACGCGGATATTGTGGAACGCCTCTACCCTTTCACCGAGCGCGAAATACGCAACGAGGTCATCATTGACCGGCTGCGCGAGAAAAAGCTGTACGCCGTGATGATGAACGTGCCTGAGGGGTTCTCGCAAACCACGGTCAACCTGCTTGGGAAGCTTGTGCATGAGTTGCTTGTGTACACGGCCGTGTGCGACTGGCTGAGCATTACCAATCCGCCCAAGGCCGATGTGTGGCGCAGCAAAGCCGAAGCGGCGCTTGCACGCATAAAGGAGGTGAAGGATTCGCGGCGAGGACACCGCCGGATACGCCCACACTGGCTATGATAAGCAAGCTCTAAAGACGGAGGCCGGGACGCTCACGCGCTCCGGCCTCCTGGCGTAAAACGAATAATATGATTTTTATTATCTTAATCGGTTGGTGAATCGGGGGATGACATCAAAGCTGCATCCGGCGATTGAGTGTTGTTTGCTCATGGTTGCCACGGCGACAATGCGGAATGCCTTGTAGGGCGTGCCGAGATATGTGCGCAGTGACAAAGCACGGGAGGTACCGACGAGGTGCCAGGTTTGATAATCGCGCGTGCCATAGAGGACGCATGCCATTTCGTTTGTAACGAGTCCGGGGCGGGAGTTCTGCTTAGGCAGGATGCCACGCTGGATAGATGTGGCGATAGTTTTGAGGAGGTCGGGACCGTCGAATTTCAAGGGACGAGACACCAGAAGGCAGCGGACGCTTGTAGCGTCGGTGTCGGCAAGGTCGACAAGGTAGCTTTCATCCTGGCCGCAAATCATTGCAAGAGCTTCGGGATAAGAATTCACTACGGATGTGAGCGATGATTGCCACATGCCCCACTGCTTTGTTTTCAATGAGTAGACGTAGGAATAGTATTTATCGGGGTTGAAGATGATGATACGCTGGTTGGTATAGTCGTAGGCAATGCGGCAGTTGCGGATGTACTCCAGAAATGGACACTCGGGGTGAAAAAATTCGATGAAGTTCTTTTTGAAGAACGGCAAGGACTCGACATTGAAGTAATCGGGCGACGATAGGACATCGGATATGCACTGTGTCTGCGAGCCGGAAATGAGCATGATGCCTCGGTTGGTAGCGAAAAGGACAGCGGAGTCAATCTGCGCGATGCTGTCGGGGGATAGGCAGACGTCGCGGGTGATAGGCTGACGAGCAGAGAAACCGCCCGAGGATGATACTTCGAGGGCCCAGACACCTTCGTCGGTGAATGCGTAGAGTGGGAACTGGCCGAACTGCCCCTGGGAGAGAGCCTTGGCGGCGGAGCAAATGCCGATGATGTTTCCTGTTCCGATTGTGTTGATGCCTGTAACAGGGAAGAAGAATGGATTGTTGACCTCGGAGGTATAGAGTTTTGCGCCCAGGTGGAGTGATGTGGGACAATCCGTTGTTTCGGCATCAGCCTGAGTCGGGATAGGGTCATTGGCCATACTTTCTTTTCCACGGAAATAATAAGCGCCGTTGAGAAAATCGTGAGCAACGAGGTTGATTATGTATTTCTGTGATTCCGACACGCGAATCTCCATCTTATAGGCGGATGCGTCCGGGTAATAGATGTAGCGAGGGAAATTTTGAGCAGGATTATACCACCTGAAAAGGTCGGAGAGTGAAATGCCGAAGTGAACGGCGTGGACCTTTACGCCGTTGAGGCGTGTCCACACTGTTATACGGACTGATGAAGCGTAGGATCCCTCGGGGTTGCCGAACTGCATACATGAACGGATAGGGAACGGCTCGGCCGGCGAAAGGGATATTCCACTTAGGTTAAGCCGCGAGTTGTAGGTGTAGAGGGAGGATGCTATGATTTTACAATGTGATTGATAATCATCTTCGAGGCGCGGACGAGTGACTAAAGTTGACAAATCGGTGTCGTCAATTTTGAGTTCAGTCATCTCGGTCATAAGTGCGATTTCCTCAATTGGAATTTCAGCGAGTTTGTAGAAGTCGTGAGCGTTCTGAATGTTGGTGTAGAATTTTTCATGAACACCAATAGCAAGAATATCGGTGTTATCATCAACGGTCATGTAGTGGTCCAGATAGCGTGAAGAAATACTATCGGCGTAGTGGCCAACAAAGACTTCGCTTGGGAGTGCTCCAGTTGCAGAATTGCCCGCTCCCGGGCGACTTGCGTTATTGGATATTTTATTGAAAGCAGGATTAACGTCTTTGAGAATCGAGCTTATGCTGCTGAGAGGTGTCCAGGATAAGTCCTTGGATTGGTCGTAGGTGTATAGCGGCGCCGAAACGAAAATATCAATGCCAGTGATAATATCGGCCCAATTCTCGAGTTGTGCAGCCGCATCGTTGAGGATTCGATAGGTTAATGCAAAATAAGGCACGTCGAGAGTGAGTGTTGCGGGGACACGTCCTTCAGCTCCGGGCATGCTTCCGTCATCCGTATACCTGATGAAAGGTGGGAGTATGGTGGGGAGCATGAGGATAGGTGCCGAGTGCCAGCTGTGGGTGCCGTCGTAAAGGCGGTAGGCGTAGCGGACAAAGAATGGCTGATAGAAGTAGCCGTTAGAGGTGATTGTGTCAGCTACGTTTTTATTCAGCAGACCGAATGCCATCTGGGTAAGTTCGGCGAGCTCGGCATCGGTTGCCCTACCCTGTCTTTTAGGCCAGTGCAAGGAGCAGCGTGCGGGAACATCGAAATCTTCGCTGTCGGTAAGGGTGCTGACTTTGTAAGTGCCGAAGTCGATTGAGATGAATGGCGGACGGTCGTTGAGGTCAATGTATTTATTGTCCTTCCAGAGTATGTATCTGAGTCCGTCGGAAGATGCTATAATGAGTGTATTACCAATAGCGTTAATATCCAACAGAGTGTCAACGGAACAAATGAGGGTTATTGTTGCATCCGTAGTTTCTTCTGTCCAATACAGTTTTGCAGGTGTTGTGGTGCGGTCAGCGATGATATAGTGCCTGAATGCTGAGGTTTTGTGGACGAAGATAATTTCGTCGCCGGCGGGAAGGGTGAGGAGTGTTTTAGGAGGAAAGAGCGGACGCATGGCGCCGTCCTCGTTGAGGAGGTTGAAGGACTCGGCAAGTTGGCCATCGGGGCAATCGTAGTCGGAGGGGACTGCGGTAATGCCGGTGTAGCGGGTTTCTTTAATCATTGTTTTTCGGGGTTATTTGGACCCGCAAGCGGGCTGCACTGGGGACAAATGTGCTATTTATTGATTACAGTTCGTGTGATGATGGGCACGTAGGTTTGGCCGGCGATTTCCACGGCCTGGCCGCACATGAGCGCTGCTGTTGTGGTAGCGTTGCATGCACTGAGCATGGCCCGGCTGAGCATGACGGAATTGGCGCGGATGTAACGGCCGGTGGGATTGACGGCATGGCAGCGCGCTGTGTGGTTGCCCAAGGTGGCGCTCGCGGCAAAGAGCAGATACTCGCCGTCGTGAACTGCGACGTTTATGCAAGCGCCCGGGAGGAGGTTGAGGATGCGTGCGACTCGGGCAGTAATCAGTATGCGTCCGTCGGATTTAAATGTGATGTCTGGGCGGCGTGTGGCGGGGAGTAGCTTTTCCATGCACAAAAGTAATGAGGAGGTTGATGAGTTGAGGTTTAAGTGTTGAGGTTGTACGATAAGCTCAAGGGATTGCGTAGGCATCGATTTTATTGACTGAGAGAAGGCGGTGGCGAAGTTGGCCGGAGATAACCAGGCTATCGAGCGCAGCGGTTATGGCTTGGTTGATTTCGCTACGCATGACATCGGCCGGTTCGATGCAGCTGTTCGCTTTCTGACGGTATAGGTGACTTGCGATTGTGAGCACGGCAGCATGAATGGGTGAGGGCTGCGGTTGCCCGGCTTCGGAGGATTGCTGAGCCTGTGTGGAGAGGAGCTGTTGGATTCGGGAGATTTCATTGTCAATCTCTTTTTCGAGAGCTTTAGACTGCTCAAGAGCGAGTTTAGAGCGAGTGCGGAAGTATTCTTTTTGGAATCGGCGCAGCTGTGCCACACGGTCGAAGAATTGTCGGTTGTTCATATTGTTACGGTATTTCTTGGGTAGCGGTTGCCGTTCATGTCAATTTTTCTCGTGCTGTTCATGAAACTTCTGTAATGCGTCTTTGACTATTCCAGCAGCTTGCTTAGCTACTTCTTCGGTGCGGAAGTAGTTGCCAAAGTCGGCTCGGTTATTGTCAATGCTATCTCGTATATCAGCATTACATCTGATTTCAAATTCATCATTAAACCACCAGTATTTGCTACCTCTCTCAGCCCTCCATATTTTAGGCTTCCTTGCCTCTTTCCACTCCATCCAAGCGGAATAAGCGTCAAGCGGATATTTCTCGTAGAGAGCCCGAGAGGGATATATTATTGTCATCCCATTGAAGCTATGTACTCCTTCACGGTCAGTTTGGATGAGTTCATCTACTGCTTTATTGTAATCTTCCCTGAAAACAAGATTATTTTCTTCATTTTCTTCTAATTGAATATTCCCGAAAGCAGGACTGTAAAAACCTTCTCCTTCGCAATCTTTCAGCAGTTCGCAAAGGTTCAGCTCTTTTTCTTCCATAGTTTCTTTTTCTTCGGTGTAGGGTTCAAGGGCGGACCCTAAAAGCGCACATAAATGGTCATCTCCAGTGTCTATTGAATAAAGGTAATAAGTGCGCATATTTGTGACTGCTTCAACCGTATAAACTTCACCTTTATACACTACCTTGTCACCCTTGCTAAACTTCGGGGTAGGCTGTTTAACATTCATTTCATCTTTAGCCATTGCTATCAAATTATCGGTTGCTTCAATTTTCATTGGTTCTTTGCCGGGCAGGCACTTGTCGCCGAAAAGTTGAGTTAATGTAAATTCAATTTCTTCTCCAGCTCTAATCCAATCTTCTTCATTGTCATTTTGAAGATTGACTGCACGACAAAGTTCTGTCATTACTCGTTTCTTGCTTACTATCAGCACTTCCTCCGGCTCGGTGTCTGAGGTGAGGTTGTGGTGGCCGTAAATAGCTTTAAGCATATCTCTTAAGGCAAAATTACAACTCTCTTTATATTTTACTCTTAACCAGTGTCTTGCCTCTTTTGACAAGCAAGTCCACGCGAGGTTTTGTTGTTCTTTAGTCATATGTTACGGTATTAGCATGGTTCAACTTGCTGCGGCGGCGCGCTCGCGCTGTTCGTCGAGGTTTTCGCCGGCCATTGGGATAGATATGTATATCTTCATAATTCAATATGGAAATAGTTCTCTAAAAATGATTTTGTGTCTATTGCAAGTTCGGGAAACAACATCGTTTGGAAAAGCCGAAATATTCGCACTTCCCTTTTTTGTAATGCTTGCACTCTCGCGGGTCAGGTTCGGTTGGGCCGTAGATTATCTTTTGCATAATACTTCTCACTTTCAGCGATATTTGAGAAGTGATGCGAGAATACTTCTCAAATGTTGCGAGTCAGTTATTTGTGTTTTGGTTTTGGGTTAAGTATTCCTGGTCGGTGAGGATTTCGGAGCGTTTGTGGTAGCGTAGTACCATGTAGGGGTGTCGTTCGATGTCGAGGAACCACTCGTCGGAGCCGGTGTTCAGGCCGTTTTTTATTACGCTGTAGCTGAACCGGAAGAAGGCGGCGTTTAGTTTCTCAATATAAAAGGGGTCCTGCCTCAGTTTTTCGAGGACCTTATCAAATGCTTGGACGGATGTCAGGCGGATTGTCATTTGTTATTTTGTTACGTTTTTGATGAGTTCAACATTTTCGGGTGTCCAGTAGGAGTGGTATTGAGGTAGCGGTTCCTTAATCAGGAGCACGCGGATGAATGGCTGTCGGCTGCGACGGGATACCTGCACGATGCGCCCGAAGCTTCCGGAGATACGGTTGCGGACGAAGTCGCCGACTTTGAGCTGAGTTTTGTCCATTGTTTATCTGCGGCTTTGGCCGGTCATTGGGATTACGTTGTAGGTTTTGAAGCGGTCGATGATGCGGCCGTAATAATCTTTCTGTCCGAATTTTTCTTTTAGTTTGTCGTTGTCGAGGTTTGTGGTGAGGTGAGCGAATTTGCGGTCGAAGTCGCAATGGCTGCTCCATATTTCGTTTCGTGCGTGGAGGAAGTCGTGCACGATTGTGTTGGTGTCGATGCCGTAGAAGGGGCGGTTGTCCACGCCGATGTCGTTGAGGCAAAGGTTGAGAGGTGTGCCTTCGAAGCAGCGTGAGCCCTTAATGTTGTAGAGAAAGGAGTCGATGTCGTTGTGGATGGAGTAATAGTTGACCATCTGTGTGACGGAAACGTTGATGAAGGCGCGCGGGCTGTTGGTTTGCCTGAGATACTCGGAGAATATCTGCATAAGCATGGTTTTGCCCACGCCTACGCCGCCCTGCAGGAGGATGTTTTTGTGGAGTTTGTAGCCGCGATCGGGAAAGACTTCCTCGCACAATGGGCTGCCGTTGAAATAGAGCAGGAGGAAACGGATGACGGCTTTGTTGTCGTCGTCGATAATGAATGTGCGCCGCTGCGGGGCCAGGACGCGGTTGGCGATGTGGATGAGGAAGTTGGCGTGGGCGTTGTAGACTTCCTTGTTGGAGAAGTCCGGGAGTGTCTGTGTGGCCCGGCTTTCGCGCTGGGCCATGCGGACGGCTTGCGTGTGGAGCGCTTTCCAGGGTTCGGCCTGGGCGGCGCGGGTTTTCATGACGTCGAGCACCATGCGGTCCCATTCGAGGTCGCCGGAGGGTTTCTGGCCGTAGGTTTCTAATTCCTGCGCGAGGCAGGGAGGATATGTTGACATAGTTGGTGGGATGGTCAGTCCAAGCCTCCGAAGCCACCGCGGAAGGTGTAGTCGTCGGGCTTGGGTTGGTTGTTGGTATTGCGTTCGGTAGGAGCGTAGGCCTTGCGCATCCATGATGTGAAGTGGCGCTTGGCGTCCTTGATTGAGGAATGGAGTTCGGTGCCGCGTTCAACCTTGCAGTGAATTGCAAAGGCGCTGAGGCGGCGGTCAAGCTCGGGGCGGTCAATGTGAAACTGCATGCACACGGGTTCCCACCATGCCTGTTCGTCCTTGAGCAGGGCTATTTCGTCGTCGAACGAGGAATAGGTCGGTGGCACGGTAGGAGTGACAACGAGCGTGTGTAGCTCGGCCGGGGTGTCGGTTGCGGTGGTCGCTTTTTTTGGCTTGCGGCCGCCTTTCTTTCCGGCCTCGAATTTGGTGATACTGACATCGAGGTTGGGCTTTATGAGTGTGAATAGTCCGCGTGCGACGGGTTTCAAGTTCTCAGGTTGTTTACCGTATAGCGCATACTCGGTTATGGCTATAAAAACTTCCAGTTTGATGTTGTCGGAAAGGTCGCGGATTGCGTCATAAAAGCTTGCGTAGAATACGAATGATTGTCGGTCCATGTTACTTACTCAATTAAGTTCAGTCATTGGTCTGCCCCACTTCCCCACTCACGGAGGAGGTGACCCACAGAGCCAATCCGGCTGAATGGATGTTATATCAATACCTTGCGATGCTCAGGTTTCCTTAATCCGGATTCCGTGCACGTGAAGCATGAGTTTGCGTTTGATTTTATACTCCTTTGTCCGGACGCCTTTAGTGTCCTCGACCACGAGGTTGCCCTGCTTGTCGTTATAGACGAAGTCGGCGATATAGCGGCAGCTTCGTTCAATGAGCTTTCCGGCTTTGTCGCGTTGGGCCGGTATGACCTCGAAGGGAACTTGCTCACGGAGGTTGGAAATTTCGCCGGCGCGCTCCATCAGCTTGAGTTGGTTGGCGCGGCGGTATTCCTTGATTGAAGCGTGGCCTCCCACCTTCTTAGCGTGGTACTTGTTGGGCGAAGGCTTACCGGAGGACGAGCCTCCGGCAAGTTTTCGCAGTTGGTCAATTGTCACTTTCATTGTAAACCTCCGAGAAAGAAACCGGGATGAAGCAACCAATAGGAAGAATCTTTGAAGTTTCTATGAAAGAACGGATATCATATTTCACAAAAGTCCGTTCGGGGTGTTCGAGAGATTCAAGATAGCGTTCCTCCTGTTTGTCGCGCAGGTACTTTTCGATAAGCATATTCGCACGAACAGCGGACACAGTCTGAACTATGAAGATGTGGTCCTCCTCGGAGCCGCCTTCCTTGTCGTTAGACAGTACGACATGTGCTCCTATCTCGTAGAACTTCTTACCCTCATCGTTCTTTGCCTCCTCTTCCACGTCAGGATTACCATCCTGAATTTTATCTATGGTCGCCTCGACAAAAGTCTGCATTGATATATCGCCTTTAAGGTAGGCGGTATCAAGTTCGAGCTTGCGTGCTTCGGCAGGTTTCAGACGGTCGATTATTACGACACAATAGTCCATTTCCTCGACCTTAGTTATCTCAAAACCTCCTTTATAGTTTAGTTCAATAAAGTCAACTAAGATAACCAGGGCGTTAGCCACGGAGGAAGCGTAGAGAAGGAAAGTCTTTTTCTTGCCTTCAATCTTGGCCACGGCCTTATATGGGAACATGGTGTTGTTTTGCAACAGCATACCCTGGCGGTTCTGATTAGACACCTCGACTTCCTTCAATGAACCTTCCTGCATCATGAAATTGATGGAGCTGAGTTGGTCGTTATCGATGTAAGTACCACGCTCCAGGAGGAGTTCATTTCGCTCGATCTGGATTGTTTCGTTGGTCTCGGCATCAACTACATCTTCGGTCCATGTGCGGAAAGCACGACGAGCGACAAATTTACCGAGCATCTTTTGTGGGTCACTCGTTACATACCGTATTTCCGTCTTACGTGACACGACGGAGAAAGGACTTGTAATCTTCTTGTGCATATTAACGTCAGATTAAACTTGTTCGAATTCCACGGGAGCTATTGTTGTGCGCGGTTCGGTGGCGTGGCGGATGCGGTCGAAGAGGATGCGTGCGTATTCATGCATGGCTTTGAGCTGGCATTTGAGGTCGTCGCGCTCGTCGAATGAGAGGAGGTCGGGGGCATAGACAGCGGCAGTGGCTTTGAGGATGCGGTGCTTGAGGTCGGCGAGCTCAATTTTCATGCGGTCGACATGGGTGGCGGAGGGTTTGTATGCTTCCTCGAACACGGCTTTGGGCGACCAGGAGCGGTAGCCGTCGGGGTACTCGACGAGGTAGCCCTCGGTGCCGGGCGTGGCGGCATTGATAGTTCGGCCAAGCTCCTTCTCGGCATCGGGTTTTGCCATGGGCATTGCGAAGACGGTCTTGGTGCCGGTGTAAGGAACGAGGACGGTATAGGGTGTGTTGACGCTTGACTGGGTGTTTTCAGTTTTCATTGCTGTGGGGATTGAGGTTGTTGATGAGTTCTTTTGCGGGTTTGAATTTCACGGAGATGTGGGCCGATATTACGATGGGCTTGCGGGTGGTGAAGTCCACGGCGCGGCGCTCCTGGCGCTGTGCCGGCGCAAGGGAGCCGAAGCCACGCACGGTGATTTCCTCGCCCTTGGCAAGGGTTTCACGGAGGATGCGGACGATACCGTCCACGGCCTTTACGGCGGTTGAGAGGCAGAGTTTTTCCGACACTGCCAGTTCGGTTGCTAATTGGTTCTTAGTCATTTTTTATTTGAGTTGGTTGGTTTTATTCTCGCTGCGCTCGAATCACGATGATTCGGTGATATTTTTTTGAGGAGCTTGCAGACCAGGCGTGCACGGTTGGCGTCGGCTGTGGAGGTGTGACCGTTTTTGCGGAGCACTTTGGCGTAGTCGGTCAGGTAGCGCGCCACCAGGGCGAGGTCGGTAGCTGACAGGGTGGGGCTCATGGCTTGAAGAATCCTTGAAAACGGACGGTGCCGAAGTATTCGGGCGACTTGATGAGTCCGTCGCCGTGTCCGGCGAGTGTTTCGGCGCCTTCTTCATCAAGCACTACCTTGGAGTCCACGGCTTTGGGTACGCGGAAGCAGACCTGGACGGGGAAGTTTACTTTAGCGTCGCCGGTAATAACCTTGGTGGATGCACGCTGGGTGGCGGCGATGATGCGGTAGCCGAGGGAGCGGCCTTTCTGCAGGAGCATCTTGAGGTTTTCTTCGAGCGATTTTTCACGGCCCACTACTCTATTTTCATATTTTGGGATGGGAAAGCCCATGGGGCCACGCTTGGTGCCGACTTCGACCCGTTCGTAGATGTCGAGGGCTTTGCCGGAGCGTGCGGAGGAAACGGCATCGGCGAATTCGTCGAACACGATGAGTGTGAGGCCGCACTCACCGGTGCGTGCACGCTCCTGCATTTCGGCCACGAGCTGCTTCATTCGCTTCTCGATTGCTTCGATATCGGTGATTACTTCGATGCCGGGAGCGTTGAGGCTGCGCACGAATTCATATTTGGGGTCGAGGACGATGATGCGTCTGACCCCTGCCAGGCGCGCATACTCGATTGTGGAGCGGATGCACACGGATTTGCCGGAGCCGGTTGCGCCGCAGATGAGCATGTGAGGGGTTGAGTGGTTGTAGATGTCCCAGAAGATTGTGCGGCCGAAGTTGTCGAGACCCAGGGGCAGGCGGAAAGCGTCCTGGTACTTTTCGTCCCACACGAGCACCTGGTTGGAGCGCTGTGGGGCCTCGATACAGAGGTAGGATTTGCCTTCGTAGACGGTGAGCTCGGGGAGGACACGCACGGAGGGGACATTGATTGCGTTGGCGATGTCGAGGGCGTGCTGGGCGATGTTCTTAATCATGACGCCGGGCCCGATTTCGAGGAGGTAGGACACGGAGGAGAAGGAGCCGAATGAGTGGGCAACCTTGACCATGATGTTGAACATGCGCAGGGTGTGTTCGATTTTTTCGGAGTCAGTCATATCGTCGCGGAGTTCGTAGGAGATGAATGTTGCCGCGTTGCGGCGGAATGATTTGATTACTTTCGGGGAGATTGATGCAGCCGAGGCGTCGCGCACTTTGCGCCGACGGCGCGAGATGAGCTGGCGTTTGTGCTCGGGGAGATATAGGAAGTCGTTGATGTCGGCAATGAGGGTGCGGGCCCAGAAGTCGTAGAGTTCGGCACGGTCGGCCATGGGGTCGGCGTCGTTGATAGTGTAGAGGTAGTTGGGGTCGGAGGTGGCCTGAATCATGCGGCGGAGGGGTTCGAAGAGGATGGCCTCGTAGAGGCGGCGTGTGTCGGGGTCGAGCTTGATAGCCATTTTGCGGAGCTGTGGGCTGCCGTCCTTGTTGAGGCTGTGCTTATTTTCCATATACCACACCTCGTCCACGGGCATGTCCGGATGGTGGCACTCCCACATGAGGGCGTAGACGATGGCCTGCTTGGCACCAGTGTAGGCCAGTTCGGCCTCGTCGGTGTAGGTGCTTTTGGATTTGTGGTCCACGATGACACGGCGGCCGTCGGCGAGCTCAAGCACGAGGTCGATCTGCGCGTGGCATGGCAGGGGGATGTCTACGCCATTGACAATTAGCCAGCCCTCGAGGCGCTGCTCCACGGCCACGATGCGCTCAAGGCCGTCGGTGTAGATGTTCTGCTCCTTGCAGAAGTTGGCTATAAGGGCGTTGGCGGTTTTGGTTGCGGCGGTGATGCAATCCTGAACGGCGGGTGTTTTCTTGCCCAGCTTCCACTGGTTGGCCTCGACTTGGTCGATGATGTTGTAGGCGAGTTCCTGGAGCGCGGTAATGTCCATGACCTGGCCCTGGCTCATTGCGTTGAAGAACAGTTCCAGGGCGGCGTGGTAGGCGGTTCCGGCCACGGTTGTGGGGGATTTGCGCGAGGGTTCGCGGTAGATGTAGCGGCGCTCGAATTCCTTCTCGTTGCGGGCAAAGGTTGCCACGCCGGAGTAGGACCAGGAGTCGATGAGGAACTGCGAGAAGTGTTCCTCAAGCTCGTCGGCGGCCAGGGTGGAATATTTGTTGATAAGCTTGCTCACGGCATTTCAGTGGAGGTGGCGGACTTGGGTTGTTTGGCGGCGCGGTTGCGGAGTTTCTCCTTGGCTTCGTCGATGGAGGCGGGGGTGGGCTTGGATTGGCCGGACTGGCGCACTTCTTCGAAGTCGACGTCGACGATATCGCGCTGCTCTTCTTCGGTGCGGAATCCCATGGACATTTCGGGAGCGAAGGTGGACACCCAGAACGATGCGGCACGGTAGCGCAACATCTGCTCAGGCATTGAGGGCCATTTGGAACCGTCCTTGGAATACCAGCCTTCCTGCACGGCCATGCGGACGGAAACAGGCGTTGAGGTGAGTACCTTGCCGGTGGCGCGCTCGGTGGCGAAAGCCACGCACACGAGGTTGGGGAGCTGGGGCTGGGGGAATGTTTTGAGGATTTCGCGGTTCTTGCCGGTGGCGTCCTTCTCCCAGGTTTTGTACTGCACGGAGCCTACGGTGCCGTCGACGGTCATGCGGTAGTCGAGGGTGCTGTAGCGGCCGCAGGTGTTGACACAGCCGATGAGGAAGCGTGATTTCCAGGTGGGGTTTCCTTTGACGATGCAGAGGTTCTGCATGACGGTTAGGGGGAACACGCCCAGGCGTGCGGCCATTTCGACGGCAATGATGCAGTCGCCGATGTTGCCTTTGTAGGCCGCGGGGACGAATGCGGATTCGGAGAGGGGTTTGGCGATGCGCTGGTAGGTTTCGAACTGGCGCTGCATCTGTCCGGCGGGGGATGCGTTGTACTCGGCGTTGGCGCGCAGGGTGGCAAGCTGCACTTCCATGCTGGCTTTGCGGAGTTCGAGGGGCAGCTGCTCGTCGATGTTGGCCTGCGGGGCGGTGGATTGTTCGGGTTGGGTACACATAGTTCTGATGATTTTTGATTGTTGTTTGGTGGCGTGGCCGGATTCGAACCGGCGACCATGCGGCGTTACCTCACGCTTGAGGGTGCCGCAGCGCTCTACCAACTGAGCCTACACGCCTGACAAAAACACTAAGTCAATCAACACTTTACTTCTATACGGTTGATTCACTCCCCTGCTCCTTCGGTTGCCCATCGGATGCAGGCAGCCACACGGCGGTCGGAGCGGCGCCAGCGGCCGCCGAGGTATGCGAAGAGGCCGAGGGCCACGGCGGCCATTGCTTTGGATAGGAGGAAGTCGGCGAACCAGGTTGTGGAGTCGTCCTTAGGGCCTGCGAATAGGCCGAACATGGCCAGGGCAAAGAGGGCCAGGAGAAGGAGGATGCGGGTGAGTGAAATTGCGGTGTTCATTTTGAGTGGGGGTTAGAGAGAGTCCTGCATTAAGTCGTATAATTCCCAGCGGATGCGGGTGAGTTCGGCGCGCGCTTCGGGGGTGTCGGCAAAGGGGAGAATGCTGTCAATGAGGCGGTAGTCCCAGCGGCGTAGGTTCTCGGCTTTAGCAATGAGTTGTTTGTCAAATTCTGTCATGATGGGGAGGTGTTTTTTAGATTAATTCTGCGTCGTCGCCGTCGAACCATTTGTCGAATGTGCGGCGGTAGTAGTGGCGGTCGAGGATGGAGAGAAGTGTCCATGCCATCTGGTTGAACGCTTCATCGTCGTCGCACACTTCGGTTTCCTGGTGTTCGCCGCCGGTGTAGGTGGTTGTGACGTTGCACTGGAGTGCCTGCAGGAAGTGTTCGCGGCCTTCGGGGGTGAGGCGGATGGGCGGGCAGATTTCGATGGCTTCGGCGGCTCCGGATACGGTTATCTCTTGCGGTTTGCCGAGTATGTTGATTGCGGCCAGGAGGTCCTGGAGTGTTGTGTTGATTGTTTCTTTCATGAGTGGATGTATTTTTGAACTTGATTGAACGAGAGGCGGTAGTGGCCTGTGCCGTCGCGGCGAGCCGGGAGCTGGCCGGAGGCTATCATCTGGTAGACGGCCGTTTTTTTCTTGCCGAGGATGTGGCATGCCTCACTGACGCTGATGAGGCGGTCGGCGGTGCGGATGTCGGCATTTAGGATGCCGGCGAGCTCGCGGACTTCGCGGCGCAGTGTGCTGACTTCGCGAAGCGTCTTCGCAAGCATCTGTTCTAAGGTCTGTGGGGTTGCCATGTGGTTGGGGGCTTTAGGTGATGGAGTTTCTTTTGTTTGTTCCCGCGGGCCAATTCGATTCGGCTGCGTCGTGCTTTTCCGCGGGTTTTTCGTAATTTTGTGTTGCCAAACTTTTAAAATTACGATGTATATGAATGAATTAGATTTGCTTGAGGATTTCCTGAAGCATGGTAACGGGTACTATCCTCAGGATAAGGAGCGGTTTATGCGTTGGGCGCTTGTGGCTCAGCGACGTGGAGCGGAGTTTCCTCACTCGGAGTTTGAATACAGACTATCAAGGGAGGCTGCGCGATATTATGCAGCTGCGTATGAGTTTGTGGGTTTAACCTTGCAGGCTCTGAGCGAGTGATGTCAAACACGGCCAGGAAGCTGCGCACGGCGGCTGAGGCCTGAAGGGCGAGCTCTTTTGTGGGAAATATATTGTGGTTTTGACTGAGCAGTTCTTCAGCTCTGTCGAGGGTGATGTATTTCCCAAAAAGCAGCTGCATGTTATCGAGGTTGACTTCTTCGGGTCGGAAGTCGCCGCCGCGGAGGTAGTATCGTTGGTTCATTGTTTTGTCTTTGAAATAAGCAAAGAAATTGTAATCTAATACGTTACAAATGGCACACAAAAGGTTGGTGTCAATACTGTGCTTGGAGAAGACAGTCTTTTCAATGTTCTGCCTGGCGATGTTCAGCTTTTCAGCAAATTTTGATTTGCTCATGCCAAGACTCTCAACACGCAGACGTATTAATTCGCCAATGTTTACGGTTTTAATGTTCATAATATTCAAATGGCTCGAGTGTTATATCGAAATCGGTCCAGGCATCCGTCCGCTTGCGTGTGACGGAGTGTCAGTTCGTGGTGTTGACGTTGTAGCCTCTGTAGGAGTGAGGGCCCGGGGATGTCATTGCTGCTCGTCGGGCAGTTGAGTGCTGTAGTTTTATTGGCTTCTGCTATTCTTTCTTCGAGGGAGGAAAGAAGCCGGGCGGAACTATCGCGCATATCCGGTACAAATCGAGTATGATACCACGGGTTTTCATAGTCGTGCCGGTCGTGCTCCTGCTGATGTGGCTGCCGGAGTTGCGCGGGCCGTTGTTCTTTCTCTGCTATACCGTAGATGATTGCGATGCCTAAGCACAGAAGGAGTACGCCGTTGACGCATGCGGTGGCCATTGGGTCGATTTCTATAAGGACTGCTTCGAGCAACCCTGAACCGACTGCGATGAGGATGGTGGCGAGTAGTTTCCAATTGTGAAGATTCATGGCTGTGGGTTTACGCTAAGCGGGTGACTACGATTGTACGGTCGGTGCGGTTGGTGCGGGTTTTGTACCTTCGGTCCAGAATCACGCTAAGCTCGGAGGCCTGGGAGCGTATGCTCTTCATCTTCTGCACGGGAAATGAGCAGGTGTCGCCGATTTCCATGTTGGCGAGTGTGGGGCGGATTTTAGGTGTGGTTTCAGCCATATTGTTTGTATGTTTGAAGTTTAATGTTTAACTTTACGGAATTGAATCTTAAACCTTGAGTAGATATGAAAAAGATATTGACCCACTGGGCTTATTTGAATTATGATCTTGCGGAAGCTGTTGACTATACCTCTCTTTTCAGCGAGCAGCTTGAGCAGGGCTGGGAGATTGAGAGCATCAGTACGGCCGTGGATAGTTACAATGGCATGCGAATTATCGTGGTGACTGCTCTGCTGGAGAAATAGCCTGAGGCTTACGGAAACCGCTGGCGCAGTAGTCGGCGAATTGTTCTGCCTCCCATTGCTTGAAACGAAGGTACTGCTCGGAGGCTTCCGGATTGCCATTGACGAAGGCAAGTGCTATTTCGGCCAGGGCTACATTACCATGAAAGGCGATGATGAGCTTAAGCCGGATGTCGGTTTGCTTGCCGGGGTTGTTATGTCTTTTTGGTTTGTGACTGTTCATGTTATGTTGTTATATGGCATGAAGTTATACGCGCAGTTTTTGCGCATAATGTTTGTTTGTATAAAGTTTAATGTTTAACTTTACGGTGCAAAGTTAATAAATATTGCAGTTCTACGCATATATTTATGCGTTAAGGATTGTTAATTTCACTTGTTAATACATTTAAGTGTTTGTTATTCAATGAATTTGCAACGCATAAAAATAATAGCCGAAAATAAATCGATTGAGTTCAAGGCTCTTGCGAAAGCTATAGGAATGTCAGAAGGTAACCTTCATCGCTGTGTGAGGGAAAATCGCATTTCAGCACAAGACTTAGAAAAAATTGCAGCCGAATTGCGAATTTCTGTAGTAGAATTTTTTGATGAACAGGTTTCATCTGTCCACACCGAAGGTGATTATTCCCCAGCATCTGTTCGCGGAAACATCTCGGTGACTAATAGCGATGTGGTTTTATCTGAAAGAATCAAGTCTTTAGAGTCACTAATCAAAGAGAAAGACGAGCGAATTATGGAGCTGAAAGAGCGCATAATGGAATTAAAAGCGAAGTAAAATCAACCATTTATTTCAAAAAAGATTGATATGAGTAGCGAAATTGAAGAAAGCATACAATCAGATAGTGCTATGGTAAATAATACCCCTATCCGAACATCAAACAGTGATACTGAGATATCCCAAAATCCAAAAGAGAATACGCGAAAAATAATAGCAAGTTTATATGTCTGGGCATTCTTTATAATCATTTATTTAACCCTTATTATTGGAATTCTTAACAACTACACTGTAGATGATTATAAAGATATATTAATCGCCATTTCCGGTATACTCTCAGGTCCCTTGGGTTTTATAGTAGGATATTATTTTAAAGCTTCCAATGAATAAATATGGCAACCTTCTTAGTACACGTGCGTCCTAGACAATCTTTCAATTCGGAACAATTTATCGAACACATGCGCGATTATCCCCATTGGGCTCAATTGATGACTCAACTTTGGATGGTTTCTTATGATGGCTCAGCAACGCAACTTCGCGATAATATTGCGTCCGCTACGCAAAAAACTTGCGAGATAATAATTATTAATATTACCGGTGACGGTTGGGCAACCCTGAATATTGACCGAGGTTTGACAGATTGGATGACAGAAAATGTTTAGATACCATGCGTGCTAAAAATATGAATAATAAATCTACATCCGATGATAAAAAAGATAACTGTTTTTCGCAGTTTATCCCTTTAATAATATTGGTTACGGCCACATTGTTTTTGTTGTTTGCTTATTGTCTCAGAGAATGGATGAATACTTCAAACAACAAAATAGATACCTGCACGAGTAGTGAGGTCTACACCGGATATATCTCAGATGAATTACAAAATTCAGATAATGATATAAAGCTCAATTGTTTTTCTTTAGAGTCAGATTCTATATAAATTAATTTCAGTCCTTAATCTCTCGAGAAACAATTGTGATACCTGACAAAACATTAAGCAATGGATAATAAAAATAATACCATCGAAAACTTCGAAGAAATTTCTATCGAATTAATTTTTGATATATTCAAAAATTATTCTGATAAGAAAAAAGCTAAAGAAATAAAAGCTGCGCTATGTGCGCAGTTATACCCGGATAGTTTGCTTGCTCGCCCAGAAGTAGACGAGGCGGTAGATCGTGTTCTTCGAGAAGACAAAAAACTCGGAGATGAATCCTGGCTCACATATTCCAAAGGATACTACTCCAAAAGAAAAAAGAAATCAGCTCCGGCTGAAGTTCCTATGCAAATTTCTGAGTACACAGGGAGAGGTGGAGAATGTGCAGTAATGTCGGAATTGCTATTTCACAATTACAATGTGAACAGGATGATGATTGACGAAGGTGTCGACCTCGTAGCTGTAAAGGATAACATTTACTACTACATACAGGTTAAAACGGTGACCATGAAAGACGGCAAAATAAACGCTCAAATCAATATCGAGAATTTTGACAAGTTCATAGGTAATCAGATGCGATATGTCGTTGTAGCCCGATGCAAGGACAAGGATGGACAAAAGAATATCTTCTTCACATTCACCCAACAAGAAATATCTAAGGGCATCTATGACAGGTGTGTTAAGCGAGGAGAGAGAACAGTTTCAATTAAAATCAAATTCCACGAACGCACTGGAGAACCTATACTTTACGATGAAAAAGAAACCAGCGCAAAATGGAATATGAACAGATTTGAGCTTTAACGATTTATTGAGGCGTAAAGTAAACAGTATAATATCATGAAGAAATTACTTATTTTTATGCTTTGCATGCTGTGTATAAGCGTAAGCCATGCAAAGAACAATAATAAAGAGTTTATTAAGATTATTAAGGCGCATGATGTATCGGCTGTGGCCAAAGAGTTGCCTGAGTCGGCTGAAGAAAAGGATTTTTGGCTTGCCGTCCTAAACAATAATCCTATTACGGATAAGTTCGCCGCTGATATCCAAAAAGGCAAAGGAGCCGAGAAACAAGCACTGGAGGCGTATAACAGGATGAGAGCATACAATTACAAAGCAGACGTGGAAATCGTAGAAGACCTCAGAGGCTTTTGTGATACCCTAGTAATGGACATGGGCCTGCCGGCACATATCTTTGAACTGAATGTAATTCTTGATCCGACACCAAATGCGTTCGCGGTTCTTACCAACGACGGATTTGCGATTTGTTTGAATTCAGGCCTTTTCGATGCGCTTGAATATGATTACCTTAGAATTATGGCTGTAACTGCACATGAGTTTGCGCATGGAGCTTTTTTCCACCATATTAGGAAAGAGTATGAGGTTGCGAAGAAGGAGCGCAAAGATAAAATTCTGGGAGGTATTGCTACAGGATTGACAGCTGCTTCTGCCGGGTTGGATGCATATACAGCCGGCTTGACTGGCCAGGAGTATGATTCCTCGGTTTATGAAAAACGTATAGCCAAGATTGCAGATGATATGAAGCAATCTTCCATTAAGTTCAGATACAAATACGGCCGTGAGTCAGAACTTGAGGCTGACTTAGCAGCCATAAGGTTTATGCAATTCATTGGACATCCTGAGAAATACATCGAAGCTCTCCAAATGATATCTAGTTCTCCGGATTATTTCTGGGCTGATGAAGATTCTGACCATCCATCTACTGCATACCGAGTTGAGTTCCTGAACTTCGCCATAGATAATCCTCAGTACGGCTACGAAGTAAAGACCAAGCAACTGACAGATTGGTAAAAGAATCCCAACTCCTACGAGCCCATCGGATGCAACATCAAACCCGGAGGATGAGGCTCAGGCTTCGATAGAGCTTTTCCACCGCAGCGGCATTGCGCTGGCCGAGAAATACAGTACCCCGCCTTTAGCCGAATTATCACATGTTGGGAGAACGGCGAAGCCGAGTGCTTTAAGTACCCTGAATGCAATCAGGTTCTTTATGAAATTTTTCCGGGTCAGGCTTTGCGCAGGATACTCGACCGTGTCTTTGGTATAGTCACAGATGATTGTATCGTGATTTGTGTTCACGGTGTTGACTTCGTTCGGTTGATGTTTTCTGGTACTCATAATTGTTAACTTATAGAATTGATGGAACTTAAGGAATTTATTAAAGCTGCTATCACTGATATCACGGAAGCAGTAAGCGACCTGCAGGGTGAGCTTAAGAATGGAGCGGTGGTGTCGCCGTCGATGCCTGCACCGATTTCACTCAAAACCCTCAAACAAGATGGCAAGAATAGGTTAATATCAAATGTAGATTTTGATGTAGCCTTAACAATTGGTAATGTTGATACAATCGAAGGGCATGCGGGTCTTGGTCTTTTACAAGTTTTTTCTGCGAAGGTGGATGGCGGTAACGAATCAAAAACAGAACATATTTCAAGGATTAGATTCTCAATACCTGTAATCTACCCTACCGCTATGGTTAAAACTGAGAGCGAAGAGCAAATACAAGCTGCGAAAAATCAGTTGCATAACAAGAATCCCAGGCACCATGCTTCTAAGACTGAGGATAATATCCCGGGAAGTGAGTCAAATCTCCCTTGCGATAATTAGTGAGCTCCGCAAACGCTTCATCTGCCTGAGAGATTGCATAACTTGCACAGTCAGTTTTTTCCGCATAGAGCCAGAATAAACGATAATATAGCCTGCGGAGCCGCCAGTAGGCAACAGCGTTGTAGATGCGGTGATATAGTTTGCGGAACATAGCGTGTGGTTTTAGTTTACGGCAAAGATAGGCAGGAAGCGAGTGATTCGGCTTTTAATTGTTGAGACTCTGAGCTGCTGCTCGATGAGCAAATGAGTGCCACGGCTTATCAGATTGAACGCTTACGCGATTTCACAGCCAGGATGAGGAATACACCATTACGCTGGTAAACGATGAAAGAGGGCCGTTTCTGTGCGCGATAGCGGCATTTGACGACTGTTCACACCAAACAAGATTTGAGTTTATGAAATTTTATAAAGATAACTATATTGACGAGCCCCCAGATTTCCTCCAGGAGCTGAAGGATTGTGCATGGAACGTCGTCATGGAAAATCCCGGCATTGACATGGCCGAGTGGATGGATGAGCTCTTGAGTCAATATCCCGCAGAAGTAGTGGACGCTCTCGGCACCGATGCTACCGAAGTTCACCACGCATTAAACGAGCTCTGGAAAGCTGAATGTACCAATCTGAATGCTCTTAAGGCAAAGCTTTCTCAGTACAATCTCAATAACCAGACAATATGTGTTACCTCGGGGTTAGACTATTGAATTTTCCAAGCCTATTATATTAATTATCAAACATGTACCAGAGAATTTTCGAGTTCCACTCGCGGCTCTGGGAGGGGAGGTTATAAAACCTCCCTTTTTCTTTTAAAAATCAGACATTTACAAAGTCAGTCAACACTTTACTTTTTCCAGAAGGGGCCCTGAAATAGGGCAATTTCTTCCGGTTTTCTTCCGCTGATTTCCGAATTATTCAGCGTTTTTGATACATTTTGATACGTTTTTTTGACCCCATTTTCGGGCGATTGTATCAAAGGTTCAAAATCATCTAAAGATCTTTTTGGTCATTTTATGAGTGACCTCAACGTTTTGCTCCATAATCTTACGCAGGCCATCAGCGTCCAAAGTGAGCTGTTTGAACCCACCTTTTTCATCTGAAACTTTAAATGTAACTGCTATGGTATCTTTAGAAGCCATCCTTCAACTTTTTGATTTGTTAATTCGTTATATTTTTATTACTTTTGTCAAAACTACTTTTATAGTGATTGTTATGGACTCAATACCCTACATATTAGGTAGTATTTTTGGCATAGGTTTCGGCATATTTTGCCTAATATTATTAATAGCCCTATGTCAATATGGCAATGAAGTGCTCGACGATAAGAAACCTTCGGATGATAACGACTAAATCCCGCGGGCTACCAGTTCCTCAAATCTCTTGCGGGCTGCGGCGGCATCGTGCGGCTTAGGCTCCTGGCGAGCAGCGACCTCTTTATTATCCCACNGNAGCGGTATGAGCTGCTGTGGGGTAATTTTTTTTGAGACGTGAGGCTGNATGGATATTGCCGCCAGCAGACGGGTNCGCTCCCACTGGTCGCGGTACTGCGNTTCAGCCCTGNCANTCCACTCCCGGTTTTCCTTTCTTATATTCACNCATCTCACNTTATTTGGTACCCNCCCNATTAGACTTCAGNTTTTCCTCGCTTCGCTCGGAANACNGTGTGGCGNAGGNAAGGGGCTTGATATCAAGGAGGTAGATGGCCAGANGCGTTCNGAGTGAAAAATATTTNTGTTAAAATGTGTAAAATNCTTGCGAGGGACGGAAATGTTGNGTAACTTTGCAGTGCAAAAAGCGAAAAGCTNATGCAAAATGGCGATTTAGTGTAGTGGCCTAGCACGCCACCCTCTCAAGGTGGAGACTCGGGTTCGATTCCCGAATTCGCTACAAAAGGCAATCCAATTCCNGGGTTGCCTTATTTTTTACCTCTCTACTCNACTACCCCCGAACTTGCATGGTACGAAAAATCATTCACATAGATATGGATGCGTTCTACGCATCGGTTGAGCAACGCGACAATCCTTCGCTGCGCGGAAAGCCTCTGGCNGTCGGNCAGGCTGATGGTCGTGGTGTTGTGGCGGCNGCGAGCTATGAGGCGCGCCGGTATGGGGTGCGNTCAGCAATGTCGTCGTCGAAAGCGCGCAAGCTTTGTCCTGACCTTGTTTTTGTGAATTGTGATTTCGATAAGTATAAGGCCGTGTCGGCNCAGATTCATGAAATTTTCCACGAATATACGGATGTCATAGAGCCTATATCGCTCGACGAGGCTTTTCTGGATGTGACTGAAAATTTTCCCGGGATTGAGCTTGGCTTGGATATTGCCAAGGAAATTAAGCAGAAAATCAAGGAGCGGCTTGGGNTAATTGCATCGGCCGGTGTGTCGTACAATAAATTCCTTGCCAAAATCGCGTCGGACTACCGNAAACCGGATGGTTTGTGCGTGATTCATCCGTCGGTGGCTGAGCGCTTTGTGGCCAAAATGCCGGTNGAGTCGTTCTGGGGCGTTGGCCCTGTGACTGCGGCCAAAATGCACTCGCTGGGAATTTACACAGGCGAGGATTTGCGGCGATTCAGTATTCCGGAGCTTCGGTTGCACTTCGGAAAGGCGGGACCGCAGTATTACCACTTTGCCCGTGGGGTTGACGAGCGTCCGGTNCAGGCTTACCGNGAGCGCAAGAGCGTGGGATGCGAAACGACGCTCGAGGAGGACATTGTGGCGCGCGAGGATATTGACCGGGTGCTCGGAGGGCTTGCNGAAGAATTGTGCGAGCGACTGAACGGTAAGAATTTTACGGGTTCTACCCTGACNCTGAAAGTGAAGTACTCGGATTTCAGCCAGATTACCCGGTGTGTGTCCGGACTNGGCGATGNCCTCGGCGCAGAGGAGTATGCCGNAAAGGCGCGCGAGCTTGCNGCNCGNATNGACGTGCCNGAGAAACCGATACGACTGCTGGGGCTGTCGCTGAGCAAATCAAGCAAGNCNGATGCGCGCACGGGGAACCCGCTGCAGTTGCTGNTGGATTTTGATGAGTGAAGCCGCNCTTTTTATGCTCGCTGCGCTCGCATCACGATGCACGCAACAAAAAAGGACAACCGGTTTGGTTGTCCTTTTTTTGTTGCGCTTGAGCGGCTCTGCTTATTTGCGGATGCCGAGCTCTTTCTGTGCGATGATGGCGCGGTAGCGGTTGATGTCTTTGCGCATCAGGTAGTCGAGAAGACGACGACGCTTACCTACGAGCATCTTAAGAGCGCGCTCNGTTGTATGATCCTTGTGATTTGACTTCAGGTGCTGNGTCAAATGAGCGATACGGATGGAGAATAATNCAATCTGTGCTTCAGGCGAGCCAGTGTCAGTCTTGCTCTTACCGTACTTCTCGAAGATCTGTACTTTTTCTTCAGAATTTAAGTGCATTCTCAGAAAATTTATAGGTGAATAAAATAGTAACTAAATGCTACTCGAGCATTTTCGACTGCAAAATTAGTAAAAAATGTCCGAGTAGCCCAGNGTTTAACATTATTTAAGTGTACGATATTGCTTGCTGTAGCGCAGGTGCTGGTCCACGTAGTTCTCAGGATAAGAAATNGTAACGTCGACAATCTTGCCCTCGGCNTCGCGCACGGGAGTGTAGACGGGGTTTACGAAGCCCTTGTAGGGAGCGATGTTGAGGGTTGCGTAGCGGTCCAGCACTTCCTGGTGAAGNTTGGGNTCAACCTTAACTGCGTAGGTTTCAACGAGGTTCTGNGCAGCANCATAGTCGCCCGTNGAGCGGATGCGCTGAATTTCAGCCAGAAGCTGACCGAAAAGACCGCGGAGCGCCTGNTAGTCGTTGATTTTTACGAAGGTCTTGCCATCGCGCTCAACCAANTCGATGACGTTGGCATCCTTGCCTTTCTCGTAGCACCANTCNGCGATGAGTTTGCGGTTACGCATGTGGGCTTCCTCNACGTCCTTNCCNGGCTCGATNCGCATAAGCTGTGTCATGAGGCCGTTGAGGATATACTTATAGTATTCAGCCTTGTAGGCATCAGGNTTNTCGAGCAGGCCGATTTCCANGAGTTTCGGGTCGGCCAGGTAATAGAGTGCGAAAAGGTCGGCGCGGGCTTCCTCGATGGTCGAGCCGTGGGCCTTGAGGGCATCGGGGTCAACGCCGGGCANCANTNNGCCCGANCCNTGNCCGAGNCANTCGTGGAGGTCNGTGTGGAGGTTATCGGTGATGAACAGATAGTTGTCAAGCAGCTCGGCGGTTTCGTCGTCAATCACGAACTCCTGATTGAAACCGTCGCCGTGGCTGGCGGCGTCGTAAGCTTGGGTGATATTTTCAAGCGTAACTGACTTGGAGCCGTGAGCGGCACGNATCCAGTTGGCGTTNGGCAGGTTGATNCCGATGGGGGTTGCGGGGTAGGAATCGCCGGCAAGGATGGCAGCGGTGATAACCTTTGCCGATACGCCCTTGACCGTTTCCTTCTTGAAGATTGAATCCACCGGCGAGTTATTCTCAAACCACTGTGCNTTGGCCGAGAGGGTTTCGGTGCGNTCGCTGGCGGGGATATTCTTGAAGTTGACGATGGATTCCCATGCGCCGGTCATGCCCAGGGGGTCGCCGTAGCTTTCGATGAAGCCGTTGATGAAGTCAACCTGNCTCGCGGTGTCCTCGGCCCACTCGATTGAGTAGCGGTCGAAGGTAGCGAGGTCGCCGGTGGTATAGAATTCGATGAGCGATTTGATAATCTGTCGCTGGGCATCGTTCTCGGCATAGACTGAGGCGCTGTCCAGGTTAGCCACGATGTGCNCGATGGCCTCAGTGTAGAGACCGCCGATTTTGTAGGGCTGCTCGATNATGTTGCCGGCAGCATCGCGGTCGATGCGNGTNTTAAGACCGTAGGAAATGGGAGTGGTNTCGCCGGGCTTCTTGAGCTTGGCGAAGTAGTCCTCCACTTCCTTCTGGGTGATACCATCTGCGTAGAGGTTGTTGGCCGAAGTGGCGATGAGGTCCTGGCCCTCGGCCTGATTCACGCGCTTGGGAGCGATTTCGGGATTGAAAATCACTTCGACCAGCTCGNCGCTNTTGGCCGGAGCGACNCCCTGCGGCAGAGCGGCGATNCGGCCTTCGAGGAACTCGCGGCTGAAAGTGGGCACGAANTTATCNGTGGAATAGTGNTGATGGATGCCGTTGCCGAACCACACCTGCTTCACATAAGTTTCGAAAGCTTTGAACTCGGGAGTGTCGCGGTCGCCATCGTAGTTGGTGTAGACGGCTTCAAGCAGATCGCGGATATCCAGGTTGTATCGGTTGTTCTGGTCCCACAGGATGTCGCGGCCCCACAGGGCAGCTTCGGTGAGATAGTAGATGAAGATACGCTGCTGGGGCGTGAGGTTCTCGAAGTCGGGAACTTTGTAGCGAAGCACNTCGATNTCNGCGAAGCGGTCAACGTGGTAGTTGAAATCGTCCTCGGGTGCTTTCTGGGCTGTCTTGGAGCACATTGCGGTTGAGAGCGCTATTGCGGCAGCAGCCGCGCCTGCGCATAATTTGTTAAATTTCATATTGATGGTAATGATTATTCTACGTAGAGCACGAGNCCTTTGAGGTATTCACCCTCGGGATGATATATATTCACCGGATGGTCGGCNGGCTGAGTGAGCTGGTGCAGGATGCGCACCTTGCGGCCCGATTGAGCTGCGGCGCTGAACACTGCCAGGCGGAACTGGTCCTTATTCACGGCCTGCGAGCAGGAAAATGTGAACAGAATGCCTCCGGGNGCGATTTTTTCGAACGCGCGTGCATTAAGACGGCGGTAGCCCTGGAGNGCGTTGCGCAGAGCGCTNCGGTGCTTGGCGAATGCCGGGGGGTCAAGCAGGATGAGGTCAAACTCNCCTTTCTGCATNNTGTCCAGATANTTGAACGCGTCCACGGCCTCGGAGCTGTGGCGGGTGTCGCCGGGGAAGTTGAGGGCNACATTNTCGTCGGTNAGTTTGATNGCTTTGGCCGATGAATCGACCGAAACTACCCTCTCCGCTCCTCCGGCCAGAGCGTAGAGCGAGAAACCACCCGTGTAGCAGAACATGTTGAGCACGCGGCGACCGGCACTGTAGCGGCGCAGCANGGCGCGGTTGTCNCGCTGGTCCACGAAAAAGCCGGTCTTTTGCCCGCGGAGCCAGTCCACATGAAAGCGGATGCCGTTCTCCATGGCCACATCATGCGAGAAACCGCCCACNATGTAGTCGTTGTGCGGGTCCAGTTCGGCNTTATAGGGCAACGTTGTTTCGGATTTGTAGTAAACATTCTTNATGCCGAGGTCGGGCAACCNGACAAGNTCGGCTGCAATAATATCGCGCACGAAGTGCATGCCGGGCGAGTGCGCCTGCATTACGGCGGTATCGCCNTATACGTCCACCACAAGGCCTGGCANNAAGTCGCCCTCGCCGTGAACCAGGCGGAAAGCATCGGTCTNNNCGTTGGGNAGNCCNANAGCGNGGCGCANNTCGAGNGCCTGNNNNAGNCGNCNGCGGAAAAANTCGGCNTCNANNGCNTCGGCGGGGTCGAACGACAGCATGCGTACGGCAATACTGCCAATCTGGAAGTGACCCGTGCCGATGATGCGACCATCGGATGCGGCCACGGCCACGAGGTCGCCCTCCTCTATTCCNTCGGATTCCTCGGGCATGCGTACCAGTGCGCCGGAGAATACCCAGGGATGAAAACGCTGCAGCGATTCTTCCTTGCCTTTGCGCAGGCGCAGAACCGGCAGCCCGGTTTCGGTTCGTTTGAATTGTTCTGTCATTTCAGGAAAAAGCGATATATGTCGTTACCGTTGGCGTAGACAAGGAGGAGCAGGAGGAAGAAGAAGCCTGCGGTATTGACGATTTCAAGAAAACGGTCGGACATTTTGCGGCGTGTCACCATTTCAACGAGCAGGAACAGGGTGTGACCGCCGTCGAGGCCCGGGATGGGGATTATGTTCATGAACGCCAGGATGATGGAGAGGAACGCGGTAATCTGCCAGAAGTTATACCAGTTCCANGAAGCNGGGAAGAGGTCACCCAGGGTGCCGAAACCNCCCAGGCTCTGCGCACCCTCCTTGGTGAAAATCAGGCCGAGGGAGGANACATAGTTCTTGAGCTGCGAAGTGCCTATCTCCCACCCGCGGGGAACGGACTCGAAGAAATTATAGTTGATGCGCTGACGNTCGAAAATTTCCACNGGGCTCAGCAGCTGAATGCCGATTTTGCCGGCATCGTTCACTTCAACCGGAATCAGTTCCTCGGTGCCGTCGGCGTGGCGCACGCGCATGTCGGTAANNGAACCGGCATGAGCGGTNAGCGNCGGGAAAAATTCGGTGAGCGACGGAACNGTGTCNGTTCCAACGGNGAGAATACGGTCGCGGGGCTGGAGTCCTGCTTTTTCGGCCGGTTCGCCCTTGACAGTCTTTGCCACATACACGGGNATGCGGGCGGTCATGCCCTGGTAATCCTTNTCCTTGGTAGCAAGCTGGCGGATAAGCTTNTCGGAGATGGTAATCTCAACAGGCTTGCCNTCNCGGAGNACACCCACNCGGGCTCCGGGCTGCATCATGTTCCATGCCACGGAGTAGTCCGTTGCGTCCAGCGGCTTGCCGTTCAGGCTCTGCAGAATGTCGCCGTCGCGGAATCCNGCCTCAGTNAGNTCGGGGCTGAAGGTCATGCCCTCGGTCATTGCCTGGAAGGGCACAACATCGTCGCCCCANTGGCAGGCTATACCTATATATATACATATAGCCAAAATGAAGTTGAACACCACCCCGGCAATCATCACAAACAGGCGCTGCCACGCNGGCTTGCTGCGGAACTCCCACGACTGGGGCTCAGCGGCGAGGCTCTTGGAGTCCTGAGTCTCGTCAATCATACCGGCAATGGAGCAATATCCGCCCAGGGGCACCCAGCCGAGNCCGTAGATGGTGTCGCGCCAGGTGGGACGTCCGTCGGGGCGCGGTGCATGGGGTTTACCTACGCGAAACACCGCCAGGGGGCGGCGCCCTTTCTCGCGGCCNTCATCGTTGGGCGCAATGAGCTCAAGCGTGCCGGCCATGGGATCGTAGCGAAGTATGGAGTACCAGGGATTGAAGAACAGATANAAGCGCTCCACCTTCATGCCGAAGATGCGTGCGAAAATGTAGTGGCCGAACTCGTGAATCGTGACCAGAATCACGAGGGCAAGCACCAGTTGGGCGGCTTTGATTACAATATCCATATATTATTTAATGTGTAGCCACAAACTCCTCNGCGCNGGCGCGNGCCTCGGCGTTGGAGGCTACGTAGTCCGCAAATGTCGGCGCAGCCACAAAGGGNACNGCCGTGAGCGTATGGGCTATGGTTTCGTAAATATTCGGGAATGAGATGCGGTCGCGCAGGAAAGCGGCCACGGCAATTTCGTTGGCGGCGTTTATCACACAGGCGGCGTTGCCGCGTTTTTCCAGAGCATAGTGCGCCANGCCCAGGCACGGAAAGCGNTGGGTGTCCGGCTCCTCGAAGGTGAGGTTGCTGAAATCCTGCAGACGCAGGGGACGCGATGCNCCGGCCAGACGTGTATTCTCGCCCAGNGCNAAGGCTATGGGCAGACGCATATCAGGCACACCGAGTTGGGCCTTTACGGCGCCGTCCGTGAACTCCACCATGGAGTGGACAATGGACTGGGGATGGACCACGGCCGTGATGCGCTCAGGANCGATGCCGAACAGGTGGTGNGCCTCGATAATNTCGAATGCCTTGTTNAGCATCGAGGCGGAGTCNATGGTGATTTTGGCGCCCATNCTCCANTTGGGATGGCGGAGAGCGTCGGCGGCTTTTGCAGTAGCAATGCGGTCGGCAGTCCATGTGCGGAACGGGCCGCCGGAAGCNGTTATGATGAGGCGTTCCACTGCACTACTCTCCTCGCCCATGAGGCACTGGGCAATTGCGGAGTGTTCGGAATCCACCGGGAAGATGCGCGANGNCGACGATTTGAGCAGTTCGTTCACAAGCTCGCCAGCCACCACGAGTGTTTCCTTGTTGGCCAGGGCAATGTCCTTGCCGGCACGGATGGCGTTGAGNGTGGGTTCGAGGCCGGAGTAGCCAACGGTGGCAGTAAGCACCATGTNNACATCCGGAGCTGCGACGCACTCTGCCAGTGCTNCGNGACCTGCGGCNGTGGCTATACCCAGCGGCTCAAGGGCCGCGCGCAACTGGGGCAGCAACTCGGACCGCGCAATGATGGCGAGGCGNGGNCGGTGTTTTGCAGCAGCTTCAATCAGCTCATTAACACGGCTTCCGGCCGTCAGGACNACGGCTTCGTATTTGTCAGGATGACGCGAAATTATGTCGAGAGCCTGGCTACCGATNGAACCGGTAGCTCCCAGGACTGCTATACGTTTTTTCTGGTTCAAAACATTACAGATTGGTTCAGTTTGCAAAAATACGAATTTTTGGCGGATTTTTCGTGGGCGTNGAAATAAAATAAACTAAAACCTGCCGAAGTTCGTTATAATNGAGGAAACATAATTCAATACAATATGCTATTAAGTGTAATCCTCCTTCTTGNTGGCCTCGGNCTCATCCTTGTAGGCGCAAATATGCTCACCGACGGAGCCTCGGCCGTGGCCAAACGCTGGGGTGTGTCGGACCTTGTTATCGGACTCACGGTGGTGGCCTTCGGCACCTCGGCGCCCGAACTCGTCATCAGCATCATGTCGGCCATCAACGGNTCGGCGGGTCTGGCCATCGGCAACGTNGTGGGNAGCAANATTTTCAANGTTTTCGTGATTATTGGTGTCACGGCCATGGTAGCGCCTATTGCCGTGGACCGCAACCTTATGACCAAGGACATCCCGCTGGTAATGCTTTCGGCACTNGTCCTGCTTGCCATGGGCAACGGCCCGCTGCTGGACGGCGATGCCACGCCATTGCTGACGCGCGTGGACGGCATCATACTGNTGCTTTTCTTTGCNGTTTTCATGCGCTACACNTTCGCTCAGGCCAAAAATACNAACGCCGACGAGATTGACAANAATCCGCAGGTGANACCCATGAAAGGCTTCAAGGCTGCCGNGTGGATTATCCTGGGACTNGCNGGGCTAATTGTGGGCGGCGAAATGTTTGTTGACAGCGCCTCGACCATAGCCCACGNCCTGGGTGTGAGCGATGCCNTTATCGGTCTGACCATCGTAGCNGCNGGNACATCGCTTCCCGAGCTTGCNACATCCGTCACTGCAGCCNTCAANGGGCGCACGGGCATGGCGCTNGGCAATGTCATCGGCAGTAACATCTTCAACATCTTCATGGTGCTNGGCTGCGCAGCCACCATCCGCGAGCTTCCATTCGGCGGTATCGGCAATTTTGACCTTCTTGCCATGACTCTGGCCTGCGTGCTTTTCTGGGCTTTCGCCACNTTCTACAAAGTNCGGACNATCACCCGAGCCGANGGCATACTGTTGTTCGCGTGCTATGTGGGCTATGTGGGCATCCTGATTGCCAAGCTCTGAATTTCAAACAAATATACAACAACGAGGGTGGGCCCGATTGCAGGCTCACCCTCGTGTGTGTTATTATGGTTGTAATATATTAGAAAGTCACTTTTGCGGTCTTGGAACCNTTGGCNGAGTCAACCTTCACGATGTAGGCGCCGCCGTTGAGGCCGGTGGCAACAGTGGCAGCAGCGGGAGCGCTGAACACGGCACGNCCGGAGAGGTCGTAAACGGTCACGCGGGTAGCGTCGCCGGCAATGTTAATCTGACCACCGNGGACNGCCGAAATCTTGATGTCGTTGCCAGNACCTACGGCCACGTTGGAGATACCGGTCGAAAGCTCGTTGATGATGTAGGAAGTGTAGGTGGTTTCTTCATCCCAGTAGATTGATGCTACACCGGCAAATGCAACTGTGCGGTCCTTGCTCATCCAGGTCTCGCCNGTAAAGATACCATCATATTCAGTTACGGTGCCCATCCANAAGTTTTCAACTACAAACTCCTTCTTGAAGTTTTCGTAGATCCACTCGGCAACCTCGGGATTGGTTTCTTTGTAGTAATCGTAGATGGGAACGAACTCAGCATCGTAACCGTTTCGGATGTAAGAGATCTGAGGCAGACCGTCGCCGGCGGNGGAATCGGTAGCGATAATTACACCNCCGTCAAGAACCTGATTCGGGCAANAGTTCTGNCCTTCGGGCGAGAACGATATTTCGCCCGTTTCAAGATTGAACGATACGGNCTGATAAGTGANTATCTCAGTCCAGGGGTCGGCAGGGTCGATAANAGCTTTGTAGCTTAAAGCTGCCATGAAATTTCCATCGGGCGAGAGGNTNTCNGCGTTGGTTTCGAACACGGTACTTGCGGGCATCACTTCCTCGTCGTATATAGCCAAGATCTCATAGAACTCTTCAAGCCATGTGTTGTAGGCATNGGCAGCCTCNTNGAATGCAGCGAGCTCTTCCTCGGTAAGATAATCCGTAGCATCNGGATAGACAGCATCCNNATTACCGNTCATGTACTCTGCCCAATATTCATCGANAGCTTCCTGGTACTTCTCNTTCTGNTCTTCGCNCATGAAATCNGTAACCTGCACATAGGGAGGTTCTTCGCCGATTTCGGGGAATTCNACACCATCGGGATTAATCAGCGAACTTGCGGGCAGCGAGTAGGCCCANGTNCCATCATCAGCCTGCTTGTAAATGATGGGCTGAGGCATGTAGCCGCGATTGTCAATGACGTTGCCAAGNATGGTNTTGCCATCTTCCGAGATAGCAAGGGCGTTGCTGCTTTGGGGAATCTGACCGGTAAAGTCTTTTTCGGGGCANGGCAGTTTAGTGACGCTGAGCACCTTGCCGTGCTCATCAATTTCCCACATGGCGGGATAGCGGTCCATGGTTNCACGGGTGTTCTGAACGGGAGTGTAAACNCCAACCACGCGAGTGGCGTCGGCCGAAATACCGTTGAGNATTATCGTGCGGTATTCAAGAAGTTCCGAGCTGTCAAATTTGATGCTCTCGCCGTTGATTACAATGTAGGACACGTCCGAATAGTCCGAATAGACCATTGAACCATTGTTGGCGATGCATACTGCAGGCGACGCATANACCTCGCCTTCGACTACGGTCTGTTGACCAGTCTTCAAGTTAACGATAGCCGCCTCGGCGTACATCGAGTTAACACCCCACTCACCATTGGGCGAAACGGCGATAGGGAAACACTCCTCCATAACCANAGGTCCGGCAGCTGAGGCTGCGAGGCCGGTAAGGAGGGTTGCAGAAATTGTGAGTAATGATTTTTTCATAAGCTGAAAATTTATTAAAACATGTGCAAATGTATCACTAATTTTGNTATCCGCAAAATTTGTAACAATATTTTTTCATATTATTTTATCAGNTGACAAAATTCCGAAGTTAATTTTTTAATCATAATCGGCACCGCAGGTACGTTTCAGGGCAATTTTGCACCATTTGTGAAATTTTTNGCGGAAAATCATGGCGGAAAGAAAAAAANTTCGTATCTTTGCGGCTGATTTTTAGCCATATTCCCGAAAAACACCNCGGGACGGCTGACAATTAATAAAGTAGAATATGATTAAAATCACTTTTCCTGACAATAGCATAAAGGAATTTGAAGCCGGGACCACTCCGCTTCAGATAGCACAATCCATATCGCCGCGCCTTGCCCGCGAGGTTCTTGCAGCAAGCGTCGACGGAAAAGAGTGGGACCTGACCCGCCCCATCGACAAGGATGCCACCATCCAGCTTTTCAAGTGGGAAGANCCCGAAGGCAAGCACGCTTTCTGGCACAGCTCGGCCCACCTCCTGGCTGAAGCACTCCAGGAACTCTATCCCGGAGTGAAGTTCGGCATCGGCCCGGCAATCGAGAACGGTTTCTACTATGACATCTATCCCGGCGACAACAAGCTNACCGCCGACGACTTCGCCAAAATCGAAGCCAAGATGCTTGAGCTTGCCCGTCAGGATCAGGCCATCGTGCGCGCGGACATTTCTAAAGCAGATGCGCTGAAAATGTTCGGTGACCGCGATGAAACTTATAAATGTGAACTTATCAGCGAGCTTGAGGACGGCACAATCAGCACCTACACCCAGGGCGCTTTNACCGACCTGTGCCGCGGCCCGCACATCCCCTCCACCGCTCCTATCAAGGCGGTGAAGATTATGTCGCTTGCCGGTGCCTACTGGCGCGGCGACGAAAAGCGCGACCAGCTGGTGCGCGTCTACGGCATTTCCTTCCCCAAGAAGGCTATGCTCGACGAATATCTGGCACTGCTGGAAGAGGCCAAGAAGCGCGACCACCGCAAGCTGGGCAAGGAAATGGAGCTGTTCGCTTTCTCGCAGAAAGTGGGCGCCGGCCTGCCCTTNTGGCTGCCTAAAGGCGCTGCCCTGCGCGACCGCCTGGAGCAGTTCCTGCGCAAAATCCAGAAGAAATACGGCTATCAGCAGGTTATCACCCCGCACATCGGCAACAAGCAGCTGTACGTAACATCGGGTCACTACGCAAAATATGGCAAGGACTCCTTCCAGCCCATCCACACTCCCGAGGAGGGCGAGGAATACCTGCTCAAACCGATGAACTGNCCTCACCACTGCGAGATTTTCCGTGCNCTGCCCCGCTCCTACCGCGACCTGCCTCTGCGCCTTGCTGAATTCGGCACCGTGTACCGCTACGAACAGAGCGGCGAGCTCCACGGCCTGACCCGCGTGCGCGGCTTTACGCAGGACGATGCCCACATCTACTGCGCCCCCGANCAGATAAAGGATGAGTTCCTCAAGGTGATGGANATCATCCTCTACATCTTCAAGGCNCTCAAGTTCGAAAACTTCGAGGCNCAGATTTCGCTCCGCGACCCTGANCACAAGGAAAAATACATCGGTTCGGACGAGAACTGGCACCTGGCCGAGCAAGCTATTATTGANGCCTGCAATGAAAAAGGTCTTAATGCCCGCACCGAACTCGGCGAGGCCGCTTTCTACGGTCCGAAGCTTGACTTCATGGTGCGCGACGCTATCGGCCGCCGTTGGCAGCTGGGCACCATTCAGGTTGACTACAACCTGCCCGAACGATTCGAACTGGAGTANACCGGCAGNGACAANGCCAAGCANCGCCCCGTGATGATTCACCGCGCNCCCTTCGGTTCGATGGAACGCTTNGTGGCAGTACTGCTTGAGCACACCGCCGGCCACTTCCCCCTGTGGCTCGCTCCCGAACAGGCCGTCATCATCCCTGTGAGCGACAAATATCTTGACTACGCCAAGACCGTTGCAGCCGANCTCGAGAAGAGCGACATCCGCGTTGTNATCGACGACCGCAACGAGACTCTCGGCCGCAAAATCCGCGACAATCAGCTCAAACGAGTACCCTATATGCTCGTCGTAGGCGAAAAAGAAGCAGAAAATGGCGAAGTTTCGGTAAGAAAACAGGGCGAAGGTGATAAAGGTTCGATGAAAATTGCTACCTTTGCAGCGCAATTGACCGATGAAGTCAATCAAATGATAAATCAATAAACACTGAATGGATAAAAAACCGAACTTTCATCCGAGCGGCCCACGCCCCGGAGCACCCCAGGGACCGCGTCCCCAACAGCAGCGTCGCGACCCCCGACAGGCAAAACAAGCAGCCAATAACATCAACGAGCACATCCGTGCCCGCGAGGTGCGACTTGTAGGCGACAATGTGGAGCCCGGAATCTATTCCATTCACGAAGCCCGCAAGATAGCCGAGGAACTTGAGCTTGACCTGGTGGAAATCTCGCCCAACGCAGAGCCGCCGGTGTGCAAGGTGCTCGACTATCAGAAATACATCTACCAGCAGAAGAAGAAGGCCAAGGAAATCAAGGCCAANNNNACCAANGTGGTNGTNAAGGAAATCCGTTTCGGNCCCCAGACNGANGACCATGACTANAANTTNAANCTGAANCATGCCATCGGNTTCCTNCAGGAAGGNGCCAAGGTNAAGGCNTACGTNTTCTTCAAAGGNCGCNNNATCCTGTTCAANGANCAGGGCGAGGTGCTTCTGCTCCGCTTCGCCAACGATCTGGAGGACTACGGCAAGGTAGAACAGATGCCGCAGCTCGAGGGCAAGCGAATGATCATCATGATCACCCCCAAGAAAAAATAAAGAACTACGAGTTAGTTCAACCTGAGATAAAAAACGAATTAATCAATTAACAACAAGCAAAATGCCTAAGATTAAGACTAATTCCGGTGCCAAAAAGAGGTTCGCCCTTACCGGATCAGGAAAGATCAAAAGAAAACACGCCTTCAAGAGCCACATCCTGACCAAGAAGACCAAAAAGCAGAAACGCAACCTGACCCACTTCGGTCTCGTATCGCGCGTAGATGCAGGTAACGTCAAAGCCCTTCTGGGTCTGAAGTAAGCCCTACAACCAGCGTTCACGACTTCTTTTGACACGAAAGGACGCTTAATTCGTGATTTAATCAAACAATTTTCGAACCGAGTGCACAGCGCAAAGTGCCGTTGCAACAAACGGCCGCTGGCTCTCAAAAATCATCAATTACAATGCCAAGATCAGTCAACCACGTTGCATCTCGCGCACGTCGTAAAAAAATCCTGAAGCTTACCCGCGGTTACTACGGCTGCCGCCGCAACGTCTGGACCGTCGCCAAGAACACCTGGGAAAAAGGTCTCACCTACGCTTATCGCGACCGTAAGGACAAAAAACGCAACTTCCGCGCACTGTGGATTCAGCGTATCAACGCTGCTGCCCGCCAGCACGACCTGAGCTACTCCAAGCTCATGGGCCTCATCCACAAGAGCGGTATCGAAATGAACCGCAAGGTGCTTGCCGACCTCGCCCTGAACAACCCCGCTGCTTTCGCAGCCGTTGTTGAAAAGGTGAAGAACGCATAAGCCCAGGCTCACGACAACATCAAAAACAGGCGCCTCGCCCTCACCGGCAAGGCGCTTGCTTTTTAAGTATTGCAATAATTGGACTAACTAATTAGTCTTATTAGTCTAATAGGACTTATCCCCACTGAAAAATGAAAATCAAACTACTGTGCATGGGCGGTGTGAAGGCCGGCCCGGTGGCTGATGCCATCGAGGTATACGTCCGCCGTATCCCCCACTACTGGCCCTTTGAGCTTGAATGTCTGCCCGACGTGAAACAGGGTAAGAATGCAACCGAAGAACGGCAGAAGGAGCTGGAGGGCGAGCGATTCCTGGCCACGCTCACACCGGGCGACTTCGTTGTGCTTCTGGATGAGCGCGGACGCGAATACACATCCCGGGAGTTCTCGGAGTATCTGCAACGTAAGGCCGTGGAGCTGCCGCGCAACCTGGTGTTCATTGTCGGTGGTCCCTATGGTTTCAGTCGGGCTGTCTACGACCGTGCCGACCAGAAAATTTCGCTGTCCAAAATGACTTTTCCTCACGAGCTTGTGCGTCTTTTCATGGTCGAACAGCTCTATCGCGCCGGCACAATCAGTCGTGGCGAGCCTTATCATCACGATTGACCCAATTATTATTCTTAAATTATGTATCTAAATATTAAAAATATTATATTTAACAAAATCTCCTTAATGAAAATTTGTGTATAAGGCATAAATTTTCGACCTTTGTCCCTTGCAGGCGTATAGTCGCGCAATTATTTATAAAGCACAAACCAATGAAAGTTTTAAGTTCACTCGTTCTGACGGCTTCATTTCTTGCATTCATGGGGCAAGCACAGGCAGCCGAGAGCTACGACAATCTTGCAGCAATAGCTTCGCAGTACCGTCCGGGCACTACCGGCTTCGGCGAAGTTAAAGTGAAAAACGTGGAAATCAACGATAAGAAACGTACCATTACCGTTGACTTCAATGAAAACGCAACCTACCTTCCCCTGACAGCCGATCAGCTTGCCACCTTCAAGGCTCAATGCAAGGCGGCCATGGGTGAACAGTACAAGAAATACAAAGTGATTCTCACATCGGCCGGTAAAAATCTGGACGACCTGACACTTTTCGCAGCCAAGAAGAACGTTGGACCCAAAGAAAAGGACAGCTTCATCACCCGCCACGACGCAGCCGCAGCTCCAGCCGGTCTGGATGGTTCGAACATCGCCCTGTGGCAGAGCCACGGCTGGTACTTCGAGCCCAAACTGAACCGCTGGGAGTGGCAGCGTGCCCGCATCTTCCAGACCGTGGAGGACCTCTACACTCAGAGCTACGTGATGCCCTTCCTGATGCCCATGCTTGAAAATGCAGGTGCTTATGTGATGAGCCCGCGAGAGCGCGATACCAACCTGAACGAAATCATTGCGGATAACGACGGCGGCAGCCTGGCCAAGGGCTCGTTTGCCAACACCGGTGTGTGGACCAAGGCCGGTAAGACCGGTTTTGCCTACACCAAGGCCGAGCTCCACAACGGCGATCACCCCTTTGCCGACGGTTCTGTGCTTGAAGCCAAACTTTCCGGCAAAGCCAACGAAGCCACAGCAACCGCGAGCTGGAAGGCTGCTATCCCCGAGGATGGCAAATACGCCGTTTATGTAAGCTACGCCAGTCTCCCCAATAGCACAAAGGCCGCCAAATACCGCGTGAACGCTGCCGACGGCGCTCACGACTTCACTATCAACCAGCAGATGGGCGGTGGCACCTGGATTTATCTGGGTCACTTCCCCTTCAAGGCTTCGCAGGCCGAGCAGACTATTGTTGAGCTCACCAACGCCGGCAAGAATAAAAACCAGGTGGTGACGGCCGACGCCGTGAAAATCGGCGGTGGCTACGGCAACGTGGCCCGCAAGGTGAAAGAGCCCCTTGACGGTATCGACTACGAATACGTGACCAGCGGCTATCCCCGCTTCACCGAGGGTGCACGCTACTTCCTGCAGTGGGCCGGTGCTCCGGACAGCGTATTTACCCGCACGAACTATGTGAACGACTACAACGACGACTACACATCCCGCGCATTGTGGGTGAACTGGCTCGCAGGTGGTTCGTCGATGGCGCCCAAGCGCGATGGCCTCGGAATTCCGGTGGACCTCAGCTTCGCATTCCACTCTGATGCAGGCACCACGATGAACGACTCGATTATCGGTACGCTCGGCATCTACTGCACCGCAGGTGAAACCCTGGGCAACGGTTCGTCGCGCAACGCCTCGCGCGACCTCACGGACCTGATTATGACTGAGATTACCGATGACGTTCGTGAAGCATTCGAGCCTAACTGGACCCGCCGCGGCATGTGGGACAGAAGCTACTACGAAGCCCGAGTGCCCGAAGTTCCGACGATGCTCCTCGAACTGCTTTCGCACCAGAACTTCGCCGACATGAGCTACGGCCTCGACCCGGCGTTCCGCTTCCTGGTGTCGCGCGCTATATATAAAGGTATGCTCAAATTCCTTGCGCAGCGCGACGGCCGTGCCTACGTGGTTCAGCCTCTGCCCGTGCACTCGTTCTCTATCGCTGCCGATGGCAACAGCACCTATCGCCTGAGCTGGGCCGAGCAGGTTGACCGTTTCGAGGAAACTGCTCATCCCACCTATTATATTATTGAGGAGCGTGTGGGCGACGGCGAATTCCGCCAGATTGCCACCAGCACTACCACTGACTATACTGTAAGCATCAGTGACCGCGACATCCACTCCTACCGCGTGATTGCAGCCAACGACGGCGGTGTGTCCTTTGCATCGGAAACCCTGGCTCTCTGCGACATCCCCGGAAGTGTGCCTGTGACCGTGGTGAACGGCTTCACCCGTGTGAGCGCCCCCGACCGCTTCGATAGCGGCGATATCGCCGGCTTCTACGACGTAAAAGACCACGGCGTGCCCTATGTGAACGATATTTCGTTCATCGGCAGCCAGTTCGAGTTCCGCCGCAACATTCCCTGGATGGACGATGACGCAGCCGGCTTCGGTGCTTCGCGCTCCAACTACGAGGATAAAGTGATTGCCGGTAACACTTTCGACTACGTCTACACCCACGGCAAAGCCATCGTAGCTGCCGGACATGGTTTCGTAAGCTCGAGCGTGGAAGCATTCTGCAACGCTACTCACAGGCCCACTATGGTCGACCTCATTCTGGGCAAGCAGAAAGAAATCAAGCAAGGCCGCGGTGTGTACGGCACCAAGTTCAAGGCCTTCCCCGGCGAATTGCAGAACCGCATGGCTGCTCTGGCCGCCGAAGGTACGAACTTCTTCGTGACCGGAGCCTACGTTGCCAGCGACATCTGGGACAACCCCAATTCCAGCGAGGAAGTGGCCGAGGCCGATAAGAAATTCGCCCGCGAGGTGCTTGGCTTCAACTGGCGCGTCGACCAGGCTTCGGTCGAAGGCAAGGTTTACCAGGTTGATACCCGCTTCAAGGACTTCACCAAAGGCACCTACGAATTTGCAAGCGAGCTTAACGGCGAGTGCTACGCAGTTGAGTCGCCCGACTCATTCTATGCCGCCGACCCCGAGCGTGGGTGCACTCTGATGCGCTACTCGGAAAACAACCTTGTGGCCGGTACTGCTTTCGCAGCCGACAACTACAAGACAGTTGTGCTGGGCTTCCCCTTCGAAACCATCAAGGACAACGCTCAGCGTGAACACCTGATGAAACAAGTCCTCAACTTCTTCGGCGACCAGCAGCCCCTGCGCCACCCCGATTTCAAGAAAGAAAAATAATTAACCAATATAATCAATACCACACAAGCTATGAAACAGTCTATTCATTGCTTTCTCCCCTACCTGGACGAAAACCAGGTGCGCGCTACAGTAGAGAACCTGAAAGCGTGCGACAAAGTGACCAAGATTACTCTGCTCGCAACCGATGCCGATGCTCAGCCCTGCCTTGGCTGCGACCTGATTCATATCGACAGTCTGAACTCATCGGCCACCATGCGCAAAATCGCTGAGGCTACCAACGAGGATTTCATCCTTCTTTACCTGAAGCAGAACACCCTTGTGCCCGGTTACCTGGCGCTGGACCGCTTCGTCCGTATCGCCGAGGACTCCAAGGCCGGTATGGTCTACGCCGACTACTACACCATCATCGAAGGTGTTAAGTCCAACGCGCCCGTAATCGACTACCAGCTCGGCTCGCTCCGCGACGACTTCAACTTCGGTTCCGTGCTTTTCTTCAACGCTGCCGACTTCAAGACAGCCGCCGCAGGCATCGACAAGCAGTTCACCGCTGCCGGCCTTTATGACCTGCGTCTGCGCCTGAGCCGCATTGCTCCCCTGGTGCATATCAACGAGTACCTCTACTCCGACGTGACCGTGGACAACCGCAAGAGCGGCGAGAAAATCTTTGACTACGTGGACCCCAAGAACCGCGGTGTGCAGCTCGAAATGGAAGAGGCCTGCACCGACCACCTCAAGGCTATCGGCGGTTACCTCGAACCCGTGTTCGAACCCATCGAGTTCAACCGCGGCGAATTCAAGAACGAAGCGTCCGTAATCATCCCCGTCCGCAACCGCGTGCGTACTATCCGTGATGCCATCCGCTCCATTCTGTCGCAGAAGACCGACTTCCCCTTCAACCTGATCATCGTGGATAACCACTCCACCGACGGTACCACCGAAGCTATCCAGGAATTCGCCGACGACCCCCGCGTGATTCACATCGTACCCGAACGCGACGATCTGGGTATCGGCGGCTGCTGGAACGTAGGCGCCAATCATCCCGAAGCCGGCAAATTCTGCGTGCAGCTTGACTCGGACGACGTCTATGCCGACGAAAACACCCTGGCCAAGATGGTCAAGGCCTTCTACGATAACAACTCGGCAATGGTGGTAGGTACCTATATGCTCACTGACATCGACATGAACATGATTCCGCCGGGCGTAATCGACCACAAGGAATGGACTCCCGAAAACGGTCGCAACAATGCCCTGCGCATCAACGGTCTTGGCGCTCCGCGTGCTTTCTACACCCCGCTGCTGCGCGAAATCACCGTGCCCAACACCAGCTATGGCGAGGACTACGCTCTGGGCCTGGCTTTCTCGCGCAAGCACCAGATTGGCCGCGTTTACGACGTGGTTTACCTGTGCCGCCGCTGGGAGGACAACTCCGACGCCGCTCTTGACATCAACAAGATGAACGGCCACAACCTGTACAAAGACCGCATCCGCACCTGGGAGCTTCGGGCACGCATCGAACAGAACAAGCAGAAATGAGCGAACTGAAGAATATCGACAGTTTTATCAGCGCACAATTGGCAGAGTGGCCCATGGCCTCTGCCAATTTTGAAGCGCTGAAGGGCGTCGAGGTGAAAGAAATTCCGTTGGAAGGCTGGACCATTAAGGTCCAGTTCAATCCGGCGCGAATTGTTTCCTCGGCAGCCAAGGTTGACAAGGCATCGCTGGCCGCACGCAAGTGCTTCCTGTGCGAAGCCAACCGTCCCGACGTGCAGCGCGGCATCGACTGGAATATCTACGAGGTTCTCATCAACCCCTTTCCCATCTTCCCGCGTCACCTCACCATCCCCGACAAACGCCACACCGACCAACTGATTGCCGGCCGCATAGCCGACATGATTAAGCTGGCCGGTGAACTTGGTGAATACACCGTGTTCTACAACGGCCCCAAGTGCGGTGCTTCGGCCCCGGACCACATGCACTTCCAGGCCGGTAATTCCGATTTCCTCACCCTGGGCGCAGCACTCGAAGATGCCGAGCAGAAGGAGATTGCCGCTATTGGTGACAGCCGTCTTTCGCTTGTCACCTCGCTTCCGCTGAATGTGTTCGTTATCGACGCCGCCAACGCCGAGGACGGCCAGAAGCTTTTCGACAAAGTTTATGCCGCGCTCCCTGTGCCCGAAGGCGAGAAGGAACCCATGATGAACCTGCTTTGCTACTCCACTCCGGCCGGTGTGCGTCTTGTGGTCATTCCCCGCAAGAAACACCGCCCGTCGTTCTACGGAACCGAGGGCGAGGGTTGCATGCTCATCAGCCCGGCATCGGTGGACATGGGTGGTGTGTTCATCACTCCGCGCCGCGAGGACTTCGACAAAATCGACGCCCAAATTATATCGAAAATTTTTGAAGAACTCTGCCTGAGCAATGATGAAATTCTTGCTGTTGCAGAAAAAATTGAAAAGTAATGGACCGCGAACCGGAAATTAAAGTTGGCATCCTGAGCGCGAAGCAAATCCGCGTGAACCTCCTCAAACCCTATACCGACGAAGCCACCCACAGCGCCGTACGCGGTCTGCAGGAATTCTCCATCACGCCCGACGGTCATGTGGCCTGGCAGGGACAGGAGCACGACTACGTGCTGCTGACGCCTGGCGAGGCTAAAGCATCGTTCGAGGTGTTCGATGTGATTATCGGTGTTAACTTCCACTGGGAACGCCGCGAAACACAGCGCTTCTCGGGCTCGCTAAAGATAATTGTTGAAGGCGACAAACTCACTATCGTCAATATTCTTCCCGTGGAGGACTATCTGATGAGTGTGATTTCGTCGGAAATGAGCGCTACGGCCGCACCCGAGTTCCTGAAGGCTCATGCCGTGATATCGCGCAGCTGGCTCCTTGCCCAGATTGAGAAGGGCAAGAAACTGGCCCAGCCCGATGCGGCTGAGTACAATTCGTGCACCCGCACCGAGGACGAGCTTATCAAATGGTACGACCGCGAGGACCACGTGAACTTCGACGTTTGTGCCGACGACCACTGCCAGCGCTATCAGGGCATCACTCGCCAGAGCACTCCCACGGTGAAAACCGTGATTGAGGCTACCCGCGGTCTGGTGCTGACGGATGACAACGGCGAACTGTGCGACGCACGCTTCTCGAAATGCTGCGGCGGCGTGTTCGAGGAATTCGAGAGCTGCTGGGAACCCCGCCACTTCAACTACCTGGTGGCACGCCTGGACGCTGCCAAGGACCTCGAATATCCCGACCTCCGCGACGAGGCCAAGGCAACCGAGTGGATTATGACCCGCCCCGAGGCGTTCTGCAACACATCGGATGCCGCTATTCTGGGCCAGGTGCTGAACAACTACGACCAGGAAACGACCGATTTCTACCGCTGGAAGGTGGAATACAGCCAGGACGAGCTCGCCAAGCTGATTGCCGAGCGTTCGGGCATCGACTTCGGTCAGATTATTGACCTTATCCCTGTGGAACGCGGCACTTCCGCACGCCTCATCAAGCTTAAAATCGTTGGCACCAAGAAAACCATGACCATTGGCAAGGAGCTTGAAATCCGCCGCACGCTTTCCACGAGCCACCTCTACAGCTCGGCCTTCGTGGTTGAGCGTGGTGAGACGGACGCTGCCGGTGTTCCCACCAAATTCACCCTTCACGGTGCAGGCTGGGGCCATGGCGTGGGCCTGTGCCAGATTGGTGCAGCCGTCATGGAAAGCCACGGCTATAACTTCGAACAGATTCTGGGCCACTACTTCCCCGGAGCAAAACTTACGACCCTATATTAATACCATAGAATGAAGACTGCGAGCAAACGCAATCCCTGGGCCTGGATTCCTACGCTATATTTTGCGCAAGGCCTACCGTACGTAGCCGTGATGACCATCTCGGTTATTATGTACAAACGACTCGGCATCTCCAATACCGATATCGCGCTCTACACGGGCTGGCTCTACCTTCCGTGGGTAATCAAGCCCTTCTGGAGTCCCTTCGTCGATATCATCAAGTCCAAACGCTGGTGGACCCTGACAATGCAGTGGATTATAGCGTTTGCCCTTGCCGGTATTGCCTTCACCATCCCGACGCCATTCTTCTTCCAGCTGACGCTGGCGATTTTCTGGATTGTCGGATTCACCTCGGCGACGCATGATATTGCAGCCGACGGTTTCTATATGCTTGCCCTCACCGAGCACGAGCAATCCCTGTACGTGGGCATCCGCTCCACTTTCTACCGTGTCGCCACAGTGGCCGGTCAGGGTCTGCTGGTGATTGTTGCTGGCCTTATCGAAACCAATTCGGGCCTCGAGCCTATCACTGTGAGTGTCAATGCCGACCCGGCCGTGGAGTGGAGCGCACCCAATCTGGATGCTATATACAGCACCGAGCCCGATTTGATGGGCGAGATGCAGTTCTTCACCCCGCAGTCGCCGCTGGTGATGGCCACTGAAACTCCCGAGGAGGTTACAGCTTACATTGCCGGTCATCCCGTGAAGATGAGCTTTGCCGAGTACGCAAAAGTGATGCGCGACTCAGTGAAGCACATGAACGAGCGCAATGGCTTCGTTGCTGCCGAAGTTCCCGCAGCCACCGCACAGACAGCGCAGGTTGCAACTCCGGCCGAAGGTCCTTCGGCTTTTACCACCTGGGTTAAGGAGACTTTCGGCGAGGAGCGCGAGCCCTACACTGCCCGCAACAACAACTTCGCCATCGTGGGCGTGCGCCTCAACAAGCAGCCCGCTCCCGGCGAGGAAATTGTTCTGAACGTGACCCACAAGAGCGGCGACCAGAGCATCAAGCTTGAGCAGAACTACATGCCCACCCGCTTCGTGTTCACCGACAAGAACTGGGACAAGCCCGCTTACCTCTTCTACGAGGCCGACCACAAGCTCACCGAGCGTGTTGAAGCCCACTTTGAGGGTGCTTCCGGCAACATTCCCATGGCATGGCTGGTGGTATTCGCCGTACTTTCGGCTTTCTTCTTCATTGTTGCCATCTACCACAGCTGGGCCCTGCCCCACCCTGCGAGCGACGGCCGCAACGATTCCACCAATGCTTCGAGCATCATGAAGGAGTTCTTCGATACCTTCAAGACCTTCTTCCAGAAGCCCCAGGCATGGATTGCCATCGCTTTCATGCTTCTCTACCGTCTGCCCGAAGCACAGCTTGTGAAGCTCATCAACCCCTTCCTGCTTGACCCCATCGACAAAGGTGGTCTTGGCCTTACAACCGGCCAGGTGGGTATTGTGTACGGCACCGTAGGCATCATCGGCCTTACCATCGGCGGTATTATCGGTGGTATCGTGGCCGCCAAGGGAGGCCTGAAGAAATGGCTCTGGCCCATGGCATGGTCCATGTCGCTCACCTGCCTCACTTTCGTCTACCTGAGCTACGCACATGAGCCCTCGCTGCTGACCGTTAACATCTGCGTGTTTATCGAGCAGTTCGGCTATGGCTTCGGTTTCACCGCCTATATGCTCTACCTGATTTACTTCTCGGAAGGCAAGCACAAGACAGCTCACTACGCCATCTGCACCGGCTTCATGGCACTCGGCATGATGATTCCCGGTATGGCTGCCGGCTGGCTCCAGGAGACCATCGGCTACCGCCACTTCTTCATCTGGACCATGATTTGCTGCGCCGCCACCATCGGCATCTGCGCCTTCCTGAAGATCGACCCCAACTTCGGACGTAAAACTGACAAGTAACAATTACAAGAAATGAAAAAATCAATCATACTCGCTTCGCTGTCGGCCATCGCTCTGATGGTATCAGCCGAAGTTAAACCCGGCATCGAGGTTCTGCGCGACAATAATTTCGAAGGTCTGCGCGGCAAGAAAGTCGGTCTTATCACCAACCCGACCGGTATTGACAACAAACTCAAATCCACCATCGACATTCTTCATGAAGCCGAGGGTGTGGAGCTGGTGGGCCTTTACTCGCCTGAGCACGGTGTGCGCGGCGATGTTCACGCCGGCGACCATGTGGACAACTATACCGACCCCGCTACCGGTGTGCCCGTCTACTCCATCTATGGCAAAACCCGCAAACCGACCGCCGATATGCTCAAGGACGTCGACGTGCTGGTTTACGACATTCAGGACAACGGCTGCCGCTCGTTCACGTTCATCTCCACCATGGGTCTTGCCATGGAAACCTGCGCTGAACTCGGCAAGGAATTCATGGTGCTTGACCGCCCCAATCCCGTTGGCGGCAACAAGATTGAAGGCAACCTCGTGGAGGACTCATGCTTCTCCTTCGTGAGCCAGTTCGCTATCCCCTACCTCTACGGTCTGACCCCCGGTGAGCTCGCCAAATACCTCAACGACGAAGGCCTGGTGCCGGGTAAGAACGGCGAAAAGGTTTCGCTCACAGTTGTTCCCATGGAGGGCTACAAGCGCAACATGACTTTCCGCGACACCGAAATGCCCTGGGTGCTCCCCTCGCCCCACATGCCCACTCCGGAATCGTGCATCTACTACCCGATGAGCGGTATCCTGGGCGAGCTCGGCTTCATGTCCATCGGCGTAGGCTACACCGAGCCGTTCAAACTGTTCTGCGCCGAGTGGATTGATGCAGACGCCCTCTCGAAGCGACTGAACGAAATGAATATTCCCGGCGTGATGTTCCGCCCCATCCACATCAAACCGTTCTATGCCGTTGGCAAGGGTGAAAACCTCCAGGGTGTGGAAGTTTACGTAACCGATGTTGAAGCCGCACCACTGGCACTCACTCAGTTCTATGTGATGGAAGCCCTGGCCGACATGTATCCCGACCACAAGCCTTTTGAAGTTGGCGACAAGAGCCGGTTCAATATGTTCGACAAGGTTTGCGGTAGCAAGGAAATCCGCCGTCGTTTCTCCGAGAACTACAAGGTGGCAGATATCGAAGAGTGCTGGAACAAGGACAACGAGTCGTTCCGCGCAGCTTCGAAGAAATATCACCTCTACGAATAATTCTCTCTAACCTCTCGCCTCATTATTATGACCAATCAGAAATATTCACAATTCATCAGCGAAATCAGCCGGGTCGTTGCCAAGGACCGAATCTACACCGACGACCTGCGACTGCTTGCCTGGGGCACAGATGCCGGTTTCTACCGGCTCTTGCCGCAGGTGGTGGTTCGCTCGGCCAACGAGGACGAGGTTTCGCACATACTGCGTGTCGCCTCGGAAAAGAATCTCCCCGTCACTTTCCGTGCAGCAGGCACCAGCCTTTCGGGTCAGGCCATCACTGATTCCATTCTTGTTGTTGCCGGAAAAAACTGGGAGAAATACCGCATACTCGACGAAAAAGCTACACGCATAGCTCTTCAGCCGGGTATCATCGGCACACGTGTGAGCGAAATCCTTGCGCCCTACGGCCGTGTGTTCACTCCCGACCCAGCGTCCAAGAAATCGGCTATGGTGGGTGGCATCGTCATCAACAATGCCTCGGGCATGAAGTGTGGCGTGCACGCCAACAGCGACCGCGTTCTCCACTCGGTCCGCATCATCCTGGCCGACGGCACTGTGCTTGACACGGCCGACGAGAAATCCAAGGCTGAATTCCGCCGCACTCATGCAGCTCTGATTGCCGAAATCGAGTTCCTACGCGACGAAATCAAGAACGACACCGAGCTTTCGGACCTGATTAAGTACAAATACTCCATCAAGAACGTAACGGGCCTCAATATCCTGCCCTTCGTTGTTTTTGACGATCCTTTTGACATCATCACGCACTGCATGGTGGGTAGCGAAGGCACTCTTGCTTTCCTTAGCGAAGCGACCGTCAATACGGCTCCGATGCCGCTTTTCTCGGCGTCGGCCATGGTGTATTTCGACGATTTGGCCGAGGCTTGCCGTGCTGTCGTGGCCCTGCGCAAAGCCGGATGTGTTGATGCCTGCGAACTGCTTGACAAGAAATCGTTGGCTTCGGTCAATGACCCCACCGGCACCGGCCTCACTGCCCTACTGATGACTTGCGAAGCCAACAGCAATGCCGAACTGAAGGCGCGCACCGACGAAACGATGAGGATACTTGGCGGCTTCAAACTGTTCAAAGATGCTCATTTCTCCACCGACTCGCACGAGATTGCCGAATGGTGGCAGATGCGTTCGGGCGTCTTCCCCGCTGTGGGTGGCACGCGCAAGCTGGGCACGACCGCGCTGATTGAGGACGTAGCGTTCCACATCGACGACCTGCCCGAAGCTACCGTGGCGCTGGCCAATCTGCTTGAGGAGTGTGGTTACGACGATGCCTGCATCTATGGCCATGCTCTGGAGGGTAACTATCACTTTGTGATTGCCCAGGCTTTCGAAACCCAGGCCGAAGTGGAAAAGTACCGCAACCTGATGAATAAGATTGAGGAGCTTGTTGTGGGCCGTTACAATGGTTCGCTCAAGGCCGAACACGGCACAGGCCGCAACATGGCGCCCTTTGTGGCTGCCGAATGGGGCGAAAAAGCTTTCTCGATTATGAAGCGCCTGAAGCAGGCCTTCGACCCGCTGAATATTCTGAATCCGGGTGTGATTTTTAATGATGACCCTGACTGCTTTGTGAGCAATTTCAAGCCGCTGCCTATGACTGACCCGCACGTGGACCGCTGCATTGAGTGCGGTTTCTGTGAGGTGAACTGTGTGAGCTGCGGATTCACTCTTTCGGCACGCCAGCGTATCGTTGTGCAGCGCGAAATATCGCGTCTGCGCCGCGACGGCAGTGACCCGGAGCGTCTGGCACGTCTTGAGAAAGGTTTCAAATACTACGGTTCCGAAACCTGCGCCGGCGATGGCCTGTGCTCCACCTCGTGCCCGATGAAGATCAACACGGCCGACCTTATTCACGACGTGCGCGAGGCTCACCTGAGCGCCGGCGCGAAGAAAGTGGGCAAATGGGCCGCCGACCACCTTGCCGGTGTATCGTCGGGCCTGCGTGTGATGCTCGGAGCTGCCAATGTGGCTCACAGCGTAATCGGCGACAAGGGCGTGACCGGAGTTGGACGCGCGCTCAACAAAATCGGTGTACCTCTGTGGACACCCAGCCTTCCTGTGGGTTACAGTCCGGCCAAGCTCATCAGTGCCGAGCAGCCCATGCAGGAGCGCAAATTGGTTTACTTCCCCTCGTGCATTAACCGCACCATGGGCAGGAGCGAGAACCAACCCCAGGACGAAGCTCTTTCGGAGGTGTTCGTGCGTCTGTGCCAGCGTGCCGGCTACGAGGTTATCTTCCCGAAGAATATCGAGGGTCTGTGCTGCGGCATGATTTGGGAAAGCAAGGGTATGCCCGACATTGCAGATGACAAGCTGCATCAGCTTGAGGCAGCCCTGTCGCTGGCTTCGGAAGCCGGTCGTTACCCGATTGTGTGCGACCAGAGTCCCTGCCTGCACCGCATGCGCGACCACATCAAGAGCCTGCACCTGTTTGAGCCTGCCGAATTTATTCACGACTATCTGGCCCAGTACCTGACGTTCAAGAAATCGGACGAGCCTATCGCTGTCCACATCACCTGTTCAAGCCGCCGCATGGGACTGGCCGAGAAGATTGTGGGTGTGGCATCGATGTGCTCAACCAATGTTCTTGTACCGGCCGAGGTGGGTTGCTGCGGTTTTGCCGGCGACAAGGGTTTCACGGAGCCCAAGCTCAACCAGTGGGGTCTGCGCAAGCTTCGTCCGCAGGTGGAAGCCTCCGGCGCTAAAACGGGCTATTCCAATTCGCGAACCTGCGAAATCGGTCTGTCCACGAACAGCGGCATCCCCTACAAGTCGATTGTCTACCTTGTGGACGCACATACACGTTAAAACTATAAAACAACAATGAAAAAAAACACTACGGCCACAGCACCCACAAAGGGCGGACGCCTGCTGGCACTGGACATACTGCGCGGTATTACCATCGCGGGTATGATTCTGGTGAACAACCCGGGCTCGTGGGGCAACATCTATGCCCCGCTTCGCCACGCGGAGTGGAACGGCCTGACGCCCACCGACCTTGTGTTTCCGTTCTTCATGTTCATTATGGGTATTTCCACCTACATGTCGCTGCGGAAGTACAACTTCGAGTTCTCCTGGGCTTCCTTCGCAAAGATTCTGCGCCGAAGCATCGTAATCTTTCTTATAGGCTGGGCCATGGCCTGGTTCGGAATGTTTATGCGCGGAATGGCCAATCATGCTTCGATAAGCGAGGCGATGTTCACCTTTGACCGCATCCGCTTCCTGGGTGTGATGCCCCGCTTGGCTATCTGCTACGGAGTGGGAGCTACCATAGCGCTCCTGGTGAAGCGCAATGCCCTGCCCTGGCTCATAGGCGGACTGCTGGTGGTTTACACCATCATCCTGATTGTTGGCAACGGCTTTGCTTTTGCCGAGGATAATGTGATTGGAGTTGTGGACCGCGCTGTTCTGGGCGAAAACCACATGTACACCGAAAATATTGACGGTGTGAGCCTGAAATTCGACCCCGAAGGTCTGGTGAGCACTCTACCCTCCATCGCTCATATGCTCATCGGCTTTATGTGTGGCAGCCTGATTATGCGCACTAAGGACAACCGCGACCGCATCAACAGCCTGTTTATTGTGGGCACCATCCTCACGTTCAGCGGCTTCCTGCTGGCCTACGGTTGCCCCATCAACAAGAAAATCTGGTCGCCGACTTTTGTGCTGACCACATGCGGCCTGGCCTCGCTTCTGTTGGGCCTGCTGATTTGGATTATTGACATTAAAGGCTACAAACGCTGGTGCCGCTTCTTCGAATCGTTCGGCATCAATCCCCTGTTCATGTACTGCCTCGGCGGTGTGATGGGTATCCTGTTCGGCACTATCCGTTTTCCGTGGGAGGACGGTGTGATTTCAATCAGTGGTTTCCTCTACCGCATTGTTCTCACCCCGCTTTGCAGCGGCGACAAGGTTTTGGCATCTCTCCTCTATGCTCTGATTTTTGTAATGTTCAACTGGTGTATCGGTTACATCCTATACAAGAAGAAAATTTATATTAAGATATGATACTGATAGCAGACTGCGGAAGCACTAAGATTGATTGGTGCCTTATTAATAATGGCAAAGTTGAAAAACAGGTGTTCACCATGGGTATGAACGCCGTGATGCTTACCGAGGAGGAAATGCGCAGCCGCATTGCCCAGGAATTGGTTCCTGAACTGGGCGATACGACACCGAAGATTGAAGAAGTGTTCTTCTACGGTGCCGGTTGCATTTCGGCCGAAGTTTGCGGCAATGTTGCCCGCGCCATCCGCGCCAATATCCCCTCGGCAGAGAACATCGAGGTGTACTCCGATCTTCTGGCGGCTGCCCGCGCACTTTGCGGCCGTCAGCCCGGCATTGCTTGCATCATGGGCACCGGCTCCAACTCGTGCCTCTACGACGGCCAGGGTATAGCCGCCAACATCTCGCCGCTGGGCTACATTCTGGGCGACGAAGGTTCGGGCGCTGTTCTTGGCAAACTTTTCCTGGGCGATGTGCTCAAGCGCCAGATTCCTGCCGAACTGGCTGCCGCTTTTCTTGAGGAATATCAGCTGGACCTGCTGACTATTATCCGCCGCGTGTACCGCGAGCCCCAGGCCAACCGCTTCCTGGCTTCCGTGACTCCCTTCCTGAGCAAGAATATCGCCGAACCGGCAATCCACGACCTGGTGTTCAACGCTTTCAAGGCTTTCTTCAAGCGCAACATCCAGAACTATGAGGGCTATGCCGACCACAAAGTGAACTTCATCGGCTCAATCGCCTACTACTTCAAGGACGTGCTTGCCGAGGCTGCCCAGGCCACCGGTTGCACCATTGGCACTATCATCAAGAGCCCGATGGAAGGCCTTGTTAAATTCCACAGCAAATAATTAACCCGTCTAAATTAATAGCTTACGAAAAAATGGCATTCGTAAAAATCAGTGAGCAGTCATCGCTCTACAACGATCTTGAGAAAAAATCGGTTGGAGAAATCCTTCACGATATAAATAACGAGGACAAAAAAGTGGCTCTGGCCGTGGAGAAGGCTATCCCCGCAATCGAGAAGCTCGTGACCGAAATCGTTGCCCGCATGAAGAAGGGCGGCCGCATCTTCTATATGGGTGCTGGCACTTCGGGCCGCCTCGGTGTGCTTGATGCATCGGAAATCCCCCCGACGTTCGGCATGGACCCTTCGTGGGTTATCGGCCTTATTGCCGGCGGCGACCACGCTCTGCGCAACGCAGTGGAGAACGCCGAGGACAATACCAATCAGGGCTGGCTTGACCTCCAGGCTTTCGACATCAACGAGAAGGACACGGTAATCGGTATTGCCGCATCGGGCACTACCCCCTACGTGATCGGTGCGCTCGAGGAGTGCCGCCGCCATGGTATTCTCACCGCTGCCATCACATCCAACCCCGACGCACCCGTGAGCCAGGCTGCCGACATTGCAATCGAAATGATTGTGGGTCCGGAATATGTGACCGGCTCGTCGCGCATGAAGAGCGGCACGGGCCAGAAGATGATCTGCAACATGATCACTACTTCGGTTATGATCAAAATGGGCCGTGTGAAAGGCAATAAGATGGTGAATATGCAGCTCACCAACGCCAAGCTGGTGGACCGCGGTACCCGCATGATTATCGAAGAACTCGGTCTGCCCTACGACGAAGCTAAGCGCCTGCTGCTTATGCATGGTTCGGTTAAAAACGCCGTGGATAGCTACCGCGGCGAGGAGGAGCAGAAATGATGCGTAGATTTATGCTGTCGATGGCAGCAGCCCTCGGGCTGACTGCCTTCGCAGTTGAACACAATGCTTTCTGGGGCCAGCGCGCCACGCTGCATGAGCTTCTGCCGGTGGACTCGACCACCATCGTCTTTCTTGGTAACAGCCTTACCAACGGATGCGAGTGGCACGAGTTGCTGGGGATGCCCAATGTGGTGAACCGCGGTATCTCGGGCGACATTATCCCGGGCCTTATGGACCGTCTGGACCCCATCGTGGCCGGTAAACCGGCTAAAATCTTCGTGATGTGCGGTGTAAACGACCTGAGCCACAACCTGACCACCGATTCCATCGCCCACGACATGGACCTGCTGCTGGAACGGATTCAGACCGAGAGCCCATCGACCAAAATCTACCTTCAGTCGCTCCTGCCCTTCAATATGAATGTGCGTGAGTGGAAGACACTCGTCGGCAAGGAGCAGCAGACACGCGAAATAAACGCACGCTACAAAGAAATTGCCGAACGCCGCGGTATCACCTGGATTGACCTCTATCCGCTGGTGGTTGACGACAATGGTAATCTGCGCGAGGAATTCACCAACGACGGACTGCATCTGCTCGGACCGGCCTATCTGATATGGCGCGATGCCGTGATGCCGTACGTCAAGGAATGATTGACGAATTCCAACAGCGAATAATCGAAAAGCAGAGCGGCGCTTCGCTTCTGCTTGCCGGGCCGGGATGTGGTAAAACCCACATCCTGGCTCAGCGCATTATATATGCCCATGAGCACGAGGGTGTTCCCTACGGCAGTATGCTGTGCCTTACGTTCACCAACCGCGCCGCACGCGAGATGGTGAGCCGCATAGAGCAAAGTCTGGGCTCGAAGCCGCAGGGCCTCTTCGTGGGCAATATCCACAAATTCTGCCTGCAATTCCTGTTCCGCAATCAGCTGATAGCTTCTGACACGAATATAATCGACGAGGAGGACCGGGCGGAATATCTTGCCGCTGAGTTCGGACTAACTTCGAAGGCCGACGTGAAGGATTTCTGCAACCTCAACACTTATCTTTATCAGCGAGATTGCGGCCATCCGGAGCGCTTGTGCCGGAGGCTGAGTTGGGTGTCGACGGAAAGGCAGGCTGAGAACGTGCGAAAATATATGCGCTATAAGGCGGAGAACCGTCTGCTGGATTTCGATGACATTATCCTGCAAGCCTACACTGCCCTGCTATCGCCCGAGGCGCAGGGCTACGACATGACCGGCTATCGCTGGGTGCAGATTGACGAGGTGCAGGATGTGACGCCCCTGCAGCTTGCGGTGGCTGAAATGGTAACCGCCAAGAGCATGCGCACCATGCTATTTCTTGGCGATGAACAGCAAGCTATTTTTGCATTCCTCGGGGCTGGCGGTGCTATCCTGAAGCAGCTCAAACGGCTGTGCCGCGACAGCATCATGCATCTTCACCGCAACTATCGTTCGCCGGACTACCTTGTGAATATAACGAACCGTATTGCGTTGGACTGGCTGGATGCCGACCCCGAATTGCTGCCAACCGCCAGCCGAAAGCACCCGGAGAACGAAGCGCTGGTGTACTATCAGACCAAGGATATCGTGAGTCTTCAGTTGCTGGCGGCATCTGCGGCCAGGCATCTGCTGGCCGAGAATCCGACGGAAGATGTGGCTATTCTGACTCGCACGAACGATGAGGCTCAGAAGCTGTCGCAACTACTGTCAGCTCATCGGCTGGAACATTTTTTGGTGTCTCAGCGCGATGCATTCAACTCACCTGGCTTTAAAGCGGTGTGGGCCCACCTTGCGGTAGTGGCCAATCCGGATAATGCCCACTCATGGGTGCGGTTACTGTATCAGTGCAAAGCAACCAGGACGCTCAAGGCCGCGCGCGAGTATGCCCGTGCGCTTTCGATCGCAGCAATACGCCCACAAGATCTGTTCGATTATATTGAAATGGACCGCCCGACGGCTATCCAACGGCTCGCTTCAGCGATGAGCGATGAAAGCGCGACAATCGTGGTGCTCGACACCGAAACAACTGGTCTGGATATTTTCCGCGATGACGTCGTGCAGTTCGCTGCCGTGAAAATCCGCGGTGGGAAGGAGGTCGAAGGAAGCCGGATTAGTTTCTTTATCGAGAGCGAGAGGCCTTTGCCCCTCACGCTTGGAAATGGTGCCCGGAATCCGCTTTGCGCACTGTGGGAAACAGCCGATAAACTCGCGCCGGAGCTTGCCTGTCGCCGCATTGCAGAATATCTCGACGGCGCCACTGTGCTTGCCGGGCATAATGTGGAGTTTGACCTCGCCATATTGCGCGAAAATTTCCGGCGGCGATGCAGAATGGATTATCCTGAGGAAATGTGTCCTGACCGCCCCGTGCTCGACACGCTTTCGCTGGCCAGGTTGCTTTATCCCAAACTGCGCCGGCACAGCCTTGGCTACCTGTTGGAGCGTTTTAACCTTGCCGGAGTGAATAGCCACGATGCCACCCATGATGTTGATGCAACCGTTGCCCTACTCCACCATCTGACTTCCACAGCGGCCGGCAAACTGGATGTGCAACGGCAGTTCCTGGCCGGTAAAAACTATATGGCCGTTGCTCGCAAGCTATTCCAGGTCTACGGCCCTTGCTATCGTCGTTCGCGAGCTCTGTTGCTGAAAAATTGCGATGACACGAACGCTCTGCTGCAGGAATTTAAGATGGCGCACTCGTTTTTCGTCACAAACGGGCTAATCGCTGCTGTGGACAAGTTTCATTACATCCTCGAACTTATTCGGACAACGGTGGTCGACGGTTCGCGCTTCCGCAATTTCCGCGAACAGCTGGCGGAATATCTTGCCGGGCTGCGCACGTACAGCGAGTCGGACCTGTTTGCGAACAAGCTCGTGAACGAGCGACTTTCGGTAATGACGGTGCACAAGGCGAAGGGCCTCGAGATGGATAATGTTATAATTTATGATGCGGCATCGGACTTCGGGACACCCGAGGAACGTGCGCGTGTGATATACGTGGCATGCTCGCGTGCAAGGCGCCGCCTATACCTGGGGTGCATGGGCAAACCATCGGAAATCCTTGCCGGAGTCTTACCTCAATTCCGACAGATTTCGCCCGCCGAACAGCAGGCGTTGATAATGAAAGAATATCGAAACAAGAGCAGATAAAAAATTTCACGACTACTCAGCTGACTACTAACGAAGTAAACAAAAGCGACAAAAAAACTTCAAAAAAACTCGCTAAAAAATTTGCACAATCCAAAAAGTCGCCGTAACTTTGCAGCGCAAAAGGGAAAAACAAAGCCCCTAAGCAAAGAAAAAAACAACGCTGGTGCCATAGCTCAGTTGGTAGAGCAAAGGACTGAAAATCCTTGTGTCCCCGGTTCGATTCCTGGTGGCACCACAAAAGACCGCTAATTCTCAATGAGTTAGCGGTCTTTCTTTCATCCATACCCCTCCAAGTCACCACATTAGTCACCACACCCATCGTAATTTACTGAATTATTGTGCGTTATGTGTGTTACGGGATACACATATCTATCTTGATAATATTCTAATGTATTGATTATCAGTATATAATTTATTATCGTTCGTCATCATTCACAGTCATTCAACCCACCTTTCTTTTCCAATATGGGCAAACTTTAACAGACTTTAACTATAATTACAGGGAGAAAATGTGGTGACCTCAGCAAAAATCTCTATTGGGTCACCACGCAAAATAGTTAAAAACTCAAATTTTTTTCGTACCTTTGCATTTGGATTGGCTTAGCTTCTCCAAGACATACTAAAAAATAAGAAGCGTTATGCTTATCTTGTAGGTGAAAACGCAGGAACTTTTCATTAAGTGCAAGGATAGCATAGTGGTTCTCACGCGTATAGCGTGGGCTGCTATTGTTACATCTGCACTAATGGTTTCCTACGACCTTCACTTAAGACGTGGCATAGAAGTCCACGCTTCTGTTTTTAGTAATGATCAAGTGGACTCTGGTCATGTCATACTTGCAAATATGGCGATAATAGACATTGTAAAACACCAAACCGCAGACGGAGAACTTTGCTACAAGTTCGAATCTGACGACTTACGCATGGGAACGCAACTTGTGGTTCACCCTGCTCAGACCGCTTTCTTTGTTAAAGGAGGTGCGGTCTGTGATGAGTTTACCGCCGGCACCTATAAACTCGACACTGAGAATATTCCCATCCTAAATAAAATCATCAATCTTCCTTTCGGTTCGGATTCTCCTTTTCAAGCCGAGGTTTGGTTTGTCAATCAAACTGCCAAACTCAATCTCCCATGGGGAACTCCGCACCCAATTCAAATTGAAGATCCACGCTATCACATAATAGTGCCTGTTCGCGCTCATGGTCAATATGGTATTCGTGTAACCAATCCCAGATTGTTCCTTGAAACTTTGATAGGAAGCACGGGCTCATTCAGTTCAGATCAGATTGAACAGTTTTATAAAGGCAGAATTATATCCGCCTTAAACACGTTGCTTGCACAGCAAATAGTAATTAATGGAGTCTCAATTCTTGACATAAATACTTTGCTGCTGTCAATGTCTGATTCCATAAATGAGCAACTTAATCAACTGCTTGGAAAGTATGGAGTCTCTATCATCGATTTTGCGATAATGTCGATCACGTTCCCACAAGACGATGAAAGTGTTATTAAGCTAAAAAATGCCAAAGATCTTGCAGCGCGTCTCAATATTACCGGGCGCGATGTCTACCAGATGGAACGTAGCTTCAATGTCCTTGAAGCAGCCGCCAACAACCAGGGTGCGGGCGGTCAAATGATGGGATTAGGTGTGGGTCTTGGAGCAGGTGTGGGTGTTGGCAACGCCGTTGGTAATATTGCCGGTCAATATATGAATACCAACCCTTCGCAAGTTCCACCAATTCCTCAGTCAACACCGTTGTATTACCTTGCAATCAACGGACAACAAATTTCCAATCTTACAGTTGAAAATATTGCTGCATATATTGCTAATGGCGTTGCTAATGCATCAACACTGGCTTGGACTGTTGGAATGCCGTCTTGGTTGCCGATTGCTCAAATCCCGGCATTGGCATCCTTAGTTAATTCACAAACACCTCCACCTCTGCCTTAATATGAAACGTTCATCTCCAATATTCTTCGTCATATTCTTGGCGATAAACATAATAGCCGGACTTATTTTGTCTTGCTATCCCATATTTAACATGGTTCTAAACTCAGTTGTAATCTGCGTTGCTGCCTTGCTCTCCCAATTTGTTAATAAGGAATCGCTTGCATCTGCATTTTCAACTTCGTTGGCTTTTGTAATCCCCTCAATTACCCTTATTGAATTTGTTATAGGACTTTTTGCTCCTGCTCAACTTAAAGATAATTGGGGTATCATCGCAATTCTTTGCCTTATGGCATTTGAAGGCTTTTTGATATATGCGGTAGTTAAACGTTCTGAAAAACCAATATAACAATAACATATATGAAACCATTAACCTGTGAAATGTGCGGAAGCACAAATCTCCTTAAACAGGATGGTGTTTTCGTCTGTCAATCTTGTGGTACCAAATACTCTGTCGAGGAAGCCAAGAAAATGATGGTCGAGGGCACCGTTGCAGTTGAAGGTACTGTGAAGATTGACACATCTTCGGAACTGAAAAATCTCTATGAAATTGCTCGTCGAGCAAAAGATATGGAGAACGCTGAAAATGCGGAAAAATACTACGATATGATTTTGGTAAAAGACCCGACAAGTTGGGAAGCCAATTTCTATGTAGTTTACTATCGTGCAATGAAGTGTAAGATTGCCGAGATCTGGAGTGCTGGTAATTCATTGGTAAACAGCATCCCTTCTATTTTTGAACTTGTTGATAAACACGTTTCAGAAGAAGAAAGAATCCCAGTCCTTAATGAGCTTTATGGTCGTTATCTGGGTATTGCGGCTATGCTCAATAGTGCTGCAACCAGTCATTACAATGACATAGATGCCCAAATACGTGATCAATATACTCAAGAATATATCAATAATGTAGCTGAAACTGCTACTATGATGTATGCCTTTGGCGATTGCATTACAACTTGTTGGCCTAATGACCCACAAGTTAATGAACTTGCAGTTGCCGCTTGGGAGCAGGGTACTGAGTTCCACCGCGAATATGTTAAATACTTAGCCGATAGAGAGTCTAATAAAAATCTCATAATGGAGTACATCGGCAAAATTCAAAAAATCAAGCCTGACTATCAGGCAAGAGAAGTCGACACATCTTCTGCCGGTGGATGTTATGTGGCTACTGCTGTCTATGGTTCCTATGACTGTCCCGAGGTTTGGACTCTCCGCAGATTCCGCGATTATACTCTTGCTGAAACCGGGTACGGTCGTGCGTTCATCAAAACCTACTACGCAATCAGCCCGACTCTTGTAAAATGGTTTGGTAAGTCTACAATCTTTAAAAAGATTTGCCTCGTCCCGCTTAATAAACTGGTGCGTAAACTTCAAGCTAATGGTATTGAGTCTACACCATATCAAGATTGCAATTTCTAACTTCAAAAATACACATGAAACACTTCATTTACCTACTAATTGCCTTTGCATCCGTGGCCATGGTCAGTTGTGGAGGTAGCGAGGGGACAAATAATGAGTTGCAAGCTAAAGTTGATTCTCTAACAAATGTTATATCAACTCAGCAGGCTTCAATTTCCGCAATGCGAGATTCTATTGCCATATTACAATTCCCAGCAGACCAGCGACTAGCTAAGATTAAACAGCTTATCGCGGAAGAGTCTTTCGATAATGCAAAAAAGGAGATCTCAGCCTTGTTGTCATACTTCCCCAATTCTCAGGAAGCAGTTCAATGTCCAAATCTCACCGAGAGTATAAATACTAAGATTGCAGCTATTGAAGCCGAGAAAGAAAGAATTAAGGCTCAGGGATTTAAAGTGTTTAGAGATAACTTAAGCTGCTCAGATAATGAAGAAAACTATAGTTTCTCAGGGTTTACATTTGGACGAACATTCTCCTTTGATAATTGTAATGACGTAAATGAGTATTCCTATAGAACAGCTGATAAAGACAATACATATCTATTGTTCTCCCTAAGAATGTCAACGAAAAAGAAATATGCATCACCTCCGAGCATTTATATATATGAGGTCTCTGGAGATAAACTAAAGAGATTAACTCATTGCATGGAAGAGTACGCAAGTTGGACAAGCTATGGCGCAAAAATCGGTAATTATAGTGATGATAGCCATGATTTCTCTAAAGTAAATTCAGTAAATTACAAATTTGCGGGAGAAATCAGCCAATCAGATGCGAAGAGACCTTTATTTGTAATATTCTCTAAGAATGGACGTAGTCTTAAAGATGAGATGTCTGTTGATGAAGTTCACGCTGATTGTATAGTAATTAAAGTAATAAATCGCAATGCTATATAATTAGAAAACCAATCAGTATAAATTTAGTCCAAATTGCAATAGCTAATATTATTAAAAATAAATTGGCTTAACGAATTAAGACAATGCAGATAATTTAGATTTGATGGGTTCACTTATATCAATGCCAGCGAGAAAGTAAATCAAACTTCTCGCTGGCATTGACATTAATTGACATATAGAAGTAATGGTTAAATTATTAAAGTTTAGGACCTTTACGGCGTTGCTTGGTTTTCTGTTCATCTCGGTAGCGGCTGATGGCTTCGTCAATGCTTAGACCGGGATGACGGCTCAACCACAATTTAAAATCATCGGGAAGTGCAGAACCATGAGCAAAACCTTCGTCTGGAATAGGGTTACCACTGAAAGAAGACGATGACAAATTTATTCCGGCTCCTTGTGTATGCGAGGACGATACATTGCCTGATGATTGACTTTGCTTAAATGCGTCCGGGATATAACGGTCGGCAGGTGGCGGTGTTAGTTCACATCTAGGTTGGCAAGTCTTGAAGTCATACCATATCCAATGATGCTTGCCGATAATATCATCGGGATTGCAGATATAGGCACATATAGCCTCCCCTTTCTGATAGCAGTCAAGGTCATGGGTTACTATCCTTGCTCCCATGAATCCCTCGGGTAATGGTGGTATGACAACCGACTTAGATTGTGACTTTGGTTTTGGGGTATCTGAAGGCGTAGGCATAATGGGCTTTTGCGAAAC
>JAAVFP010000019.1 GCA_014800735.1 Bacteroidales bacterium
TTACCATTTCTACGCCTTCGGGGAGGGTGATTTCACCGGTCACGTCGAGAGTACGGATGTAGAACTGAGGACGGTAGTGGTTGTGGAAGGGAGTGTGACGGCCGCCTTCTTCCTTCTTCAGGATATATACAGAAGCTTTGAACTTGCTGTGGGGCTTAACAACACCGGGGTGGCAAATTACCATACCGCGCTTGATGTCCTTCTTGTCGATACCACGGAGGAGGAGACCTACGTTGTCACCAGCTTCGCCCTGATCGAGGAGCTTGCGGAACATTTCAACACCGGTTACGGTAGACTTCATAGAAGCGCCGAGACCCATGATCTGAACTTCGTCACCAACCTTAACAACGCCGGTTTCGATACGGCCGGTAGCTACGGTACCACGACCGGTGATCGAGAATACATCCTCAACAGGCATAAGGAAGGGTTTGTCAACGTCGCGGGGAGGCAGGGGAATCCAGTTGTCAACTGCTTCCATGAGTTCCATTACCTTAGCTTCCCATTCGGGCTCGCCGTTGAGAGCGCCGAGAGCGGAACCGCGGATGATAGGAGTTTCGTCGCCGTCGTATTCGTAAGCGGAGAGGAGCTCGCGCATTTCCATTTCTACGAGGTCGAGGATTTCTTCGTCGTCAACAGCATCGCACTTGTTCAGGAACACTACGATACGGGGAACGTTCACCTGGCGGGCGAGAAGGATGTGCTCGCGGGTCTGGGGCATAGGACCGTCAGTACCTGCAACTACGATGATAGCACCGTCCATCTGAGCAGCACCGGTAACCATGTTCTTAACGTAGTCAGCGTGGCCCGGGCAGTCAACGTGTGCGTAGTGACGGTTAGCGGTCTCGTATTCTACGTGAGCGGTGTTGATAGTAATACCGCGCTCTTTTTCCTCGGGAGCGTTGTCGATCTGGTCGAACGACTTAACCTCGGAAAGACCAGCTTTAGCCAGTACGGTGGTAATGGCAGCGGTAAGGGTAGTTTTGCCGTGGTCAACGTGGCCGATAGTACCAATGTTAACGTGAGGCTTAGTTCTTTCGAATTTCTCTTTAGCCATAACTGTGCTGTATTATTTTAGATAGTTAATTCTTAACAATGAGCCACGATAATGCAGAAAGCACTACCGGGGCTTCGTCATATAGAGCCGATGGCGGGATTTGAACCCGCGACCTCTTCCTTACCAAGGAAGTGCTCTACCCCTGAGCTACATAGGCAAAATTTAATTTGAGCGGAAGACGAGGCTCAAACTCGCGACCCTCAGCTTGGAAGGCTGATGCTCTATCAACTGAGCTACTTCCGCAGAAGAGAAAATCGTTTGTGGGCGAAGATGGATTCGAACCACCGAAGGCATAAGCCAGCAGATTTACAGTCTGCCCCATTTGGCCACTCTGGTATTCGCCCGATTCATGATTGCCTTTCAAGTTCGGCAGCCCGGCCGGACAGCAATCTCTTTAGAGCCTCTTGTCGGATTCGAACCAACGACCCCGAGATTACAAATCACGTGCTCTGGCCAACTGAGCTAAAGAGGCGTTTTCAATTTTCTCTGCATTGGGGTCGAGCTTGTGTCCTTTCCCGTTTGCGGTTGCAAAGTTAAGCACAATTTTCGTTTCCCACAAATATTTTCAAGAAAAATTTCAAGAAAAATTTATTCACCCTCGCTACTTCACTTATTTACAGGCATTTACACTCCAAAGATTTTTCGCCGATTATCTACTCCGCCGCGCAAGCCGCACATCACGCGTGCGTACATAAATATAGCGCACGCGCTTTCTTTCATAAAATGCGTTAATTACCGCTCCATTTCGATTTTTTGAGCTATCTTTGCCGTTCAGAAACAAATAACCGACCACAGAATGAAACGCTTCTATCTCATATTAGTATCTCTGATTATCATTTGTGCTCCCGCGCTTAAGGCCGAATTCCGCTACGCCCCCATTGCAGGTGTGACCGTGGGCAACCTTAAATTCAAGCAGGACCTTATCGACGTGGACCAGAAAGTGGCGTTTCAGGTGGGCGTTCAGGGCGAAATGATGTTCCCCGGCCTGGGCTTCGGTCTTGACCTGGGACTGCTCTACAACATGATGGGCGCGCAGACCAATCTTGGCCAGCGCAAAATATGGAGCGCCGATGGCTTCGGCAACGTGCACACCGCGCTCCACATGATCACCATCCCCGTGCACCTGCGCTTCAAGTGGACGCGCATGAACGGCCTGGAGGACTACGTGGCCCCCTTCGTGTACGGCGGTCCCGACTTCTCCATCATGGCCGGCCACAGCAACATCAAGGGCAACAAGGGTGCCGAGAACCCTTGGAAATACTCCGGTGGCGACCTTGGCCTGACCGTGGGCGGCGGTGCCGAGATTATGCGCAACTGGCAGCTATCGGTGCAGTACACCTGGGGCATGACCTACCTGCTCAAGGCTCGCAAGCTCGATGACTACAGTGCCCGCAACCGCCAGTGGGCCGTGCGCCTGGCTTATTTCTTCTGACCCGGTGCGCCGACGTAGCCTTGCATACGCGGTTCTGGCCGCAGCATCGCTTGCCGCTCAAGCTTCCGGCCACGGCAGTGCGCAATCGCGCTGGGAAACCGGCGTGCGCGCAGGCTACGCATTCAATTCCAACCCCATCCTTTTTGATCGCATGCTGCCCGACGGGCAGGTGAGCCACACGGCCGTGTCGTGGCACGTGCGCTACGCCTTCTGCCGCCCTGATGCCGGGCGGACAGCCTCGGTGTATCAGGGCGTGGGCCTGAGCGTCAACTCCTTCATGCTGCCGCACACCCTCGGGACCCCGGTGGGACTATACGTGTTCCAGGGAGCGCCCATAGCCGCCGTGACCGACCGCCTCTCGGTGGACTACGAGTGGAACTTCGGCGCATCATTCGGCTGGAAACCGACCTCTGGAGGCGACGACATCCGCTCCAACCTCGTGGTGGGCTCGGCCACCAATGCCTATCTCAACCTGGGCTTCAAACTTGACTACGCGCTGACGGGCAACCTGCACATTGCCGCCAGGTTGGACCTCACGCACTATTCCAACGGCAACACCTCGTGGCCAAATCCGGGCGTCAACACCATCGGGGCCGCGGCCGGGATAGTCTATATCCCCGGTGCAAGTCTGGCCCGACCCATATCGCCCTTCTCAGCCGACAGCGATTTCAGCCGGGGAATTTCCTACGACATCATGGCCTACGGTGCCTGGCGCAAGGCCTACTTCCCGGCCGAGGACGGCGCCTTCACCGAGCTGGGCGAGCGAGCGCTGCTGCCCGGCCATTTCGGGGTGGCCGGACTCACCTTTGCTCCCATGTGGAACCTCCACCCCACTTTCCGCACCGGCCTGTCGGCCGACATCCAGTGGAGCGAGAACACCAACCTGACCAAGTACCACGTGCCCGGCACCTACGGCGAGGACTTGCAATTCTACCGTCCGCCCTTCCACCGCCAGATTTCAGCCGGTATCTCGGCGCGCGCCGAGCTGGTGATGCCCATCTTCTCGCTCAACGCGGGCATAGGCTACGTGCTTGCCGGACCGGCGGAAACTCGCAAGTTATATCAGACCGTGAACCTGAAGACCTACTTTGCCGGACCGGTGTTTCTCAACATCGGCTACCGCATGGTGGAATTTCACTCGCCGTCCAACCTGATGCTGGGCTTCGGCGTGACGCTGGGGCGATAACTCTTATAGCTGCGCGTAGGGCGGCACATCGCGCAGGAAGCGATAGCCCTCACCATCGAAGCGGCAGCAGTAGTGGCGCAGCCCGTTGCTCACAATCAGCACCCCGGCATTCACCACTATATTATAGCGCGCAATCTGGTCGAACACTTTTTGAGTTATGGCGACCGACGGCGCCTTGTACTCCACCACCACCCGCGGTTGCAGCCGGGTGTCGTAGACTACCGTGTCGCAGCGGCGCGACAAGCCGTTGAGCTTTATCTCGACCTCGTTGGCCATCAGCGCAGCCGGATATCCGCGCTCCGCCACCAGAAAATTCACAAAATTTTGCCGCACCCATTCCTCGGGCGTCAGGGCCACCCACTTGCGGCGCAGGGCGTCGTAGATTTCGAGCCCTCCGCGCACCGAATCGGCATCCGGACGCACGCGCGCCCCGAAAGCCGGAAGATTTAATTGAGGAAATTGGTGCATAAGCTGAAAAATTTTCCGTAAATTTACGAATTAATTTCCAAACTCACCTCATCAACCCATGGCAGCAGCTCCGGCACCCACATTCCCCGACATCCGCAAGGCTCTTAAGGCCAGGCGCTTCGCCCCGGTCTACCTGCTGCACGGCGCCGAGGGCTATTTCATCGACGAGCTCGTGAAGGACTTCGACTCCATCCTGAGCGACGACGAGAAAGTGTTCAACCAGTACACCCTCTTCGCACCCGAAACGGAGCCGGGCCAGGTGCTCGACGTGTGCCGCCGTATCCCCATGATGGCGGAGCATCAGGTGGTGATTCTCAAGGAAGCCCAGGCCGTGCGCGCCGACAAGCTCGCCAAGCTCATCCCCTACCTCAGCTCCCCCACCCCGACCACCATCCTGGTGGTGTGCGTGCGTGGTGCCGACGCCAAGAAGGACATCGAAAAAGCCGTGGTGAAAGGCGGCGGCGTGGTGTTCTACTCCAAGAAGGTGTCCGACTACAATATCCCCGCCGTCATCGGCACCTATATCCGCGAGAAGGGTCTATCGGCCGAGCAGAAAGCGCTTGAAATGCTGCGCGACTTCGTGGGTAACGACCTCAGCCGTCTCTACAACGAAATCGACAAGCTTGCCACCCTGCTGCCACCCCGCGCTGCCGTCACCCCCGAGGTCATCGAGCTCAATATCGGCGTGAGCAAGGAATATAACACCTACGAGCTTGTCGACGCCCTGGCGGCTCGCAATGCCGAGCGCGCATTCCGCATCGCCGCCTACTTCCGCGCCAACCCCAAGGCCGCCCCCCTGGTGATGGTGGCAGCAAGCATTTTCGCATTTTTCGCCGACCTGCTTGTGGCCTACTACGCCGCCGACAAATCCGACAAAGGCCTCACCGACGAACTCGGCCTGCGCAACAACTTCGCCCTGAAGCGTGTGCGCCTGGGCATGAGCCGCTACAACGCTTTCCAGATAATCGAAATCATCGGTGCCATCCGCCGCTTCGACATCAACAGCAAGGGTGTGCTCTCGCGTCAGAACGAGCACCAGCTCTTCCACGAACTCATCCATCACATCCTCACCGCCCCCGGCCGCATCTGAACCACAATTCTTTGACATCGCAAAATTTTGCGATTCAGAAAATTATGCGTACCTTAGCGGCACCACCAATCTGATATTGCCATGGACAAATCTTCAAAAATAGCTATATGTATAATTGCTGTGTTTTCCATAGTACTTGCATGGGGTTGGATTATTGCTGCTCGCGAAATCGATCAGCTACGCGAAGATTTATCTAACCGAGGTGTGACCACGATAGGCATGATTAGTGAAATAAAACCAGGCGTTAAGGGCAAAAAGGTTTTTATGTATTCATTTCAAGCAAGTAATCATGAATATTACGGTAAATTTAATGCAAATCGAAATTCCTTTCAAATTGGGGATTCAGTAAAATTAAAATACGACCCACTTGACCCCAGCAGAAATGAACGGATCAGGCCAGCATCCATAACTTCAACTACTAAAGGTAAATTGATTGTAGCGGCCTATTTACTGGTACCTATATTATTTAGTATCGGATACGTAATATATATATTTAAGAAAAATCCACCGGATAAAGAATAAAAACATAGCATACGATATGTTTACCTCTTGCCCCAGTTCTGCCATCGCTAATCCCTTGCCAAACATCCTGAACCTCACCGAACAATTGCTTTATACAGACGGCAAAAATCCGCTTTACAACGGCTGTCCGTCGGCAAAAGTGATGATTTCGGGCGGACGTTATGACTATACTTTCGACGACCACCGCCGCNTGGTGNCCGCNAAATATTCATCGAGCGTGAAAGACGAGGATTTCTCTACNGAATACACCTACGATGAGGTGGCTAATCCCCGGAGTGTCATGCGTAAGGGTGTAGTTAGCGTGAACTCAAGCGGCGAGGCNTCCTATGGTATTCTTGACAATCTCAGCTACGATTACAAAGGTAACCAGGTTCAACATATACAGCAANGTGGCACAGGTGTGGACTTCTANGGNCGCACCGGCTATGCGCTGGCGCACGGCGACTANACCTGGANCGAGGCNGGNCTGCTNAACTCCGACAGCTCNCGCGGNATACNATCAACAACTTATAANCATCTCGGCTTGCCAACCCAGCAAAAAGTCAGCGTGAATTCCTTGATTGCACAGACGGTTATGTACACCTATANCTGNGAGGGNNANCTGCTGTCNGTNNGCGGNNGCAANNCGCGCTACTANTCNGGNAGCCGNATATTNGAGGGTACCGACCTGCTGTACTCCTACTTCCCCGGCGGCTACTTNGACNCNNCNGGNNNGGCNCANTACACCCACNCCGACTACCAGGGCTCCATNATCGCCGTNACNGACTCCACTGGCTCAGTCGTCCAAAAAGTGGATTACTACCCCTACGGCGAACCATTCCGTGAACCATCAGGCCAACCCATGCTCTTCTCCGGCAAAGAACGCACATCTCTGGCCGACTACCACTTCGGCCCCCGTAGCCTTATGTCCGCCGCCCTCCTTTGGACCGCCCCAGATCTAAAAGCGCATAACTTCACTCTCCTATCTCCATATTCGTATTGTGCGGCCAATCCGATTGCATATATTGATCCAACCGGAAATATTATACAATTGATACCTGCCATACTTGGGGGTGCAATTGCAGGAGCCTGTATAGATATCGGAATACAAGTTACAGTTAATATGGCAATTAAAGATAATTCATTTGCTGACGCATTGAAAGAAGTAGATTTTGTAAGTGTTGGCAAATCCGCTATCACGGGAGCTTTTACTGGTATTTTTTCAAATATTTCTAAAGTAACGACGGCTGTAAATACTATACGAAATATTAAGCAATCGATGCCTGTGATAGAGACAGGTTTAGAGATGGTAGATGCTGCTGTTGATTATTCAGATAAAGAAGGATGGTCTGTAGTAGCATGTGGTGAGAATCCTAAAGAACTGACAGACGCTTTTCTAGACTTCGGGGCAGCAGGTGCCTCTAAGTTAGGCGCTAATAAAGTTGTTAATTGGTCTCGTAAAGAAGCAGCCAAGGAAGTCAAAAGTTCCGTTTTCCATACTTATACAAAAGAAGAGAAAGAGTTCGCAAAGAAAGTTCAAAAAGCAACCGAAAGTACAACATTTGAGAGTTCAGTAACTTTGTGGAGTGATTTTAGTACTCAAGGTATTGTTGAAAATGAGAAAAATAAACATAAATAGCAAAGGAACAACTAATCGATATAGAAAGTGACTAAATCTNAAAAAATAACTACTTCTATTTGGNCGATTCTATTTATAATACTTGTAGGTAGTTGGATTAATGCCTCTCGNGAACTTAACCAACTACGCGAAGATTTATCTAACCGAGGTGTGACCACGATAGGCATGATTAGTGAAATAAAACCAGGNGTTAAGGGCAAAAAGGTTTTTATGTATTCTTTTCAAGTAAATAATCATGAATATTACGGTAATTTTAATGCAAATCGACATTCATTTCAAATTGGGGATTCAGTAAAATTAAAATACGACCCTCTTGANCCCNGNAGAAANGAACGGATCAGGCCACCATCCATAACGTCCACAACTAAGGGTAAACTTATCGTGGCGGCATATTTCTTGGTGCCTCTTTTGCTTTGTGGCTGTTACGTAGTGTATATTTTCAAAAAAAATCCCAACGGAAAAAGTTAAAAAGGCGGTTATAGAGCTTTATATTGGCCAAGTTTTGCTAANATATTGAGATAGAATAATGGTATCGCTGGCGGAATCTACTCTGACTTAATGACGTATATAATNCAGTTAAGNCCNGTGGAATTNACATACGAAGATTTCGGATATTAGTTTTTTGCAGTGTATATGATAACCAGAGCAACCGCATCAAAACATCCACACAAAATTACCCGCGGGAGCGGGTATGCTAANCAATAGCNCTGTGGGNTGNGACCNAGNGCAAAAGAAATTGGCCCTGTNTTNGTGCCCCGCNNNNGCGGGGCANCCGCATCGACNATATAAAGNTCCNNNGGCCTTAGGCCGCCGGGCTATTTGTTTGCAAGCCCGCTCTGCGGGCTGATTTTTGCAATCCCATTGGTTGACCCTACATATTTATTACTGATTTTGATGCTGTTGTCCTGATATGACAACCGAAATATTTGCGTATCAGGAATTTTGTACTTAACTTAGCGACACCAACAAATCTAAGTCCGCATAATATGAGAGGTATTTGTATTATTATATTGATGTTGGTTTCAGTGTCCCTTTCAGGACAAGGAAACTTTTACGTTGAGAAGCCTGCTCAGGAGGCAATCAAATCGGCGTACCGGATATTGAAGGCGTTTTATCCGGATACCGAGCTGTGCGTTGAAGACTCAATTTTCGACCTCGACTGGTTTTGGCTTANAGGAAANTTAGATAAAAAGACTGCCGACAAACTCGAAGCCTATCGTATCGATAAACAGTTTAAATACGAACAGCCTCGTTATGAAAAAGGTCTTGCAACACTGCTTAACGCCGACACTTGCACTTCATGCAATAATGGCTTTTACGCTGATTTCTCAAGGCCTTACGAACAAATGATTCGATGCGACATTATGCCGAAAGACAGACGAATCGGTATTCTTGGTTCACCNACTATCGAAATTTTCCTTTTCAGGTATGACGACGACGGTGAGATTATCCAAGTAACGAGAAATACGCTNCACGTTGAGTAAATCCGGCGGAATTNAGGCGCAAAGAACGCTGTCAGNTTTTAGCTTGNGCNGNGGAGGCTTGGCTTTTACGCTCGTTTTTCGTAATTTTGTGTGAAGTTATNGCGGTGTTNGCNATTNTGATTTNNTTACGAAAANNTGAGANAAGGTATTTTTACTGCGATTTTACTGTTTTCNGCGGCGACGGCTGCGCAGGCTTTCACGCTGATGAGTTTCAACATCAAGGACTGCAACGGCATGGACGGCACCAACGACCCNCAGCGCACGGCCGTGGCTATCAACGCNGTGCGCCCGGATGTGGTGGCTATCCAGGAGGTGGACAGCATGACCAACCGCTGCGGCCACCGCGATATGCTGGCTATCCTGGGCCGCGAAACNGGGCTGCANCACTATTTTGCNCCNGCAATCGACTACGACGGAGGCCGCTACGGTATCGGACTGCTGACGCGCNCCGAACCCCTGGCGGTGACACGCCGCGCTCTGCCCGGCCGCGAGGAGGCCCGCGCAATCATAGTGGCCGAGTTCCCGGATTGNTTCGTGGCCAGCACCCACCTGTCGCTCACCCCCGAGGATAGCCGTGCCGCCGCCGACATCATTGCCGAGATGGCNGCTGCCGCCGGCAAGCCNTTCATAATCATGGGCGATTTCAANTCCACCCCNGGCTCGNCCACAATCACGGCGCTNGAGGGCGCGGGCTTCAGCACGCTGAGCNACCCGNNNGTGNTNACNTTCCCNTCCGANGTNCCNGACCGCACCCTGGACTATGTGATGTTCTACCCCGCAGCCTCGGCCCCGGTGCCTGAGCGCGTGGAGGTGATTGCGGACCCCCTCACGTCGGACCACCGACCCTTGGTGGTGGCTATCAGCGGATTTGGCAATCCGGACTGATTTTCGTAACTTTGTATCTTGATTATGGGACGCATATTAGCTATCGACTACGGCCGCAAGCGCTGCGGCATTGCCGCCACGGATACCATGCGCATCGTGGCCAACGGGGTTGCCACGGTACCCACGGCGCAGCTCAACGACTTTGTGCTCAAATACATTGCCGCTGAGCCGGTTGACCTCATCGTGGTGGGCGAGCCGACGGACATGCACGGCGAGCCATCGGAATCGCAGCGCTATATGCGTCCCGGCATAGCGCGCCTGCGCAAGGTGCTTCCCCCCGAAATTGCGATAGAGTTCTTCGACGAACGCTTCACCTCCGTGCTGGCCCACAAGGCCATGCTGGATGGTGGCCTGGGCAAAATGGCGCGCCGCGACAAGGCGCTCGTCGACGAGATTTCGGCCACGATAATCCTGAACGACTATCTCCAGAGCCGTCAGTATAATTCTGAAATATAATACATTACGAAAATATGAAACTCCCTGTATATCTCTACGGTCATCCCGTGCTCCGCAAGATTTCGGAGCCGCTCCAGGAGGGTTACCCCGACCTTGAGCAGCTGGTGGCTGAAATGTACGATTCCATGTACGAGAGCGAAGGCGTGGGCCTTGCCGCTCCGCAGATTGGCAAGAACATCCGCCTGGTGGTGATCGACGCCGACCCCGTGGGTGAAAGCTTCCCCGAATGCGCCGGCCGTAAGCTCACCCTTATCAATCCCGAAATCGAAATTCTGGACGGCGACACCATTTCGCGCCCCGAAGGCTGCCTGAGCCTGCCCGGTATTTCGGAGAACGTGCCTCGCGTGGAGCACATCCGCCTGCGTTGGCTCGACGAAAAGTTCCAGCCCCACGAGGAGGAAATATCCGGCTTCCTGGCCCGCATAGTGCAGCATGAGTGCGACCACCTGGAGGGCAAACTGTTCATCGACCACATTTCGGGCATCCGCCGCCAGCTGAACCGCGGCAAGCTCAACAACATTGTCAGCGGCAAGGTGCGGGTGGACTACCCCGTGCGCTTCGCCCCCTCCGTGAAAGGGCGCCGCTAATTTTCTACACTCAAAAACTACTCATACACGAATATGGCAGACGACAAAAAAGTAATATTCTCGATGGTGGGTGTATCGAAAATCTACCCGCCTCAGAAGCAAGTGCTCAAGGACATCTACCTATCGTTCTTCTACGGTGCCAAAATCGGCATCATCGGTCTGAACGGTTCCGGTAAATCATCGCTCCTCAAAATCATAGCCGGCATCGACAAGGACTACCGCGGCGAAGTGGTGTGGGCCCCCGGCTACACTGTGGGCTACCTGGAGCAGGAGCCCAAACTGGACCCCGAAAAAACCGTCATCGAGGTTGTGCGCGAGGGTGTGCAGCCCATCATGGACCTCCTGGCCGAGTTCGAGAAGGTAAACGAGGCTTTCGCCGACCCCGATGTGCTTGAGGACCCCGACAAGATGGATGCCCTCATCGCCCGCCAGGCCGAGCTGCAGGACGCCCTCGATGCCGCCGACGCATGGAACATCGACTCCAAGCTGGAGCGCGCCATGGACGCCCTCCAGTGTCCGCCCGACGACCAGAAGGTGGCAACCCTTTCGGGCGGCGAACGACGCCGTGTGGCCCTGTGCCGCCTGCTCCTCCAGCAGCCCGACGTGCTGCTGCTCGACGAGCCCACCAACCACCTCGACGCCGAGTCCATCGACTGGCTTGAGCAGCACCTGCGCCAGTACCCCGGCACAGTTATTGCCATCACTCACGACCGCTACTTCCTGGACCACGTGGCCGGCTGGATTCTTGAGCTGGACCGCGGCGAAGGTATACCCTGGAAGGGCAACTACTCGTCGTGGCTCGACCAGAAAACCAAGCGCATGGCCCAGGAGGAGAAGCAGGCATCCAAGCGCCGCAAAACCCTGGAGCGCGAACTCGAGTGGGTGCGCATGGCTCCCAAGGCCCGCCAGGCCAAGGGTAAAGCACGCCTCAACAGCTACGATAAGCTCCTGAACGAGGACCAGCGCCAGCGCGAGGAACGCCTCGAAATCTTCATCCCCAACGGTCCGCGCCTGGGCAACAAGGTTATAGAAGCCAGTCACCTGGCCAAATCCTTCGGCAAGAAAACACTGTTCAGCGACCTCTCCTTCGCCCTCCCCCCCAACGGCATTGTGGGCGTTATCGGACCCAACGGTGCCGGCAAAACCACACTGTTCCGCCTAATTATGGGCCAGGAGAATCCGGACGCCGGCAGCTTCGATGTGGGCGAAACCGTCAAAGTGGCTTACGTGGACCAGACCCACCACGACCTGGTGCCCGAAAAGACCGTCTACGAGGTTATCTCGCAGGGCGTGGAATCCTTCCGCATGGGCGGACGCGACGTCAACGCCCGCGCCTACCTGTCGCGCTTCAACTTCACCGGCGCCGACCAGGAGAAGAAAATCGCCGTCCTTTCCGGTGGCGAGCGCAACCGCCTGCACCTGGCCATGGCTCTCAAGGAGGAAGGCAACGTGCTGCTGCTTGACGAACCGACCAACGACATCGACGTAAACACCCTGCGCGCCCTGGAGGAAGGCCTCGATGACTTCGCCGGTTGCGCTGTCGTGGTGAGTCACGACCGTTGGTTCCTGGACCGCATCTGCACTCACATCCTGTCGTTTGAAGGCGATGGCAAGGTGGTGTTCTACGAAGGTTCCTACTCCGACTACGAAGACTACAAACGCCAGCAGAACGGCGGCAAGGAACTCCCCCGCCGCCGCTACCGCAAGCTCATGGAATAATCATCTCCGAATTTTAAACCAAATGCGCCCGGAGGCCCCGCCCTTCGGGCGCATAATTATAAATATCAGTATGAAAATCGAAAAGTGGAAAACACTCTCCAGCGAGTATCTGATTCAGCGCCCCTGGCTCACCGCCCGGCGCGACAGCGTGGAGCTGCCCGACGGCCGCGTGCACCCCGAATACTACGTGCTTGAATATCCCGCGTGGGTCAACGTTATTGCCGTTACACCCGAGAACCGCTTCGTAATGATCGAGCAGTACCGCCACGGCCTGGGTGACGTGTTCATCGAGCTTGTGGCCGGAGTGGTTGAGGACGGCGAAGAACCTCAGGCCGCCGCCCGCCGCGAACTGCTTGAGGAAGCCGGCTACGCCGGCGGCGACTGGGAACTGCTCACCGTGCTGTCGCAGAACCCATCAACCACCACCAACCTCACGTACTGCTACCTGGCCCGCGGAGTGGTGAAAGTGGCCGACCAGCACCTGGATGCCACCGAGGACATCGCCGTGCACCTGCTCACCGAGGCCGAAGTGCGCAACCTCCTTGCCCGCGACGCCATCAAACAATCCCTCATGGCCGCCCCCCTCTGGAAATACCTCGCCACGAAGTAAAAATAACACGCGGACTGCACTATTTTACACAAAACCGCACCCGCAGACTGCACTATTTTACACGAAACCGCACCATCAAACTGCACTATTTTACACGAAACCGCACCATCAAACTGCACTATTTTGCACAAGCCGCGGAGCGGCTGAATCATTTCCAACCGCGCGGCGTGAGCCCGCGGGTAGCCCCACCTCACTCCGCCGAGCTCCGGAGGAGCGACACCGAGCTGCAGATGCAACTACGATAAAAAACAAACTCCCTCCAACTCATTGAGTCAAAGGGAGTTATCCGGGTGCCCGGAGCGGGTATCGAACCCGCACGGCCGTTAATGGCCAAGGGATTTTAAGTCCCTCGTGTCTACCATTCCACCATCCGGGCAGCCTATTGGTGACTGCAAAGTTACGACTTTTCGCTGACTTTATCAAATTTATTTTTATCTACACGTATTATTCAGTAATTTTGCAGCCATGGGAAAGATTGTCACGAAAATTCTGGCTTCGCTGCTGGCGGGGTGCGTGTGCTTCGCGGTAGGCAAGGTGGTGTTCATGGCCGGCAATCCGGGCGTGTATGCCGGGATTGGCATAGGCGAACTCGCCTCGGCGCTTGTCCACGGCCTGCCCATGGACCTCTCCATAGCAGCCTATATCACAGCTCTGCCTGCGCTGCTGTGCTGCTGCGCCCTCACTGTTGGCAGTCGCGGACTGATTGACCGCATCATGTTGTGCTACTACGCCGTGGTGTCGGTTCTCGTTTCGCTGATAATCGTTGCCGACACCAGCCTTTACAGCTACTGGCACTTCAAGCTCGACGCTACGCCGCTGTTCTACTTCGCCACAAGTCCGGCAGCCGCGCTGGCCAGCGCAGAGTGGTGGATGTATGCAGTTGCAGTAGTGATCTGGGCAGTGCTGGCCGTGCTGTTTTTCACCATCTACCGCATGGCCGTGGTGGTTTGGCCCGGCGAGATTACAGCCACACGCGGCTGGCGGCTGGTGCGCAACCTTGCAGTGGGTCTTGTGGCCACCGCGCTACTTTTCATCCCTATACGCGGCAGCGTGACGGTGTCGACCATGAACCTTTCGCGCGCCTACTTCAGCCCCGACCTGCGCCTGAACCACGCGGCGGTGAACCCCGTGTTCTCGCTGATGGAAAGCCTTCGCGGCCAGCGCGACTTCGCCTCGCAGTTCCGCTACTTCACCCCCGAGCGCAATGCCGAACTTTTCGCGGAGCTCTCACCGTCGGCACCATGCGACTCCGTGACTCCTCTGCTCCGCTCCGCGCGGCCGGATATATACCTTATTATATTGGAAAGTTTTTCAAACCACTTGTTTCCGAGCCTGGGCGGCGAAGCCGTGGCCGTGAAGCTCGACTCAGTGGCCGCCTCAGGCCTGGTGTTCGATAATTTCTATGCCAATAGTTTCCGCACCGACCGCGGCCTGGTGGCGGTGCTCAGCGGCTATCCGGCTCAGCCCACAACCTCGATAATGAAATATGTTGCTAAAGCCGAAAGCCTGCCATCCATTGCCGGAAGTCTGAAAGTCGGTGCGGGCTACGAGCCGGCCTACTACTACGGCGGCGACGCCAATTTCACCAACATGAAAGCCTATCTGGTGAACAGCGGCTTCGGGCAGATAGTTTCCGACGCAGATTTTCCTATCTCTAAGAAAATGAGCAAGTGGGGCGCTCACGATGCCGAAGTGTTCGCCCGTGCAGCACATGACATTGCCCCCTACAACCCGGCCCGGCCCAGATTCAGTGTAATCCAGACATCGAGTTCGCACGAGCCTTTCGAGGTGCCCTACGATGCCGGCGGCCGCCTCACCGACAAGCGCGCCGTGGCCTTTGCATATGCGGACAGCTGCGCCGCCGACTTCATCAACCGCCTGCGCACCACGGCCGACTGGGCCAATACACTCGTGGTACTCGTCCCGGACCACTACGGCGCCTACCCCGAGCTATCCGACCCGGTTGAGCGCCATCGCGTGCCGCTAATCATGACCGGCGGTGCGCTTGCCCACAGCGGCCGCGACCACACTCCCGGCTCGCAGACCGATATTGCCGCCACCCTGCTCTCAGCCCTGGGGCTGGACCACTCGGATTTCACATTCTCGCGCAACCTCTCCGCGCCATGCGTGCCCCACTACGGCTTCTTCGCCGACCCCGAAGTGGCGGGATTCATTACCGAAGGCGATACCGCCGTGCTCAACCTTACCACAGGCCACACCACGGCCGGAACCCCGCAAAGCGCCGACTACGCAAAATCAATTCTTCAAACTCTCTACGACGATCTGTCACACCGATGATTGACACCCTTATCGACACCGACACCACAGTGTTTCTGTGGCTCAACTCCTGGCACCACCCCTTCTGGGACACCTTCATGTATATCGCATCCGGCCGCCTCACATGGGTAGGGCTCTACACCGCACTAATCCTGGCCCTGCTGCGCGCCTACGGCTGGCGCACCATGGCAATCGTATTTCTGGCATCCATCCTGGCCGTAACGCTTGCCGACCAGTTCACGGCCACCATCCTGCGGCCCTTTGTTGAACGCCTGCGCCCGGCACACCTGGAAAACCCCATATCCTCGCTCGTCCACGTGGTCAACGACTACCGCGGCGGCCGCTACGGCTTCCCCTCCTGCCACGCCGCCAACACCTTTGCGCTGTGCACGGTCATGGCACTCGTGTTCCGCCGGCCTGCCCTGACGGTTGCAATGATAGTGTGGGCCGTGCTCAACTGCTACTCGCGCATCTACCTGGGTGTGCACTACCCCGGCGACATTCTTGCCGGCACCATCATCGGCATCATCTGCGGCACCATCACCTACCTTCTGGCCCGCATAGCCATCAGCTTGTGGCCCTCCGCCACACCCACCGGCCGCACCGACGCCCTGCGCCACGCCGACATCGGCGGCCTCCGCTTCACCTACCGCGAAGCCCACATCCCCATCGCCGCCCTCACCGCCACCATCCTCTACCTCCTCTGCCTCGCCGCGTAGAACAGGGACACATCCTTAAAACAAAAGCTCTCTATCGAATTTATGAACATTGATAGAGAGCTTTTAAAGTTTTATCGGGAAGCTTAATCGAAGGCGCCGGAGATGACTTCGCTCACGGTCTCGGTTTCTTCTTCGGGGTCGTAACCACCGGCACAAAGGTCGAGGTCGGCGGGAAATTCAAACCGAGTACTCTGCGAATAGCCCAGCGAGGGGTCGGCGTAGACTTTCGAGATATACTTGCCATAGATCGGGAGTGCCATGGATGCACCCTGACCCTGGGCCATATTGTTGAAGTGGATGTAGCGGTCCTCGCCACCCACCCAGGTGCCGGACACAAGGTCGGGGGTGAAGGCCATGAACCAGCCGTCGGCGTTGTCGTTGGTCGTGCCGGTCTTGCCGCCGGTCTGGGCCGTAACATTGTAAGGCGCACGGCGCAGGCGGTTACCCGTACCGCCGTCAACCACATTGAGCAGGATGGACAGAATGCGCCAGTAGCCCTTCTGGGTGATGACTTCGGTTTGCGAGGGAGCGAAATCGCTGATTACGTTGCCGTTGGCATCGGCAATGGCAGTGACGAACACGGGGTCGGAACGCATGCCCTTGTTGGCAAAAGCACTGTAGGCCGTCACCATTTCCTTCACCGACACCTCGCAGGGGCCGAGGCACAGCGACTTCACGGCGGGCAGCTGGTTGGTGATGCCGTAGGAGTGCATGCGCTTCACAAGCTCGGCGGGGCTCAGGCGGTCCATGATGCGGGCCGAAATCCAGTTGTTGGAGTTGGTGAGCGCCCAGCGCAGGTCCACCATCTCGCCCACACGCGCCTTGCTGGCATTGCGGGGCTCCCACAGGCGGCCGTTCTCGTCGTAGAGGTGCGGCTGGTCGTTGAGCAGCTGCGTGCAGGGGGTGAAGTCGTCAGTTTCCAGGGCGTAGGTGTAGAGGAACGGTTTGATGGTAGAACCAATCTGACGGCGACCGGTCGACACCATATCGTACTGGAAGAAACGGAAGTCGGGACCACCGACGTAAGCCTTGACGAAGCCAGTGGTGGGGTCCATGGACATGAAGCCCGTGCGGAGGAACGACTTGGCATAGAGCAGCGAGTCGCGCGGAGTCATCACGGTGTCCACCGGACCGTCGTAGCTGAACACGGTCATTTCGAAGGGCGTGTTGAACTCGCGTTCGAGCTCGTCGTCGGTCAGGCCCTTGATGCGGGCAATGCGGCCGCGCTCGCTCTGCTTCATGGCGTTCTTGATCAGGCGGCCGCGCATTTCGTCCGAAAGCTCGCCGCGGTTGGAGGTGTAGGGGGCAGCCGACGAGCCGCGCTTCTCGCGGAAGAACTGCTTCTGGAGGTCGGACATGTGTTCGCGCACGGCCTCCTCGGCATAAGTCTGCATGCGCGAGTCGATGGTGGTGTAAATCTTCAGGCCGTCGTTGTAGATATCGTACTTGGTGCCATCCGGCTTGCGGTTCTTCTCAATCCAGCCGAACAGGGGGTTGTTGACCCACGCGATGGAGTCGTCCACGTAGTGCTGGCCGTCCCACGAGGGATAGTTGGAGCGCACGGGTTTCTTGGCTGTGAGCAGATGACGGAGCTCCTCGCGGAAATAGGGTGCCATGCCGTCCTTGTGGTCCACACGCTGGAAACTCAGGTCGAGCGGAAGAGCCGACAGGCTGTCGAGCTCGGCCGAGGTGAGCATGTCGGCCTTATACATCTGCTGGAGCACGGTATTGCGACGGTCGCGCGTGCGCTCGGGCTGGCGGATAGGGTTGTAGTAGGCCGGATTCTTCACCATGCCCACAAGCATGGCAGCCTCCTGGGTGTTGAGTTCTGAGGCATCCTTGTTGAAATATACCTTGGCTGCCGACTTGATGCCCACGGCATTATAGAGGAAGTCGAACTGGTTGAGGTACATCTTCAGGATTTCCTCCTTGGAGTAGAAGCGCTCCAGCTTGATGGCAATCATCCACTCGATGGGTTTCTGCACGGCGCGCGCCAGGAAACCATTGCTCGGCGGGGTATAGAGCTGCTTGGCCAGCTGCTGGGTGATGGTGGAGCCGCCGCCGGCGTTTTTCTGGCCCAGAAGCACGGTTTTGAACACGGCGCGGAAAATAGCCTTTAGGTCGATGCCCGAGTGGTCGTTGAAGCGGGCATCCTCAGTGGCGATGAGGGCGTCCACCACCTCGGGCGAAATTTCGTCGAAGTCGGCATACACACGGTTGCCCGTATTGCGGAAGTAGCGGCCCATCTCCTGGCCGTCGGATGTATATATCACCGTCGCAAACTTATCCTGCGGGTTCTTGAGCTCCTCGATGGGAGGCATATAGCCCACCACGCCATTGTAGACCAGCACAAAGAAGCCGCCCACGAAAATCACGAAAGCGAAAAAGAGAATCCACATCCACAGGATGACGCATTTCACCCATCGCGGCCGTGGAGCGGTAGTAGTTTTATTAGAGTTAGAGGACATAAGTAACTCTTAAAAATTAGTTTATATTTATGGTTATCAAGTAAACCCTTCGGGCCAATATATCTTTGCTCGTCTTTGCGGTGCTTTTATTTCTTTCACTCAATCGCTTAGCTCGCTAAGCTCCTTCGTTCAATAAATAAAATCCCGCGCAAATCCTTCGCAAATATATATTGTCTAATTTTTAAGGGTTACTTATCTGTGCAATTTATTTGGTAAAATTACAAAATTTCGCTTTCATAGCCAAATTTTGCCGTGAATCTCGGACATATCGGACTGGTGAAAAATTAGGCCCGGCACATTCACACGCGCCGGGCCTCGCAAACCTAAATTACTTCTTTCTAATTATCTGTACCGATAAGAACCGGTTTATTTTTTCACGATGCGCATTGCAGCACCGCCGCCGGGGGCCAGAGGCTGCTTGAGCTTGGTTTTGGAGTCAACTTTGACCGTGCGGATGCGGTAGGCCTGGGGGTTGTCCTTCCAGTCGGCATCGGGAGCGTCCTCGTAGATAGTGGCTTCGAATTTCTCGCCCTTGGGCAGGAAGCTGAAGTCGATGAGCGCGGTGCGGGCCTTGTCGTCGGTGATGGCACCTACGTACCAGTCTTCCGAGTGCTTGTCGCGGCGTGCCACGGTGATGTAGTGGTTAGGTTCGGCTTCGAGATAGCGCGAGTCAGACCAATCCACGGGCACATCCTCGATAAACTGGAAGGCATCCGGGAAGCGCTCGTAGTTCTCAGGCAGGTCGCATGCCATCTGCATGGGCGACGGCATGGTGAGGTACAGCGCCAGCTGGCGTGCCAGGGTGGTGCCGGCCTGGCCGGTCTTGCCCTCGTTGTAGTAGCTCATGCGGGTTTCGAACAGGCCGGGCGTGTAGTCCATCGGGCCACCCTTCAGGCGGGTGAAGGGCAGAATGCAGGTGTGCGACGGAGGATTACCGCCCATCGACTCGAATTCGCCGCCGCGGGCCGATTCCTGGGCCAGCCAGTTGGGATAGGTGCGGCACAGGCCGGTGGGGCGCGGGGCCTCGTGGCTGTCAATCATAATCTGATAGTCGGCCGCGCGCTCGATGACGTGGCGGGCGTGGTCCACCATCCACTGCGAGGTGTGATGCTCCGAGCGGGGGATGATAGCACCCACGTAGCCGGTCTTCACGGCGTCGTAGTTATTGTCCTTCATAAACTGGAAGGCGCGGTCCAGCTGGCGCTCGTAGTCGGCGGCGTTGGCAGCCGTTTCGTGGTGCATGATCAGCTTCACGCCCTTGCTCTTGGCATACTCGCGGAGCTCGTCAACGTCGAAGTCGGGATAGGGCTTATCGAACAGGAACTGGCGGTTCTTGCGGTAGCTTGCCCAGTCCTCCCAGCCTTCGTTCCAGCCCTCCACGAGCACACCCTCGATGCCGTGCTTGGATGCGAAGTCGATGTACTTCTTCACATTCTCCGTGTTTGCCGGATGGCGACCGTTGGGAGTCAGTGTGGTGTAGTCGGTCACGCCGGGTTTGGCCAGATAGTCGTCGGAGTACGCCCAGGTCTTCTGGTTGCCGGTGAACATTTCCCACCACACACCCACGAATTTCATGGGCTTGATCCACGATGTATCCTCGATAGCGCAGGGCTCGTTGAGGTTGAGCACCAGCTGCGAGGCCAGGATGTCGCGGGCATCATCACTCACGATGACCGTGCGCCAGGGTGTGGCAAAAGGCAGCTGAAGGTAGGCGCTCACACCCAGACGGTCGGGCACCAGATGAGCCTTCATACCCTTGGCCTCAGTGTCCACGTCGAGCAGCATGGCCGGATAGCCAGCCAGGGCAGCCTCGTGGAGGCTGATGTAGAGCGGGGTCGCATCGGCTGTCTTGAGCAGCATAGGGGTCTGGATGGTGGTGCCGCCGGTGCGCTGGGCTTCGGTGTGACGGCCGTAGTTGTTCAGCGCATCGGGCAGACCGCTGAAAGTGGTTTCGGAGAACAGGTATTCATCCGTGTCGTAGTCGCCGGGGATGCAGTACAGGGTGTGGTCGCCGGTGAAATTGAACTCGGTGTTCTCGCCACGCACGGTCAGATAGTTGTTGCGCGGTTGCACGGGGAACTCATAGCGGAATCCCAGGCCGTCGTCGAACAGGCGGAAGCGCACAGTCATAGTGCGACCGGGTTGCTTGGAGGCCTGTGCGGGGTCCTCACCGGCAGCAATGGGGTTTTCGGCCAGGTTCACGGCCAGTTCCTTGAAGTGGTCGCGCACGGTGGCATATTCACCCCACACCGGTTCCCAGCTGCGGTCCACTGTCACGGTGTCGACACTGGCGATGGAGAAACCACGGGTGTAGTCGGTTTCGTCCGATGTCAGGCCCAGAAGGCTGGGGGTAATCACCTGCGTGCCCTTATAGTCGAGGCTATAGAACGGGCGGCCCTGAGCGTCGACGTCCACATTGAGCGTCAGCTCGCCCGAAGGCGAAGAAATGCCCACGGCTGCCGCGCTGAAGGCCGCCGTGAGCATTAATAATGATGGAAATATATATTTCATAAATTCTTACTTCGAGAAAATCTTGTAACCGTACGGCTCGAGTTCGATGGCTGCGGGCAGCTCGGCGGTGGTGCCGCTGATAAGCTCGGTCATCTTGTCGCCGCGGAAACTGATGGGCGATTTCACGGACTTCTTCTCGCCCGAGGGGTTCACCACCACGATGGCGGCGTTGTTGTTGAGAGTGTAGGCGAAGCACACCACGTCGCCGTCGGTGGTGTAGTCCGCGAACTTGCCGCCGCGCACGGTGGCAGTCTGAGCGAAGGCCTTGTTGATAGCCTTGAACTTGTCGCTGAGTGCCTGCGAGAAGGTGAGTGTAGTGTAGTTGAAGAACGACTGCTTGCCGGTGAGGCCTTCCACGTCCATCGACGAATAAATCATCGGGGTGCCGTTGAACATCGCAGCCAGCACATAGGCGGCAGGAATAGCGTCGGCGGAGCCGAACATCTTGTCCACCTCGTTCTCAGCAGCCACGTCGTGGTTGAACACATAGCGCAGGATGCTCTTGCCTTCGGGCACGTTGCCGTTGCTTTCCTTGGCCTTGTCCACGATGGTGCCGTACTTGCCGTTCTTGAAGGCCGACGACATGGTGGGAGCGAAGTTCCAGTCATAAATCATGCCGAAGCCATCGTTGTAGAACGCGGACTGCTGGGTCTCGGCCAGCCAGATGAAATCCTGCTTGGCGATATTTTTGATAGCGGCACTCCAGAAAGTGTGAGGTACACCCTCGGCGTAGTCGCAGCGGAAACCGTCAACGTCGAAATTGTCCACCCAATATTTCATGGCATCCTGCATGGCGGTTGCGGTGCCGGCGTTGCTGTAGTCCAGCTGAGCCACATCGGCCCAGGTATTGGCCTGCACGATATTGCCTTTGTTGTCCTTCTTGTATAGCTCGGGGGCCTCGGTAATCCAGGCGTGGTCCCAGGCGGTGTGATTGGCAACCCAGTCGAGCACCACTTTCAGGCCCTTGGCATGGGCGGTTTCAACCAGGGTCTTGAGGTCCGCATCGGTGCCATACTTGGGGTTGAGCGCCTTGTAGTTGCGGATGCAGTAGGGCGAACCTACGCTTTTCAGTTCGCCGGGTTCCTGGATGGGCATCAGCCACACCACGTTGCAACCCATGTCGGCAATACGGCCAAGGTCGGCGGTGATGGCTTTGAAGCAGTCGGACTCGCCGTAGAAACGGGGATTCACCTGATATACGATGTCGGTGGGTACCACGGCGCCTACCTCGGTCGGAGTATCGGGGGTATCAGGAGTTGAGGGCTTTTCGGGATTATCCGGCGAATCGGAGCCACAGGCGCTGAAGGTGAAGGCAGCCGCGGCTGCAACGATTGCGGTAAGTGATTTAAATTTCATAGATAGTGATATGTGTTAATGTTTTATGATTATTGTATTGTCCGGAGTGGCCTGTATGTAGGGACGTGCCTTTGGCACGTCGAATCGGAAAACCGACCACATAAACCGCCGCTTGAATCGACCTCATCAGTCACGTGCCAAAGGCACGTCCCTACGATGGTGAATCCTATTGGCGGACAATCATTCAACGCATTAATACATATAATGTTGTACAGAAAAAAGTACTTTTAATAAATCTTAGAGAGTGTTTGTAAATTTTTGGTAAACAAACACTCTCCAAGACTTAAAGGATGCTTACTTTACTATTTCAGCGGATTTTTCGTTTGCTACAATGTAGAGGTCCTTGGTGAACTTCACAGCGAAAGCGTCGTACTGAACACCCTCCTGATTAGCATTGAAGATAACATTGTTGGTGTAAGGGTTACCCTGCACGGTGAGAACCTTGTAGGTCACGCCATCCACGGTTTCGGTTGCGGTAGCCTGAGCACCGGGCCAGCCGCCGAACGCCTCGAGTTTGCCCCACGAGTAAACGTAGAGGGCATCCCAACCGGTCTTATCCTCGATGAAGAGCTTGATATTGTCAGCGTCTACAGGCTCAATCTGGGCAACACCGTCGGCCTTGACATCCAGATAAAAGTCACCGTTGCACTCAATCTTGAAGTCATCGAGCTGAGCCTTATCCTCGCCTTCCTTACCGTTGTTGAAGATAAGGTTTTCTTCCTGGCCGTAGCCCGAGATTTCAATCACGAAGTACTCTTCGCCGCCAAGGCTGATGGTTTCGGTCATCTGGGTACCGGGCCATTCGCCGAAGCTCTCCTCACCGCCCCATGCGTAAACGTAGAGGTCAGACCAACCGGTAGCGTTCTTTGCATAGATGTAATAGGTTTCGGGATCGGGAGTGGGTTCAACGGGCTCGGGGTCGTTGCCACCGGGAACAAATGTGCTCGGATCCTCGATTTCAACAGCCTTCGTACCGTTGAAGTCAAGATAAACGTCGCGGTCAAGGTTGAACACTACCACGTCGTCCACCTGCTTGCCGTTGTCACCGTTGTTCAGGATGAGGTGCTCTTCGAGAGTGCCGTCGCAGTTGGCAGCGCCAAGGTCGAAGTACTTGTAGGTAACACCGTTGATAACCTGAGTACCGGTGGGCTCCATACCGGGCCAATCACCATTGAGGTTATTCACAGTACCCCACATGTAGAGCCAGAGTTCATCCCAGTCGGAGGTGTCGTGAACGAAGATAGCGTAGCCGTCGTGCTGAACCACGTCAGCGGGGTCGAAGTCAACAACACCGTCGGTTGTCAGCTTGAGGTAGAAGTCCTGGTTGAGGGTTACGTCGAAGTCTTTGAGCTGCGAGCCGTTGTCATTGTTGTTGAAGATAAGGTGCAGGTTCATGCCTTCGTTGGAAGCACCGGTGTCGAAGTACTTGTAGTTGACACCATCGATGGTCACCTTGCCGGTGGGAGTCATACCGGGCCAGCTGCCGAATGCCTCGGCATCGCCCCAAGCGTACATTGCCAGTTCATCCCAGCCGGTTTCATCAACTACGTAAACGGTGTAACCGTCGTGAACGATTTCATCGGGATTGGCGGGTTTCTCGAAGAACTGAGCCCAGTGCCAAACGATTACGTTGGCGCGCTGGCCTACTGCGGGGTTCTCGGTGTTGAAGATGGAGTCGTTTTCAAGCGACACCTGGCGGCCCTGCTCACGCGAGTAGAAGTAGTAGCCGTCGGCAAGGGTCTTGCCGTTCTGGTAAGTGGAGGGATTCAAGTAGATACCCCACTTGGCGTCGTTGGTGGTGGAGTGCTCAAGCTCCCACTCGGGATTGCCGATAGCGGCCTCGCCACCGTTGAACTCACCGACGATGTAGATTTTATCGTCTTCCTTGGTGCCCAGAGGTGCAATCATCTCAAGGAGCTGATAACCTTCGCGGGTATCGAACGCGGGCAGCTCACAGTCGAATGTGATGTCTTCCTTGGAGCAGGCGCCGAAAACCGGCAGCATCAGCAGCGCAAGAAGAGTGTAAATATATGATTTTTTCATCTTTGGCTAAGAATTAATAGTTAGGATTCTGTACGAGGCCGGGGTTAACCATAAGAGCGGTCTGGGGCAGAGGATACCATTCGTACTTGCGGTCGCGCTTGGCGGGAAGATCGCGGTCGGACTCGCTGGTACGGCCGAAGAACCACCACTGGCCCTGAGTGAACTTGTCGAAGCGGCGCAGGTCGGTACGGCGGCGGCGGCCCTCGTCAAGGTATTCGAGGCCCCATTCGCTCAGCATCCAGTCAGCGTCGAACTGAGTGAAGCCGGGACCGGGCTGCTCAAGAACAGAAGAATTGGTGAAGTAGCGCTGACGAACATCGTTTACGAGAGTCTTGGCAGCGTTGGTGTCGCCGGCACGCAGTTTACACTCAGCAAGAGTGTAGTAAACTTCGGCCAGACGGAATTCTACCTGAGCGGAGTTGCGCCATTCCAGACCCGAGCTCTGGGGCAAGATGGGATAGCGGAGCACACGATAGCCGGTGTTGGTCATACCCCAACGCGGGCTCATAACGGTTTCGAGGGTGCGACCGAGGTTGGAGAAAGTACCGCACTGGTCAACGTAGATCAGGGGCTGACCGTCAAGGTCGGCATCAGCCATAACGGCAGCGCCGGTTTCGCGGTTGGTCTGAGCGCCCATCAGGAACATACCGCTCCAGTTGCCGGCAGCGTCGCTGTGGAAGGGCTGCTTGCGGATGTCGGCGTCGTTCATGCGATCGAAGGGAGCGCCGAGTTTGTCGCCGTAGTCAAAGATGAAGCTCTTGGCACCGGTGGAACCACAGAAGTCATCGCTACCGCCACCGGTAGTGAACTTGGTGCCGCTGTTGTCCTTGGAGGGAGCAAGACAGATACAGTTCCAACCACTCTGCTCGGTGGGATAACCGAGGAATTCATCGTAGTTGTAGGGCAGGCCGGGAGTATTACGGTTGTTGTTGGTCTGCTGGCCAACCATCATAGCGAAACCGAAAACTACCTCGGGACAGCTGTAGTTGTCCGGATTGTAGATAGTGCGGTAGTCGGACACGAGGTTGTACTGGCCGTACTTGCCGTCGATGATTTCCTGAGCCAGGGTTGCGCACTCAGCGTACTTGTCAACGCCCTGCCAGAGCTGGGAGTTGAGGAGCAGACGCATTTTGAGCATGCGGTTCGCAGCCTGGTTCATGCGGGTGCGTGTGGCATTGTTGCCGGTTTCCTGGGGAAGATCGGCCCAGCAGGCATCGAGCTCGTCGGCGATAGTCTGCCAGATAATCTTACAGCCGGTAGAGAAGTCGGGGTCAACCGAACCGGGGATTTCGCTGCCGGGGGCTTCCATGTTCAGAGGCAGCGCACCGCCCCAGAGCTCGAAGTTGTTGTAGTAGGCCCATGCACGGATGGTGCGCACTTCGGCAATATAAGCTTTCAGGCCGTCCTCGGTCATGCCGATGTTGGCGGGGTTGATAGCCTCGAGGTCGGCAATCAGGGTGTTACACAGGCCGATGGTTTCCCATGCGTGTTCCCATGCCTGACGGATAATTACTGATTCGGAGTTCCAGGTCTGCGACGAGAGCACGAACTTGGCGGCATCGTCGTAGCCCCAGAGGCCACCGTTCCAGGTGCGCCATGCAATCTGGTCGGCAGGGAATTCATTGAGGTACCAGAAGTACTCCAGGAAACCGCTCTGAGCACTGGAGTAGATCGAAGCAACGGCACCCTTGACGCTGTTTTCGTTCTCATAGTAGACCGATGCGTCAATCTGAGTGTAGGTCACTTCATCGAGGTCAGTACAAGCGGGAGCACTGACTGCGATAGCGGCTGCTGCAAGCAGCCCACCGATATATTTGATTGTCTTCATTGATTCTTAAGGTGTTGAGATTAACGGAAACGCAGGGTTACACCAAGAGTAAGCTGGGTTGCCTGGGGATAAGCACCGCCGTTGTCCACACCGGGAGTGATACCGGTTGAGGTGATAGCCGAAGGATCGGTGCCGGTGTACTTGGTGAGGGTGAAGAGGTTCTTGGCCGAGAGGTACAGACGGAGGCTGTCAACGAGACGACGGTTCTTCAGGGGCAGAGTGTAACCGAGGGTTACGTTCTCAAGCTTGAAGTAGTCGCCCTTCTCAAGGAAGTAGGACGAAAGCACACCACCGGTGCTCCATACGTTCTTGTCGGTAGTATAAGCGGTGCGGAGCACGTTGGCATCGCCCGAAAGCTGCAGACCGCTGCCGTAGCGACGATTGTTGAAAATCTGGAAGCCGAATGCGCCGTTGAACATCATGCTCAGGTCGAAGCTCTTCCACTTCAGGGTGTTGGTCCAGGTGAGGAAGTGCTTGGGAGCACCGTTGCCTACGTAACGCTTGTCCTCGGGGTTGGCGGTCGATGCAAGCACTTGTTCGCCATCCTTATTGTACACGAGGATGTTGTGGTTCTCATCGTAGCCGGCATATTCGTAGAAGTAGAACTGACCAACCTGGCCGCCTTCCTCCACGCGGAAGTAGTGCTCGCTGGAGCCGGGAGCGCCGGTGCCCATGAGTTCAATGTAGGAAGCCTTGTAGATGTCGTTCGAAAGCTTGGTGAGCTTGGTGGTGCTGTAGGAGTAGTTGATACCGGTGGTCCAGGTTACTGGCTGATTAACTACTGCATCGGCGGTGAGGGTGAGCTCCATACCGGTGTTCTTGATGGTACCTACGTTCACGAGGATGCTCGAATATACGTACGGGGGCTGGGGAGCGGTGTAGTTGTAGAGGAGGTCCATGGAGCGGCGGTCGAAGTAGTCAATCGAACCGTAGAGACGGTTGAAGAACATGAAGTCGACACCCACGTTGACGCTCGACAGTTTTTCCCAACCAAGGTAGGGGTTAGCGTTGTTGGAGGGACGGTAGCCGTTCATCCATGCGCCGTCAATCAGATAGTGGCCATTGGCGCTGTAGGTGGAGATTGCCTGGTAGGCGTCGAAGTCGCTACGACCGGTAACACCGTAAGAGATACGGGGCTTGAGGCTCTGCACGGTCTGAACATAGTCGGACAGGAAGGGAGCCTTGGCCATTTCCCATGCGATAGATGCGGAGGGGAAGTTACCCCACTTTTTGTCGGCACCGAACTTGGTGGAACCTTCACGACGGATAGAAGCGGATGCGATGATCATGCCCTTCCAGGAGTAGTTGATACGGCCGAAGAAACCGACGAGGGTCGACTCGGTCTTGTTGGCGCTCATGCTTGCGCGGCCGTCCTGGATGTAAGTACCGGAACCGATGCCCCACCACAGAGGTTTGTCGTAGGAGAAGTCGGAGTTCTGCATGTACATCGACTCGTAGAGCGAACGCGACCAGCTGTAACCGCCTACGAACTTCACGTCGTGGTCAGCAGTCTTGAACGAGTAGTTGGCGAGGACTTCAACCTGGTTGGTCCACCATTTCTGGTTCTGCATGTTGGCGGTACCGCGGTAGCCGTTCCAGAACGAGGATGCAGAAGTGGAGGGCGAGTAGTAGCCCTGGTTGAGGTCGTTGTAGTTGTGCGAATAGGAAGCGCTGGCGCTCACGGCATGCTCGTCGTTGCTCCAGATGTTGTACTTCACTTCACCGGTGCCGAGGATGTAGTTGCGCTTGCCCTCGCTCTTGTCGTTGAGGAGTCGCTGCAGGGGGTTGCTGGCGTTGGTGGGCGAAGTGGGCTGATAGAAGGAACCGTCTTCGTTGTAAACGGGGAAGGTGGGGTTGATGGTGAGAGCGGAGTTGAACACGTTCTGACCCCAGGTTTCATTCACCTTGCGGGCGTTGAGGGTAGCGGTGAAACGCAGGTGGCTGTCGAGGGCGTTGGCCGACACGGCAGCACGGCCGCCGAATTCTTCACGACCGCTGATCAGGTCAAGACCGTTGGCTTTCTTGTAGTTGACCGATGCGGTGTAGTAGCCGCCGTTGTTGAGCGAACCGTCGATTGCGATGTACTGGTTGGTGTCGTAAGCAACATCGCGCGAAATCAGGTCGTACCAGTCGGTGGATGCACCGTAGTCAGCACCGCGACGGGCCAGACGATATTCGTTGGGAGTCAGATACTCGGGATGGCTCTTTGCAACGGTGAGAGCTGCGTAGGAGTCATAGGTAATCAGGGGAAGGCCGGGTTCGCCGGTGCCCTTCTTGGTAGTAATAAGGATAACGCCGTTAGCACCGCGGGTACCGTAGATAGCAGCGGAGGCGGCGTCCTTCAGTACGGACATGGACTCGATATCCTGGGGAGCGAGAGTGCGGATGTCGCCACCGGCAACACCGTCAATCACAATCAGAGGACCGTTGCCGGTTTCGAGCGATGTAGCACCACGAATCTGGAGGTCGGCGCTCGCGTTGGGGTCGGCCGATGCGGTGCTCGAAACGTTAAGACCGGCAACTTTACCGGTAAGCATTTCCATGGGGTTGTTCATAGCGCCTTTCATAAAGTCGTCGGCGTTAACCTGAACGATGGAGCTTGACAGCTCCTTACGGCTGAGTGAACCGTAACCTACAACAACGACTTCGTCAAGAATCTCGCTGTCTTCGTGCATGGTCACATCAATAGTGGTGCGGCCTTTCACTGCTTGCTCCTGGGACTGGAAGCCTACGTAGCTGAATACGAGGGTTCCATCGGCAGGGACACCTGAAAGTTGGTAATGACCGTCGTAGTCAGTTGCAACGGCAATCTTCTGATCGCCCTTAACTGAAACGCTCACGCCGATCAGGACTTCGCCTGTCGGGTCAGAGACGGTACCGGAAACTGTGAGGGACTGCGCCGATGCAAACGGGGCAATCACCAGAGCCAGCATCCAGAATATGCTCAGGACGAAGGCTCGTAAACTCATTGGGTTTCTCTTCATGGTAGTTAATAAAAAGAAGTAAATTAAGTATGATAATGGTTATTCAAAATGCAGGATTGATTCTGAATGGTTCGCAAATTTACTTAACTTTTTTTAAACTGTGCTGAACCAAGATTGGAATCTAAACCTATCAAAGGGCTATACAGCTGTAATGCTGAGATTTAAGGGGTACGATTTTTAAGTAAAATCTATATAAATTTCGATAATAAAAGTGAACGAGAGTGCACCTTTCAGGCAATGTTCTTAACCTGATTTTCGAAATTTTCGGGGTCCAGGGCACGCTTGCGCATCTTGGAGCGGTAGGTGTAGACGGTGGTGATGGAGCAGCGCAGGAACTGGGCGATTTTGGCACTGTCGTCCACCCCGAGGCGAATCAGTGCAAACACGCGCAGCTCGGTGTTGAGGAGTTCGCCGGGTTTCAGCACAATGCGGTCGGCCGGCTGAAGGAGGGCGTTGAATTTTTCGGCGAAGTTGGGGTAGATGCTCAGCACGGCCTCGTCGAAGGTGGAGTAGAAGTCGCGCATGGCCTTGTCGATCATCTCGGACGACTCAATCTTTTTCAGCAGCAGGGCCTTGCTGCTGCCCTGGTTGCACAGCACTCGCAGCGACTGCTGGTAGTGCTGCAGGGCGGAGATGGCCGAGGCGCTGTACTGCATGAACAGGGCGGCGTACTGCTCCTTGACCTTGTTGGAATCGTTGAGCTCGGTGTTCTTGGCGGCAAGTTCGTCGACAGCGGTCTTGAGCTGGCCCGAGAGGTCGCTGAGTTCGGCGTTATGCTGGTCGGTGAGGTGCTTGGCACGCCGCAGGCTGCGGTACTGCTTCAGGATGAGCAGCACGGCCAGGATGAGCACGATGACAAGCACGGTTGTGACGGTGACCTGCACACGCAGGCTGTAGGCCAGGCGGTTCTGCATGGTGCTGTAGGCATCGTCAATGAGGGGTAGTACCCTGGTGCTCTGAGCATTGCGCATGCGGGCCGAGAAGAAGGTTGCGTCGGAGATACTTTTTTTCAGGTAGCGGTTGGCACGCTCCAGGTCGCCGTCGTCAAAGCAGTCCATGGCAATGCGGCGGAATGATGTGTTTTCCTTGATGGAGCCTTTCACGTCGGAAATGCCGCTGAGCAGGTGAAACCGGCTCTCCTGCTCGTGCTGATTCATGGAGTCGTAGATGTCGGCCAGGGTGGCGGCAAGCATGGAGTATTCGCGGCTACCCACGGGGTAGTCGCCCAGATGACTGCGCACCATGTCGGCGGCCTCCTCCACCTGTCCGCGGCGGCTCAGCTCGGGGGCGCCGTAGAGCACGTGGTTCAGGCTGCCTTCGGCCGAGGTAGCAAGCAGCGAGTCGGCGTAAGCCGCTCGAAGTGCCTCGTATTCTTTCAGTTGCGCCCCATGCACATTCTCCTCGCACAGGTACTGGTAGAGGGTGCACATGGTGGTGAAGTAGCGCTGCTTGTGAGCCGGAATCAGACGGTCGGCAGGGATATCGGCAGCTATTTCCTGGGCACTGGACAGAATGCCGGCGTGCGCCAGGAGGTCGACCTGCTTGATGCGGAGTGCCAGATACTCGTTGGGCATCGAAGCCAGGATAGGGTTGGCGAAGTTCAGGTTGAGGTAGTAGAGGGCTGAGTCGGAATTATAGGCTTCGTACTCCTCCACCAGGCGGTTGTTGAGCTCGAAGCGGTCGGCATCGGTCAGGGCGCGGCGAGCCATACGCTTGAGGCTTTCCAGGCGTTTTTCCTTGTCGGAATCATAGGTAGCGCTGTTGGCTATTTCGGCTTCCAGCTGATCGTGGAGCGCGCATATCTCCCGGCCGTAGCGTCCCTTGCCGCTGCATGAGGCAAGAAGCACAGCAAAGAGTAGCAAAAGCATGCGTGCGGTCATGGTATAGTGTTGTAATAGGGTCAGTTAGATTAAAAAAGCCCGGCCCGACGGGTAATTTCCGTCGGGCCGGGCGGATTACCTGGCGTAAAAGTACTATTTATTTCGTGAAATTCAAAAAAATTCTACTATTTCTTCACAAAAACAGCCGATTCGAGCGCCGGGAGAGTGAAAGTGGCAGTTTCGGAGAAATTGGCCTCGTTGCCGCTGAGGGCATCGGTGTAAACACCCTCGGGCAGACCACCGGCAACGGTGAACGTGCGGGGCTCCGAGGCGAAGTTGATCATTACCACCACGTTTTCATCGTCGAGGGTGCGGCGGTAGGCGTACACGTCGGCATCAGCGTCGGTGGTGAGGTTGGTGAGGGTGCCGCCCTGCTTACCGGTGCGGAGCGCGGGCTGAGTGTGCTTCAGCTTGATGAGGTTCTTGATGAGGGCCGACATTTCGGGGTCAGGGTTGCTCCAGTCGATGGGTGTTTTCATCGAAATGGGCACACGGCCACCGGAGTGATAGCCAATTTCCTGGCCGTTGTAGAGCAGCGGAGTGCCGTAGACGGTGAAATAGAGCACGGTCAGAGGCTTGGCGTACTGGCCGTAGACGATATCCTCGGTACCGCCCTGGTCCTGAACCACGTCGTGGTTAATCAGATAAATCAGGCGCGAATGGCCCTCGTAGGGATTAACGTCGCCGAAATCCTCCTTGGATTCGTTGCCAACGATACCGCGAGTGCTGATTTCAAGGCATGCGGCGCGCAGTGAGTCAACATCGGGGTTCTTCGCGAATCCTTTCAGCGAGTGCTCCTGGAAATCCCATGCGTAGTTAATGTCAAAGTAGCCCTTGCTCACCAGCGAGGGAATTGAAGAATCCTCGGCCAGCCATGCCACGCGCTTGCCATCCTTCAGGACGCGCTCGGAAGCCTTGCGCCACAGCTCGGGCGAGGGGCCGGAGGCGTAGTCGCAGCGGAAGCCGTCGATGTCGAAGTTGTCCACCCAGTACTGCATGCAGCGCACCATTTCGTCCTGCATGGCCTCGTTGTCGCGGTCCAGTTCGTAGACATCGCGCCACGCACCTCCGAAGGGATGCACGAAGCTACCATCCTCATTATGAGTATAGAATTCGGGGTGAGATTCAACCCACACGTTGTCCATCGAAGTGTGGTTGCCCACCCAGTCGAACCACACTTCCATGCCGGCGTCGTGGATGGCCGTAATCAGGTCGCGCAGTTCTTCCTCGGTGCCGTTGTCGGGGTCCACCTTGGTATAATCTTTGATTGCATAGGGGCTGGAGTAATCGCCCCAGTGGCCCACATCGCCAAGCTTGTAGATGGGCATGAGCCACACCACGTCGACACCCAGTTCCTTGAGGCGAGGCACTTGGGCTTCGACGCCCTTGAAGTTGCCCTCGGGCGAAAAGTTACGCACGAACACCTCGTAGATCACGCGGTTCTCAGGCACGCGCTCGTCCGGGTTGGCGTCGGCGGAAGTTGTAGTACTCTTGCAGGCAAACATCACGCATGCCAGAAGCGCTGACAGAAAGAAAATCTTTTTCATTTTTTCGATTTAAAGTATGATAGTAATCTCATGGGGATTTACCCCGGTGCTTAGGTCATCGCAAAATTAGCGCAAATGATGGTGCAAAATTTTCATCGAACTCAAAATCATAATAAATCTAAGCCTATCCTACTGATTTTCAGCAGTAGTTATCTGAAAATATCTAAGCCGTTTTTAAAAAATTGGTTGAATATTTTTGTTGTGAAATCAACGCAAATTTGTATCTTTGCAAACAAAATTACAACTATGGAGTTTACCTATACGACAAAAGGAACCTGCTCGCGCGCCATCCGCTTCGATATCGACGAGGCCGGAATAATCAGCAAGGTGCGCTTCGAGGGCGGATGCCCGGGCAACACCCTCGGGCTGGCCGCCATGTGCGAGGGGCAGAACGCCGCCGCCCTGGCTGAGCGCCTGCGCGGCATCGACTGCCGCAGCCGCGGAACATCATGCCCCGACCAACTGGCCTGCGCCATCACCGAAGCACTGGCAAAATAGACCGCGCAGCCCACTCTCCCCTCCTCTACTGACAAGCCTTCAAATACACATTATTATATACGACAACAGAACCGCCGACCCGAGGGCCGGCGGTTCAATTTTTTTATGAGGCTTGTGCCGAATTATTCAGCAACCACTTCGAAGGGAATTTCAACGCTAACTTCCTTGTGGAGCTTAACGTTTGCAACATAGTTGCCAACTTCCTTGACGGGCTCGATTTCGATGAGCTTGCGGTCAACGTTGAAACCGAGTTTTTCGAGAGCGTCAGCAATCTGGAGGCTGTTGACAGAACCGAAGATAGTGCCGGTTTCGCTGGTCTTGGCACCGATGGTGAGCTTGAGGTCCTTGAGCTGAGCTGCCAGAGCTTCGGCATCGGCTTTGATTTTGGCGAGCTTGTGAGCGCGCTGACGCTGGTTTTCAGCCAGTACTTTCAGAGCCGAGGGGGTAGCGATGACGGCTTTGCCGGTGGGGATGAGATAGTTGCGGCCGTAGCCGTTCTTTACTTCTACAACGTCGTCCTTGTATCCGAGGCCCGAAACGTCTTCTTTGAGAATGATTTTCATATTGAGTCGTCGGGTTAAGGGTTATTTCATAAGGTCGGTTACGTAGGGCAGGAGGGCCAGGTGGCGGGCACGCTTCACAGCCTGGGCAACACGACGCTGGAATTTCAGCGAGGTGCCGGTGATGCGGCGGGGAAGAATCTTACCCTGCTCGTTGAGGAATTTTTTCAGGAATTCCGGGTCCTTGTAGTCTACGAAGTTAATGCCGAAGCGTTTGAAACGGCAATATTTTTTCTTTTTCACGTCTACCGACATGGGAGTGAGGTAGCGGATTTCTGACTGCTGTGCCATTGATTAGTCCTCCTTAGCTTCAGTGGGTTGAACTTGGGGTTGAGCGGCGCGGCGAGCACGACGCTTGGCGGCGTATTCTGCTGCGTATTTGTCCTGACGGAAAGTGAGCCAGCGGAGAACGCGCTCGTCGCGACGGAAAGCGGTCTCGAGGGTGCGAATCACCTTGGGTTCGGCATCGAATTCAATCAGGCTATAGAAGCCGGTGGTTTTTTTCTGGATGGGGTAAGCCAACTTCTGGAGGCCCCATTCTTCGCTGTTCACGATAGTGGCGCCATTGTCGGTCAGCACTTTGGTGAACTTTTCTACCGCTTCCTTCATCTGAGCATCAGACAAAACGGGAGTTAAAATGAAAACGGTTTCGTACTGCATTTTGGGTTGATAATTAATTGATTAACTTGTGGAATTGATTTTCCGGCTGCAAAGTTACGAATTTTTCTCCGCACTCGCAAATTTTTTGCGCCACCACACATTAAATAATATATAATGGCGTGGGACGTAAACATTCCGCCGTCACGGAGTGTTTTATTCTTAGTAAAAAATTATAACTGTTATGAAAAAATCAATGATGCTCGCTGCCGCTTGTGCAGCCGTACTGACATTCGCTTCCTGCGCAGGCAAACAGGCCACCGACCAGACCGCTACCAACGCTCCCGCCACCGCTACTGCAATGGTGGATAAGGTTGTGGCATATACCGGCGTGACTCCCGCCGCCGACTGCGACGGTATCCGCTATGATCTCAAGCTCGAATACGACGCCGACGACAACTACACCGAAGGCGACTACAACCTGGTTGAAACATATCTCACCGACCGCAACGCCGGTACCGGCACAACATTCCGTTCCGAAGGCGACTTCAAGGTGGTGAACCGCGACGGCAAGAACTACATCAAGCTCGAACCCGATGCCAAGGATTCCGACCAGGGTGCAACCACTACCGCAACCTATTTCCTGATTGGCGACGATGACAGCCTCACGCTGGTGAACTACGACTTTGAGTTGCCCATCAATCCCGCTGACTACACTCTGACAGTAGTAAAATAAGCCTTCCCCGCACACCAACCATAAAAACACCAAAAGCCGACGTCGCAACGCCGGCTTTTGGTGTTCAATTTTCAGAGCTTGTTTAATAACTACTGTTAAATTCTGGGCGGCCAGTCTTTGAGTGATTTTGGCTTAATGATAAGGGAGTGTGCCGCTTGGCACTCGACCGCAGAATTAAGCCAAAAGCGCCAA
>JAAVFP010000020.1 GCA_014800735.1 Bacteroidales bacterium
GCTGGGTCTCATATTTCGGAGGGGATTTTTCGCTGACGTTGAAGGAGTGTACTCAATGTACACGACTGAAACAAAGCGGAAAAGGCACCCGAAAGATGAGAGACAACAAGTAACTTAAATGCAGGGAAAAGCTTGTTATTACATAAAAATTAAATACTAATTAATGTTGACTATTGTTTAATACCTATCGCCGGCCATTATTTGGCGCTTTTGGCTTAATTCTGCGGTCGAGTGCCAAGCGGCACACTCCCTTATCATTAAGCCAAAATCACTCAAAGACTGGCCGCCCAGAATTTAACAGTAGTTATTAAACAAGCTCATAAACTAAACCGCCCGAATCCGCGTTATAGTTATTGCAGAACATTATATAACATTCATCGCATTATGGAATCAACACGACCGCTTATACTTATCACCAACGACGACAGTGCCGATGCTCCCGGCATCCACTCGCTGGCCGACAGTGTCCGCCACCTGGGCGAAGTTTATATCGTGGCTCCGGCCGACCCGCAGTCGGGCCAGTCGGCAGCCCTCACAGTGGGCGCTCCGCTCCGCATTACGGAACTGCCCGATGCGCGCGAGGGCGTGCGGGTGTTCACCGTGACGGGAACGCCGGTGGATTGTGTCAAACTCGCTCTGCACGCCATTGTTCCACGCCGTCCCGATGTTGTATTCTCCGGCGTGAACCACGGTTCCAATTCCGGAACCGCCGTGGCCTACTCCGGCACTATGGGTGCCGTGCAGGAGGCCTGCATGGTGGGCATCCCGGCCGTAGGCTTCTCGCTGCTGCACCACTCCATGAAAGCCGATTTTACCCTCTCGGCCAAGTTCGTGGCTGATATCGCCGCCCGGGTGCTTGACACCGGTCTACCCGCCGGAGTGTGCCTCAACGTGAACATCCCCGCCAAGGTGGTGCCCGAAGGCGTGCGTGTGTGCCGCGCCGCACGCGGACATTGGAGCGAGGAATACAAGCGCTACCTCGACCCCAACGGAAATCCATTCTACTGGCTCACCGGGCGCTTCGTCAACGAAGAACCCGAGGCCGAGGACACCGACGAATACTGGCTCAAGCGCCGCTATGTAACTATCGTTCCGGTGCGTACGGACCAAAGTGCCACCGACCAGATTCCGGCCCTTGCCAAGGCTTTCAACGAGAATTCTGAGGCTTGAAATATTGAAAATACGTTAACGAAGCCTAATAAATATTAAGCCGAACAACGTTTTTATTTATTGTATTTAATTCCAACATTCTGTTTCGCAGGATGTTGGAATTTTTAGCACCCTTTTAGGGCATGAATAAGGGTACTTGTGTATGAAAAAATTATGCACTTACTTTGCAGTACAATATCGTGAGATATGGATATAACAAAAAGAATAAGACAATAATACAAATTCACATTACCTGTAAGACAACTTCTTTTATCGCGGATATCACGGCACTTCCCGGATATCCGCGAAATTTTTTTCAACCACCTGCGGTCCTTGTTTGTTATACTTATAAAATCAAAAAAAAGATTCAAGTATGAAAACCATAGGTATATTCTACGGCTCGGCCACCGGAACAACGGCCGACGTTGCACGCCGCATCGCCCGCTACATGGGTGTTGGCGAAGAAGATATTCACGATGTTTCCAAAGTAGGCCCCAGCAAGCTCGGCGACTACGCCAAGCTGGTGCTCGGCTCATCCACCTGGGGCAGCGGTGAAGTGGAGGACGACTGGTACAGCTTCCTCGACGGTGCTCAGAGCCTTGACCTCCGTGGCCGCAAGATCGCAATTTTCGGTTGCGGCGACGAAACCATGTCCGACACCTTCTGCAACGCCATCGGCATTATCTACGACCGCCTCAAAGGCACCGGCGCTGATTTCGTGGGCGAATATCCCGCCGACGTTTATACCTTCGACCACTCCGCAGCAAGCCACGACGGCACCATGCGCGGTCTGGCACTCGACGAGGTCAACCACCCCGAGTACACCGAAGGCCGCATCCGCGACTGGGCCGAGATTGTCCGCACTGCTTGATAGAAAATTACGATTTGATATAACGCTCCGGCAGGCGCCACCGCACAAGCGGTCGGCGCCTGCCATTTTTTGCGTGTACCATCCGCCAAGTTCGAAAAAGTCCTAAAAGCCCGAGCGGAATTTGGTCATTGGCCTAATTTTACGTAACTTTGCCGATGAATGTGGACCATTTCAGCCTCCGCAGTATCAAGATGATTACACGTATTATAGACGAAAATTCAATAAAGCGCGCCAAAGCTCTTATTGACAATGCACAACGCATTGTCATCGTGTGCCACACCAGCCCCGATGGCGATGCCATCGGCTCGTCGCTGGCGGCAGCCTCGGTGTTCACGGCTATCGGCAAAACCACCAATGTGGTTATCCCCGACCAGGCCTTGTTCTACCTCAAGGGCTTGCCCGGTGCCAAGGAAATGGTGGATGCCATGCGCTACCCCGACTTTGCCGCCGAGCTTATCAATGGCGCCGACCTCATTGTTTGCCTCGACTTCAATGAGTTCAGCCGCACGGCTCGCCTGGCCGATGTGCTCCGCAACAGCAAGGCCCCGAAAATTCTCATCGACCATCACATCGGGCCCGACATGGATGCCGAAGTGGTGATTTCACACCCCGAAATGGCCGCTACGGCCTACCTCCTGTTCCGCTTTTTCTGCCGTCTGGAGTTGTTTAATTTTATTGACCGCGATGCGGCCGAGTGCCTCCTGGCCGGCATGATGACGGACACGGGCAACTTTTCGTACAACTGCAACGATGCCGAGCTCTACATAGTCGAAGCCGAACTTATCCGCAAAGGTGCCGACAAGAACAAGCTCTACCGCATGCTGTTCAACACCCAGTCCGCCCACTGCCTGCGCCTCAACGCCTATGCCATCCTTAAAAAAATGGAGGTGTTCCATGACTACGGTGGCGCACTCATCACCCTGTCGCGCGACGAGCTCAACCGCTTCCACTACACCCGCGGCGACACCGAGGGCCTGGTCAACCGCCCCCTAGCCATCCCCGGCATCGAGTTCTGCGCCTTCATGCGCCAGGAAACCGACATGGTGCGTGTGTCCATGCGCAGTGTGGGCGATTTCTCCGTCAAGGACGTCTGCGCCGAGTATTTCGGCGGCGGAGGTCACCTGAATGCCGCCGGCGGCGAGTTCTACGGCACCCTCGAGGATGCCGCCGCACTGTTCCGCTCCATTCTCCCCAAAATTTCCAGGAAAAAACACAAATGATGAAAGCATATATCGCAACCTTCCGTACTATTGTGCTTGCAGTGCTCTGCGCTGTGGCCGTGAGCGCGTGCGACGACTCCAAGTCATTCGCCGAACTGCTCAACGACGAAAACCAGTATGTCAACAACTTCCTGGCCGACCAGACCGTGTGCCTCGAAATTCCGGCCGACACGGCATTTATCTACGGCCCCGACGCGCCCTACTACAGCATCGACGAGGACAAGTACCTCTACATGCAGGTGATTGAACCCGGCACCAAGGGCAACATGGTGAAGGACAACGAGCAGATCTATTTCCGCTACACCATGTGGCCCCTGGCCTACTACGACCACTCCACACAGACACTCAAGAACGGCTATGGCAACAATACCGCCCTGGGTGCTACGTGGTTCCGCTACAACAACTTCTCCATGATGGGCTCCTACCAGTGGGGTGCGGGCATCCAGAAGCCCCTCTCGCTCCTGCCCGTGGACTGCAAGGTGCGCCTGGTGGTGAAGTCGCAGATGGGAATCGTGGATATGATGAACGATGTCCAGCCCTACCTCTTCGAGCTCACCTATCAGCGTGCGCGATAATTTAAAAAAAGTACACAATAATTTATAATACTCTTCACTATGTCATTGATTAAATCGATTTCGGGTATCCGCGGCACTATCGGCGGTCCCGCCGGCGAAGGCCTTTCGCCTGTCGATGTAGTTAAGTTCACGGCCGCTTTTGCAGCCTTTATCGCTAAGACCACCACCAAGACCTCGCGCCGTATTGTGGTGGGCCGCGATGCACGTCTGTCCGGCTCAATGGTCCGCGACCTCGTTGTGGGCACTCTTGTTGGCATGGGCTTCGATGTTGTCGACATCGACCTGGCCTCAACTCCCACCACCGAACTCGCCGTCACCGGCGAGGATGCCTGCGGCGGTCTCATCCTCACCGCATCCCACAACCCCCGCCAATGGAACGCCCTGAAGCTCCTCAACGAGCGCGGCGAGTTCCTCGACGCTGCCGAAGGCCGCGAGGTGCTGGCCCTGGCCGAGGGCTGCAACTTCAACTTCGCTCAAGTCGATGACCTTGGAAAAGTATACACCAACACCACCTGGAATCGTCGCCACATCGACCAGGTGCTGGCCCTGCCGCTGGTGGATGTCGACGCTATCCGCCGTGCCGGTTTCACCGTAGCCGTGGATGCCGTCAACTCCGTGGGTGGCGTAATCGTGCCCGAGCTTCTCAAAGCTCTCGGTGTTAAGAAAGTGGTTGAACTCAACTGCACTCCCACCGGCCAGTTTGCCCACACTCCCGAACCTATCCCAGAAAACCTCACCGACATTTCAGCCCTCGTGGCCGAAACCGGTGTGGACGTAGGCTTCGTTGTTGACCCCGACGTGGACCGCCTGGCAATCATCTCCGATGGCGGCGACTTCTTCGGCGAGGAATACACCCTGGTTTCCGTGGCCGACTATGTGCTCACTCACACTCCCGGCAACACGGTGAGCAACCTGAGCTCGTCGCGCGCACTGCGCGATGTCACCACAGCGCATGGCGGAAGCTACTCCGCTGCAGCAGTGGGCGAGGTGAACGTGACCACCAAGATGAAGGAAACCGGTGCAGTTATCGGTGGCGAGGGCAACGGCGGTGTAATCTACCCCGAGCTCCACTACGGCCGCGACGCTCTTGTGGGCATTGCCCTCTTCCTCACCCTGATGGCAAAATCCGGCAAGAAACCCTCCGAGCTCCGTGCAGGCTATCCTCCCTACGAAATCTTCAAAACCAAGATACAGCTCACCCCCGAAATCAATGTCGATGCCATCCTGGATGCCGTAAAGGCCAAATTCGCTAGCGAGAAAATCACTGATATCGACGGTGTTAAGATTGACTTCGAACAATCGTGGGTCCACCTGCGCAAATCCAACACCGAGCCCATCATCCGCATCTACTCCGAGGCTCACACCATGGCCGAGGCCGAGAAACTTGCAAACGATATCAAAGAAGTTATCGACAATCTCGCAAAATAAGTGATTTTTCCGCCCTGTAAAATGTGCAGGTAAAGAAAAATTTGTAAATTTGCACAATCAAAACTGAACAAACAAACCATACCGTAAATTTTTCTAAAACTAACAACTATGGCTTACGTAATCACTGACAGCTGCGTTGCTTGCGGCACCTGCCTCCCCGAATGCCCCGTTGGCGCTATCTCTGAAGGCGACATCTACCACATCGATCCCGACACCTGCATCGACTGCGGTACCTGCGCATCTGTTTGCCCCAGCGAAGCAATCATCCCCGGCGAATAATCCGCACACGCCAAAAAATAGAGAGGCTGCACCACCCGGCGCAGCCTCTTTATTTTTTTGTTATGCTATTTTTCGGCAATGTTTACATCGCCTGGGCCATGGCCAGGAAGCGGCTCATGTGCTCGTCCGTTTCAATCACGTAGCGGCGCAGGCGCGCTCCGTAGCTTGCCAGGTCGTCGATGGGATGATGGCTCACGCCCGTTTCCATGGCGGCCTTCACAACTGCCTGAGGAACCGTGGTGAGCAGACGGCGGTCAAAGGGCTTCGGCAGAATATAGTCGGGGCCGAACTCCATGTCGGGAGTGTCGTAGAGCTTCTTCACCTCCGTAGGCACAGCTTCGCGTGCCAGTGCGGCTATGGCGTGGGCGGCCGCAAGCTTCATCTCCTCGTTGATAACAGTGGCACGGCAGTCAAGCGCTCCGCGGAAAATATAGGGGAAGCCAAGCACATTGTTGATCTGGTTGGGATAGTCCGAACGTCCGGTGGCATAAATCAGGTCCTTGCGCGTTGCCAGGGCGGCATCGCGGGCAATCTCGGGGTTGGGGTTGGCCAGGGCGAACACAATAGGCTTTGGAGCCATCGTGGCAAGCATCTCGGGCGTGAGAACGTCGGCCACCGAAAGACCCAGGAACACGTCGGCTCCGCGCACGGCGTCGGCCAGTGTCCTAAGGTCGGTGCGGTCCGTGGCAAAGTAGCTCTTCTTGCCGTTGAGCGGCCCGCGGTCGGTGCGGAGCACACCCTTGCTGTCGCACATTATAATATTCTCATGTCGCACGCCGAGCGCCTCCAGCAGCTTGGTGCACGCAATGGCGGCCGCACCGGCTCCGTTCACCACCAGGCGCACATCCTCGATGCGCTTGCCCTGGATTTCCGTGGCGTTGATAAATGCAGCAGCCACAATCACGGCCGTGCCGTGCTGGTCGTCGTGCATCACAGGGATGCCGCAGCTATCCACCAGGCCCTCCTCAATTTCAAAGCACTCGGGAGCCTTGATATCTTCCAGGTTCACTCCGCCGAAAGTCGGGGAAAGAGCCTTCACTATGTCGATAAACTTCTTGGGATCCGTTTCGTTGATTTCGAGGTCGAACGAATCAAGCCCGGCAAAAATCTTGAACAGCAGCGCCTTACCCTCCATAACAGGTTTCGAGGCCGTTGCGCCTATATTTCCTAGGCCCAGCACAGCAGTGCCGTTTGAAATCACGGCCACAGTATTGCCGCGGTTAGTGTAGTCGTACACCTTATCCTCGCAGTCGGCAATCTCAAGGCAGGGGAAAGCCACGCCGGGCGAGTAAGCCAAAGCCAGGTCCTCGGGCGACGAGAACGACTTGGTAGGTACAATTTCAATTTTTCCGGGACGAGGATAGCGATGGTAAGCCAACGCGCGCATTTTGGGTGTATTGAGGGTCTCTTTCATTTTCTAATAAATTACAACGTTTGTCTTCTACGTTATAAAACAATTCTAAAACCTTATTGTTGAAGTGAATCGGTAATTCCTGTGATGAACTTCCAGAAAATTGCCTATTGTTTAAAGTTGAAACGTTTTGCTTTAATCCCTGCAAAATTACTCACAAAATTCCAATCGACCAAACACTGCTCGTGTAAAATTGTTAAAATTATTGCTGTTTAAACTTTTTGCCGGTCAGCGGTGTTATACATATAGTTATATATGTATTCATCACTTATGAAGTTTCGTTTAGGATTTTTGGCTCTGATGGGCGTGCCGGTTGTTGCCGGTGCCACGGGGCTCAATGATATTGCCGCGGCGCTCCGCGGCCACGATTGTTTTGTGGATTCTTGTACCTACGAGGTGCTCCTGCCGCAGTTTGCTGACCCTGTTGTGTACGACATCAGGCTTGAAAGCGCATCGGCCACGCCTGGCGACACTCTGGCCGAGTGTAAGTATTATATTACATGGACTTTACATACTCCCGGCGGGACGTCGGAGGGCTTTTCGGCCTACTTCGATGGCTCGCATTTCCGTTTCCGCGACGAGCGCCTGCAGGAGTACCACGCCGAGCAGAATCCGGAGCCTTTTGCCCCCGCAGGCGATGCCTCGCACGGCGTACAGAACCAGGCGCAGTTTGCCGAACTGCTGCCGCAGAATCTTGCTGCCCACCTGGAGCAGATGGCTGCCGATTCGAGCTACACCTACAGCATCCGCGAGCGTGCTCAGGGCATCGAAGTGAGCGGCAAGCGCCGCATCCATGGCTACGAGGCTTCGGAGTTCGCCTACACCTTCGCCCCCGGCACTTTCCGCCCCGTGCGCATCGAGCTCGAAAACAACCCCGGACAGCTGAGCGAACAGACCATCACCGTGAAGTACGCCGGACTCCCGGCCGCACACACGTCGTGCGCCATCGACCTTGCCACTCTTACCGAGCGCCAGAGCGAAGCCTTCGAAAAATATCGCGAGAACAGTTTCTCGCTCGAAAAACTGCCCGGCCGCATGTTGCCCGAAATCAGCGCTCCCACGCTCAAGGGCAACCGCTACACTCACTCCCGCGGCGAGGCTTTCGCCGCTCCTACTGTGATCGCTTTTCTGGATGCCGCCGTAGGTTCCACCCCCGAAGTAATCGAGGCCGTGCGCCGCGCGGTGGACTATCTGCCTATGCAGACTGATGTGGTGTGGGCTTTCCTCAACCGCCGCCCCGATGATGTGAGCGCCGCCATTGGCGACATCCGTCCCGGCGAAAGCGCCCTCATCAATGCCCGCGCTGCCGCCCGCGCCTGCGGTGTGGGAGCCCTCACTCCGGTGCTGGTGTTCGTAAACCCCGACGGCCGCGTAACCGACATTGTCAACGGCTACAACCAAAACCTTGAGTCGCTTGTTATACAGAATATAAGTGTATCTAACTAAGAAAAGAATATATGGAAACAATTTATCTCGGTGGCAACCCCTGCCACACCTACGGAATGATACCCGCCGTCGGCACTAAGGCTCCCGCCTTCAGCCTGGTGGACAAAGACCTCAAAGAAATTCATCTGAGCGATTACGCCGGCAAGCGCGTTGTGCTCAACATCTTCCCCAGCCTGGACACCGCCGTGTGCGCTATGAGCGTGCGCCGCTTCAACCAGGAGGCTGCGGGCCTCGACAACTCCGTTGTGATCTGCATCTCGATGGACCTCCCCTTTGCTCAGAAACGTTTCTGCACCGCCGAAGGTATCGAGAACGTTGAAGTTGCATCGGCTTTCCGTTCACCCACATTCGCACAGGGCTACGGCCTTCAGATTGTGGACGGCCCTCTGGCCGGCCTTCTTGCCCGCGCGGTAATCGTGGTTGACGAAAACCAGAATATCATCTTCTCGGACCTCGTTGAAGAAATCACCAACGAACCCGACTACGAAGGTGCAATCTCCGTGCTCAAAAAGTAATTGCAATAGCAACCCTACAAAAAAAAAGGCGCCCGCAAAGGCGCCTTTTTTTGTAGGGTGTAGTGTACGCGCCCCGGCGCGTACACGTGACGTATGGTATCTTGCGTTCAGATAATCCCGCGCAGCTCCGAGATGGAGGCTACGCCGTGGCGGTGGCAATATTCTTCAAGACCCTCGATAACCTTGATGGTGACGGTGGGATCAAGGAAATTGGCGGTACCGATTTGCACGGCGGTAGCGCCGGCCATGATGAATTCGAGCGCATCGGCAGCGGTGCAGATGCCGCCCAGGCCAACCACGGGGATGGCGACGGCTTTGGCCACCTGCCACACCATGCGCACGGCAACAGGCTTGACAGCCGGGCCCGACAGGCCGCCGGTGATGGTGGAAAGGAACGGACGGCGACGCTCAACGTCGATGGCCATGCCCAGCAGGGTGTTGATGAGCGACACACTGTCCGCGCCGGCGCCCTCCACAGCCTTGGCAATCTCGGCTATGCTCGTAACGTTGGGCGACAGCTTCACCATCAGGTGCCCGGGCCATGCTTTGCGCACGGCTTCAACCACCGATGAGGCTCCCTGGCAGGTTGTGCCGAAGGCCATGCCTCCCTGCTTCACGTTGGGGCAGGAGATGTTGAGCTCGATGGTGCGAAGGCCTTCGAGCGCCGAGAGGCGTTCGGCAGTGGCAACATAATCCTCGATGCAGGCGCCGGACACGTTCACGATAACCTCCGAACCGGCATCCTTGATTTCGGGCCACGTCTCGGTGCAGAAGTGCTCCACACCCTTGTTCTGCAGGCCCACGGCGTTGAGCATGCCCATGGGAGTCTCGGCCATGCGGGGGTAGGGGTTGCCCTGACGGGGTTCGCGGGTGGTGCCCTTCACAATGAAACCGCCCAGGCGCGAGAGGTCGATGAAATCGGCATACTCGGTGCCGAAACCGAAAGTGCCCGAAGCAGTCAGCACCGGATTTTTGAGCTCGATGTCGCCGAGCTTGACGGATAAATCTACCATGTCAGTTCATCAATATTGAACACCGGACCGTCGGTGCACACGCACCGGTTGCCCGTTGTTGTGGGTTCAACGCAACAGAGGCATGCGCCCAGGCCGCAGGCCATATGGTTCTCGAGCGACACCTCGCAAGGGATACCGCGGCGGCGGAAAATGGCTGCAACGGCCTTCATCATGGGCATGGGGCCGCACACCTGCACAAGGTCGAAATCGCCTTCGGTCACCGCCGTGTGCTGGCTCACGAAGCCGTGGAGGCCCATCGAGCCGTCGTCGGTGCAGATTTCAAGGTCGGCCACCTGGCGGAAACGCGCGCAGATTTCGTGGGCCGGAGCGGTGCGCTCGCCGTAGACCACCGTGGGGCGGATGCCGCGCTCATTGAGCGCGCGGGCCTGGTAGAGCAGGGGAGCGATGCCCACGCCGCCGCCGATGAGCAGTACGCGCTTGGGCGCCTCGGGCAGTGAGAATCCGTGGCCCAGAGGGGCAATCACGCGCAGGTCGTCGTCCACCTCGTAGTCGAACAGCGCCTCGCTGCCGCGGCCCAGAGGCTTCACAAGCAGTTCGAGCACATTGTCGGTGCGGTTAAAGATAGAGAAGGGGCGGTTCAGAAGCACCTTGGCGCGGTCAATGGCCACCTCAACGAACTGGCCCGGAGCCATGGCCGGAAGCACGCGGCCGTCGGGGTCCGTGAGCACCAGATGCAGCAGTCCGCCGGGCAGCTCGCGGCGCTCGCCCACAATCAGATGAAGCTGATGTTTTTTCTCCGATGTTTTCATAAAAAGGGATACAAAAAGAGCCGCAAGCTTCGAAGCTTCCGGCTCGTTATGCGATTGATTGGTTTTATTAAGTGGCGGGAACGAGAATTGAACTCGTGACCTCCGGGTTATGAATCCGACGCTCTAACCAACTGAGCTATCCCGCCGTTTGCGAGTGCAAAGTTACGAACAAAATTCCGACCCACCAAATTTTTCAGCCAAAATGTGCAAAAATATTTTTTCGCCGGAGATATGGTGTGCTATTTTACGACTATACGAACCCTGTCGAGGTTGTCAATCAGGGTATAGGGGTCGTTGAGGCCGGTGCGTTGTGCCGACACCTTGACCGTAGGGAAGTACACACCCGGAGAATCGTACGCGAAGCGCTGTGTGAAATTAATCCGGCTACCTGAGTCCGAGCGTGTGGCTGTGCTCATGTCCTGCTCGATGGTAAACAGTTCGGCGGCATCCATCAAATCGGGTTTCAGCACTTTGCCATCGGCCCACACGGCTTTCACAACGCTGCCGTAGCCCTCCGGCACGGTGGTCACTACTTCAATCTCCACCGGCTCGCCGGGCGCTACCTCAATGCGTTTTTCGCCTCCGCCCACAGTAGCGGTGACCACCGGCTGGATGCCGTGGCGCTCAGCGGCCGTCGGGGCAAGCACCACCTGGCCGTAGTCTTCGATAGCATAGCCGCTTGTCGGTGCCGGTGCTATTCCTTTTTCGCACCATCGGCTCAGGTCAAGCAGTGCCTGGTTCACCATCTGGGTGTAATTGAGCGTGCGGGTGGCATCCATCACGTAGCCATGCACGCCGTGGTCAAGATACCACAGTCGGAAATTATCGTCGGCCGCATCGCCAAGATAATCCTTGACCCGGTTACGATACCAATCGGCTTGCCACGGGAATGCTTCGCTGTCCATCATCGATTCGATTACGATTACTTTCGAATCGTTGATGCGGCCCGAGGGCACGGACCCGGCCGCACCCATTGCAAACAAGGGTCCCATGTTTATGGCCCGCTGAGGGTAAATCGGGCGCCCGTTCACATCCAGGAACTGGTCCCACACATAGTAGTCACGCGACGGCACCTGATGGCGGTAATAGGTCTGGCAGGCAAGGAAGTTGGAGTTATCCACCATCACCGAGTCGCCGGGCGCGAGCAGTGCCAGCAACTCATCGCTATTGGTCGGCGCAAGGCCAGCAATGCTCCCCTTGGCTTCCATCAGCTGGATGTACTCGCCCTTGGCTTTGCCGGATAGCACGGTCATGTCGCCTCCGACGAAAGCGCCGTCGGGCACGGTGATGCCCAATTCCACCGCCGCGGGTTTTTCGGCCGATGTGCCCATGGCTGCCCAAGCCTTGTCGACGGAGCCTTGGTTGGTGGAATCAATGGGTTCGGCAACGCCCAGGCGCGAGGCCTCGTCGTAGCCCACCAGGCGGGTGATGACCGTGGGCGAGCACACGCGGTCGCGCAGCAACGAAGCCGTGGGATTGGCTCCGAGATAGCCTTCCTCATTCCAGAAATCGTGATTGAAATAAGTTGGGTCCATCGCCACCATGCTCCGGTAGAGCACCCTGAAACCATGCACACCCATTTTATCCCAGGCGTACCACGCATGCAGCGGGAAGCCCATGCGCGAGGCCTCCTTAAGAGCCTGATATTCTTCCTGCGACAAGCCTTCGTAGGGATTGCCCGAGCCGCCGGCATCCATAGCATCGATTATCTGCGGAAATTTGTCGCGCAGCACACGCATGCAGTTCATCCTCACCGCAAAAACATTGGGGATAGCCATTGGCGAACCCATTGCGAAGGGCACCGCGCCATCCCACACTCCCGAGGTGTTTTCGATACAACCGATGGTGCGGTACGCACCGCCGGAGCCACCGAAAATATAGCCGTAGGGCCGGTGAGGAGCGTAAATCTCGCGGGCAATCACCCGCGACAGCTCGGCGCAGGCCGCGTTTGCTCTGAACGCTCCGATATCCGAATCGCGTGCTTTGCCTCCGTTGGTGAAATCCACCTGGCCGCCGCTGTTAGTTTCAAGGAAGTAAGCGCCGTTGGTAACTGCAAAACCAATCATGCTCAGGCTGTCGCCGTTCATGCCGTTTTGTGCCGAGGTTTCGCTGTCCGGGAAAGGCGAGGCATACTGGAAAAGACGTCCCTCATAATCATCCTCCTGCGCAGGCAGATACATCGAGAAGCGGGTGCCATCCGAGAAGCCTCCGTGCAGATAGCGGTGAGGCACCGGCTGTTCCTTCATTTCATCAATGTCGATAAACGGCTGGGTGAACACACTGTCGGTATAGCTCCAGTCGAGCTGTTTCCCTACCATATCGGCACGAACAAGCCCCGGAGTGAGGGCAAAGACGACTGAAACCAGCAGTGATTTATAAACCTTACAGGCCTTACGGAGTATTAAGTTTCTCATGGGTGTACATTAGATTTACTGCAAAGATAATAAAATCTTTACATATCATCCAACGTGAACAGGCGTGTTTCAATTCTGTACTTTGCCAGGGCGTGCGTTTTGATGCAGTCTACTTTTTCCATAAATGCTTTGTGGTCGTAGTTGCGCTGCTGGCGTTTCACCTCGGCCACGACAGCAGTTTCACCGTCGGTGGAAAGAGCAACAATATCTATCTCATTTGCTTCTTTACCTTTTTTGCGCTCCCACCATGACCCGATGTCGGAATACTGATGGCTTTCTGCCATTTTAAGCCTGAACCATTTTTCGAGCGAAAGCCCTGAGAATGTGGGGTAATCAGCGCGGACTATTTGGCGAAGGTATTCAAAATTGTTAAGCTCTACCAAAGTCTGGTTGCGGTCAAAGTAGTTGAACCAGAACCGCAGGAAGTTGTCGGTGATTTCATATTGAACATTCTGTGAGCGAGGTTTTGACAAAATTGGTCGCACACGCTTGATGAGCGAATAATCCTCAATCAGGCGTTTCAGATGCCCGGCTACCGTGACGCCTCCCAATGCGTTTTCAATGGCCCCCTGGGTGTTGATACCTGAGGCAATGCAACTCAATACCGAAAAATACAGTCCATAGTCTTTTCCGAATTCCTCAATCAGCAGGTTGCGTCCTTCGTTTATAAAAAGGGAGTTTTCCCGGACTACATAGTCCAGCATACCGTTGATTGATAAATCGGTGTCGTCGCACAACAGTTCGATGTACTTCGGCACACCACCTGTGATGGTGTATAGCGCCAGCAATTCATCGTTGGTGTGATCGGGCCGGAAATCTCCTATAATCTCCTTCATTGTTTCGGTGCCGAATCCTGAAAGACGGATCATGGCATCCGCTCGGCCAAAAAGCGGTTCATGATAGTTTTCAAATATCTTGTGCATCATGGAGTACACCGAACCCATCAGAAGCAAATTTACATGGGTATCGTTTCGATAGGAATCCCATAGATTCTGCATATCACTGTAGATAGATGGATTTATAGTGAAAAACTCCTGAAATTCATCAATAATAAGATTGAACTTGCGGGTTTTAGCAAGCTCCATCAGCATCTGGAACAGTGATTTGAACGATTTTAGTCCCTCAGGCACATAGCAGTTGAGAGCCGCTGAGATAAGTCCGGCGAACTCATCGCACAGTGCAGCTTCGTTTTTTCTACTTACAAAAAGATAAACTGTTGGCTCCTGGCCTTGTGTGGCCCGCAGCGCAAGCGAGGTCTTGCCGATACGGCGTCGACCGGTTATCACCGTCATCCTTGACCGGGAGTCAAAAGCACGCTCTTGTATTCGCCGCAACTCCGCTATTTCTTTTGTTCGATTATAGAATTTCATACTTTGTCACCGTAGTAATTATTACCGCGGTGACAAAGTTACTGAAATTTCCTTGATTACCCAAATTTTTAAGTATAAGAGAGTGTGTTTTAGAGCGGGCCGCGAAATTTTTTCACAGGATTGCCCCGCTCCAGGGCGTCGTGCTGTTGCCAGCGGCGGGTGCGCTCGTCGGCCTCGGCACCGGACTGCAGCTCGCGGAGTTTCAGCAACAGGCGCTGGCGGGCACGCTCCTTGTTTTGCGCCTGCGAGCGTTCGTCCGAACACCTCACCGATGTGCCCGTGGGGATGTGGATAGCGCGCACGGCCGTTTCCACCTTGTTCACATTCTGTCCGCCCTTGCCGCCTGAACGGCTTGTCTCGTAGGTGATGTCGGCATCTGAGATTGCGGGCAGTTCGAGCTCGTCGAAGAAACTCACGCCCACAAACCAGTTTTTGCGTCCGTGCCCGGGGCGGAAGGGATTGGCCGTTGCCGTCCACAGCACCGTTCCCTGCCAGTCGGCCATTAGTGTCGGCGGGATCTCGTCGGCCGAAAGCCGGAAAGTCATCGACATGAAGCAGCCTGCCGCCGCGTTGTGCGGTTCGGCATCCACGGGGTCGGGCTCCAGACCCAGGGCGCGGCAGTGCTTGCAAAATTCCTGCGCCACTTTCGCCACCGCGCGTGCGCACTCCACCGGTCCACGGCCGGCCGTAAATTGTACGTATCTGTTCATTCTCCTTTGTCCTTGATGTTTAACTTTGGTTTTACCATGCCAACAACCTCGACCGTGGGGCTGATGAGTGCCAGGATTTCCTCGGTCGGTTTGTAGGCCATGGGCGATTCGTCGAGCGTGGCTTCGCACACGGATGTGGAGAAAACGCCCTCCATGGTCTGTCGGAAATCGTTGAGCTCGAGTTGCTTGCGGGCCTGTGCACGCGACATTGCCCGGCCTGCTCCGTGTGGTGCCGTGTTCATCCACTCGGCATTGCCCCGCCCGGTGCACAGCGCAATGCCGTCGCGCATGTTGAAGGGAATTGCCACTTTTTGCCCCTCGGCGGCCTCCACGGCCCCCTTGCGTAGCATCGGCACCGGCTCGGTGAGCGATATGTAGTTGTGGGTCGAGAACACCGACTCGGCACATTTGGCCTTGTTGAGCTTGCGGATGATGGCCATGATGCGGTCGCGGATTGTGATGTGGTTGTAGAGCGCATAGGCCTGAGCGATGACCATGTCGGAAATATAGCCCACAAGTGCCTCGGCCCACAGCCATCCCACAAGCGGGCCTCGCCTGGGGTTCTGTGCAATCTTCATCCAATGATTGGCCACCTTGGCACCGGTGTTGCGCGAGCCGCAGTGGATGGTCAGCCACCCCTGGCCGGTGGCGGAGTCCTCGCCGTACTCAATGAAGTGGTTGCCCCCACCAAGAGTGCCGAGGCTTTTATAGAATGTGCCTTCCTGCAATTTGATGCGGCGGCAGAAATCGGCAATGAAGCGAGCATCGATGCGCGGAGCCTCGGCCACGAGTTCCGGAGCCGCCGACCGTGCACGCTGATACTGGCTGTTGAGGAAGCGGAACAGTTCCTTTTCGTTGAGCGAATTGCGCGCGCACATCTCGCTGCCCATCGGGATAGCCTCGCGGATGCGGTGGTCAAGCAGGACGAAATCTTCAGCATCCACAGGGACGGTGAGCCGGTGCATGGAGATGGTGCAGCCAATGTCCACACCCACGTGGCCGGGGTTGACGTACTGCCCGACGGGGTAGGCGGTACCCACGTTGCAGCCGTTGCCCATGTGCACGTCGGGCATCTGCACCACAGGCATTCCGGCCATGGCGGCATGGTTGCACAGTTCGGTAACCCACTGCAGAGCCTGCTGCTCGATATTATCAGTAAATATAGTGGCTGATGTTGTTTTTCCTGTAATGTTCATAATGCAGTAGTGTCTTTTTTTCTTTTCACGCTGCAAAGTTCCGAAGTGGGTGCGCAATTGATTTGCGCAGCAACAAAAAAATTTCGATATTTGTAAAAAAATTCTTTGCTATGCCACTGAATCGCGCCACTTTAATCCGCATATCCACCATTGACCGCTGCCTGCAGAACCACTACCGCAGGTGGACTATCAACGACCTTATCGATGCCTGCACCGAAGCCCTGGCCGAATACGAGGGGCGGAGCAATCCTGTGAGCCGACGCACCTTCCAGAACGATCTTGCCCTGATGCGCAGCGACCGCCTGGGCTACAATGCGCCGATTGTGGTACGCGACAATAAATATTATGAGTACGAGGACCCCGATTTCAGCATCACCCATCTGCCGCTCAACAACGAGGGTCTGGATGCACTCAACTCGGCGCTCGACATCCTACGGCAGCTCCAGGGTTTCCCGCAGCTGGCATCGAGCATCGACATCATCAGTAAGCTCAACGAGCAGATTTCGCGCCACACGGGCACATCGGTCCCGGCGATGGACATGGAGCACGTGGTGGGCTACCGCGGGGCAGAGCACATCGGCACTATCTACGAGGCTGTGCGCAAACAGCGGACACTCACTGTGGAGTATCGCTCGTTCAAGGCCCGGCAGTCCGACACGTTCGCCGTGTATCCCTATCTGCTCAAGGAGTACCGCAACCGCTGGTTCCTGATATGTGAAAAAGCCTCGAATCGTGTGCCACAGGTCAATATCCTTGCGCTTGACCGCATCCTGGCCGTGAAGGAGGACCGCGAGCATCCGTTCAAAAGATGTGTGGATTTCGATCCGGAACACTTTTTTGACGATACGGTGGGAGTGACGCGCCAGATAGGCGACCGCCCGCGCCGTGTGGTGCTGAAAGTGGACCGCGATCAGGCGCCCTACGTCGAAACCAAGCCATTCCACAGTTCGCAGAAAGTGGAGCAGAGGTTCCGCAACGGCGGCATCCAGATTTCGCTGCGTGTGGTGCTCAACAACGAGCTCATCCGCCTCATCCTGGGCTTCGGGGGCCACGTGGAGGTGATAGCGCCACCCGAGTTCCGCGAGCGTGTGGCCGAAAGTGTCCGTATCGCCGCCGCCAGGTATTCGAAATAATTATATGTAAAAGCGGCGGAGCCGCGCCGTAGCGAGTAAGTCACACACGCAGGGCGGGGCAAAGTCAGCCATAAAGCGGCGGAGCCGCGTCTTAGCGAGAAACCCCACACGCAGTGTGGGGTAGGGAGTATATATAGATAAGGAGCTTCGGAGAAGCGATGTAGCACACGTGGCTTACGGTCGCTTCTCCGAAGCTCCCCATTTCCATCCGGCTTCTACCCCACACTGCGTGTGGGGTTTCTCGCTACGGCGCGGCTCCGCCGCTTCGATGTGGTCCGGGCATCTTGCTGTTTCGCGGCTCCGCCGCTTATTCATGCCATGATATTTTACGTCGGAGCACAACGATAATCCAAAAATGGATTGTAACTTTGCAGCTATGAGTAAAGTATTGGCTCTTTATCACATTGTGTTCGGTACACGCTACAGAAAATTGACGCTTCCTGATGAACTTCGGGAGGAGGTATATCGCTTTATATGGGCAGATATAAAAAAGCATAAATGCCACCTTGTGCGTATTGGAGGCATCGAGAACCATATTCACATGCTTGTAGAGCTTAATCCGGATGAGAAACTTTCAACATTGATGCGGGACATAAAGGCTAACTCCAGCGGATGGCTTCACCGAGATGAGCGGTTCCGCTATTTTGAAGGCTGGGCACGCGAATATTTCGCAGTGACTATCAGCCCCAATAGTCGTGCTTCAGTGGTCGATTATATCAATGCCCAGGTTGAACACCATAGGACGCGCAATTTCAATGATGAACTCGAAGAAATGTATAGGATGGCAGGAGTAAGTTTTGACGAGCGTGATTTAATGTAAAGCAGCGGAGCCGCGCCTTAGCGAGAAGCCCACACGCGGGGAGGTGGGACGTCGCGTCAATATCAGCAATGAAGCGGCGGAGCCGCGCCTTAGCGAGAAGCCCCACACGCAGTGTGGGGTAGTAGTGGAAAGAGTGAAGGAGCTTCGGAGAAGCGATTTAATGCCATGAGCAACAGTCGCTTCTCCGAAGCTCCGATGTAAGTCATGCTTCCACCCCACACTGCGTGTGGGGTTTCTNGCTACGGCGCGGCTCCGCCGCTTCGCTNCTTGTGTTGGCTCTACCNCCCCACACTGCGTGTGGGGGNNNCTCGTTAAGGCGCGGCTGCGACGCTTTCCGGATTTTCACGATGTNGGGNCTTGGTGTGTTTTTTTTCTGTTTTGNTTTTACGTTTTTTTAGTNTNCTTGTAGGCAGNGANGTGGGTTGATTTTTTGCGCTCTTTTTGGGTTGGTGTGACATNCAGTTTTTTCCTGATNGGCAAAAAATGCTATATGGTCCGCGNTTTTNGATGCTAACTTTGCAGTGTAAAAAACACACACTATTATGCAAAGAAAAATTTTCGCTTTCCGCTTTGAGTGGATGGAGGCTATAGCAAGCTATGACCCCAACGTGCGTCTTGAAATTTATGAGGCTACTGTGATNTATGCCGAGACCGGCACTCTGCCTGCAATGTCGCCGCAGGCGGCTCTTGGCTTCGAAACNTATATATTACCCGACTTTGAGCGCCGCCGCAAGGCTGCCGAGTATCGTGCGCGAGCCAAAGCTCGCCGCGAGGGGCGACAGGTGCCNCCCCAGGAAGTTCNGACTGTTCAGGCTGAGCCTGTTGTAGNGGNTGTTGCGGAGCNGCCANAGATAGTTATGGAACCGACACCTGAGNTGAAGTTAAACCGCCGGGAGCGCCGACAACTTGAGGCTGAGCAAAGGCGAAAACAGAAGCGCAGNCTTAACAAAAATTGTCATAACTTGCCGTAATTAATGTGAAAATACAGCACAATCAAGGATGAAATCGTGTTCATTTTATAGACAAAGTATATTAACGCTTAAACTATATAATTATGGGACACGATAGTTTTCAGACACGATTGTTGGGCATTCAGCGCAATCTGCTCAACTTTGCTTATTCACTNACGGCGAACCGCGACGATGCCTACGACCTGCTTCAGGACACCACGCTGAAGGCNCTCGACAATGAGGATAAGTACGTTGAAAATGTCAANTTCAAAGGCTGGGTGTTCACCATAATGCGCAATCTGTTTATCAATCACTACCGTCAGGCGGTGCGCAACAATGTTGTGGCCGACCGCACCGACGACCAGGTGTTCCTGAATATTTCGCAGGATTCGGGTTTCGATACTCCAGAAGGTGCTGTGAGTGTGCATCAGATTTCGGACATTCTNAGNACATTNGAGGATGCCGTGCGCAGGCCGTTCACAATGTTTATCTCCGGATANAAGTATGCCGAAATAGCCGAAAGCATGCACTTGCCGCTNGGAACGGTTAAAAGCCGTATCTTCCAGGCCCGCCGACGCTTGCAGAACGAACTGGGCGAGGACTATAAATATTGATCTGTTAAAAATGATGAGGATAAATTATACCTATCCGACCNCCAAGTTAGATATAAANTTCGGATTTCAGCCCTAACACGAAANANAACGGTTNCTANTGCAATGATAATCAATGTTTTGTAAAAATCCAAAGGAATAATCTGGNNGANTTTTGTAAAAATCCAAAGGAATNGGACGCGGAGTGGAGGTGGACGCGAACATTTTCAGGCTGTGCGTTTGTTATTATTTAGTAGTTGTCATGGTGATATNATATTGGCAATTTACGAAGTTTTGATTAATTTTGTAGGGAATAAATCTATACTGTAATGGAAATCATCAAAGATAAGGAATTCGGAGGTGAGCGCCCNCTGTTCGGCACGCACGACCTCGAGCTTGAAAATGTTACTATCCACACCGGCGAGTCGGCCCTGAAGGCTTGNCGCAACATCACTGCCCGCAACTGCCGCTTCGAGGGCAAGTACCCCTTCTGGCATGTGGACGGGTTCAGGATTGAAAACTGCCTGTTCACGCCCGGTGCNCGCGCCGCGCTGTGGTACTCGCGCAACCTGGTGATGACTGACACNCAGGTGGATGCGCCGAAAATGTTCCGCGAGATGGACAATCTGACTCTGCGCGGCGTGCGTATNCCTGACGCGCAGGAAACCCTGTGGCACTGCCGCGGTGTGAACCTTGAGGATGTGCAGGTGAAGAATGCCGACTATCTGTTCATGCACTCGGCCGACATNAAAATCAAGAACTACCGCCAGGAGGGNAACTACTCCTTCCAGTACTGCAAGAATGTTGAAATCCGCGATGCTGTGATTCACTCCAAGGATGCGTTCTGGAACACGGAGAATGTGACGGTGTACGACTCCGAACTCGACGGCGAATATCTGGGCTGGCACTCCCACAATCTGCGCCTGGTGCGCTGTCGCATCAGCGGCACTCAGCCGCTGTGCTACGCCCACAACCTGGTGCTTGAGGACTGCACCTTTGCTCCTGACTGCGACCTGGCTTTCGAGGATTCGGAGCTGGACGCCACCGTGCAGTCGGCCATCACTTCGGTGAAGAACCCGCGCACCGGTGTTATCCGCGCCCGCAGCTACGGCGAGATTATTCTGGACGGCAACGCCCTGCCGCCGGCCGATTGTAAAATCATAACACTTGAAGACTGATACACGCGATGTTTGACTTCGACCATGCGCCCGACCGCCGCGGCACGGGTTCGTATAAGTGGGATAGTTACCCCGAGGGTGTAATCCCGATGTGGGTGGCCGATATGGACTTCCGCACCGCACCGGCCATTGTGGAAGCCCTGCGCAGCCGTGTGGACCACGGTGTGTTCGGCTACACCCTTGTGGGCGATGACTACTACGATGCTGTGACCGGGTGGTTCGCCCGCCGCCACGGCTGGACCATCGATCCGGCTATGATTATCTACACCAGCGGTGTGGTACCGGCGGTGTCGGCCATCATAAAGGCCATGACTCGCCCCGGCGATAAGGTGGTGCTTCAGACTCCGGCCTACAACTGCTTCTTTTCGTCCATCCGCAACAATGGGTGCGAGGCTTCGCGCAACGAGCTGCTGCGCCAGGCCGACGGGTCCTACCGCATCGACTTCGACGACCTCGAGGCCCGTTGTGCCGACCCTGCCGCCAAGTTGCTCATTCTGTGTAATCCCCACAACCCAACGGGCCGCATCTGGAGCGCCGAGGAGCTGAAGCGCATTGCCGGAATCTGCGCTGCCAACGGCGTGTTCGTAATTTCGGATGAAATTCACTGCGAGCTCACCTACAACGGCCGCGAGTACACGCCCTTCGGCACACTTGCCCCCGATGGGCTGCGCTATGCCGTGTGCGTGTCGCCGAGCAAAGCGTTCAACACCGCCGGGCTGCAGATTGCCAATATCGTGGCCTCGGATGCCGATGTGCGCGCGAAAATCGACCGTGCCATCAACGACAACGAGGTGTGCGACGTGAACCCCTTCGGCGTGGCAGGCACTATAGCCGCTTACGGCCATGGCGAAGCGTGGCTCGACGAACTGCGCGGGTATCTGTGGCAGAACTGGCTCACCGTGCGCGATTTCTTTGCCAAGGAGTTGCCTGCCTACGGCCTTACTCCGCTGGAATCCACCTATCTTGTGTGGATTGATTGCCGCCACACAGGCATCGGTTCCGACCGCCTTTCGGCCATGCTCATCGAGGGTGGCGTGGCACTCAGCCCGGGCTCAATCTACGGCGACGACGGCTATATGCGCCTCAATATCGCCTGCCCCCGCGCCCGCCTGGAGGAGGGCTTGCGCCGGATTGCCGCCGTGCTTGGCAAACTTTGATTGAACTATACGATAAATTTAAATGTTGGATTATTGCATAGACATGCGATAATCCAACATTTATTTATGAGATACGTTGATACAGGCAACGGCAAAATGCCGCTTATTTCGCTGATTGCGATACTTTCGATATCGCTCACGGTCAACCTGCCGGGGTTGGCCATTTCGCCTATTATGGACAAGCTCGACCAGGTTTTCCATCACGTGACGGAGCTGGAAACGCAGCTGCTGACCGTGCTGCCCAACCTTGTGACCATTCCTTTCATTCTGTGCGCGGGCAAAATCTGCACACAGAAAAATCAGATTAAGGTTCTGGCTGTGGGCTTGCTCATCTATATCGGTGCAGGTGTGCTCTATTTCTTTGCCGACAGCATGATTCAGCTCATCCTGCTGAGCTGTCTCTTAGGTGTGGGTTGCGGTCTGGTCATCCCCTTGGCGGCGAGCCTTATCTCGCAGTATTTCACAGGCGGCGAGCGCACGCGCCAGTTGGGCATGAAATCGAGCCTTTCGAATTTCTCGGTAATCTTCGCCACCCTTTTTGTTGGCTGGATGGCCTCCATCAGCTGGCACATGGCATTCATTGTCTATCTTGTGCCTCTTATCCCGCTATGTCTGCTGCCGTTTATGACTGACGGTTATATATCGCGCCACCGCACCGTGGATGCAGCTCCCTCTCCCGAGGCTGCCAAGCCCGAAGCCGTGAAGCCGGTGAACGTCGGCAGCCGCAGCCGCGCCACCCTGACTCTGCTCCTGGGCGCGATGGCAATCTATTTCCTGGCCACCTACGGCACGGAGGTGATTTCGTACTATCTGCCTTACACGATGAATCACTATAAACTGTCCACAACCGACGTGGGTGTGGCAACGGCGATGTATTTCCTGGGTGCCACCCTTTCGGGCTATCTGCTGCCGAGAATCATCCGCCTGCTGGGCAGCGCAACCATGCAGATTGCCATAGCCACGTGTGTGGCCGGCCTGTTCATGACCGGCTTCCTGCACATGTACTGGAGCTATATCCTGGGAGTGCTCGTAATCGGCCTGGGCTATGGCATCATTCAGCCGGTGGTCTACGACAAGACGAGCCAGATTGCGCCGAGCGCAGCAAAGTCAACGGCGTATTTCTCCTATCTGCTCACGTGCAACTATGTGGCAATTTCGGCTGTGCCTTTTATCATCAGCGGCACCAAGCACCTGTTTGATGCGCAGGGCGACTGGAGCTTCTCGTTCGTTTTCAACGGTTTCGTGCTGGTGGCCGTGCTACTGGTGGCCATTTGGATGCGCAACAGCTTTGTGGTGAAAGTGGGTGCTCCGCTGCCTAAGGAATAAAAAAATGTGTGTCGGGTCGAACCATTTCGCCCCGGCACTTGTTACAATATCAAAGAAAAGATTAGATTGGTTAATGATAATGAGCATTGCAGGCTCGTCGCGACGACGAGCCTGCAGTGTGTCTGTACGTTTCGGGCCACAGCTCAGGAGTTATTTCGTAGATACTCTTCCAGGGCTATTTTGGCAGGAACTACGCGGGGCATGCCGTTTTCGTCGGCGAACACCATGTCCTGGTCCAGCGCAGCCTTGCGCCGCAGCAGGTTTTCGTAGGATTCCTTCAAACCCTTCGAAAGTTTCTCGCGGAGAGTTATAATATCTTCCTCTGACATGATTCTTTTATGTTGTTGAATAAAACGGGATTTAATATTGTTTCTGAGTCTGCAATGAGGGTGGCGTCATTAACATTGTCATTAAACATCCAATAGTCCACTATCGGTGCAAAGATATCAAAGAAATTCTTAAGTCCAGCCCAATAGCGGCGATAGATTGTTTCAGTGGGTATGTTATGGCCACCTTCGCGTACCCGCTTTGCCACACGTTCCACGGCCATTTCGGGGGACGAAAGCCAGAAGAAAAGGAGAATCACCTGGTAGCCATCGGCTTGCGCTCTTTTCACCAGGCCTGCGTAACTTCGGGTTGCAAGCGTGGTTTCGATGGCAAAGGTTTTACGCTCTGCAAGAAGCTCGTCGATGCGGAGCAGCATCAATTTACCGGCCTGTATCGCCATGGATTCAGGGTTGAACGGCGACAGGCCCTTGGCAATCTCGTCGGCATTCACAAATTCGCGGCATTTCAGAATTTCGGGCAATACGGAATAGGAAGCAGTGGTTTTACCTGCTCCGTTACAACCTGCTATTATATATAACTTAGGGCTGTCCATATCCGATTGCAAAGATACATATAAAAACTAATTAAAAACAGAAGTTGGTAGTGATTTATTCTTCATAGCTGATAAAATCGGGGTGGGGGAGGGGTGGTTCGGAAATTTATTCGTAACTTTGCGAAAATTTTAAGCAGCAGATTCAATGACTGAGGTGACCTACGAAGGGCTTACGTTTGTACCCTATATTACAAGGAAAGAGATTGAAGCGCGTGTGGCTGAGCTGGGCCGTCAGATTGTGGCCGACAGCAAGGGCACGACTCCGTTGTTTATATGTGTGCTCAACGGTGCTTTTCCTTTTGCGAGCGACCTGTTTCGCGCGGTAGAGGAAATCGATGCCGAAATAACTTTTGTGCGCCTCAAGAGCTACGAGGGCACCGGCTCCACGGGCAAGGTGAAGGAGCTTGTTGGCCTGAGCGAGGACATCAAGGGCCGCACGGTGATTGTGGTGGAGGATATCATTGACACGGGCAAGACGATGCACCGCCTGGTGGAGGACCTTCGCAGCAAGGAGCCTGCCGATGTGAAGATTGCCACGCTGCTGTTCAAGCCCGATGCGCTGGTGTGCCCGGTGAAGCCTGACTATGTGGGCTTCAATATCCCAACTAAGTTTATCATCGGCTACGGTCTGGATCTCAACGGCCTGGCCCGCAACCTCAACGATATTTATATTCTGAAGGAAGAGTGATTTTTCCTGACGTTCACCATAATTTCTAAAGGAAAAAGATTAATTTAACTTATTGACAATGAATATTGTGATTTTTGGTGCCCCCGGCAGTGGCAAAGGCACTCAGAGCGAGAAGCTCATCAACGAATATTCTCTTCATCACATTTCTACCGGCGACGTGCTGCGCGAGCATATCGCCAACGGTACTGAAATCGGCAAGGTGGCAAGCGCCATCATTGCAAACGGTCAGCTCATCCCTGACAATCTGATGATCGACATCCTGGCCGACAATCTCAAGAATCACCCCGATGCAATCGAGAAGGGTGTGATTTTTGATGGTTTCCCCCGCACTATCCCGCAGGCCGAGGCTCTCAACGAGCTCCTCAAGAAGGAGTACGACAGTGAAATCCACGCAGTTGTAGGCCTGGAAGTGGCCGAGGACGAGCTGGTGCGCCGCATGATTGAGCGCGGCAAATCGTCGGGCCGTGCCGACGATAATCTGGAAACCATCCAGAAGCGCCTGAGCGTGTACCACAAGCAGACTCAGCCTCTGTGCGAGTACTACAAGAACGCCGGTAAGTACCGCCCCATCAACGGCAACGGTACCGTTGACGAAATTTTCGGCGAAATCAAGGAACAACTCAAAAAATAATCCCATACATCGAGCCGGGGGTCCAGGGGAATGAATATGTCCTGCACCTTCGGCTCGTTTTTATAGAGCTTGTTTAATAACTACCGTTAAATGCTGGGTCTCATATTTCGGAGGGGATTTTTCGCTGACGTTGAAGGAGTGTACTCAATGTACACGACTGAAACAAAGCGGAAAAGGCACCC
>JAAVFP010000021.1 GCA_014800735.1 Bacteroidales bacterium
GATTTTGGCTTAATGATAAGGGAGTGTGCCGCTTGGCACTCGACCGCAGAATTAAGCCAAAAGCGCCAAAGAATGGCCGGCGATGGGTATTTAACAATAGTCAACATTAATTAGTATCTTAATTTATGTAATAACAAGCTTTTCCCTGCATTTAAGTTACTTTTTGTATCTCATCTTTCGGGTGCATTTTCCGCTTTGTTTCAGTCGTGTACATTGAGTACACTCCTTCAACGTCAGCGAAAAATCCCCTCCGAAATATGAGACCCAGCATTTAACCGTAGTTATTAAACAAGCTCTAAGTACAAATCATGATTGAATACATCCGCGGAGCCATCACGGCTCTGAATCCTACGTCGGCTACGCTCGAAACCGGTTCGGGCGTAGCCTATCTGCTCAACATCTCCCTTCCCACCTACTCCGCACTCCAGGGTGTGGCCGACACCAAGCTCTACGTGCACGAATCCATCCGCGAGGATGCCTGGACCCTCTACGGCTTCACCGACGAACTGGAGCGCGAACACTTCCGCAACCTCATCGGCGTGAGCGGTGTGGGCGCTGCAACAGCCATGCTCATCCTGAGTGCCTTGCAGGGCGACGAGCTGGCCGCCGTGATTACCGGAGGCGACGTGAAACGCCTGAAAGCCATCAAGGGTATAGGTGCAAAAACTGCCGAAAGAATAATCATTGACCTACGTGATAAAATAAAAGCGGCCGACGATACGTTATTAAGTCAGTTATCGGCCCCGACAGCCGTGCCCGCGGCGTTCGACGAGGCCCTGGCCGCCCTGATTATGCTGGGCTTCGACAAGAAAGCCAGCAACAAGGCGCTCAAGGCGCTTTTCGATGCCGACCCGACCCTCAAGGTGGAAGCTGCCATCAAGAAAGCACTATCGATGATGTAGTGCGTGGCCTTGCCCCCGGCCGGGCTGTCGTGGTATCGGACTTCTTGCAATGCGAAAAGAGACGGTACAATACATAATGCGCTCCCTTGCCATTGCCACGCTTGTGGCGATGGTTTTCGGCGTGTCCGCCCTCGGCTCGCCGCAGACGCCGCTTGCGCCATCGGATTTTCGCGCTCCAGCCCCGGCGGCCTATCCTCCGGCAGCCCCCGGCGCTATCGACACTGTGCCCCTGGCGCTCCCCGTCGGGCCCACCGTGCCGCAGAGCTACGAACAGCTGATGGCCGATGAAATGGCCTACGACCTTGCCACTCCCGGCAACATCCGCACCGTGGCCGAGTATGACCCCGCCGTGGGCATGTATGTGGTGCGCACAATGGTGGGCAGCATCGACATTGCCACGCCTTTCCTGCTCACGCCACAGCAGTACAACGACTGGCAGCTGCGCCGATCCATGCAGCAGTACTACCGCGACCGCAACATGGCGCTGATTACCGACAAGGAGAAGGAGCCGTTCAACATTTTCGACATGAACTTCGACCTCGGGCCGCTCGAAAAGATTTTCGGCCCGGGCGGCGTGAGCCTCAAGACCCAGGGCTCCGTGCTGGTGTCCATGGGCATCAAGAGCAACAAGACGGACAACCCCGCGCTGTCGCTCTCGGCTCGCCGGAAAACCTACTTCGACTTCGACCAGAAAATCCAGGCCACAATCGCCGCTTCCGTGGGCGACCGCCTGAAATTCAACATGTCGTACAACACGGACGCTACCTTCGACTTCGATTCCAAGAACCTGAAGCTGGCCTACGAAGGCGGCGAGGACGATATTGTGAAGACCATCGAGGCCGGCAACGTGTCCATGACAACAGGCTCGAGCCTTATCCGCGGTTCCACGGCGCTGTTCGGCATCAAATCCAAGCTCCAGTTCGGCAAGCTCACGGCCACGGCGCTGGTGTCGCAGCAGAACTCCGAGTCCAAGACCGTGAACACCCGCGGCGGAGCCCAGACCACCGAATTCTCAATCAACATCGACGAGTACGACCAGAACCGCCACTACTTCCTGGCTCACTTTTTCCGCGACAACTACGACCGCTTCGCCTCCAAGTTGCCCTACGTCAGCTCGGGGGTGAGCATCACCCGCATCGAGGTGTGGGTGACCAACAAGACCGGAAAATATGAGCAGAGCCGCAACTTTGTGGGCTTCATGGACCTGGGCGAGGACTCGCATCTGGCCAACGACTACTGGGTGCCCAACCCGGCGCTGCCCAATCCGGCCAATGCGTCGAACAACCTCCTCTCCGTCATCAAGACCGACTACCCCGGGGCACGCAACATCAACTCCGTGACCCAGGTGCTCGAGCCCCTCGGAGCCTACGGCATCGAGGGCGGACGCGACTTCGAGAAGGTGGAGAGCGCCCGCCTGCTGTCGTCAAGCGAGTACACCCTGAACAGCACCCTGGGCTACATTTCAATCAAAAGCGCCCTCAACGCCGACGAGGTCCTGGCCGTGGCCTACGAATACACATATAACGGACAAGTCTATCAAGTGGGCGAGTTTTCAAGCGACATCACCACAACCGACCAGTGCCTCTACCTGAAGATGCTCAAAAGCACCACATCCAGCCCCGCGCTGCCCATGTGGCACCTGATGATGAAGAACGTCTACAACCTGGGCGGCTACCAGATTCAGAAATCCAAGTTCAAGCTCAACATCAAATATCTGTCCGACACCACCGGCACCGAAATCAACTACCTGCCCGTGCCGGGCCTCAACAACCAGTCGCTGCTGCAGGTGATGAACCTTGACCGCATCGACTCCAACGAAGAGAGCAACCCCGACGGCTTCTTCGACTTCCTGCCCGGCTACACCATCGACACCTCCAACGGCAAGGTGTTCTTCCCCGTGGTGGAGCCTTTCGGCAGCCATCTGGCCGAGAAAATCGGCAATCCCGCACTGGCCGAGCAGTACGTCTACCAGCAGCTCTACGACTCCACCCTGGTGGTAGCGCGCCAGTATGCCGACAAGAATAAATTCGTGATTACCGGCGAGTACCAGGCCAGCGCCGGCTCGCAGATCCGTCTCAACGCCATGAATGTGCCCCGCGGCTCGGTGATAGTCACCGCCGGCGGCGTGCAGCTCACCGAGAATTCGGACTACACCGTGGACTATGCCATGGGCATCGTCACCATCACCAACCAGAGCATCATCGACTCCGGCCAGAACATCAGCGTGACCCTTGAGAACCAGTCGCTGTTCTCCACCCAGCGCAAAACGCTCCTGGGCCTCGACCTGCAGTACAAGATGAACAAGAACCTCAACATCGGCGCCACCATCCTGCATTTCTCGGAGAAAGCGCTCATCGAGAAGGTGAACATCGGCGACGAGACGGTGAACAACTCCATGTTCGGCTTCAACCTGGCCTACAACGGCGAATTCATGTGGCTCACCAACCTGCTCAACAAAATCCCCACGGTGAACGCCACCCAGCCCTCACGCCTGAACCTGACGGCGGAGTATGCCCGCATCATGCCCCACGAGCAGAAGAGCGGCTCGAACAAGGGCTCGTCCTACATCGACGATTTCGAGTCCACCCAGACCGGTATCGACCTCCGCTCGCCCTACTCGTGGTTCCTGGCCTCGACGCCCTACGACAACAGTGCCACCGCCCTCTTCCCCGAGGCCGGGCTGAGCGACAATGTGGCCTACGGCAAGAACCGCGCCCTGCTCAACTGGTACTACATCGACCGCCTCTTCACCCAACGCAACTCGTCCATGTGTCCCGGCTACATCCGCAGCGACGTGAAGCAGCTGTCCAACCCCTACGTGCGCGAGGTGACCGTGCAGGAAATTTTTCCCGGCCGCGAGACCACCTACGGCGAATCGTCCACCATCCAGACTCTCAACCTGTCGTACTACCCCGTGGAGCGCGGCCCCTACAACCTGGACAACACCGATATCGACGACGAGGGCCTGCTGCTCCACCCCGAAAAGCGCTGGGGCGGCATCATGCGCAAGATGGACAACACCAACTTTGAGCAGAGCAACATCGAGTACGTGCAGTTCTGGCTACTGAACCCCTTCCTGGACCCCGAGAACCCCAACTACGAGGGCGGCGACCTGTACCTGAACTTCGGCGAGATTTCGGAGGACATTCTCAAGGACGGCCTCAAGAGCTACGAGAACGGAATTCCCTACGACGGCGACGACCAGTACCTGACCGAAACCGTATGGGGACGTGTTTCGAAGCAGAACTCCCTCACCTACTCCTTCGACAATAACACCGGCGCACGCCTGGCCCAGGACGTGGGCCTGGACGGCCTGCCCAACGACGACGAGTTCGTGTTCCCGTCCTATCAGGACTATCTGGACGGGCTGCGCCGCCGGCTGTCGGCCACGGCTGTGGACCGTATGCAGGCCGACGAATTCTCGCCTTTCAACGACCCGGCGGGCGACAACTACCACTTCTACCGCGGCTACGACTACGACGAGCAGCGCCTGGGAGTGTTGGAGCGCTACAAGCGCTACAACGGTGTGGAGGGCAACTCGCTCTCGCCCGAGGATGCTCCGGACCCGCTCTACCAGTCGGCCCGCTCCGTGCCCGATGTGGAGGACATCAACCAGGACAACACCCTCAACGAGTACGAGCGCTACTTCCAGTACCGCGTGTCCATCCGCCCCGAGGACCTTGTGGTGGGTAAGAACTTCATCACCGACAAGCAGGTGAGCCTGGTGCCCACGCGCGAGGGCACACCCCTGGAAGTGGAGTGGTACCAGTTCAAGATTCCGCTGAGCGACTACGAAAAGGTGGTGGGCTCCATCAACGACTTTTCCACCATCCGCTTCGCCCGCTTGTTCCTCACCGGCTTCAAGAGCACCACCCACCTGCGCTTCGCCACCCTGGAGCTTGTGCGCGGCGAGTGGCGCAGCTACGACTTCAACCTCAACACCCGCGGCGACGCTCCGGCCACGGGCCAGCTGGATATGTCGGTGGTCAACATCGAGGAAAACGCCCAGCGCGAGCCGGTGAACTACGTTCTTCCGCCGGGTGTGACCCGCATCACCGACCCCGGCCAGAGCCAGATTACGCAGCTCAACGAGCAGTCCATGTCGCTCAAGCTGACGGACCTCACCGCCGGCGATGCCCGCGGTGTGTACCGCAACACGCAGCTTGACCTCCGCAACTACAAGCGCATCCAGATGTGGGTGCACGCCGAGGCGCTCATTGACAACATCACCCAGCTGCGCTCGGGCGACCTCTCGGTGTTCATCCGCCTGGGCTCCGACGTGAAAAACAACTTCTACGAGTACGAGATTCCGCTGGAGCTCACTCCGCCGGGCACCTACAACCGCTACCTGACCAGCGACCAGTACATGGTGTGGCCGCGCAACAACTACATGGACTTCAACATCCAGAACCTGGTGGACCTGAAGCAGCAGCGCAACCACGCCAAGGCCGCCGACGAGCCCGGTGTGGGCTTCGGTGTGCTCTACACCGGCCGCGACCCCGACAACGAACGCAACCGCATGGCCGTGCTGGGCAACCCCTCGCTGAGCGATGTGCGCGTGATTCTGATTGGCGTGCGCAATAACTCCGCCACCACCAAGGACGGCGTTGTGTGGCTCAACGAGCTCAAGGTGACCGATTTCAACGAGGCCGGCGGCTGGGCGGCAAAGGCCAACGCCACGCTGTCGATGTCCGACGTGGCCACGCTGAACTTCGGCGCCCACTACGAAAGCTCGGGCTTCGGCGGGGTGGACCAGAGCCTCAACGAGCGCCGCCTGGACGACTATCAGCAGATGAACGTGGCCGTGCAGGCCGACCTGGGCCGCTTCCTGCCCGAAAGCGCCAAGCTGCGCGCCCCGATCTACTACTCGGTGTCCAAGGTCAAGACCTCGCCCAAGTATAATCCGCTGGACCAGGACGTGCTGCTGAAGGACGCCCTTGACGACTGCGAGACCAAGGCACAGCGCGACTCCATCACCGCCTATGCCGTGGAGCGCCAGAGCGTGCAGAACTTCTCGCTCACCGGCCTGAAATTCGACCGCCGCGGCACCAACCCCATGCCCTGGGACCCGGCCAACTTCACGCTCAACTTCTCCTTCACCAAGCAGAGCAACACCGACCCCACCACCGAGTACGAGAACACGAACGACTACCGCGGCTCCTTTGCCTACAACTACTCGCCCTACTTCAAGCCCTTCAAGCCATTTGCCAAGCTGACCACCAAGAACAAGAACGCCAAGTTCCTGAAGGAGTGGGAGCTGAACTGGCTGCCGCAGAGCATAGCCTTCATGACCAACATGAGCCGCTACTACTACGAGCAGCAGACGCGCTCCGAAACGGACACCTACTTCCAGCTGCCCGTGTCCGTGAGCAAGAACTGGCTGTGGGACCGCCAGCTGCAACTGACGTGGAACCTTACGAAGACCCTCTCGCTCTCGTTCAACTCCAACACCTCGGCCCGCATCGAGGAAACGGTCGGAGCGGTGAACCGCCGCCTGTTCCCGGACAAGTATCAGGAGTGGCGCGACACCGTGTGGCAGTCCATCCTGTCCATGGGCACACCCTGGAGCTACAATCAGACCTTCACCGCGCAGTACAAGGCTCCGTTCTCGCGCATCGCCGCCGTGGATTTCCTCACCGGCGGTGTGAGCTACAACGCCACCTACCGCTGGGACCGCGGCGCCACCATCGACGGCCAGAAGCTGGGCAACACCATTGCCAACCAGGCCACAATCAACGCCGACGGCCGCATCAACTTCGAAACGTTCTACAACAAGATACCCATCCTCAAGGAGGTGAACAAGCGCTTCGCCAACACCCGCACCACCTCGGTGGCCAATACGCGCCGACGTGCCAAGAAGTTCGAGCGCACCTTCGACCTCAAGCCGGATACCTCGCTAGTGATCCGCCACAACCTGCGCACCAACAAGGTGCGTGTGGTNGCNACCACCACGGATGGCCAGCCGTTCCCGGTGAAAACCCGCCCGGTGGACCANAACTCCGTGGAGGTGCTCACTCGTGGCGGCCAGACGCTNAAATTCACCGTCACCGAGCAGATTAAGGACGACAAGAGCNTGTGGCGCAACGTGGGCGAGTATGCCCTGCGCTTTGTGATGTCGCCGCGCAACGTGTCGGTGCGCTACCGCAACTCCCGCTCCATGAACCTGCCTCTGTTCAGCCCCAACATCGGCAACATCTTCGGCCAGAGCCAGAGCTACGGCCCCATGTCGCCCGGCCTGGACTTTGCCTTCGGCTTCGCCGGTGAGGACTACATCGACAAGGCCCTGGAGCGCGGCTGGCTCATCACCAACGACGGCCAGACCTCGCCTGCGGTCATNTCGCGTGCCAACGANCTCAANATCGAGGCCAACTTCGAGCTCTTCAAGGGNTTCAAAGTGCAGCTCACCTTCAACCGCACCGACAACCGCAACCGCTCCACCCAGTTCATGTATGCCGGCATGCCCACCACGCTCTCCGGGTCCTACACCAAGACCCACTGCGCCATCCTGACAGCGCTGCGCTCCTCCAACGCCAAGGACGGCTATGCCGACGCGGCCTTCACNCAGTTCCTGAACAACATCCCCGAGGTGCGCAACCGCGTGGANGCNCTCTACATGGGNCTGCACTACCCTNCCACGGGCTTNATGGCCGGGTCGGCCTACGCCGGCGAGGCTTATAACCCCGAGGTGGGCACGGTGAGCCCGACGTCGTCCGACGTGCTCATCCCCGCNTTCGTGGCNGCCTACACCGGCAGCGATGCCGCCCGCCAGAGCCTCAACCCCTTCCCGGATTTCTCCGCCGTGCTGCCCAACTGGCGCATCACCTACGACGGCCTCATCAACCTGGGCAATCTGCGCAGCNTCTTCAAGGCCTTCACCCTGAACCACGCCTACCAGTGCACCTACTCGGTGGGGTCCTACACTTCGTTCCTCAACTGGGCGGCCGCCGGGCAGGGCGACCTTGGCTTCACGCTCGACGAGCTCACGGGCAACCCCGTGCCGTCGTCGCCGTTCAACATTTCGTCCGTGGCCATCACGGAGCGTTTCGCCCCGCTGCTGGGCGCCACCGTCACGCTCAAGAACGACCTGAANGTGACCGCCGAGTACCGCGACCAGCGCACGCTCACNCTCAANTCCTCGGCCGGGCAGGTGGTTGAAGCCACATCGCGCGGCCTCACCCTGGGCGCAGGCTACAAGATTGTGAACTTCAACACCGTGCTGAAAATGCGCGGCTCGCAAACCGGCGTNAGCAACGACCTGANNCTGAACGCCGACTTCAGCTTCCAGCACAATCAGGCTCTGATCCGCCGCATCGAGGANACCTACACCCAGGCCACCAGCGGCACCAAGACGCTGAGCATCAACTTCACGGCCAGCTATATCCTGAGCCGCGCCCTGACCCTGTCGGCCTACTTCGACCACCAGGTGAACACGCCCATCGTGACCACAAGTGCCTACCCCACCACCAATTCGAGCTACGGCCTGTCGATGAATCTCAACCTTGCCCGCTAAGACCCCGTTCCCCAATATTTGTTAACGCTGGGGTCTAAGCACCTTTCGCAAAGATGGGGTTGCGGGGGATAAGGCCGCGACGCACGTTCTCNATCACCGTGGCAATCTCGGCGGGAGTGCGGTCATGCAGNCCCATGGCGCAGAACTCGGGGTAGGTGATGACCGATGCCGAAGTGTTGGCGCCGGGCACNGTGGACACGTAGTAGTCCATCTCGGCCTTGCGTTTCNGGCGCTCGCGGCGGTCAGCGGCCTCAAGCTGTGCAAGCTCCTCGGCTGACTGCACCACAACCACCGGCACCGGGGCCAGNTTGCCGGTTTCGGGAGCTTTGCCGGCGCTTTGGCGCTTGCTCCAGGTGACNACCTGCGCCTGCCAGTCGCGCACAGGATTGCNCTGGGCGGTGTACCATCCGCGGGGGTTGTAGTAGTCGAAGAACAGCTGCGGCACGACGTTGGTGATGCCCTGAGCCCTACAAAAATTTTCAATATCAAGAACCGAAGGAGGGAACGGCGCCTTGCGCGCATCACTCTCCTGATTATTTTTTGATTCTGATTTTGATTTAGATTTAGATTCTGATTTAGATTTAGAGTATTGGTCGTTTTCGGTTTCGCTGCGGTCAGTTTCGGTTAATTCCGGTTCGGCNGCGGTCACTTCCGGTGCACGGCGCGATGACTTGGACGAAGCCGACGGTGCTTTGCGGCGGTCGGACTGCTGACGGCGGAACTGCGCCATGCGGTCAACGTTGGGCTTGATGTAGCTGAAGGCGATTGCGGCCACGCCATCGCCCAGGTCGGGCGCAGTGCCGGTGAGCTGATATTCCACGATAGCCAGAATCACACGGTTGCGGCACTCGGCAGGACAGTTGGCGATAGGTTCGAGCCACTCCTGGGCCACGAAAGCAAGATTGTTGTTGTTTTCCATAAAGGTTGCTGGTGTGTGTTGTTATTAATAAGATTGACACTGCAAAGTTACAACCGCAATCAAGCATATAACATGCAAAAATTGCCCGCGAGGCAAAAAATTACATAAATTCGCACATTTCGCCCACTAAAGATGTTTCGCCCAGAGAACCGGAGAACCAGAGAACAATCATTCGCAGGAAAGCCGCGTAGGTACAAGGAAGATGCATAGTTAGTAATGATGATAATCTATGCAGGATAAGTTGCCTCATTAATCAAAATCCAGGGGAATGCAAAGAGAATCGCGCAGATGTCCAAACTGTACTCCATCCAGTAAGGGATATACTTTATTTTCTTTTTTATCAATAATCCAATAATAGTCCGCGTCAAGTCCTCGAACATAATTATACTTCATCCCGTGAAACATTTCTTCGTCGGTTATGCGTCCGCGGGGACACTGTAAAACTATTATATATTTTCGGTCGAACTGCATTTTTTCGACCGCATAAGGAATATCTACGCACGTAGAGTCTTCTCCAAGTATCATCTTATTACCGGGATAGTATGTATAACCGCCCCCTAACCATTCAGTATCATCACTTAAGATACCAAAAAGTCCGATTATCAGCAAAACAAGTCCAATTACGCTTAATACTTTCCTTATCATCTCAATCATCTTAATCGTTGAGGGTTACCATTACGAAACCATTCATTAGCTTCTTCCAAATATGGTATTTGGCCATTGAACATTTTAGTTAATTCGTCGAATGATTGCTCGAAGACGGGATCATAATACAAATATTGTACAGAATCAAATAGAACAAACTCTCCATTTTGATATAATTTTACCTTTTGACTAAAAGCTGAGGAAAAAATGAAAGTATCGTGAGCACAGACAGAATAACTGAAAATAAAAACTTCATAAGCAGAAAAACCAAATTACAGATCTGTTTGCAAATATACATATATTTTATTAATATACGATAGTTATAAACTATATATTGAGTATACCGGCTGATCTACTGCTTAATCTGCAAAGTGATTATAATATGCAGAAGGCGAAGTCGGAAGCATCGTTTATGAGGTGCCTATCTTCAATCCGCAATATCGCAGCGACCCTGTAGTTGACGAGGGCACTGACGCTATCAGCAGAGCGTGGCTGCGCCGCTGGGCAGCCCCCTGGCCGGGGCTTCACCTTTTTTATAATATGAATGGCGGTGGGTTTGGCACAATTTTTGTAACTTTGTTGTTGGTATGAAAAAGAATGTAAAAATTGCCCTCACTGCCATTGGATTGGCGGCGGCACCACTTACTATGCAAGCAGAAAATCCTTTCTTCGAGCCTTTCAGCTCCACTGTCCACGGCACAGCCCCATTCTCGCAAATCAATGATTCGCTCTGGGAGCCTGCCATCGAACGCGGCATCGAACTTGCCAAGCAGGATATCAACGCAATCACCATGCAGCGTTCGCGCCCTGACTTCGACAACACCATCGTGGCGCTCGAGCGCGCCGGCGAGGACCTGTCGCGCGTTCTTAATGTGTTCTATCCTCTGCTGTCGGCCGAGAGTTCGGACGAAATGATGGAGATTGCCTCGCGCATCTCGCCCAAGCTGAGCGACTACTCCACCAGCATCACGCTGAACGAGGAGCTGTGGAAGCGCGTGGAGCAGGTGTACGACATGCGCGACCAGCTCAACCTGAACCCCGAGGAGCAGATGCTGCTCCAGAAAACCTACGATTCCTTTGCTCTGGCCGGTGCACGCCTGCAGGGCGAGGACCGCGAGAAGTTCCGCAACCTCTCGGCCGAGCTTTCGAAGCTCACCACGGACTTCGGCCAGAATGTGCTGCGCGAAATGCGCGAATATGAAATCTGGCTGACTGCCGACGACCTGAGCGGCCTGCCCGAAACATCCATAGCCGCCGCTGCCGAGGCCGCCAAGGCCAAGGGCCGCGAGGGCGAGTATCTGTTCACGCTTGACCAGCCTGTGTACAGCCCCTTCATGAAGTATTCGGACCGCGCCGACCTGCGCGAAAAGATGTGGCGCCTCTACAACGGCCGCAACACTCAGGGCCAGTTCTCCAACCTTGACAACATCCGCCGAATTGCCGAGGTGCGCATGGAAATCGCCCGCCTTCTGGGCAAGGACACCTACGCTCAGCACAGCCTGCAGCGCACCATGGCCGGCACGCCTGAGAACGTCTACGACCTGCTCAACCGCCTGCGCGATGCCTACCGCCCGGCGCTGGAGGCCGAGATGGCCGAGCTCACCGAGTACGCCTCCAAGCTTGAAGGCCGCCCCGTGGTCATCAATCCCTGGGACTACTCCTACTACTCCAACAAGCTCAAGGCCGATAAGTATAGCTTCGACGACGAGGCTCTGCGCCCCTACTTCGAGCTGAGCAATGTGGTGAACGGCGTCTTCGGCCTGGCCACCAAGCTCTACGGCCTGCAGTTCACCGAGAACCCCGATATCGAGGTGTACCACCCCGACGTGAAGGCTTACGACGTGACGGACGAGAACGGTCAGTTCGTGGGTGTGCTCTACACCGACTTCTTCCCCCGCGCCACCAAGCGCCCCGGCGCATGGATGACCGGCTTCCGCGACGAGAGCAAGGACGACGAGGGCAAGGCGACCCGCCCCCACGTGTCCATCGTGATGAACTTCACCAAGCCTACGGCCGATACCCCCTCGCTGCTCACCCCCTACGAGGTTGAGACCTTCCTGCACGAGTTCGGCCACTCGCTCCACGGCCTGCTTGCCGACACCAAGTTTGCATCGCTTTCGGGCACTGCCGTCTACCGCGACTTCGTGGAGCTGCCCTCGCAGTTCAACGAGAACTATCTGACCGAGAAAGAGTTCCTGGATGGTTTCGCCCGCCACTATCAGACCGGCGAGGCTATTCCCGCCGAGCTGGTGGAGCGACTGATTGAGTCGTCGCAGTTCGGGGCTGCCTATGCCTGCATGCGCCAGCTGGGCTTCGGCTATCTGGACATGGCCTGGCACTCCATCACCGAACCGGTGACCGATGCCGAGGCTTTCGAGAACGAGGCCACCGCCACGGTGCAGATTTTCCCCGGCCAGCCCGGAGCCATCATGTCGCCGCAGTTCAGCCACATCTTCTCCGGCGGCTATGCCGCGGGCTACTACAGCTACAAGTGGGCCGAGGTGCTTGATGCCGATGCCTTCGCGCTGTTCAAGCAGAACGGTATTTTTGACCGCGCCACGGCCGACAGCTTCCGCAACAACATCCTGACCCGCGGCGGCACCGAGGACCCCGCCGAGCTCTACCGCCGTTTCCGTGGCCAGGACCCCACGATTGACGCCCTCCTGATCCGCGACGGCATCAAGACCGCCACCGCGCCTTCCGTTCCTGAGATTAAAAAAGACTAAGTGTCTAAAATTCCGACATATACAAGCGTCCGACTCCGCGAGTACCTTTCGAGGTACTCGTGGTTGTCGTTTGCAGCCCTGCTGCTGATTGGTGCCGCATGGCTTTTCGGCGAGCCCCGGATGGCCCTGGCGGCCGTGCTGGTGTGCTTCGGGCTGTTTCTGTTCGTGTGGACCCGCGTGTGGGTGGGCTTGTGTTCGGTGCCGGCGTCGCCCCTGTGGAGCATGACGCCCACGTGGCACCCCATGCCCGCGCCCGGAGTGCTGCTGAGTGTCAGTTTCACCGCCGAGGACCGCGAGCCACAGCAGCTCACCATCCGCCCGGCCGACATTGACCGCACCGAGGACCGCGGCGCCTATCTCCTCCTCTACCTTAAATCCGAGCCCGGATTGCTGATTGTGCCTTGCGACGACATCACTCCCGAGCTCCGCAATAAACTACTCGAATGACTCTCAACGAATTTTCAAACAAAACAGCGGAAATTCTCCGCCACACCAGCCCCTCGCACCGCCTGGCAGCGCTGCGCGAGCTGGCCCTGAGCATGGGGCGCCGCGAGCTGGCCGCCGAGCTAAGGGCCATGGAGCAGCGCCGCTTCTATATGCTGCGCACCATGGTCCAGGGCCACGACGTGCCCGACCTCAAGGCCGAGGATGCTGCCGCGCAGACCCTCATCTACAAGGCCATCGGTGCCCTGCGCCACGCTGTGTTGGCAGCCGATGCAACATCGGCCTTCGGCATCCAGGTGCGCTTCCAGGCGCTGCGCCCGGAGGAAAACCTGGAGTCGCTCATCAGCGACTATCTGGCCGAATCCGAACGCCTGGCCGCCGACACCGCCGTGCTCACCGACAGCCGCCGCCGTGCCGCCCTGGAGCGCATTGCCGCCGACATTTTCAAGCATCTGTGGGTGAGCGCGCCCTTCGACGACGACCGGGCCGCACTGATTGTGAGCATACTGACCGACGGCAACATCGCGTCCTACGACCGCCGCATGTGGACCGCCGCCATCGGCCTGGGCAATATGCCGTTCACCGACGGGCGCCGCTTTGAAATCCTTACCGAAGTCTACCGCCAGCCCGACGCAGCCCTTTCAGTCACGGCCCTGTGCTGGCTGCTGCTGGCGCTGGCCGAGGCGGACACGTTCGTGTTCAACACATATGTCCCCGCCGTGACGGCCCTGCGGCCCACCGATGCCGCCCTGTTCATGCTTGAATTTCAGCGCATCTACTTCTCCATCATGGCCGGAGCGGCCAAAATCCCCAACCAGGGCGAGCTGTTCGAAAAATACCGCCAGTTGCTGGGCGACAGCTTCACCGGCGGTCAGGTGGATATGGACACCATCCGCCGCAAGCTTGAGCAGGAAGGCTTCCAGGGCCCGGATGCGGCCCAGTTTGAGGCCATGCGCAATATTGAGGAAGGCAGCCGCCGCGGCGACTACGTTTTCTTCGAAACGCTCCGCCCGCTGCGTGCCCTGCCCTTCTTCAACGAGATTTCCAACCACTTCCGTCCCTTCCACGCCGATGCCTCCGAGCTGGCCGAGGTGACCGACGGCGGCGGCGCACTGCTGGCCGACACAATCCGCCGCGTGCCCATGCTGCCCGACGGCGACAAGTTCGCCATCCTGCTTTCGCTGGCCCAGACACCCGAAAGCATGCGCGCCCAGGCCCTGGATGCCATCACGGCTCAGTTCTACTCGGCCATGGACAACCCCGACATCGACCTCAATCTGGGCGACCCCACCCAGGCATCGCGGGGCGTGCTCATCAACACGTGCCTGAAGGACATGTTCCGCCACTTCGCTTTCAAACATCCCTTCATATTCCCGCGCCTCACGGACTTAGCGGCAAAATATCCTGAAAATTTCGATACTTTCTGCGAAATTGCCGACATTTTTTACCAGTACGGCCAAGCCGACCCCGCTGCGCGCTACTACAGCCTGGCCCGCACGCTCGGACAGCTGTCGGCCGACCGCTTCAAGCGCCTGGCCCGCTGTGTGACCGGCATCCGCAGCGAGCGTAGCGCCGACATTCTGCGCGAGTATCTGGCCGAGTACCCCGACGACATGGAGGCGCTTGCAGCCGCCACCCGCATGCTGCTCCACCTGAAGCACTACGCCGAGGCCGAAAAATATGCCGACCACGCCCTGCAACTGGAGCCCAACAACACTGCGGTGCTCAGCGCCCTGGCCGACCTCTACGCCGCCACCGACCGCCGCGACAAGGAAATAGAGCTGCGCTATCAGATTGACTACGTGACCGAAAGCAAGGACACTGCCAACGGCGCACGCCTGGCCTTGGCCCTTGCCCGCAACGGCGAAACGGACGAGGCTATCGCAGTGTTTGCCGCCCTGCCGCAGGACCAACTGTCGGCCCAGCAACTTGCCGACTATGCCTGGATGCTGTGGCTCTCGGGCAAGCACAACAACAGCCTCGACATGCTCAGCCGTCTGGGCACCGGTGCCGATAAGCTCACCGAGCAGCTCGCAGCCTCCGATGCCCGCCTCGGGGGCGGCCATGCGGACAGCCTCAGCCTGCTGGGCGAAATTCTTTATCTGAGCGAAAACAACTCGGAATTTGGCAAATTTTTGTAATTTTGTACTACTAACTCTAACAATCTGAAATATGGTAATCCAACGCTGGCAATCCCTCCTTCTGCTCATCGCCGTGGTGCTCACGGCCATCTTCTGCTTCACCCCCTTCGCCATTCTCGGTCAGGACGAAAGCATCAGCCTCTATCCTGTGGACGCGCCTGCCTATCTGGTGCTCAACATCGCCACAGCCGTGCTGCTGTTTATCAGTATCTTCCTGTTCAAAAATCTGAAATTGCAGATGCGCATCTCGGCCGTGTGCGTGGCCCTGCTGCTGTGCTCCATCATCATCGGCGTGGTGCTCACCTACACCACCTTCACAGGCTGTCAGATTGTGTGGACCGGTGGCTTCGTGATGCTCGCCGTGGCCCTTGTGCTCACCATCCAGGCCCGCCGCCTGATGAAAAAGGACCACAACCTGCTCCGCAGCTACGACCGCATGCGCTGAAATCAAAATCATAAAATGCGGAAACGCGTCCGTAGGACGCAGAATTATAATAACCCCGGTCGCCGGAGCCCTTGTGGCGTAGGCGCCCGGGGTTAACGCAACATAAAACTGGCGTCCGCAGGCCGCCGAAAAGGTAGTATGTGACCCTTTTCGGCGGCCTACGGGCGCCTCATGTTCTCACCGGCCTTTCCCCGAACGCCTCCGCTAAAGCTGCGGCGGTCGGGGCTAAGATAATTCAGCGTTCTGCCTAACGCTCTATCCGGTTGTGTCCATTATTGCAACTTAAATGTCACCGGGAGGGTGTATGTGGTCCTCACTGTGTCGCCATTGTAGGTTCCGGGCGTCCATCGGGGCATGGACTCAATAAGGCGTACAGCCTCCTTGTCGAGCGCCGGATGCCGTGAGCGCACTACTTTGACGTTGGAAATCGAACCATCGCGTTCAACCACAAATTCAACCACCACGCGTCCTTGCACCCCATCCTCTGCAGCCTCTGCCGGATATATCTGATTTTGTTTGAGCCAGTCATACATCGCCGTTTCCATACCTGGAAATTCCGGCTTGGTATCAAGGTATTGGATTTCCATAGGTTCGTCGCTGTCCGGATTAGGTTCAGGCTTAGCCTCAACAGGAGCGTCTAAAATACCTCCTACGCCCTCCGGTATATCAACCGTTGTCCTCGGGGCAGCCTCGAATTCATCATCCTCTATATCGCCCACAATGAGCAGTTCAGTCACGGGAGTCTCAGTTTCAGGAGCCTCTTCCGGAAATACCTCTTCCTCTTCTATATCTTCGCAAGGGCTGTCATAGCCTGGTGTAACTTCAGCCATCTCAGTTTCCGGCTCGGTTTCTACCGGATTTTGCTGACTGGCCGTGTTCCCGCCGCAGCCCGCCATGAGAAGCATTCCCGCAGACATGCCAACGAGCATCACACGCTTGCCTGCGAGCGAGCGGGCGCGCAGCTGTTCTTCGAGGTAACGCACCTCGGCTTCGCATTTGGGGCATGTGCCCAGGCAGTCGCCCTTGTAGCGGCAATCCGATGTGGTGAATTCAATGTCGTTCGCCGCGGCTATCTGCCGGCGTATCTCCTTAAGAATCTTGCACGTTTGTTTTCCTCGGGCCATATTTATGATAATGTTTGATTGGTTTTATTTCAGATAGAAAGCTATAGGAAGCTGACAAACAACTCGCACAGGATTGCCATTGTGGTAACCCGGACTCCAACGTGGCATTGATTGAATAACTCGAACTGCTTCCTTATCACACGACGGTTCGCGAGAGCGAACTACTTTTACATTAGAAAGCGTGCCGTCAACCTCAACAATGAATTCCACAACAACTCGCCCTATTACTTCACACTCCGGCGGATAATGTGTATTCTCTTCAATCCAGCGATACATTGCCTCTGGCCCTCCCGGAAATTCGGGCTTTACGTCAACTAAAGAATATTGCACAGGTTCGCCGTAGTATAAATCTAAATCGATTGGCGGAACCTCACCCATTGTAATTACTTTGTTTAAGTCTTGTACCTTTTCTTCGACAGGAATATCGACCAGAGGCATTATCCCATCATACACAAATTCTTCCGCTCTTACGGCCTCGGTTTGTGAATCAATTTCGATGCTTTCTGCTTCAGAGGAATCTTCACATTCCTGCGCATCAGCATTAAGCTCTATTTCAGGCAACGACTCCATAGCATCTGACGGATGAGAATTCCCGCCACACCCGGCCAGGAAAAGTACCCCGGCTGACATGCCAACGAGCATCACGCGCTTGCCTGCGACCGAGCGGGCACGGAGCTGTTCTTCCAGATAGCGCACCTCGGCCTCGCATTTGGGGCAAGTGCCCAGGCAGTCACCCTTGTAGCGGCACTCCGATGTGATGAACTCAATATCGTTCGCCGCGGCTATCTGCCGGCGTATCTCCTTAAGAATCTTGCATGTGTCTTTTCCTCGGGCCATTGGTGAAATCAGTTTTATAGGTGAACAAATCAAAGCGTCCGTAGCCAAGGCTTTCAAGGAAAGCGCGGCTGGCGGCACGGTCATCATCGCTGTTGTAGTGCGGAATCAGGGGCAGGCGCACCAGGCAGTCGGCCTGACGACCCTTCCCGGCAATAGTTTTCAGATTTTCAAGCACGCGGCTGTTCGTGCGTCCGGTGTAGGCCTCGTAGACGTCCGGGTCCAGGTCCTTAATATCAATAATCAGCCCGTCGGCCACTCCGAGCAATGCCTCGAGATTCTCGGCCTGGATATTAAGCGATGTTTCAAGCACAATTTTCCACTGGGGGCCGCACAGGCGCCGAAATTCAGTGATGAACGCAGGTTGCAGCCCCGGCTCCCCACCGCCGAAGGTCACACCGCCGCCGGTGGCTAAAAAATACAGCTCGTCGATGCGAGTTTCATCGTAAAGCTCCCGGGGAGTGACGGTGCGGAAGTTGCGTTCGTAGTCAAGCGACTGCGGGTTAAGGCAATAACGGCATCTGAGCGGACAGCCTTGAAAAGCAACGAGCGTGGTAACGCCATCGCCGTCCGTGGCGAGGCGATGACGCGAAATGCCAATTATCTTTGCCCGAATCATATCTGCAAAGATAGGCAAATATTTCATTCGGTGGCAAAAAGATGTTTTATAACATAATATTCGGGTTAACCGACAGCAATTCGGCCAGGAAGGTGTCGCGGTCCTCGGGCGATATTTCCAGGGGCGAGGAGCTTTTCAGGATTTTGCGGTCGGAAAAGCGGATCGCTATTCTGCGGGTGGACAGGGCCGAGGCGGATAGGATGCCTGAGCGCTTGTGGGCCTCGGTAATCTTGTCAATCGGATACCAGGTCCAGCCATAGTTCATGCCCCTCACTCCCAGCTCATTGCCGCGGATGGCATATTTCACCGAGCAGAAAGCCACAATCTCCAGAACCGCGAACGCCACACCCAGCGGCACCATCAGCGCATAGGAGTCAAAACAGATGGCGAAGCCCAGGCAGTAGGCCACTGTGAAAATCACCACGGCATACACCCACCAGTCCACACGCGATTTGTAGTATTTGGTTTCCATACATATATATGACGCATGAAAGTATGATTTATTACACGCGCGTCGGCGAGTAAGTGAATTTGCAGAAACGCGTCCGCAGGACGCAGAATTATCTTAGCCCCGGTTGCCGAAGCCCTTGTGGCGGAGGCGCCCGGGGGTTAGTCCGCAGGCCGCCGAAAAAGGGTCACATCCTACCTTTTCGGCGGCCTGCGGGCGCCTCATATACTCACTGGTCTTTCCCCGAGCGCCTCCGCTAAAGCTGCGGCGGTCGGGGTTAAGAGTAATTCGGCGACTTGCAGTCGCCCTGTGGCGACAACCTGGTGTTCTACAAACTTCTGTCATTCATTTGCGCGCGCATGAGGGTCTTCGGTGGCTTGCAGTCGCCCTGTGACTGCAACCTGTTGTTTTACACATCTCTGCCGTCCTCTTGTGCGAGCATGACGGGCTTGGGCGACTGGAAGTCGCCGAATTACTCTTAACCTGCGCTGCCGAAGCTTCGCGGAGGCGTCGCAGGACAGACGTATGACCAAAAACAGGCGCCCGAAGGCCGCCGAAAAGGGTCACATCCATACCGGTGGCCGTTTTCTTGGATTTTTTTCACTACTGATGTCACCTTTCGGCGGCATTAAGCGTCTTGTAGTCGAGATATCTCAAAAGCAAGAATTTACTAACATTAAAATCAATATCAATAATGTTCTGGATAGTACAACTTAGCTCCTTACTTGGTATATGCGTAGCGCTCCCAGTACTCATCGTATGGCTGATTTGCCGTACGACAATCAACCGAGACAACAAGAACGCTGAAATCGTCATCAAGGCCCTCGAAAACAATTCGGCAGTCGACACCGACAAGCTTGTGGCAGCCCTGGGCAAGAAACAGAAATCACCGGCCGAGTTACTGAATGTTCGTCTGTTGCGCGGCTGCATCTTTACCTTTTCAGGGATAGCATTGGCTATAATGGCAGGAATAATGGTCTATAGCTACCATGGGGTCGATAGTAATGCAATGATGTTCATTATTCCGGCGGGCATCGCACTGGCCATTGGCATAGCATACCTCACTGTTTATTTCAAGACTCGAAAGGGTGTCAAAAGCGACGACTGAACTGCCCGATGACGAGAGAGCAATTCACACAGTATGTGAAAAACAATCAGAGAGCGGTTCGCCGCTTTCTGATTGCCCTGTGCTGCGGCAATAGCGCTCTTGCCGATGACCTGGCCCAGGACACATTTGTGAAAGCATATCTGTCGTGCGACAGCTTCCGCGAGGACGGCAAATTTTTAACCTGGCTTTACCGCATTGCATACAACACTTTTATAAGCAACCGGCGCGCAGTGCGCCGCAGCGAATCAATCGCCGAGGCTGAGCGGATAAGTTCGCATGAGCGTTCCGACCGTGCTTTTGATCATCAGGCACTTTATATAGCTCTTGAAAAACTGTCGGAAAAGGAACGCTCGGCCATTCTGTTGCACTATGTGCAGGGTTACGCAGTCAACGAGATTGCCGACATCACCCAATCGTCGGTCGAAGCAGTAAAACAGCTGTTATCGCGTGGTCGTCAGCACCTGAAAGGACTCTTAAAAGAATGATTATGGAAGAAGACAGATTATCCGAACTCTTTGCCGGCTTTGAGCCGGACCTCTCGTCGGACGACTTGTTCATGAGTAGACTTGAGGTCCAGCTTGACGCGGTGGAACTTGTTAAGGAGCGAATCGCAAACGTGCATCGCAAAAGCCGGTTGGCAATTATCGTGGCTTCCGTCACAGGCTTTGTATTTGGTATAACCGTTGCCGTCTTATACCCGTTAATTGCTGATTATTTATCGTCGGTAACATTCACGTCTGCCACGCAAGCCGATATATTCGACAGCTACAGCACATATATTTTACTGATCGCTATCTGTGCATGCGGCATCACAGTGACCTATGCGGCATACGACATTACGCTGGCAGCAACCAACAAATATAACCTTAGCCCCGGCCGCCTCATGTATTCCCGGACCTAACTGAAATCAATCATAATGTAGGGACGTGCCTTCGGCACTATCCTTTACCCACAAATATGCGTTATATACAGAAAAAAAACACAACAATAACGCATATGAAAAGTCATAGTATATTTAATGATCAACGCCTCGATAAGGAATACGATTCTCTGGTTTCAGAAATGGTCACGGGCGGAAGTGCCGTAATCAACCGTTCATGTACGAACGCGTCTGCTAGAAAGAGCGCCTACAGATTTATCAATAATCCTAAAGTCACACTTTCTGCGATAGCGTCCGATATGATAAAGCAATTAATGAGTAACATACAGACTCTCAATATAAAAGAGATTCTCGTTGCCCAGGATACTATGGAGGTTGTGCGGGAAAATATTGTTAAGCGTCTTGGTAAAGGGGGCCGGGAGGTTCTGGAATGCGCAAGGACAAATAAAGGGATGCGCTCTCATTCGGCAATTGTGATGGATGGATTAAGAGGGATGCCATTGGGTTTTGGCTATCTCCATATTTGGGGCAGGACACCAAAACCCTTGAGCGAAGTTAAGGAAGAAGACTATAAGGAAGACCGTAAGAGGCAGCCTTCCTACTATATCAAGGATCCTGACACCGGCAAAACCCGCTATAAATACAATATCCCAATTATGGAAAGGGACTCCGAGTCATCCCGATGGATTGATGCACCCAATGCAATACGAAAGGCTATTGATGAATCTGTTCACATAATTATGGTGCAGGACAGAGAGGGTGATATGTATCCAGTACTGACACTGAGTTCGGAACTTACTAATTTTGACATAGTCGTCAGAGCTGCAAAAAAACGTAAGGTCAAATTACCCGGTGGAGATACTAAGGGGTTATTTGAGTACACAGAATCCGTTACGGCTGCGGCCACCCGGGAAATCACCATAAGCGGTGGTCCGCGCAAGCGCAAACGTAAAGCTACGGTGGAAATAAAATATGGTGAGGTGACTGTACTACGCCCTCATAGTCCTGTATATCCACAAAAGAGCGTTGATTTGTATTTTGTCAGGGTGCAGGAAGTAAATAAACCGAAAAATCAGTCGGAGGATATTGATTGGCTGCTTCTTACCACCCTTCAGGTTGCTGATTTGGCGTCTGCTGAAAAGGTAATTGGCTACTATCGTCGACGTTGGTTCATAGAAGACTTTCATAGATTGCTCAAGAAGAAAGGTTTTGGAATAGAGGATATTCAGGTGGAGAGTCCACACGCCTTTGAAATAAATCTAGCCGTGTGTATAAAGAGCGCATACGAAACGGCGTTGCTTAAAAAGGGCTTTGACAGCAATGATGATACATCACCGGCAACACTCGTATTTACTCCATTGGAAATGAAAATTGTAGATAATCTTAACAAAGAGTTCAATACTGAAAAGAAAATCTACAAGAATCCATTTAAAAAAGGTTCCTTAGCATGGGCGGCATGGGCTGTTGCATGCGAAGGCGGATGGTCGGCAATGCCCTCTCAACCAAAACCCGGGTTAATAACATTTAAAAGAGGTATTGATAGAATACAGACAATCTATCAATACCTCTCGAAAGGGGGGTGACTTGTGGGTAAAGGATAGTGCC
>JAAVFP010000022.1 GCA_014800735.1 Bacteroidales bacterium
AAGAAAAACGCTAAAAATCAAGTGATTTTCAGCGTTTTGCGGTGAAAGTTCGGACTTTCTTGTGATCCGCCTGGGGCTCGAACCCAGGACCCCAACATTAAAAGTGTTGTGCTCTACCAACTGAGCTAGCGAATCTCCGTTATGGCTGAGGTTGCCCTCATTTGCGGTGCAAAGTTACAATCTTTTTTTTTCTTGTGCAAATTTTTTCAGGATTTTTTATTGCAAGCAGTTTTTTGAGTGGGGTAGGGCGGGGTTATTCGTCGTCGGCGGGGAGGGGAGTGTCGGCTCCGCTGACGTCCAGATAGCGGCCGGGCAGTTCTTTTTTGCTGCTGGCGCCGAGCTTGCTTATTTTCTGTGCGCGGGCAATCAGGTTGCCTGGGCCGGTGGATAGCTTGGCAAAGGCGTTGTTCCAGGCCGTGCGGGCGGCGTTGAGCGAGGTGTCGATGCGGTCCAGGTCGTCCACGAAGCCACGGAGCTTGTCGAGCATAGCGCCGGCCTGGCGGGCTATTTCCTGAGCGTTGCGGTTCTGCTTGTCGTGGCGCCACATCTGCTCCACGAGTTTGATGACCGACATCAGATGTGTGGGCGAGATGATGAGCACACGGTTGTCGTAAGCCGTTTGCCACAGTGTGTTATCCATGTTCATGGCAGCCAGATATGCACCCTCGTGAGGGATGAACATGAGCACGAAGTCGATGTGTGCCGCCCCGACGACGTCCTGATAGGATTTGCGGGCCAGCTCGGCGATGTGCGACTTCACCGAGGCAATGTGGGCGCGTGCGTGGCGCTCGCGGCTGTCGTCGGTTTCGGCGTTGAGCATGGCTAGGTAGTCCTGTATGGACACCTTTGAGTCAATCACCAGCTTGCGGCCCTCGGTGTAGGATATCACCACGTCGGGGCGCAGGCGGTTGCCGCCCTCGCCGGTGACGGTTTCCTGCACCGAGTAGTCCACACCGCGGCGGAAGCCGCTGCGCTCCAGAATGTTGTCCAGAATCATCTCGCCCCAGTCGCCCTGCACCTTGGCGTTGCCCTTGAGGGCATCCGTCAGGCGGCGTGTTTCCTGGCCGATGGTGTGGTTGAGCTGCACGAGGTCCTTGATGCGCTCGCCCAGCGAAAGGCGTTCGCCGGCCTCGCGGTCGTAGCGCTCAACGACGAGGCGACGAAACTGGTCGAGGTCCGACTTCATCGGGGCGAGCACCTCGGCCAGGCGGCGGCTGTTCTGCTCCCGCAGCAGCTCGGAGTTGCTCACCAGCACGCGGTTGGCCAGGTTGCGGAATCGTTCCTCGGCCTCGGCATTGAGCCGGACCTGCTCGGTGGTGGCGTTGCGCAGGCGCTCCTCCAGGCGCGCCAGGTCGGTTCGGGCGTCGGCCAGGGCGCGAACAGTGTCGTCCAGCCGCCGGCGGGATTGCAGGTATAGCGCCAGTAGCGCCCCCGCGATAGTTGTAATTATGATGAGAGCTAAAATCATGTGTCAATTTTTTCACTTGCAAATGTACGAAAATTTACCTTACTTTGCATAGTTTTTCAACAAGCTCCAAGCACCTATATATGCCAAGCGAATTAGAACTGATAGAGCAGCTGCGCAGCGAACTGCACCGCCACAACCATAATTACTACGTGCTCAACGCGCCTGAGATTTCCGACCGAGAGTTCGACCTGCTGATGAAGCAGCTCGAAGAGCTCGAAAGCCGCCATCCCGAGGCCGCCGACCCCAATTCGCCCACACAGCGCGTTGGGTCCGACATCTCCAAGGGCTTCGACCAGGTGCGTCACATCTATCCGATGCTGTCGCTGGCCAATACGTATTCAATAGCCGACGTCGATGCCTGGGCCGGGCGTATCGACGAGGCCCTGCAAGGGCAGCCCGTGACGTTCGTGGGCGAGATGAAATTCGACGGCACCGGCATATCGCTTATCTACGAGCACGGGCGCCTGGTGCGCGCAGTGACCCGTGGCGACGGTGTGATGGGCGACGTGGTCACGGACAACGTGCGCACCATCCGCTCCATCCCCCTGCAACTCATGGGCGAGGGCTACCCCGACTTCTTCGAAATCCGCGGCGAGATAGTGCTGCCCTGGGCTGCCTTCGACCGCCTCAACGCCGAGCGCGAGGCTGCCGGCGAGCCCCTGTTCGCCAATCCGCGCAATGCCGCCGCCGGCACTCTCAAGCTGCAGAACCCCGCCGAGGTTGCCCGCCGAGGCCTGGATGCCTACCTATATTATATGTTAGGCGAAAACCTGCCCTTCGACAATCACTACGACAACATGATGGCCGCCCGCTCCTGGGGTTTCAAGGTGTCCGATGCCATGACGCGCCTTCACTCCATCGACGAGGTCGACCGCTTCATAAACCACTGGGACACCGCCCGCAAGGAGCTCCCCGTGGCTACCGACGGCCTTGTGTTCAAGGTCAACTCCCTGCGCCAGCAGCTCAACCTGGGCTTCACGGCCAAGTCGCCGCGCTGGGCCGTGGCCTATAAATTCGCTGCCGAGCGGGCGCTGACGCGCCTGCGCTTCGTGTCGTTCGACGTCGGCCGTATGGGCATCATCACTCCCGTGGCCAATCTGGAACCCGTGCTGCTGTCCGGCACAATAGTCAAGCGCGCCTCGCTGCACAACGACGACATTATGCGCGCCCTCGACATCCACGAGCACGACATGCTCTACGTGGAGAAGGGCGGCGAAATTATCCCGAAAATCACCGGTGTGGACCTTGACGCCCGCCAGCCCGGTGCGGAGCGCGTGCGCTTTGTGAGTCACTGCCCCGCCTGCGGCACTCAGCTGGTGCGTGTGGAAGGCGAGGCCGCCTGGGTGTGCCCCAATAAATATGGCTGTTTCCCGCAGATTGTGGGCCGCATCGAGCACTTCGTGGGGCGCCGCATGATGAACATCGACGGTATCGGCGAGGAAACCGTGGCCGCGCTCTTCCGCGCAGGCCTGGTGCGCAACATCGCCGACCTCTACAGCCTGCGCCCGGAGCAACTGACGGGGCTCGAAGGCTTTGCCGAAACCAGCGCCCGGCGTATCGTGGACGGCATCGAGCAGAGCAAGACCGTGCCCTTCGAGCGTGTGATCTACGCACTCTCCATCCCCTTCGTGGGCGAAACCACGGCCAAGAAGGTGGCCGCAGCTGCCGGCGACATCGACCGCCTCATGGCGCTGCCCGCGCCCGAACTCGAGGCAATCGAGGACGTCGGGCCCCGCATTGCCGAGGCTATCGTGAATTATTTTGCCGACCCTGCCAACCGCGAAATCGTGGAGCGCTTGCGCGCGGCGGGCGTCACCATGGCGATGCCCGAGGGCCACGACGCCGGCCCGGTGTCCGACCTCCTGGCCGGAAAAACATTAGTCATCAGCGGAGTGTTCTCGCGCCACAGCCGCGACGAGTACAAAGCGCTCATCGAAAAACACGGCGGCAAGAACTCCGGGTCCATTTCAAAGAAAACGGACTACGTGCTGGCGGGCGACAACATGGGCCCGGCCAAGCTGGAGAAAGCCGAGAAACTCGGCATCCCCATCATCGACGAAAATGAATTTCTTGCGATGATAGGCGAATGAACAGATAGGCGGCAAGCACGTAGAACATAGTCAGATATAGCGTTCGGATAAAACATTCATCCTTTCGTCCACGTCGAACACCCAGGGCTTGCCCGTGGGGATCTCTACGGACACAATCTGCTCCGGAGTGAGGTGGAGCATCAGCATGGCCAGAGCCCGCAGGCTGTTGCCGTGGGCCGCAATCAGCACCACCTCGTTGCGGTGCGCAGCGGGCACAATCAGCTCCTCCCAGCAGGCACGCACGCGCCCGATGGTGTCCTCGAGCGACTCGCCGTGGGGCAGCTCCGCCAGCGACAGCAGGTCGTACTTCGCATCGTGGCCCGGAAAGCGCGGGTCCTCGTCCTTGAGCTGCGGTGGCCGCACATCGTAGCTGCGGCGCCATATCTTCACCTGCTCCTCGCCGTACTCCCGTGCCGTTTCGGCCTTGTTCAGGCCCTGCAGGGCGCCGTAGTGGCGCTCGTTCAGGTGCCAGTCCTTCACCATCGGAATCCAGTCAAGCCCCATCTCGGCCAGGGCAATCTGCCCCGTGTGGATTGCGCGGCGCAGATAGGACGTGAAGCACACCCCCGAGCGCAGGCCCGCGCGCTTCATTGCCTGGCCGGCAGCGGCGGCCTCCTCGCGGCCTTTGTCGGATAGTTCAACATCGGTCCACCCCGTGAACCGGTTCTCAAGATTCCACTGGCTCTGGCCGTGGCGAAGCAGGATGATTTTACTCATAATTCTGGTTATTATATTTCTTTCTGAACAAACACCCTCGCCGGAAAGTTTTTGAACACTTAGCCGTATAACGTTCGCCAATATGGCAAAAATGATGGTCGTTTTGGGTATGTCCGCAAAATTGCCACATAGATTTTTGCATAATATCAGCAATTTTCACTAATTTTGTCAGATATTTACATAAAATACAGAAAAAGTGCTGTTCACAAAACTGGACGTACACAATTTAATCTTATCATAACATTTAACCAATCCTTATGAAGAAAAAACTCCTGACAGGAATGATTGCTGCACTGAGCCTCTCTCTGGGTGTGGTGTCCTGTGGCGATGAGTCTTCTTCCCTCAACTCCTCCACCGGCACAGGCCGCATCAAGCCGCTTGTGCAGATCGATGGCAGCCTTATCACTGCCACGGGAGCGCCGGAAAGCCGTGCCAACGACGATGTGCACGTGACCGTCACCGACCTCAAACTCAAACTCACGTCCGACGATGGCTCCTTCTCCCAGGAATGGGAAAACGTCAACGACTTCGACGAGAGCCAGGAATTCAAGGTGGGCGACTACACCCTCGAAGCCTACTACGGCGACGAGAACGATGCCGAAGGTTTCTCCAAACCCCACTACCATGGCCAGCAGACCATCACAGTGAAGTACGACAACACCACCGAGGTCGCGCTCAGCGCCGAGATGAAAAACTCGCGTGTAAAGGTGCGCTACACCGAAGCTTTCACAAGCTACATGACGTCGTACTACACCACCCTTGTCACCCCGAAGAATAATTTCGTCAGAATACCCTCCGACGAAGTCAATCCCGTCTATGTTCTTCCCGGCGAAGTGACCCTCAACCTTACCTTCACCACATCGGACGGCAAAAGCTCCACCATCGAGGTTGCCCGCTTCGACGCCAAGGCAAAAACCGAGCACGTTGTTACGCTTGACCTTGCCGGAGGCGACGCCGGTGCGGATGCCATCCTCAAGGTGAACTTCGACGATACCGTCAACTTGCAGAACATCGAAATCAACCTGAGCGCCGACATCACCGATTACCCCGTGCCCGAAATCACCACCGAGGGCTGGACTTCCGGCGACAGCTTCAGCCACATCGAGTTCTCAAAGGCTACTGAGCAAGTCAAGGCCAACATCACCGCAGCCGGTATTATCGACAAGGTGATGCTCTACACCACCTCGCCTACGCTCAACCCCGAGGGCTGGCCTGAAGCAATCGACCTCACCGAGGCTAACTCGGCCGAGCAGGCCCTGCTCACCGGCTTCGGCCTCAAAGCTCGCGGAGTGTGGAACAAGCCCGACAAAATGGCTGTGATTGATTTCACCGACGTATTCACCCATCTTGGCGTAGGTGCGGGTCAGGAAGAATCCACCCACACCTTTAAGCTACAGGTAGTGGATACCTACGGTCAGCTCTCCGAGGAGATGGAGTTTTCGGTTATCGTTACTCCTCTAAGCATTATAATTGTCTCAGCTGATGCTGTTATTGGCCGTACGGCTGTAAATGCTGAAGTGACTTACAACGGCTCTCAGAATCTTGAAGACGTCATTTTCCAGAAACGCAATCTCAATTCAGGAGTATGGGAAACCCTTACGGTTAACAAGATTACCCCGGTTACAGGCAAAGAAGGTACCTATACGCTCAATATGACCGCACCGGCTCCTATTGAAAAGAGACGCGAAGTTCGTGCTCTCACATACCATCCGTCATACCCCGATAATATCGACCAAGCTATTGAGCGTTCGAAACTGTATTTGGATGTGAGTCTGCCTCCTTTCGAAATAATAACCACACGTAACGACTGGTTTGCTCACCGAGCATACCTCACAATCAAATGTGAAGAAGCCGACGATGCCCTTGTAGCACGCAACATAACATCTATTACAGTCAACGGAGTAAGCCATGAAGGTTTTGATGCCGAAGGTGCTGAAATTGAAATTTCTGACCTGGAAGCCAACACACAGTACACTGTTGTAGTGTCCGGCGCCAAGCGTTCGGCTACGGCAACTCTTACGACAGAATCCGAACAGCACCTGAAGGTGTGGAATTCCTCGTCAAAGACAGTCGGCTTCCCAACTGATAATTGGCACCCCCAAAAATTAGAAGAAAGCCAATACTTATGGACCATCGATGGTTGGGCAACTTTAAATGAGCTAACGACTTCCGAAGCGAAGAATGGTATATGGGTATTTGGAACTAATTATCCGGCTTATCGTGCAACATCCGGTACAATCCCTGCAAATGGTCGAAGCTCACTATCAACAAAACAATCAGGAGGTAGTGAAGGGCATACCGCCGGCGAAGCTGATATCCATGATCCCAAGCTTTCGCACGGTGGAACAAATGCGGCTCTAATTCGCACAATCGGTTGGGGTAAAGACAATACCGCAAAGGCGTCTGGAGGTGATAATGCTGGATTTAATACTTGCAGCAATATGACTCAAGGTGAGCTATATCTTGGCTCTTATAGCAATGGGCCTCAATATGGCGTGGACTTTGCATCTCGTCCGTCAGGCCTTTCGTTCTGGTATCACTACGATGCTGTAAATGACAATAGGATTGATTACGGCACCGCCGAAGTAACCATAATGACAGCAGCTGGAGATACAATTGCTCACGAATCTGCTAAGCTCTACAACAAACGTGGATTGGAAAAAGATAATTACTATGTGAAACAAACTCTTGAACTTTCCTACCCGAAAGGAGCTCCGACAGCAGGAAAGCTGAGTATTGTTTTCCGTTCCACGACTCCGGATGCGTTGTATAAAAAAGAAAATAACGGAGCTTCGAACCCAGCCCTCCAAAAGGATACCCAATTTTGGAGAACTCCAGGCTCAACAAACCTGCATGGCGGTGAGTATGTTGGCTCTGAACTCTACATCGACGACGTTTCCTTAATCTATTAATCAACGACTATTCAATGAAAACCAATATATTATCCTTCTTCGTTGCGGCTGTGGCATGCGTGGGCATGACGGCTTGCGGCGACGATAACTGGAACTCAGGTGATTCACCCGAGACTTACGGTTCGGTGTCGCTGGCCGCGTTCAAAATCGATGTTGACGGTGCCGAGAAGCTTGTGTCGCGTGCCGACGGCATTTCAACCGATAATTTCAAGGTCAATTTCCTTGACAAGAACACCGGCGAGGTGAAATATAAATACACCTACGGCGATATGCCCGAGGTTGTCAGCATTGCCCCCGGCAGCTACACCCTGAGCGTGAAGAGCCACGAGGTCGCCTCCGCCGACTGGGATGCGCCCTACTTTGTTGGTGGCGCCGATTTCACGGTGGAGACCGGTAAGATTACCGAAATCGGCACTGTGCTGTGCAAGTTCAGCAATATCAAAGTGACCGTTAAATACACCAACGAGCTGCTGGGCTATATGGGCCAGGATGCCCGCGTGCGCGTGATTGCCAACGACCGCGGGTCGCTTGACTTCACTGCTACCGAAACCCGTGCCGGGTATTTTGAAGCCGTGGATGGCAGCTCAACCATAGTGGCCGTATTCCAGGCCACAATCCAGGGTAACTACGTGGAGACCATCAAGACTTTCACTGATGTTAAAGCCGGTCAGCACTATGTGATTACTTTCTCGGTTCAGAACGGTTCGGGCACCATCCCCGACGAGTTCGGCACCATCGGAGCATCAGGCATCAAGGTGGACGCCGATATTGAGCATGAGGACCTCGGCGGAGCTGTCGACGTAAGCCCCGAAAAACCCACCGACCCCTCGGAGCGTCCCGGCAACGAAGAATGGCCCGACGAACCCACCCAGCCCGTTGAACCTGTTGACCCCACCGACCCGACCAAACCTGACCAACCCGGCCAGGATGAGGATGCCATTACATTCAAATATAACGGCGAAGAAGTTATTGGCGATGAGATAAACGACACAGCAAAAGGTCTTAAATACGTCATTAACATTAATTCTTCGGCGGGTATCTCAAGTCTTAATGTTGAAATCAAATCTGACAATGATTTCTTCATGAGTTCAGCCGGTAGCACAGTTCCATTGAACTTTGACCTTGCCGACATAGATCCCGAATGGTATTTAAATGAGGACTCTGATAAATCCGTATTGGAAACACTTCAGGGTATGAATTTACCTGTCAATGACGAAGTCGTAGGGAAAAACAATATCGACTTCGATGTTTCCGGATTGGTACCACTACTGGCATGGTTCGAAGGAGTACATACTTTCGTTGTTACTGTAAAAGACTCCAAAGGCCAGAGTTCTGAAATTAAATTGGTTATAACTTCTGACGGAGAGGGACCTGCAAATGGAAATTAATAAACTTCTTATCGCAAGCGTATTAGTGGCAGCAGTCACTGCCGGCTGCGCCCACGAGTATCCGCTGATGTCCACCGGCAGCGGCACGCTCAGCCTCAGCACAAAGGTGCAATCCGAAGTTCAGGTGGTGAGCCGTGCTCTGACTGCCGATCAGGAACAGCAGCTTGCCGAGAACGCAATAATCTGGATTTCAAATTCCACAGGCCTTGTGCATCAGTTCATCGGCACTGAAAGCGTGCCCGAGTCGCTCCGTCTGCTCTCGGGCAACTATACTGCCGAGGCATGGGTTGGCGACTCCGTTCCCGCCTCGTGGGACAAAACTTTCTATAAGAGCGGTTTCAAAGCTTTCGACATCGCAGCCGGAAAGAATACCGAGCTTACACTGACCTGCCGCGTGGCCAACACGCTGGCATCCGTGCGCTACTCCGACGAAGTGCTCGAAGTGCTCACCGACCCCGTGATGACCGTAGCGCTTGAGGACGGTATTGCCGATGGCAGCCACAGCCTGACCTTTGACCAAAGCACTCTCGGCAAGAAAGGTCGCTTCATGATAAACTCCCGCACCGATGGCCTGCGCTGGACCCTGACCGGTACCCAGAGCTCCGACGGTGCCGAAGTTACCAAGACCGGACTTATCAAGGACATAAAGGCGGCTACGGAGTATCGCCTCAATGTTACTTTCTCCGGCCACGATTTGACCGTGGGTGGTGTGTTCTTCGACATCGAAGTAGAGGAAGAACCTATCGGCGATGATTCAGGCGTTGCTGTTGTTCTCCCTCCCAACTTCTTCGCGCTTGAAGCCGGCTTCGACGACGACAATATGTGTCGCGGCGAGAGCGGTAACATCGGTCGAAAGTCCGTGTTTATCTCCGCCTGCAGCCAGCTGACGGATCTCGATATCGAAGCCGACATACTGAAGGATTTCATCGGCTTGACCGGTGTGGATATCCTTAACATGGATGAATCCTTTGGCGACAAAGTGCGCGAAGCCGGCATCACGTGGCAGTACGGTATCGATGAAGAAACCAAGGAATTGGATCTCAAATGCCTGCGCGTGAACTTTGAGGAAGAATTTACCAACAAGCTTCCGGAAGGTTCGCACGTGATTACTATCACGGCCGTGGATGAAGATAACAGAAAATCAACTGTAAGCTACACCATCAAGGTTACGGATGCTCCGGCTATCATCACTCCCATCCAGCAGTCGGATATTTCGTACACCACTGCGCATCTCGGAGCTGAAAAGCTTAAGGAAGCTTCGGAATTTGGCTTTGAAATCCGCGAGGCCTCAGCATCGCGCTCCTATGAGGACTGGACCCGAGTAGCCGCCATAGTCGACGGCAATCGCATCTACGCCGATGTAAGCGGCCTTAAGGATGGTTCTAAATACGAATACCGTGTATATGCTGACGACTATGTAGCTGAGGAAATTGCAACATTTACTACGGCTAAACACCTGCAGCTCGAAAATGCCGGATTTGAAATTTGGTGTAAGCCTGGCAAAGTACTGATCCCTGCTGCTAACGACGATACAAACAACAGATATTGGGACACTGGTAACCATGGTTCTTCAACAATTGGAAGCCAAGTTACTACTAATGCAACAGACTACAAACATGGCGGAACGTACTCAGCGAAACTTTCTTCGCAGTATGTAGGAGTTCCGGGAATAGCGGGTAAATTCGCCGCTGGTAACATTTTTATCGGTCAATATCTTGCAACTGATGGTATGGATGGTGTTCTTGGTTGGGGGCGTCCTTTCGATGATCGTCCGACGGCGGTAAAAGCGTGGGTTCGCTATGAACCTAAAGCGGTCGATAATGTTGACACCGCAAACTCTGATGGAGTACAGAAAGGTGATACAGACCGAGGAATCATATATATCGCCCTGATGGACGGTGTGAATCGCGAAGCTAATAAATATGATAATACCTATTGGCCTTCTGTTGTCAAGACTAAGAGTAAGGACCGTCAGTTGTTCAGCAAGGACCAGGAAGGCGTTATTGGCTATGGTGAGATTATTTTCACTGAAGCATTCGGCGGCGATGATATGGCTGAAATCACCATCCACATTGATTATCGCAGTGATGCCCCGGTAGCCAACATCATCTTCGTTGCCTCAGCCAGTAAAATGGGTGATTACTTCACTGGTGGCGATGGCTCGACGATGTGGCTGGACGACATCGAACTGATTTACGAATAATTCAATCCTTAGATATCACCGGGAGCTGTGGGACGTGAGTCGCGCAGCTCCCACTTTTTTACTCCGGTCTTGCTGTAGGGACGTGCCTTTGGCACGTGTAATCGGAAAACACGACCGATAGCCTACGTGCCAAAGGCACGTCCCCTACAGCAAAGTCGACAAACACAATTCATGGCCCACGGACAATCGCCCGCAGGGTGCGGGAAAGCAGATTTGCCTGTGGAGGAAAAAATGCGTACCTTTGTGAATATTTCCGTGAAAAACTGATGAACCTATGAATAATCCTAACTCAAAACCGCGTCGAGTTGCCGCAGTGGATATTCTCCGCGCCATCACCATGACGCTGATGCTGTTCGTAAATGATTTTGCCGGAATCCCCAACATTCCCCACTGGCTGCACCATGCCAAGACCACGGAGGACATGATGGGTTTTTCGGACGTAGTATTCCCCGCTTTCGTGTTCTGCATGGGCATGAGCGTGGTGCTTGCCATTGATGCCCGCTACCGCAAGGGTGATACGTCGCTGCAAGTGATTGCGCATGTGTTCTGGCGCACCGTGGCGCTGCTTGTCATGGGCCTTTTCACACTCAACTGCAGCGGTGTGGGAGTGCTGAGCTATAATGTATTCGTGCTGCTGATGGTGCTTGGCTTTTTCCTGGTGTGGGGCGTGTACCCGCGCGTGCAGGGCTGGCGCCGCCATCTGATTACGGCACTCAAAACGGTCGGTGTGCTGCTTCTGGCCGGGCTTGTGCTCTACAAGGACGTGTGTGGCGACCCCTTCCGCACCGGGTGGTGGGGCATTCTGGGCCTTATCGGTTTCACGTATGCAGTGTGTGCGGTCATCTACCTTTTTGCGCGCAACAATTTCAAGGCATGCCTGGCGGTGTGGGCCGTGCTGATATTGCTGATGCTTGGCGGCCATTCGCAGCTTATCCCCTATGAGTATGCCACGCGCGTGGTGTGGCTCACCTTTATTCCGGGCGACATGACGCTGCACGCGCTGGGCTTCTCGGGCGTGATGACCATTCTCACCATCCGTCGCTACCGCAAGGCGCCCATCGGGCTGCTCACGGTGCTTGGCACCGCGGGCGTGGTGATGCTGGGCGCGGCGCTGCTGGCGCACCCCTACTGGATTATCTCCAAGATACAGTCCACACCCACGTGGGCATTCTTCTGCCTGGCCATGTTCTTTCCGGCCAGCGGCTTGCTCTATTGGCTGTGCGACATGCGCGGCAAGGCCGGTTGGTTTGCCATCATCCGTCCTGCGGGCACGGCCACGCTCACGTGCTACATCATCCCCTATGTGTGGTATGCCGTGATGGGTCTGTTCAACCTGAGCTATCCCGCCATCTTCAATTCGGGCGGCATGGGCCTGGTGCGCTCCGGCGTCTTCGCCCTGGCGGTGGTAATGCTCACCGGCCTCCTGAGCCGCCTGCACATCAAGCTGAAAGTGTGATAATCCGAACCCCAAAAAGCCACCAGGGCCAATCAGCCTCATCGGCTGATTGGCCCTGGTGGTTTGCTGTTGGGGGCTATCTGGCTGATTAGTCCTATTAGTCTTTTTGGTCTAATTAGTCTAATTGGACTTATTAGTCCAATACCTGATCACTGCATAGCCGGCGAACACCTGCATCAGCATGCCGGGCAGGCCGATGCGGAAATCCTGGCAGGCCAGAGCGAAGTTGCAGCACAGCGCCCACTCGCCCAGTGTGCCCAGAGCCTGATAGCCCAGCACCACCGCTGCAAGCATGGGGATGGAAAGCCTGGTGCGCTCGACGGCCGCTCCGGCAAGCACGGCCAACAGAACGGATTTAATCAGGATGGCGGGTAGCACCGCTGCGGCGGGCATGCCGAACAGGAGGCTGTTGACCACCGGCGAGGCTATGGCCGTGATCAGGCCCACACGCCAGCCGAAAACGCAGGCGCCAACCAGGGTGAAAAAGTAGATAGGCAGCCAGGTGACTCCGCCCTGGGGCACCAGGTGGAACAACTGGGGCAGGATGATGTTGCCCACCACGAATGCCGCGGCGGCAAGATAGGTTTTCGCACTGCTGAACGGCAGCGCAGCGGTTTTAATCGTTGTGTGCATTGCGAAAAAAAACTTGGTAATTGCAAATCAATCAGTTAATTCATTACTTATAATCAGGTGTTGCGCACTATAGTGCTGCCGTTGGCCTGATGGGTGGCCAGGATAAGCATCTCGGCAATCTGCACATGGGCCGGTGCCTGGGCTGCATATAGGGTCGCATCGGCAATATCGTCGCCGGTGAGCGGGGTGATGCCCTCGTACACGCGGTCGGCCCTGGCGTCGTCGCCATGGAAGCGGATGTTGCTGAAATTAGTCTCTACGAGGCCCGGTTTGAGCAGGGTGACGCGCACGGCAGTGTGGGCCACGTCGATGCGCAGGCCGTCGGTGAGCGCCTTGACGGCGGCTTTGGTTGCGCAGTACACATTGCCGTTGGCATAGGCGGCATCGCCGGCCACCGAGCCGACGTTGATCACATGGCCGCGGTTGCGCGCCACCATGCTGGGCACCACAAGGCGTGTCACGGTCAGCAGTCCCTTGATGTTGGTGTCAATCATGGCGTCCCAGTCGGCAAAGTCGCCTTCGTACTCCGGTTCCAGGCCCAGGGCCAGGCCGGCGTTGTTCACCAGCACGTCCACCTCGGCCCAGTCTGCCGGAAGTGCGGCCAGGGCAGCGCGGGTGGCCTCGCGGTCGCGCACGTCGAAAGCAAGGGTCAGAACATTGTCCGCGAACTCGGCCTTAAGGGCCTCAAGCCGCGCGGAATTGCGGCCCGTGGCAATCACACGGTAGCCGGCGGCAAGGAAACGGCGCGCGCAGGCCTCGCCTATGCCGCTCGTGGCGCCGGTGATAAGTGCTATTTGTTTCATTATAGTTCAAGATTCATTATATGGTGCAAAGATAGCAATAATTCCGTTTAAAAGGCCGATTGACAAATATTTTTGCTAACTTTGTAAAAAACCTTAAAACTGATTACATAATGAAGAAACTTACTATGACTCTTGCGGCGGCAGCTGTGTGCGCCGCCGCTGCGAGTGCCCAGCCGCAGTTGCGCCCCGATAATATCGACGAGGTGCTGGCGGCCATGAGCCTCGAGGAAAAGGCCGTGCTGCTTGTGGGCGGTGGCAACCGCACATTCGGCGCCGGCGAAAACGGCATTATCGGTTCGACCGACAATATGGTGCCCGGAGCGGCCGGAACGACCGTGTCCATCCCTCGCCTGGGCATCCCTGCCACGGTGCTCACCGACGGCCCTGCCGGCGTGCGCATCAGCCCCACACGCAAGAACGACGAGCACACGTACTACGCTACAGGCTTCCCCGTGGGCACTGCCCTGGCCAGTACGTGGAATACCGAGCTGGTTGAGGAAGTGGGCCGCGCTATGGGCAACGAGGTTCTGGAGTACGGCTGCGACGTGCTGCTGGCTCCCGGCATGAACATACACCGCTCGCCGCTGTGTGGCCGCAATTTCGAGTATTACTCCGAGGACCCCGTGGTGACCGGCTTTATCGCTGCTGCATTTGTCAACGGTATCCAGAGCAACGGCGTGGGCACCAGCCTGAAGCACTACGCCGCCAACTCGCAGGAAACCAACCGCATGGAGGTGGATGAAATTGTTGGCCCGCGTGCCATGCGCGAGATTTATCTGAAGGGCTTCGAGATTGCCGTGAAGGACGCCAAGCCCTGGACGGTGATGTCGAGCTACAACCGCCTCAACGGCCCTTACACTCAGGAGGACCGCGACCTGCTCACCACTGTGCTGCGCGACGAGTGGGGCTTTGACGGCATTGTGATGAGCGACTGGACCGGTCCTCGCCACACCGATGCACAGGTGCACGCAGGCAACGACCTGATGGAGCCCGGCTTCGCGGCTCAAGCCGAGGAAATCGTGGCTAAGGTGAAGAGCGGCGAGCTCTCCGAGGCCGACGTTGACACCAGCGTGCGCCGCATGCTGCAGTATCTGGTCAAGACACCTCACTACAAGGGTTATAAGTACAGTAACACCCCCGACCTCAAGGCCCACGCTGCCGTCACCCGCCAGTCGGCCACCGAAGGCATGGTGCTCCTGAAGAACGAGGACCACACCCTGCCGCTGAAGGGCGTGAACGAGATTGCGCTGTTCGGCATCACATCCTACGATTTCATTGCAGGTGGTACCGGCTCGGGCGATGTGAACAAGCCCTACGTCGTCGACCTGATGGAAGGTCTCGACAACGCCGGCCTGAAAGTGACCGACGACATGAAGAACATGTACGTGGCCTACCGCACATTCAAGGAAGCCGAGGGCGCCGCCAATCATAGTTCCCAGGGCTGGGGCAAGGCTATGCTGCCCGAACTGGCCGTGAGCCGCCGTGCCATCGACCACCAGGCGGAAATTGCCGACATTGCCGTGCTGACCTTAGGCCGCCAGGCCGGCGAGGGTCACGACCGCCTCATTGACAACGACTTCAACCTCAGTGCCGTGGAGCGCCAGTTGCTCGACGATGTTGCCGATGCTTTCCATGCCCGCGGCAAGCGCGTGGTGGTTATCATCAACACCGGCGCTGTGATTGAAACCGCCTCGTGGAAAAATAAAGCCGATGCCATCCTGCTTGCATGGCAGCCCGGCCAGGAGGGAGGCAACTCCGTGGCCGACGTGCTCACCGGCAAGGAGAACCCCTCGGGCAAGCTCACCATGACCTGGCCCATGAGCGCTATCGACCATCCGTCGAGCCTAAACTTCCCCATCGGCGTCAGTGGCAGCAAAGATTTCTTCGGTCGCCGTCACGACGTTAAGAACTACGACTATACCCTGCACAGCGAGGGCATCAACGTGGGCTACCGCTACTTCGACACCGCTGGCAAGGAAGTTTCCTATCCCTTCGGCTACGGTCTGTCCTACACCACCTTCGCCTACTCCAAGCCCACCGTCAAGGCTACCAAGGACGGCTTCGAGGCTACCGTTACCGTGACCAACACCGGCTCAGTTGCCGGCAAGGACGCTGTTCAGCTCTACGTCACCGCTCCTGCCTCGGACATTGAAAAACCGGCCCGCGAACTCAAAGCCTTTGCCAAGACCCGCAAGCTCGCCCCGGGCGAAAGCCAGACTCTGACCTTCCGCGTGGATAACTACTCGCTGGCATCCTACCACGAATCCAACCACAGCTGGGTGGCCGACAAGGGCGTCTACAACGTGCAGTTCGGTGCCTCGGTGGCCGACCTCCGCGCCGCCGCCAAGTACACTCTCGGCAACACACTCACCTGGGAAACCAACGACATTTTCCATCCCTCGCGTGAGCTCTAATCCTCCCGGATAATAACCGCGGCCGGAGCACCCAGGTGCACCGGCCGTGTTTGCGTTAAAGAATCAGGGCCAGCGGTGCAAACGCGCCGCTGGCCCTGAAAATATTGGGATACTCTTAGAGCTGAGTGTCGGGGTCGAGGTTGGCTGCTTCGATGTCCTTGAAGTAGCGGTAGGTGCTCACCTTGAGGTCAGCGCAAGCGTCCTCGTCGGCCACGATGATTGCTGCGGGGTGCATCTGGAGAGCGGAAATTGTCCACATCTGGCTGATGCCGCCCTCAACACCGTGGTGGAGTGCGCGGGCCTTGTTGTAGCCGTTGACAATGAGGAGCACGCTGCGGGCGGCCATCACGGTGCCTACGCCCACAGTGAGTGCGGTCTTGGGCACGAGGTCCACGTTGCCCTCGAAGAAGCGCGAGTTGGCGATGATGGTGTCCTGGGTCAGGGTCTTCATGCGGGTGCGCGAGGTGAGGCTGGAGCCGGGCTCGTTGAAAGCGATGTGGCCGTCGGGGCCAACGCCGCCCATGAAGAGGTCAACACCACCGTAGGAAGCCATTTTTTCCTCGAAGCGGCGGCACTCCTCAGCGGGGTCGGCAGCATTGCCGTCCAGGATGTTCACATTCTCGGCGGGGATGTCGATGTGGCTGAAGAAGTTGTTCCACATGAAGGAGTGGTAGCTTTCCTTGTGGTCGCGGGGCAGGCCTACGTATTCGTCCATGTTGAAGGTCACAACGTGGCGGAACGATACTTTGCCTTCCTTGTAGAGTTCGATGAGGCGACGGTACATGCCCAGGGGCGACGAACCGGTGGGGCAGCCGAGCACGAAGGGATGTTCGGCGGTGGGGTTGGCAGCGTTGATGCGGGCGGCAACGTAATTGCCGGCCCAACGCGATACTTCATCGTAGTTTTTTTCGATGATTAAGCGCATAGTCTTGTATTTGTTGTTTTATGTTATTGTGGATAAGCGAATCAGAAGAGCCAGGCTGCTGTCACTGTCCAATATTTGTTCTTGCCTTCGATGCCTGCGCCCTCAACACCGGTGCCGATGAATTTCACGGCCTTCGTCATGCCCAGGCCGTAGGAAGCACCAATCTGAAGGTGGGTGAAGAGCTGGATGCCCAGACCGAAGTTCCAGGCCACGTCGAATGCCTTGCTTTCGTAGGCGGCGGAGATTTCCTTCTTGCCGGTGAGGAAGGCGAAGCTGGGACCGGTGAAGATGTAGGGCGAGATGATTTTGCCCACAACGGGAAGGCCGAGCTTGTACTTGAGGTTGACCGGAATTTCGATATAGTCCTTGGTGAAAGATTCTTCCTTGCCTTCAACCATGGGATTGGCCACACGGTGAACGTACATCACGGATGCGTCGAAGCCGAGGTTGATGATGGGTGCGGTGAATTCAACCTGCAGACCGCCGGTGAAACCGGCGCGGTTGTCTTTGTCGAAAGCGTCCTTGTTGAGTGTGAACTTGTTGATTTCAGTACCGATGCGGGGACCGATGCGGAACTGGGCTGCGGCGGGCACGCTGAGCATCAGCACAGCGGCAACGGCCAGGAGGAGTCCTTTGAGATTTTTCATATTCTTGATTGTTTATGGTTTAGCGTGTTGATGTTGTGGAGTACGGTGCAAAATTACGCAAAATTTACTCAAAAAAGTGGCTTCGGCCTGATTTTTTTTCGTAATTTTGTCGGTATGACACCTGAAGAACGACTTAAAATAGAGGAAAAAGCGATAGAGCTGCTCCGCACGGTCTACGACCCGGAGATACCCGTGGATGTTTACAGCCTTGGCCTGGTGTACCGCATCGACCTTAACGATGAGGGCGACCTGACTGTGGACATGACCCTTACGGCACCCAACTGTCCGATGGCTGATTTCATCTTCGAGGACGTACGCCTGAAGCTTGAGAGCATCGAGGGCGTGCGCTCCGTGACTGTGAACCTGGTGTTCGAACCCGAGTGGACCCAGGACATGATGAGCGAGGAGGCCAAGCTGGAACTGGGCTTGCTATGAGCGCCGGACCGACGGTTTATTTCCTGAGCGACCTCCATCTTGGGGCCGCCTACACCGACGTGCGCAGCCGCGAGGCTGCCATCGTGGCCTTTTTGCGCAGCATCGAGGGGCATGCCACGGAGCTGTACCTCCTTGGCGACGTGCTGGATTACTGGTACGAGTACCGCACGGTGGTGCCGCGCGGCTATGTTCGTTTTTTCGGCCAGCTGGCCCGCCTGGCCGACAGCGGCACGCGTATAGTGTGGTTCACCGGCAATCACGATATATGGCTGTTCGACTATCTGCGCGATGAAATCGGCATCGAGGTGGTCGATGCACCCGCCGCAGGCGTGGTGCGCGATATTGCAGGGCGCCGTTTCCTGCTGAGCCACGGCGATACCTTCGGCCCCGTCCCCCGGAGTTATCGGATGTTGCGGGCGCTGTTCCGTAACCGTCTGTGCCAATTGCTTTTTGCCGGAGTGCATCCGCGCTGGACCGTGCCCCTGGCCCACGCATGGAGCTCGCACAACCGCACCTCGCGCGGCGAGCCCACCGACGACGACGGCTGGAAGACCGCCGTGGGTGCACGACTTGTAGCCGAGGGGCAGCGTGTGGCGGCCGAGCGGCCCGACATTAATTATATAGTGATGGGGCACTTCCACCTTGAGCTTAACGAACCCGTGGGACCCCACTGCCACCTGGTGGTGTTGGGCGAGTGGCTCACCACCAATACCTACGCCACCTTCGACGGCACCACACTGCAACTGCACCGGTGGGAGTAGTTCCGGAGGAACGCAATTATCCCCAACCGCGCGGCGTGAGCCAGCGGTTGGGGATAATTGCGCCACACCGCGCCGGCACTATAAGGTGTTATCGCGCAGCTGGGTGGCGTAGGCACTGATTTGGGCCATACGCTCGGGGATGGGGATCAGCTGCGGGCACTCCTTGAGACATTCTCCGCAGGCAATGCAGCGGTCGGCCTGGCGCAGACGTGGCACCGACTGGTCGTAGCCGAACAGGAAGGCGCGGCGTGCCTCGGCGTAGTGCGGGTCGGTGCTGGAGCGGGGCACGTTGTCGTCGTTGATACATTTATTATAGTGCGCGAAGATGCCGGGGATGTTCACGCCGTAGGGGCACGGCATGCAGTATTTGCAGTCCGTGCACGGAATGGTGTCGTTGAGCAGAATTTCCACTGCCATGCGCTGCAGGAAATCGTGCTCCTCCTCACTCAGTACCTCCAGGGGCGAGTAGGTGGCAAGGTTATCCTCCAGGTGGTCCATGTAGGTCATGCCGCTGAGCACGGTGAGCACGCCCTCAGGGCTGCCGGCATAGCGGAAAGCCCAGGAAGCCACCGAGTCGTCCGGGCGGCGCTCCTTCATTTTCTTTGTCACCGGCTTGCTCACTTTGGCCAAGCGACCGCCCAGCAGCGGCTCCATAATCACGGCCGGGATGCCGCGCTTCTGCAGTTCGCCGTAGAGGTACACTGCATCCGTGTTGCCCTCGTTGGCATGCTCCCAGTCGATATAGTTCAGCTGAATCTGCACGAAGTCCCAGTGGATTTCGCCGCGGTCCATCATCTCAAGCAGGTGATTGAACACGGCCACGTCGCCGTGGTAGGAGAAGCCGAGGTTGCGGATACGGCCGTTGCGCTTTTGCTCCACCAGGTAGTCCAGAATACCGTTGTCAATATAGCGGCCATTGAAAGCCTCCATACCGCCCATGCCGATGGCGTGTAGCAGAAGATAGTCAATGTAGTCCGTTTGCAGGTATTTGAGCGAATTCTCGAACATCTGGATTGACCGCTCGCGCGGCCAGGTGTCGGGCCCGAAGTTGGAGAGTTTGGTGGCAATGTAGTAGCTGTCGCGGGGATGGCGCGACAGGGCTATGCCCACCGCTTCCTCGGATTTGCCGCGGCAGTAGGCGGGCGATGTGTCGAAGTAGTTCACGCCATGTTCAAGAGCGTGGTCAATGAGCTCGTTGATTGTTTCCTGGTCCAGCACGTCGTCGCCGTCCACCTTCTTGGTTGGGAGGCGCATGCAGCCGTAGCCCAGGATGGACACGGTGTCGCCCGTATTGGGATTGGTGCGGTAGGTCATTTCGCCCGTGCCGCGTTTGGATTTGCGACCCTCGGCATCGTCGGCCGTGACGTTGGCACCGCACGAGGCCAGGGCAGCCGCACCGCCGAGCACACCGATGTTGCGCAGGAAGCGGCGGCGCGATATATCTTGTACTTTTTTCTTGTCGTCCATTACTTTACGGTTAGATTTGACGGTGATTGCCCACAGCGTTCACATGGATTGCGGGATAATTCGATGCGGTGGACTCAACGGTGCCCACGGGGCAGTGGAATTCGCACGAGCCACAGCCAATGCAGGCAACCTCGTCCACCACCGGGCGCAGCGTGCCTTCGGCGGTTTCAACCATCTGGATAGCCTCGGCAGGGCAGTAGCGGCTACAGCTGCCGCAGCTCACACCCTGCGATGCCGACAGGCAGATGTCAGGGTCAACTACCGCGGTGCCTATCTTGGTGACTGCCTTCACGGTGAGGTCGATGGGTTTGATGGCGCCTGCGGGGCAGATTTCGGCACAGCGGTTGCAGTCCGTGTGGCAGTAACCGCTGTTGAACACCATCTCGGGCTGCATGAAAGCCTCGAAGCTGGCCGAGGGACGCAACACCTGGTTGGGGCACTCGCTGATGCACAGCTGGCAGGCTGTGCAGTGGCTGCGCAGATGCTTTATGCTGATGGCTCCTGCGGGCACCGGATGAACGGTGCCGGGCACGGTCTTTTTGCTTTTCAGCGGAGCAAAACCGCCGTCGCCCGTCTTGCCTCCGGCCTTGGCGGCGAGGGTACCGGCCACCACGGCGGTGCCGATGATGAAGTTGCGGCGTCCGGTCGGGTCGGTCGCCGGGGCATCGGCGTGTTTTTCGCTCCGGCGGATTTTATAGCTTATCGCACCCTGCGAGCAGTTGTTGATGCAGTCGAAGCACACCACGCAGCGCGAGTAGTCAATCACATGGTTCTTGGTGTCGATGCACTTGGCCTTGCACTTGCGGCCGCATGAGCCGCAGCGGTTACACTTGTCGGTGTCAATCACGGGTTTGAGCAGCGAATAGCGCGACAACAGGCCAAGCAGCGTGCCCACAGGGCAGATGGTGTTGCAGTAGCCTCGGCCTGTGCGCCATGCCATCACCATTACAATCAGGGCGGTAATAGCAGCCACAATGGTCACGCCAAGCGAGAAATACCACTGCGGCGGATAGCCGGCCAGGATGTAGGTGCCTTTGGAGGCTGCGGTTTCGGCCACTGCTAAGGCACCGCTGCGCCACAGCGCCACGAAGAACTGGCCGGCAATGCGGCCGTAGGCGCTGTATGGGTCAAGGATACCGGCCAGCGAGGTGGCTATCAGACCGAGGTGGCCCACAATGAGAAGCACCACGAACAGCCCCAGCAGTGTGTAGCGCCACACCCGGCGCTCGGGCTCGAAGCGGTAGAGGCCGAGTTTTTTCTTTTTCTTGGGGACGAACCAGTGGCGGAAGCGCTCCACCACGTCCTGGAATATGCCCATAGGGCAGATAACGGAGCAATACAGGCGCCCGAAAATCAGGGTGAGAACCACCAGGAAAACCACTGCCAGAGCATTGACAGCCAAGAGTGCCGGCACCAGTTGTATTTTGGCAAGCCATGCCCAGTGCACGGCCACGGTGCCGGTGAAGTCCACGAATAGCAGTGTGAGTGTGATGATGCTCAGCACCGCGATTATGCGTCGGAGATATTTAAGCATTGTTCTCAAAAATTATATCCAAGAGTGATTTCCACGAGGTTGTTGTGGCAGGTGAACATCGAGCTCTGCATCATATCGGTCATGCTCACCGTGCCGCTGATTTCAATCACGAAGCGGTTGAACCACACACCGGCGCCGAATTTCCAGCCCAGGCCAAAGCGGTTGAGCAGACCGTCGGAGCCATATTCATTGCCGTCGTTCACGTCGAGGCTGTCGCTGTGCGAATTGGCTGTGATGCCGAGGTCAATCTGCGGACCGGTGAACACTGCCACTGAGCAAGGTTCAAAATCAAAGTGATAACCGAAATCAAAAGGTACGCGGAAGCCGAAACGCCGGATTGAACAGTCAATCGTGGAATTGTACCCTGTGGTTAGGTCGTAGCCTATGGTGTTATAGTATATTCCCAGCCCGGGCTCGAAGTATAGGTTTTTCCAGAGGGGGATATTATAAACAGCCCCGGCGTGAAATCCGGCGCCGCCGTCAAAAAGGTCTGCTTTCAGAAGGTCGTTCTTGGCCCAGGTGGGAGCGGTGATGTCGAGGTCCACACGCACACCGAAGTAAGGGTGATTGTCAGGGCTGTCGAAAATTTCGTTCTGAGCGGAAGCTACCTTGCACCCCAGTGCAACAAACAGCAGCAGAATAGCACACTTCAACTTATTCATAGCAAAAAAATTACGGTTTGTCTTAACGTATAAATGGTTTATCGGCCGAATTTCCCGAAGTTATAACCTACGGAGAACTGCACCAGATTGTTGCGGTAGTGCAGGGTGGTGTCCTTATAGGTCTGGCGCAGGCCCAAGGCACCGCTCACCTCGAAAACAAAGCGCTTCACCGCCACCCCGGCACCGAAGCGCCAGCAGAATTCGCAGTGTTTGAAGCTGCCGTCCTGCATGGGGCCAGCAATGTCGTCGTTCACATATATGCTCAAATCATAGCGTCCTGACAGACAGAAGTCAAACATCGGGCCGGTGAACACCGACACCGAGCAGGGCGCGAAATCAAAGCGGTAGCCAAACATGAAGGGCAACCGCAGGCCGAAGCGTTTGGCCGAGCAGTCCATGTGGTTCGTACCCTTGAATTCATCCGTTGTAGCCAACTTGTAGCCTACCGTGTTGTAATACAGACTTGCACCGGGCTCGAAGTAGAGGTTTTTCCACAGCGGCACATTGCAGATTGCGCCAAGAGCACCGCCGGTGCCCAATTCGTAGTTCTCGAAGGATTTGCGGGCTGCATCCGCTTGGGTCAATGCAGCAATGTCGAAACTGGCGCGGACGCCCATGTAGGCACGGTTGTCATCGCCCTCGAAAACATCGGCTCGGGCTGCGCTGTTCAGACCCCCGAAAGTAACGGCAATAAGCAGGATGGCGGCTTTCAATATATTCATAGGAGACGCTATTTGAGGTTATAGTCGCAAATGTAGCAAAAAAATGTGTTTTATGAAAAATATTTTATAAAAAAGCGGCCCGCGCAGTGACGCGCGGGCCGCCCGGGGGAATCATACAGCTTTTATTTTACGATAACTTTGGCGGTGGTGGGGCCGGCCTTGACAATGTAGAGGCCGGCGGGAAGTGCGATGGAACTTTCGCCTGCGGCGGTGGCCACGAGCTGTCCGGCCAGGTTATAGACTGCAGCCGATGTGTAGGTGCCGTTGAAGATGATTGCACCGGCCGAGCCCTGCACGCTGAAGCTCTCGGCCACGGCATCGGCCAGGCCGCTTTCGGTGTCGGTGAGGCGGGCCTGCATGGAGTTGACCACGGCGCCGGTGGTATTGTCGATAATAAACGCAACCACGTAGAAGGGATTGCTGCTGGGCTCATCCACGGCCGTGCGCACGGTGTACTTATTGTCCTTGCCGCCGGTGATGCTTGCCGGGATGGAACCGCTGATGCCGCTGTAGTCACCCACGAGCACACGGGCAACATCATCGTACTTAGTCCAGTACATGCCGTCGAAGTTTTCCCAACCACCCATGGGGCCGTCACCACCGCCGGAGTAGTAGTTGAACTGCAGGTGCGGGCCAACATTGTTTTCGATTATGTAGTAGGACATGCGGTAGCGGTAGCCGCTGTTGTCGGTGTCAAGCAGGAACTGCGATGTGGAGTTGATGGTCACGTTGCCGCCCGCGTTGATGGTGCCGCTCAGGCTCGACACTGCGGCCAGCGAGGGGGTGTCCTGTGCAGCTAGGTCGTTGAACAGCTCGGTGGACGAAATATCCGTCATCACGCTGCGGTCAATGGTCATCATGGGGAAGCCGGTCACACCGATGTAGCTGAGCAGATAGGCGTTCTGGGGCATAGCCATCTCATCGTCGTTGTGGATAGCCACAAGCGAGAATGTTTCGGGGTAGTTCGTGTGCAGATAGTCCATCATCACTATGCCGCGGGGGCAGTAGCCGCACCAGCCGCCGGTGCCTTCCTCCACCAGGTAGGTGTGGGGGAAGGCGCGCTCAAAGTCGAAGCAATTGAACACAGCCGATTTGGAGTTGGTAAGCTCGTTGGTGTTGGGATTGCCGTTAACCTTGGTAACGGTGAAAGTGGCAGGCACGTCGGCCTGCTCGGCATCGTAGGTTAGGCCGCTGATGGTGGCCTCGTAGTTCTGACCGTAGACAATGGGATAGTCAAGGGTGATTTCGGTGGTCTTGGGTTCGTTGTCGCCCAGAACGTACTCCACCTCAACGCTCTTAACCTGGTTGGCGGCACTGCCGCGCAGGGTGAGGTCGGCGCTGAATTCCTTGCCGGGCTCAACACTGGATGGAACCATAGTAACGGGCACACTCACGCCGTCCTTGGGCAGATTGTCGCCCTTGATGGTGGCGTAGATGCACAGTGTGCCGACGGTGCGGGCGATGTTGCCCCACTCAAGCTGTCCGGGCACACCGCGTGCAATCCATGACCCGGCCAGGTTGTCGGTAGGACGTTCGTCGGTGTAGATGTAGGCGTCGTTGTAGGAAGTGAGCGTGAAGCGGTAGCCCACGGCAAAGGGTTCGTCGGCCTTAATGGTGTAGGGCTCGTCAAGCTCGATTGTGGTGTAGACTGCCGGAGCGGTGCGCACCACTGCAGAACCTGTTGCAAGGGGCTCGTAGTCAGGGCTACCGGCTTCGGGGATGATGAAAACCTCCACTTCGTGGATGTCGTTTTTCAGCGCCTTCATGTTGACAGCCGAAAAGAATGAAATCGCGGTCACCTTCGCACCGGCATACATGGCGCAGTTGGCCGGGAGGAATTCAAAAGCCATATATATGTTGGTGCCTTTGTAGGCGCCACCGGCAAAGCGGGCATAGGTGGGATCAGCCGTGCAGAGGGTGAACTCTACTGTTTCCTCGTTGGCATCGGCCTGAGCCGCAGGCACTTTGGCAGGGGCAATTTCGTTCAGGGAAACCGCATCAAGCTCAAATGTCTCGGCAAACAGACCGAAGGCACCCAATGCGATAGCGGAAAGCGTGAGTAAGAGTTTTTTCATAAGCGATAATACAACGTTTGTTTCTTTTTTTGCAAAGTTACGAGTTAATTTTAGAAAATAAAATTTTTGATGTAAAAAAAACATTCTCAATAAGATATGTTTATTTTACCGCGACTTTTGCAGTGGTGGTATCGGCCTTGACGATGTAGAGGCCGGCGGGGAGGGCTATGGAGCTTTCTCCTGCGGCGGTGGCCACGAGCTGTCCGGCAACGTTGTAGACAGCGGCTGCGGTATACTCGCCGTGAACAATGATTGCGCCTTCGGACCCGAGTACAGTCAGCCTGGAGGCCACGGCATCGGTGAGCCCTGTTTCGTCAACTACCATCTGCTCCTGCCGGGAATTCACTACTGCGCCGGTGTTGTTGTCGATGATGAATGCGGTCACAAAGAAGGGATTGGAGCTGAAGTCGTAAGTAGCGGCTTCGATGTAGTGTTCGTAGGTCTCACCGGCCTTGAGGCTTGCAGGGATGGAGCCGGGAATACCCGCAGGCTTGCCGATGAGTTCGCGTGCCACGTCGTTGTAGATTGTGCTCACGGTGTAGGGCTTATCCTCCCATCCGGCCATTTCGCCAGAGCCTCCACCGGCAAAAGTGTTGGTCTGGTCGTAGGGCCCCACGCCGTTTTCGGTGATGTAGTAGGACATGCGGAAGCGGTCGTCGGCATTGCGGGTGTCCATGAGGAATTGGACGCTCGACGTAATGGCGATGTTGCCGTCGGAGTCGATTTTACCCTCCAGCCCGGCCACCGTGGCGATTGATCTCGCGTCGGCTCCTGCCAGACGGTCGAACTCGGCCTCGGACATGCCGGAGCGCATAGTGCGGTCAATCACCATGTTGGGAAAGCTGAAAATATCCAGGAAGGCCAGGATGTCGGTAGCGTTGTACATTGCCATGACGTCCCTGGTGTGGATGGCGATGCCTGCGAAGTGGTCGGGATAGTTCTTGTTGACATACTCCAGGGCTACGATGCCGATGGGACAGAATCCGCACCACGTGCCTGTGCCTTCCTCAAGCAGGTAGGTGTGGGGGTAGGCCGAGGCGAAGTCGTAGCAGTTGAAAGTGGCCGTGCCGGTGGCGTCGATATTGGTGTTGGGCTGGTCGTTCACCTTGGTTACTGCAACTGAGAGAGTAACGTCGGGTTGCTGACGGTCGCAGGTCAGTCCGGCGAGGGTGGCTGTATAGTTCTGGCCGAAGGATATGGGATGTGGGAGAGTAATTTCCGTGGTGGCTGGCTCGCCGCCCCCGATGGAGTATTCGAGTTCCACGGAGCTGACGCTGTTGGAGGCCTCGTTGCGCAGGGTGATATCGGCCGTGAAGTCCTTGCCGGGTTCAACGGCACCGGGCACGGCAACCAGCGGCACACTCACACCGTCCCTTGGCAGATTGTCGCCCGTGATGGTGGCATAGATGCAAAGCTTGCCGATGGTGGATGCAAGATTCATCCACTCCAATCTACCCGGAGCTCCGGTGGCCACCCAGCAACCTTCGAGCTTGTCGGTGAGGACATCGTCGGAAGCCATGTAAAGGTCGCCCGTGGCGGCAATTGTGAAGGTGTAGCCCACGGCGAAGGTTTCATCCTTGCTTATGGTATAAGGCGTGTCGAAAGTTATGGTGGTGTAAGCGTTGGCCTTGGTGCCGATGGTCTCGCTTTTGGACACTATCGGGTTGTAGTCCTTGCCGTTGGCTTCTGGAATAATGAATACTTCGATATCGTTGATGTCGTTCTTGCGGGTATTGCGGTTCTCGGCCGAGTAGAAGGATACGGCAGTAATCTGAGCACCGTCGAAAATCCGCGAGTATTGCGGCACGAACTCAAAAGCGAGGTACACTATGGTGCCCACACGGGCGTTGTTGATCTGATAGGAATTAGCCCTTGGCCCCGCCAGGGTGAAGTCGATGCAATCCTCGGCTTGTCCGGCCCGAGCTGTCGGCGCGGCGAGAAGACTCACGGCCCCCAGGACAAATGCAGAAAGTGAGAGTAAAAGGTTTTTCATCCGGAATGGTTCAAAGTTTCATTAATCTGCGCAAAGTTAATGAATAATTTAAGAAAAATAAAAGTGAAGGATGTAAAAAAGCCGCAACCCACGGATGGGAAGCGGCTTTTTGTGATAAAATAGATTCGTGGATTACTTCACGATAACTTTGGCGGTGGTATCGTCGGCCTTGACAATATAGAGGCCGGCAGGGAGGGCGATGGTGCTTTCGCCTGCGGCTGTTGCCACGAGCTGACCGGCTACATTGTAGACAGTGGCTGCGGTGTACTGGCCGTTGAGGATGATTGCACCGTTGGAACCAATCACAGCAAGCTTGGCTTCGGCAGCAGCATCGGCCAGACCGGTTTCGTCAACCACCAGCTGAGCCTGCTTGGAGTTTACAACCTCGCCGGTAACGTTGTCGATGATGAATGCGGTCACGAAGTAGGGATTGTCGCTGACCTTGTCGAGTTTGGTTTCGGTGTAGTATTCGTAGGTCTGGCCTGCTTTCAGGCTGTAGGGGATGGAACCTTCAATACCGGGCAGGTCGCCGACGAGCACACGTGCAACTTCGTTGTAGATGGTGCTTACGCTCTGAGGTTTGGTCTCCCAACCATTCAGCTTGCCTGCATTGCCACCGGAGTAGTAGTTGGTCTGGTCATAGGGACCTACGCCGTTCTCGGTGATGTAGTAGGACATGCGGTAGCGGTCATTGCTGTTCTTGGTGTCCAGGAGGAACTTGGCGCTCGAAGTGATGCCGATATTGCCCTTGGAGTCGATTTTGCCCACAAGTTCGGCAACCGCGGCGAGCGATTTGGCATCGGCCTTGGCCAGGTTGTCGAACTCGCTGGTTTTACTCATGTCAGAGAATGAGGTGCGGTCAATCATCATGGAGGGGAAACCGGTGATGCCGATGTAGGTGAGAATCTCACCGTTGTTGGACATTGCCATTTCGTCGCCGTTGTGGATTGCTACGCCAGCAAACTGTTCGGGATAGTTTTCGCTGACATATTCCATCGCCACGATGCCGCGCGGACACCAGCCACACCATGTACCGGTGCCTTCCTCAAGCAGGTAGGTGTGGGGGTAGGCCGTGGCAAAGTCGTAGCAGTTGAAGTTAGCCGTATAAGAAGCGTTAGTGTCGGTGTTGGGCTGACCGTTCACCTTGGTTACGGTAACGGTGAAAGGAACGCCAGCCTTCTGCTCGCCAAAGGTGAGCTTGGAGATGGAGGTGGTGTAGGTCTGGCCGTAGTAGATGGGGCTCAGGAGAGTAACTTCCTTGGTGGCGGGCTCCTGACCCTCGATGTAGTATTCGAGTTCAACGGAGTTTACGCTGTTGGACGCGGTGTTGGCCAGGGTGACGGTGGCCTTGAATTCTTGGTCGGGTTCAACGTTTGAAGGAACGGCTACGAGGGGGACCTTCACACCGTCCTTGGGCAGATTGTCGCCCTTGATGGTGGCGTAGATGCAGAGGGTGCCGAGTTCGGATGCAATGTTGTTCCATTCCATCTTGCCGGATTCGCCCACGGCAAACCAACCGCCAGCGAGATTGGTGGTGGGAATTTCGTCAACAACCAGGTAGAAGTCGTTGATAGAAGCAACTTTGAATTTATAGCCTACGGCAAAGGTTTCGTCCTCCTTGATAGTATAGGGCTCATCGAAGGCTATGGTGCAGTAGGCGTTGGGGGTGGAGCCTACGGTTGCGGTCTTGGAAACGATGGGGTTGAAGTCCTCGCCATTGGCTTCAGGGATGATGAAAGCTTCAACTTCGTTGATGTCGTTCTTCTGAGTGTTGCCGTTTACGGCCGAGTAGAAGGATACGGCGGTTACCTGTGCGCCGGCGAACATCTTGCAGTTAGCGGGCAGGAATTCAAATGCCAGATACACGATGGAACCTTTACGGGCATTGTTGAGCTTGTAGGCGCTCGAAGGAGCTCCGGCAAGAGTGAAGTCCATGGAGCCTTCTTCGCCGGCACGCGATGCAGGAGCTTTAGCGATTGCTTCGCCCTGGAAGGGCACGGCGCTGAAGCCGGCGGGAGCGGCGAACAGGCTCGAAGCACCCAGCGCGACAGCAGAGAGAGTGAGTAATAATTTATTCATATCTATTGCGTTAATGATTATTCGCGTTAATGATAATTTATCCTGCAAAGATAAAGAATTATTTTGATAGTGTGCAAATAATTCAGGAATAAAAATCCTCCCGGAGCAAAATGCAAGTTGTAGCTTGTATTTTAGTGCTCCGGGAGGGAAGGAAACTTATTACGTCCTATATTGAAACTATTGGAAAACTTTCAATTTGGTATATCTTATTTCAAGAAAGGATCTCCTTTGGGATTCTGGCTTACAACCCAACGGAATGCGTTGACAACCAGAAGATTCTGGGTGGCATCGGTGAACTCGCGGTTGCCGTGGCCCATGTTGAGGTACACCATGCGGTATTTGTGGTTGGTCCATGCAATGGGGAAGTCGCCGAAGCTGATTACGTCCTTGAGGCCCAGGGGATAGTTGGACTGGTCAAGCGACAGAAGCACTTCCACGTCGGGATTCTCGGCGGGCGAGGGGTTCCACATGTACCACTCGTTCTCGGGAGCGACGAACTTCACGGGCAGGTTCTTGGTGACGGGGTGGTTGGTTACGTCAACGGTGAGCAGCACAGGCTGCGGGGGCCAGCTGTTGCAGTAGAATGCGCCGCAACCCAGGAATTCGTTGAACCAGGGCCAGTGGGTGTTGCGGTCGTTGTAGGCAGCGGCGTGGAAACCGAGCCATCCGCCGCCGTTCTCCATGTATTTCTGGAATGCTTCGCGCTCGGCGGGGTCATGTGGCTGAGCGTTCACGGCGATGATGATGTCGAACTGGTCCATGTTGTCGAGGTAGGGACGCAGCGAGGTGTCGGTGGTCAGAATCCAGCCGTCGCCCACGGTGAGGTCCTTGAAGTACTTGATGGCATCCTCGGCCATTTCCACATGGGCGGGTTCCTCGGTGGTGGAGTAGTAGAGCAGGGCGTGGAAGCGGGGGCCCTTGGCATAGTTGGCGGGATAGGTGTCCGGAGCCTGAGCCCAGGCGCACACGGCTACCAGCATCATGGCCAGAAAAGCTTTGAATTTCATTGTGATAATATGGTTTTTTGGTGTTAGTTATGATTGTCGAGTTCTGCAAGGAGCGAGAGCCATTTTCCGGCCGAGGTCACCCACACTTCCTTGTAGCAGGCATTGTTGATCTGGGGCCAGTAGGGTTCGTCGGTATTTCCGATAGTGCGGATGCCCACGGGCATTTCGCCTGTCATTTCGCCGCACGAGAATGAGTTCATCTGCGGGAAGCGATGACCCTCGCCGAAAATCAGCGACTGTGCGAAGGGATTTTTACCCACAACCCAGTAGAGCTGTTCGCGGGCAATGTCGCGCAGTTCGTCGTCGCCGAAGTAGTTGGCCAGGATGGCGGCAGCCTTGCCGGTGGAGGTGTGCACGGCGCAGTTGCCGTTGAACACATTGAACCACACCGGGAAGCGCTTCACATAGTGGTGGTCGCCAACTTTCTCGCCCTGTTGCAGCTGCTCGGCGAAAAGCTCGGCGGCATTGGAAGGCGGGAAGAGGTGGAGAGCGAAGAACCCGTCGCGGTCCTCGTATTCGTTGTCGGCATACACGCCGCTGGGCACCATGCCGTAGGGGGCGGTGTAGGCCATCAGCTCCTTGAGGTAGTTGCCGTAGAGGCGCATGGCGTTCTCCCACTTGGCCTTGTCGGAATTGTCCGGTTGAGTGCGGCACAGTTCGGCCAGGGCCTGCATGTAGAGCTGGTCGCGCGACTGATGGATGAAGTGCACGATGGAACGGCGGTCCTTGTCGCGGTAGAAGAAGCCGGCCAGACCGGGCTTGCCGCCAACGGCGTCGGTGTGCTGGCATGCGAGCACGTAGTCCATATTATCGGCTGCGATGCGGGCGTACTTTTCATTGCCGGTGGCCTGATAGAGCTTGGATGCGGCCCACGACACTGTGGCGTGGTGCTGGCTGGGCGAGGTGTTGAAGGTGTGCTCGTATTCCTTGATGAAACCACCGTAGCCTTTCTGGGCGAAGGTTTCCTCTGCGAAAGCGAAATCTTCCTCGGCCACCTTAATCAGGTGCTGTGCAAGCATGGGGTCGGAATCGGCGAGCGACTGGGCGGCGTATGCCCCGAGGGCTGCGTAGAGGTAGTTGTCGTACGACACATTCTGCACGCGCACGGTGTGGATGTCGTCCCCGCTGCCGTGAATGCCGTCCTGCCAGATGAGCAGGCCCATGCTGGAAGCACGGTAACCGTCGCCGTAGCGGTTGCGCAGGGCGAAGTCCAGGCCCCAGCGGGCTTCCTCAAGCAGGCGTGCGGCCAGGATAGGATTGCGGTCGCGGGCGGCGTTGTAGGCTTCGAAAAGCGCGTGAGCCACCTCGGCGGTCTGGAGGGTCTGCTGCGAGAGGTCGCCGGCATCGTGCCAGCCGCCGCAGTAGGGGATGGAGAGGTCGCCGTGCACCGAGCGCAGGTCGGTGTGGCAGGTGGAGTGGATGCCGGGCACGTCGTAGCCGCAGCGCTGCGAAAAGATGTAGTTGAGGACCTTCCAGCGCGAGGGGTCCCACATGTCGTCGGTGCCGATGCTGAAGGGGCGGGTTTCCAGGCCGTCGCCCTGCAGGGTGTAGGTGCCCGGTTCGGTGATGGCGGAGAAGTCAATCACGCCGAAGGTGCCGGTGGTGGTGGTGGTGGGTGTGGCTTTGAATTTGCCGGCCACACTGCCGTCGGTGCCGCGTAGCAAGGTGAAATCGGCCCCGGCATGGCTGTCGGCCACAATGGCTGTCTTTCGGCCGTCGGCGGCATAGCCCGTCATTGAGTAGATGATGAAATTCGGGTCGGGCGCCCAGCCGCTCACTTTGTCGGTCAGTGGCACGCGCTGCAGGCGGATGTTGTCAATGATATATGTGGCGCTGTCGCCGGTGGTGCGGTCGCGGCCGTTGAGCGAGATGCCGAACGACAGGCTCCCCATGCGGTCGCGCTGCAGGTCGGCTATTTCCAGATAGCAGGTGTTGCGCTCGCCGTTGCGCAGGTTGATTTGGTGTCCGCCCGTGGGCTGGTTGTAGCCTGCCTTTGGCGCGGCATCGTGGCTATTGTTGAAGCCGAGGTTCATGATGGTCACACGGCTGCCGTCGGCCTTGGGGGTGATGTCGAACACCAGGCGGTTGTAGTCCTCCCAGTTCTCGCCCTGAAGGTCGAGGGTGATTCCGCAGCGGCCGTAGTTGGCATAGTCGGGGTCGTCGGGCGAACCCACGGCTCGGCGGCCGGTGTTGTGGGCATAGGTCATGGCAGCTCCTCCGGGAGTCTCGGTCATGTAGCCTTCGCCCTGATGGCGCCAGCGACCGCGGGTGTCCAGTGTGCGCTCGGCCAGCACCTGCTTGCGTGCGGCATAGGCATCAAGGCTATTCACGGTGTCCAGTGGCAGGGGCGAATGGATGTACCCCGATTTTATAAGCTGGCTTTCGAAGCTGTCGGGAGCGGCAGCCCCGGCGGTAATGGCGGCCAGGGCGATTGCCGGAAGTATGACTGTCAGTTTTTTCATTTCTGGTTTTTAGCGGGTCGGTTCACATCAGGCGGATTGAAGGGAAATAAAAACCGGCAGCATAATTCGATATTCACCCATCAACCAAACGAAGATGATACTATGCTGCCGGTACAACCTAAAATCCAATTTTAAAAAAAGCCCCGCTGCCGTATCCGGTTCGTTAGAAGCAAATGCGATAATACCATCTAAAGAAATTCATTGACGATACCGCAGCGGGGTGCTTCCTTTAATTCGTTATGTAGTTCGAAAAATACATTTCTCATTTAGCGGCGCCCCGCAGTGCGGATGCAACAAAGGGCCGCTGAAGTCCGCAGGCTTCGGCAGCAAATTCGGGGGAGAGTACAATCCGGGCTATGATGGAGCAGCGGGAAAAATGTGAGCTCCGTGTTTTCAGGTCAGATTGGTGAATTTGGTGTGTCGAGCCTTAAGGCTACGATGCAAAATTAGCACCTAAAATGCTCTCAGGTGGGTGAATTTATGTCAAAATAGGTTCAATTATTGTCATTCGCGGTCGTTTTTGTGTGCGGACAAGTGCGCACGACGGTGCACACAGACGCTTTTACACAAAAACAACGGTTACCGGACGGTGTGGGTCCGGTAACCGTAAGTGTCATAGGGTTAGGATGTGATTCTTTTATTCGAGCGCCCAGAGGATGGAGTTCTCGAAAAGCTTGGTGAACTCCGGCGTGTCAATCAGTTTGGGGCTGTGGCCCATCTGGATGTAGACGTTGCGGGCTGCTTTGTTGGGGTTGACCCACACCACGGGGTGGTCGCCCATGCGGATGTCGGAAGCGGGAGTGTAGCTGTCCTCGTCGACGGATGCGAGTACCTGCACGTTGGCGCGGGGCGACACGTTGTAGGTGTACCATTCGTCGTCGGGAATCACGAAGTGGTCGGGCAGACCGGCCATCACGGGGTGCTCGGCGTTCTCAACAGCCACGGTGCCGTCGGCCAGGGGAGCGATGTAGTTCTGGAACTTGATGCCGCCCATGAAGTCGGAGAACCAGTCCCACATGGGATAGCCGTCGAACTCACCCAGCAGGGTTGCGTGGTGGAAACCAATCCAGCCACCCTTACCCTCGTCGATGTATTCGATGAAGGCTTCCTCGCCTTCCTTGTTCCAGGTGTAGGGAGGGAAGTCGAGCTGGATAACCAGGTCGTAGTCGGCAAGGAAGGGTTTGGTCACGTGGCTCACGTGGTTGAGCTCGGTCACGGAGAAGTCGAGTTCCTCGCCCTTCTTGCGGAGCCATTCCATGGCAGCGCGGGTGAAGGGGCCGTGCTGGCCACCGCCTTCGCTCAGCACAAGCACGTGCTTGGCGCGGGGCTTCTTCATCGTGTTCTCATATACGGTGCTGCGCAGGGTGTTGTTGGCATCGTCGCCCGAGTAATCCCAGTACATGGTGCCGCGCAGGCCGTTGGCCACGGCATACTGGCACTTGAGGGCTGCCGAACGCGCATTCTCGAATCCCATCACCAGCTTGCCTTCCTCATCGGCCATGTAGGGGGCGCAGGCAATCGAATCCCACACCTCGTGGGTGCCGGGAAGCACTTCTATTTTGTTGAAGTTGGCATAGGGAGCGTAGGGCTCCGAGCCGCGACCGTAGAATGGAATGCCAAGGGTGAGCTTGCCGGCGGGAACACCTGCGGCAATGTGCTTGCGCACGGCCTGGTCGGCGCTGGTGCCGGTGAGGCCTTCGCGGGCATAGAGGGCGCTGTGGTGGCGGGGAGCATTGCCCATGTCGTAGCTCATGATGTTGATGAAGTCGATGTAGGGCAGAATTGCGGGGAAGTCGATGTAGTCAGCCGAGCATGCGGTGGCTGCAGTGAGCAGGGCGTCGGCGCCCAGAGCTTCGCGCAGGTCGCGCATCAGTAGGGTGAAGTTGGCCGTGTCGTCGGGCGAGCAGGAAATACCGGCAGCATCGCTGGTGGGGTATTCCCAGTCGATGTCGATACCGTCCAGGTTGAATTCCTTGGCCACGCGGGCTGCGTCGGCAGCGAACGCGGCACGCTTGGTGGAATCGGCAGCCATTTCGCTGAAGCGGCCGCTGCCCCAGCCGCCGATTGACAGAAGCACTTTCAGGTCGGGAGCCTCATTCTTGAGTGCGGTGATGGCCTTGAGGCGGTCGGGGTTGGCCACGTTCACTCCGTCGAAAGTTTCGTTGACGTGACCGAAGGCATAGTTGATGTGGGTCACCAGTTCGGGAGCGGGCATGTCCTCGGTCCACGAGGTCACGTAGGCCACAACCACGTTCTCGGGGTTGCTGACTGCCTGCTCGTTTTCGCCATGAGCCGTGGCGCACGATGTGAGCGATGCGCAGGCAATGAGCGAAGCTGCAAATATTTTGCTGAGATTGGTCATTATGGTTTTATGTTGGTTATGTTTTTAAACTGCACTTTTGCGCACGCGTGAGCCCACCAGGGCGTAGTAGAGCATGAAAGCCTCGCAGAAAATCACGATAGCCCACGAGAATCGCCAGCCGCCCATGGAGTCGGCCAGGATGCCCTGGAGCAGAGGCAGGATGGCACCGCCAACCACACCAATCATGAACACGCCGGAGGCTGCGGAGGTGTACTTGCCCAGCTGAGCGATGGACAGGGTGAAGATGGCGCCCCACATGATGGAGTGGAACAGGCCCACGCCGGCAAGCATCCAGGGGTCGTCAACAACGATAGCCGCAAGAGTAAGGACGGCTGCGCACACGGTGGTGACGGTGAGCTGGGTGCGGGGCGAGATGGTGCTGAGCGAGCTGCCCACGAGGCGGCCGATGAGCATGCCGCCCCAGTATAGGGTGGCCAGCAGAGCGGGGGAGGCCATGTTGCGCTCGAAGGCATACATGGTGATGTTGGCACCGATGCACACCTCGGCACCTACGTAGAAGAAGATTGCAATCACACCGAGCTTGAGGTGGCTGAAGGACCACACGCTCTCCTCGAGTTTCTCGTTGCCTTCGGCACGGGTGCCGCTGATGTCGGGCAGTGAGATGCGCGAGAGCACACCGGCGATGAGGGCGATGATGATGAGCATTGCCAGGAAGGGCAGCAGCAGGCTTTCAACGCTCACAGCCTCCATGGCGAGGCCGCCGAACACAACGGCGGTCACGAAGTAGGGGGCCACGGTGGTGCCGATGGAGTTGGAGGCACCGCCGATGGCCATGCGCTGAATGGACTGGGTGCCACGCACTTCGCAGGCCGACAGATAGGGGTTGAGCACCACCTGAAGAATGGTGACCGATGCGCCCATCACGAACGAGCCGAGCAGGAACACGATGAAGCCGAAGGGCAGGTTGATGCCGCCGAAGGCCAGGCCTGCCTCGGGCATGTGAACGGCCACAAGCGACGAAGCGCAGATGAGTGCCATGCCGGCAATCATCACAATGAGTGCGCGGATCAGTGTGGAGCGGTAGCCCACGCGGTCAACCCACTTGGCGCCGATGCCGCCGCTCAGGGGATAGGCCAGGAACCACGAGAAGGTGATGAGCATGGCGAAGGTGTTCTTGAACGAACCGGCCTCGGACAGGAAAGCTTCCTGCAGAGGCTTCTGGAATTGGGTGTTGGCCGTGGTGAGGAAGCCTACCACGAAGAACAGCAGGACCATTGTGATGAACGGCCCGACGTAGCTCACATTTTTTGCTACGGATGCTTTTTGTGACATTGTTTTATGGTATTATTTAAGATTTTTCGCTGCTTTTGCGTCGAGAAGATATTCCACGTTGGGGTGGAGCTGAAGCACGGAGCCGGGCAGCGATTCGGTGACGGGACCGTTGATGATGGCGTCCACCACCTCGCTCTTGTTGTCGCCTTTAGCCACGAGCACAATGCGGCGCGCGTGCATGATGTCCTTGATGCCCAGGGTGATGCCGCCCAGAGGACCTTCCGAACCCGTCTCGCGGCGGATGCGCTCCTCGAGCTCGGGGTGCATCTTGGTGTGCCATGCGGTGCCACCGAAAGGTGCGCCGGGGTTGTTGAAGCCAAGGTGACCGTTCTCGCCCAGGCCCAGGATGAGCAGGTCGATGCCTCCTCGCTTGTCGAGCTCGGCGGTGAAGGCTTTGCAGTCAGCCTCGAAATCCTCGCTGCGGGTGGGCAGCATGATGAAATTTTCTTCGGGCACGGGCAGGAAGCCTACCAGCTCGTTGCGCAGCATGGCATAGCATGCGCCGGCATATTCGCGGTCCACGCCCGTCACCTCGTCGAGGCCGAAGAAAGTCACCTTCGACACATCGAACGGTTCGGCCTTCCAGGCCTCGGCGGCCAGGCGATGCATGTTGCCTGTGGTGCGGCCCGTGGAAAGGCCCACCACGCTCTCGGGTTTGTTCTTGATTTGTTCGGTTATGCGGGAGGCGGCTGTGCTGTCGAATGTTGCCTCATCGGGCAGGATAGTAATCTTTCTCATGCTGTTACAAGTGCTTTTGAGCCTTCCATAGCCACTGCAGCGGCGCCGAGAAGACCCACGAAATCGGAATTCAGTTTGGTGAGTACCACGCCGTTGGACACGAAGCGCATGGTCTGAGGATTGAGGTAGGAGTGGATTTTTTCAAGCATATAGCCGTCGGACACTATGCCACCGCCGAGCACCACGGTGTCGGGGTCGGACACGCGCACCAGGTTCATGATGAGATTGGCCAGACCCTCGGCAGCGTTTTCAACAAGCACGGTGCACAGGGGGTCGCCCTTGCGGGCCAGGGCGTAGATGTCGCGCACGTCCAGGCGAGTGTCCTTGTCGTCGGGGAACTGAAGCGCTGTGGGATATTTGTCGCGCAGATGGCGTGCGCTGGCATCGAAACCGCTGCCCGAAGCAATCCGCTCAATGCAGTCCACACGGCCGCAAGGGCAGCTGATGCCGGTGTTGACACCCACACGGGTATGGCCCACCTCGCCGGCGTTGAAGTGCGAGCCGCGCACCTGGTGGCCGTTGACCACTGTGCCGGCGGCAATACCGGTGCCCACGTTGATATAAATATAGTTCTTGGAAATGCGGCCTACGCCCCAGACGCGTTCGGCGCGGGTGGCGCTTTTCACGTCGTTGTCAATGGTGCAGTGCAGCCCGAACTCCGATTTGAGTTCCTGCGCAAGTGAAATCTGGCCGCTGCGGTGCGGGTCAATCTGGTGCCACACTCCGCCCTCGGAGTCCACACGACCAATCATGCCGACACCCATGGCAACAGCTGGCTTACCGGTTGCCCAGCCAACAGTGGCAAGGTAGTCCTTCACTGAATTTTTCATTATTTCAACGGCTGCGGGCTGATTCACGTAGCCGGACACATATTTTTTATGGCGCAAAATATTGCCGTATTCGTCGACTTCTCCGACAAGCAGCTTCGTGCCACCAAAATCAAGGCATAGATAGGTTTCCATTGCGATAGCGTTTTTATACAAAATTACGAGTGCAATATTACGGCTATATTTCCATAGTCCGGTTTGAAATGTGTCATAATAGGTATAAAATTTGTCAACAACCCAAAACGAGTGAAAAAAAGCGCTACCCGCAATGAGCAGCGCCTGATGTACTTACAGGAATTATTTGGCTTGTATGGACTATTTGACCGGTCCAACTTCGTGGCGGCGTCGGCGCACCATGATGTAGATGGCGCTGAAAACTCCGAGCGCTATCAGCATGGCCGATTGGAACGCCCAGAACACGAGCGAGAAGGTGGCGCCGTCGGTCTGGCTCACACCGTATAGCGTAAGAGCGAATGTGACGGCAATGTTCCACGGCCCCAGGCCGCCGTTGCTGGGAATGGCTATGCTGCACGAGCCGAACACGAACACCACCAGCCCCGGCACCAGTCCCCATGCCATGCCCGGCTGTGTGATGAGTTCGCGCGTGAAGGGGAAGGCCCAGAAGCATACGTAGGTTTTCAGAAAGTAGCACACCCAGATGCCGGCGGTATAGAGCAGATACTGCGGCCAGCCTTTCATGGTGAACAACACCCGGAAGCCCTGCCAGATGCGGCGCGCGCTGTCCATGGCTTTTTCTATTCTTATATTATGCCTCATTTTGTAGAGGAGTACTCCGAGAGCCAGAAGTGCCACGGCGATTATTACCCAAGTGGTCCAGTCGGTGAACATGGCTGTCAGCTCGCGGCCCACGTCGTATTTGTCCATGAAGTGCATCATGGCCGGGCGCGCCACAAAGAACGCCAGCACCGATATGAGCGCAATCATCACGCCGTCCGAGCCGCGGTCGCCGATATCGGTGCCCACTACGGTCGATATTTTTGCGCCGGTAATACGGCTGATGTATACACAGCGCCAGGCCTCGCCCAGATAGGTGAATACCAGATTGAGGGCATAGGCTCCGAAAATGGACACACACTCCGTGGTGGCCGGGAGCCTGGGAATACCGGCTGCACGCAGCTGGATGCCCCAGCGGTAGCCGCGGAACACCTGCGAAAGCACCGTCAGGCCCATCATGGCCACAAGATAGCGGTAGTCCACACCTTCGTGCACGATAGTCATGACCTGGCGGATGTTCACCTTGTGGAACAACCACGCAATGAGAGCCACCGATACCGCCAGGGGCAGCAGTATCCGCAACACTTTCTTACTATCGCGAGCAAAGGCAGTCATTATTCATAAAATCATAAAATATTTTATATAAAACGCGTATAACCGCAAATTAGTTGCTAAGCATACGGCCCTACTTGAAAATATTATAAAAATCTTATTTTTACTGCTAAAAATTTGTAGGCTTTCCGAAGTTTCATTAAATTTGTAGACTTACTTATAGTCTCGACTTTGATGAATCACCATAAGTTATGCGCATTTGCGCTTGTTTTATTGTCCTTAGCCTTAACTATACCTCAGAATATAACCGCAGCCGACGACGTATTCGAGAACTTCAGTGTGCGCCAGGGCCTGAGCAACCGCCAGGTCTACGAGGTGTGCCAGGATTCGGCCGGGTTTATATGGATATACACCAACTCGGGCATCGACCGCTTTGACGGAAGCCAATTCCGTCACTACCGCCTGCCGCTTGAGGAGTCGTCGCGCGACTTCATCCAGTCCGGCACATCCGTTGTGCGCGACCAATCCGGCAATGTGTGGATTGCCTTGAAGACGGGTCAGATTTTTGCTTACGACCGCCGCTCGGATTCTTTTGTGCAGCGCCTTGACATCCGCGGTACCACCGGTGGCGTGATTCTGTATGATATAGCGGTGGTTGACAACGGCCGTGGCCACGTGGTGGCAACCTCGGAGGGCCTGTGGTTTTTCGACGATAAGGGCGGACGGTGTATCGCAGCGGCCGATGAGCCTGTGTTCGCCCTCGAGGCAACCCCCAGGGGCTACTACATCGGCACCGGCGACGGCGTGGCCCTCTACAACCCCACCGACAGCACTCTGAACTATCTGTGGCAGAAAGCCGGCACGCACGTGACTGACATCCGCGCCGAGGATGGCCGCGTGGTGTTCGGAACCTTTGCCGACGGTGCGTATATCTACGACTACGCTGATGGCGGTGTGCGCATGCTCGGCCCCGAGCAGCCCCGCCTGCCCATCAACGATATTGAAATTGACAGCTCAGGCGAAATCCTCATCGGTATCGACGGTGTTGGCGTGGTGCGTTTCGATGCCGCTGGGCTCAACGTGCTGGGCCGCTACTCTATGGACGAGGAAATGCACGGTTCCCTCTCGTCCAACACCATCACTGACATAGAGATTGATAATGCCGGTGGCCTGTGGATTGCAACTTCCACAGCCGGTGTGAACTATAAGTCGGGCAAAGAACCGGCCACTAAAGTCACCAAGCACGTGCCATATCTGAGCCAGTCGCTGGCATCTGACAATGTTAACGCCATCTTCCAGGACTCGCGCGGCAACACATGGTATGCTACCGACGACGGTGTGAGCGTGCAGACCCCCGGCGGAGTGTGGCGCCACTTCCTCAAAGGCAAGGATTACAGCACCAACGTGTTTCTGGCAATCGAGGAGGACGCCGACGGCAAAATCTGGGTCGGTGGCTACGGCACGGGTACATTCGTTATCGACCCCGCCACGTGGGCTGTCCGCGCACTGCCCACCCGCCACGGCGACACCGGCATAGGCACGGGCCATGTGTTTGACATCACCGCCGTGGGCGACGAGGTGTGGCTCGGCGGTATCGAGGGCCCCATCACGCGCTACAATATCCGCACCGGCAACTACACCTACTTCCCCCACTTCTGTGTGGGCGGCATAGCCGAGGGCGAGAAGGGCGAAGTGTACATTGCCGGGTGTGCCGGTCTGGGTGTAATCCGCCCCGGCGACACGGATGTTACCTGGATTTCCGACTCCTCGGATTTCAGCTTTGTATATCCTGTGAGCAGTGTGGTTTATGACCGCAAGCGCGGCGAGGTGTGGATGCCTACCGACGGTCAGGGACTGGTACGCTACGATGTGGAGAAGGGTAAATTCTCCACCTTTATGCCGCGCACCGAACTTGAATCCGCTTCAATCAATGCACTGGTGATTGACCAGGACGGCTCAATGTGGTTCTGCACGGAAACCACCATGTACCACTCGGACGATATGCGCTCAACATACCGCAACATCAATCCCGCCCTCGGCATCGAGGCCGGAACCGGCACGTTCAATGCCCGCGCCGGAGCGGTGACTTCAGCCGGGCTGTCGTTCGGCACGGCCGAGGGTGCCATAACTTTCCGTCCCGACCTTGAACTGGAGGACGTGGAACATTCAAAGATTGTGCTCAATGACCTGAGCGTGCAGTACGAACTGCAACGCCCGGGTTCCGATAACTCGTTGCTGCCTGATAATCTCAACGACGTGGAGGGGCTGGTGTTCCCGCACGATAAGAACGCGTTCGAGCTGTCGTTCTCGACGGTGAATTTCACCTCGCCCCGCCGCATGCGTTATGAGTATATGCTCGAAGGCTACGACAAGGACTGGATTTCGGCCGACAACGGAGCGCATACCGTGAGCTATTCCGACCTCCCTCCGGGTCGCTATGTGTTCCGCGTGCTGGTTCAGGATGCTTTCTCGCACAAGACCATCGACGAGCGCAGTCTGCCCATAGTAATCAAGTCGCCCTGGTGGAGCCGCTGGTGGAGCATACTGCTGTTCATCGTCCTGGGCGTGGCTCTTGTGATTGGCCTGGCGCGAATCATCATCCACCGCCGCCGCGAGAAGCAGGTGAACGAGAAAATCCAGGCTTTCATCAACGTGGCCCATGACATCCGCACCCCCGTGACACTCATCAAGGCGCCGCTGACCGAAATCCAGCAGCACGACGACCTGCCCGAGAAGGTGAAACGCAATTCCGAGGTTGCGATGACCAACCTCAACCGCCTGCTGGACATGATTGGCCAGCTCGTGGATATAAACCGCGAGTCAAACCACTCGGACGACCTTTCCCTGGAGCCCTGCAATATCCGCCGCTTCGTCAATGAAAAAGTGGAAACTTTCCGCTGCGTGGGCATGCACAAGGGCCTCCTGCTGAAAGTAAAGGCTCCGCATGACTTCCCCGAGATGGAGGTGGACGTAAAAAAACTGGACCACATCCTGGATAACCTTATTTCGAACGCAATCAAATACACGGATGCGGGAGAAATCACAGTGAGCCTGGCGCTCGAAAAGAAATTCTGGACACTCTCCGTGTCGGACACCGGTATGGGTATTCCCAAGAAGGACCAGAAGCGGATTTTCCGCAGCCAGTACCGCGCGGCGCGTGCGGCTGCGTCAACGGAACTGGGTTCGGGCATAGGCCTACTCATCACAAAGCGTCTTGTGAAGTTGCACCGCGGCGACATCTCCTTTGAGAGCGAGGAGGGCAAGGGCACCAAGTTCGTGGTGCGTCTGCCACGCCTTGAGGCTCCTGACGGCTCGTACGTTGCACCTGTGCACGAAACAGCTGTCGAGGCAGCCGAAAATCCTGGCAAACCTCTCATCTATCTTGCCGAGGACGACCCCGATATCCGTCGCTACATGTGCTCGTCGCTCGGCGATGATTTCGAGGTAGTGGCTGCGGACAACGGCGAGGCCATCCTGGAAATGGTGACCAAAAACAATCCCGACCTTATCCTGAGCGACGTGATGATGCCGGGCCTTGGCGGTATCGACCTGTGCCGGCAGCTGAAATCAAATGTCGAAACCAGTCATATCCCCGTGATTCTGCTCACCGGCCTGACGGGGCGCAACGACATTATCGCCGGTCTGGAGGCCGGAGCCAACGATTACATCGCCAAGCCCTTCGACATGTCGGTGCTCCGCGTGCGCATAAAGAACATCCTTGACAACCGCAACCGCCTGCGCCAGCAACTGACCACCGATTCCGAGGCTCCGGCCGAGGATGAATTTGCCAGCGAGCTCGACCGCGCGTTCATTGATAGAGTACGTGCCATAATCGACGAGCACATGGCCGACTCGGACTACTCGATTGCCGACGTATGCCGCGAACTGGGCATGAGCCGCACGTCGGTCTACAACAAAATTAAATCGCTGACGGGCCTGTCCATCAACGATTATATCCGAGTTTACCGCCTTAACAAGGCCAAGGAGCTGTTGCTGAAGCATCAGTACAACGTGGCGGAAGTGGCCTATATGGTCGGCTTTGCGGATGCAAAATACTTCTCCACCTGCTTCAAGAAGCAATTCGACATCTCCCCCAGCAAGGTGTGAGAAGTTCAAGCGATGACCACAAGATTGAAAAACAAACACTCAAAGTCGCATAAAACCTTGAGTGTTTGATTTTTTTGATAATAGCGATGGAAGTGCTATAGTAGTTTTTTTAGTTCCTCGACATCCGGCAATGCATCTCGAAGTTTCTTGGGCATTTCTTGACTGAGACGGTAGGTTGCCACTCCCATCGGTTTAGCATAGTCTTGGATTACGTACTCTACGAAATCCTTATCGGCAGTTTTGCAGAGTACTATTCCGATTGATGGGTTTTCATGAGGCTTTTTTATCTGGTCATCAAGAATGCGGAGGTATGTCATTAGTTGAGCTAAGTAGCCCGGTTTAAAGTCGCCAGTTTTCAATTCTATAACAACCAGACAGTTCAGCTCTCTATTAAAAAATAATAAATCAGGGAAAAACTCATGGGAAAAAGCCTCCAGGTGATATTGGTTGCCAACGAACGCAAAATCCCTGCCAAAAGTCATTATAAACTTTTTAATATTGTGTATAATTGACTTTTCCACCACGCGTTCATCGATATCTTCCCAATCTCGTATTCCGATTTCCTCAGTATTGATAAAATCAAGCAGATATTCATCCTTGAACATATTGAGTGCTTTGATAACATCCCGTTTATTCTGAATTGTCACGTCGAAATTTGATGGCATGGTTCCATATTTATCGGCTGCATTATCCTTGATTTGCTGTTGCAGCATGCGTGTGTTCCATTTGTTGTCCAATGCAAGCTTAATATACTTCCATCGTTTAGCTAAATCCTTTTCGCCAGAGAGAATCAGAATATGGTGCGTGAAGCTTAGATTTAGGAACATTTCTAAATCGCCAATCGCGATTGGCGATTTACCCCATAGTAGTAACCCGGTTTCAATTTCGCCAGTCGTGATTGGCGATTTATATTCATCTGATACATTGGATGTAAAGACGGTCGTCCACTCCTCATAGAACATTCTCATATTTTTTAGGTTGCTTGAGGAAAAGCCCTTTAGCCCCGGAAGTTCCTTTTGCAGTCGTTCAGAGATTATCTTAACAGCACCTGTTCCCCAGAATCCGTCTCGAGAATTTTGGGAAATATATTGACCAATCCCGTAATAGAGTGACAGCATCTCACGATTTACCAACTTCGCAGCGTTGTATTGACTGCGGAGTATTGCAGCTTTGATATTCTGAACTGCAACTGAATAATCCGTCTGATTGATAGCTATTTCATGCGACATAACGGGCACAAAGATACTTAATATTTATTTAGTATCGAAATAATCGGCGAAAAGATATGATGAGTTTTCGCACGAGGGCGGTTGCGGTGTGAGTCACCATTTGTAAGTGAAACCAATCCGCTCAACCTCGCATGGGATGGGCGGGTTGTTTTTGTACAGGCTTATGGTACCACCGGTAATTTCCGGATAGCGTGCGGTGATGTGTCGGTGGATGCGGAATACCACATGCTCCAGCAGCTTTGAAGGTATGGCCATTTCATCCTTGGCAATCTGCACCAGGTCGGCATAGTTGATTGTTGCATCCAGCTCGTCGTTCTCCATTGCCTTGGAGGCGTCGAAGCGCAGACGCATACTCACGGTGAAGTCGTTGCCCACTTTGCGCTCCTGCGGCAGTACGCCATGGTGGGCGTAGATACTGAGATTATCGATGCGGATTATTCCGGCGGGAGTTTTTGAGTTCATACACATATAATATATAAGGACGTGCGTCCGGCCTGGGGCCAGATGCACGTCCGGTTGCTTTTCGGTGCTTATTTGCGGCGGCGTTTCTTTTTGCCTACGCTTTCATGCTCGGGGCGCTTGCCGGGTTTCTTGCCTCCGAGTGCATCCAGGCCACGCGGCGGATTTTTCTCGTCGACAATCACGAAGTCGAGCTGCTTTTTCTGTAGGTCGGCGCGTGCAACCTGAATCGTGACTTTATCGCCCAGGCGGTAGCGGTTGTGGTTGCGTCGGCCAATCAGGCAGTAGTTCTTGGCGTCGAAGTCGTAGAAGTCATCGGCCAGGTCGCGCATGGGGATAAGGCCCTCGCACTTGTTCTCGTCAAGTTCAACATAGAGTCCCCACTCGGTCACGCCCGAGATTACGCCGGTGAACACTTCGCCCAGGTGGTCGCCCATGTATTCGACCTGTTTGTATTTGATTGAGGCGCGCTCGGCATTGGCCGCCAGTTGTTCCATGTCGGAGGAGTGCTTGCTCTGTTCCTCAAGTTTCTCGGCGTTCACACTGCGGCCACCTTTCAGGTAGCGGTCAAGCAGGCGGTGCACCATCATGTCGGGGTAGCGGCGGATGGGCGAAGTGAAGTGGGTGTAATAGTCGAAGCCCAGGCCGTAGTGTCCGATATTCTCGGTGGTGTATATTGCCTTTGCCATGGAGCGGATGGCCAGAGTGGCAAGCAGGTTCTCCTCGCCTTTGCCCTTGATGTCCTGAAGCATCTTGTTGAGGGAGCGGTTTATTTCCTTGGGAGTGCCGGTGGTGCGCAGCTTGTGGCCGAACACACGTGCCAGCTCGGCCAGGTTGGTCAGACGCTCGGCATCGGGCACATCGTGCACGCGGTAGACGAACGATTTTGCTTTTTTCTTTTTCGGAACTATGCCTATGGCGGCTGCCACGGTCTTGTTGGCCAGCAGCATGAATTCCTCGATGAGCTTGTTGGCGTCCTTGCTCACCTTGAAATACACGCTCACGGGGTGACCGGTTTCGTCGATGTCGAAGCGCACTTCCTCGCGGTCGAAATCCACCGAGCCGTTCTCGTAGCGGTTCTTACGCAGAATTTTTGCCAGACGGTCGAGCAGCAGAATTTCCTCGGCGTAGTCGCCCTTGCCGGTTTCAATCACCTCCTGAGCTTCCTCGTAGGTGAAGCGGCGCACCGAGCGGGTGACGGTGCGCACAATGCGGTGGTTCACAACCTTGCCGTCGGGGGTCATTTCGAAGAGAACCGAGAATGTGAGCTTGTCCTCGTTGGGACGCAGCGAGCAGATGCCGTTGGACAGATGCTCGGGAAGCATCGGGATGGTGCGGTCCACCAGATAGACGCTGGTGGCGCGGTCGCGGGCCTCGCGGTCGATGATGGTGTCGGGCTGCACGTAGTGGGTCACGTCGGCAATGTGCACGCCCACCTCGTAGTTGCCGTTCGGCAGCGTACGCACCGAAAGGGCGTCGTCAAAGTCCTTTGCGTCCTTGGGGTCAATGGTGAATGTGGTCACACCGCGCAGGTCCTCGCGCTCGGCCACAACCTCGGGGGTGATACCGGCATCAATGCTGTCGGCGGCTTTTTCAACGGCTTCCGGGTAGCGGTAGGGCAGGCCGTACTCGGCCAGAATGGCGTGCATCTCGGATGTATTGTCGCCAGCCTTGCCAAGTACGTCAACCACCTCGCCGGTGGGGTTTTTGGAGTCATCGTCCCAGCTGGTGATTCGCACTATGGCTTTGTCGCCGTTGCGGCCACCTTTCAGCTTAGTGCGGGGGATAAATATGTCGGTAGCCAGATATTTTGAGTCGGTCTGGAGCCAGCTGGCATATTTTTCAACTTTAAGTGTGCCGATAAAGGTCTGGTCCTTCTTTTCGATAATGTCGGTCACCACGGCTTCGGGTTCGCGGCCTTTGACGTGGGCCGCAATGGTCACCTCCACGCGGTCGCCGTTGAGGGCGTGCATCGAGTTGCGCTCCGCCACGAAAATTTCCTCGCCGTCGGCATCGGTAATCACACTGTTCTTGCCGTTGGAGCGGCGCGAGAAAACGCCTGTGGCCTTCACCGTGCGGGATGGTGCCTTGTACTTGCCCGGAGCCACCTCGATGATGTGGCCGTCGAAAGCAAGCTCGGCAAGGAGCAATGCCACTGCGCGCTGGCCGGCGGGATCATTCTCGCCGATGGCGTGCGACACCTGCTTGTAGTTGAAAGTAGCTGTGTTCTGCTTGGATATATAATTGTCTACGTCTTGACGAAGCGTGTCCTGCTTCTTTGACTTTTTTGCCTTTACCATCTGTTTTATGTTGTTGATGTGTGATGAAAATATTTTTAGGTACGCTGGCAGGCTTTGATATGAGAATCGACGCCGCGGGCGCTATACAATATTTATTATATAACGCGCCAACGGCGTCGATGGTTCGTTGCGAGCCCGGGAAATCAGGCGTCGATATTGGCGTAGGTGGCGTTGGCCTCGATGAAGTCGCGGCGGGGAGCCACGTCATCGCCCATGAGCATGGAGAAAACGCGGTCGGCCTCGGCGGCGTCGCTGATTTCCACCTGCTTGAGGATGCGGTGCTCAGGCGACATGGTGGTGAAGCGAAGCTCGTCCTCGCTCATCTCGCCCAGACCTTTGAATCGCTGCACCTCGGTGCGGTCGCCGTGCTTGGCGATGAACTGTTGCACTTGGAGGTCGGTCCAGCAATAGTCCACGTTCTTGCCCATCTTGCACTTGTACAGGGGCGGCGAGGCCAGGTAGAGGTGGCCTTGCTCAATGAGCGAGCGCATGCGGCGGAAGAAGAAGGTCATCAGCAGGGTGGCGATGTGGGCGCCATCGACGTCGGCATCGGTCATGATGATAATCTTGTGGTAGGCCAGCTTGCTCATGTTGAGGGCCTTGGGGTCCTCCTCGGTGCCGATGCTCACACGGAGAGCGCGGAAAATATTGGTGATTTCCTGGCTTTCGAAAATGCGGTGGTCAAGAGCCTTCTCCACGTTGAGGATTTTGCCTCGCAGGGGAAGGATGGCCTGGAACTGGCGGTCGCGGGCCTGCTTGGCCGTACCGCCTGCCGAATCACCCTCGACAAGGAATAGCTCGCAATCCTCGGCCGTGCGGCTTGAGCAGTCCGTGAGCTTGCCGGGGAGGCCGCCGCCGAACAGCGGGGTTTTGCGCAGCACTTTCTGGCGGGCATCAAGAGCCGCCTTGCGTGCCTGAGCAACAAGGATAACCTTTTCAACAACCGTCTTGGCCTCCTTGGGGTGTTCCTCAAGGTAGGTGCGGAGGGCTTCGGAAACGGCGGTCTGAACGGCGCCGATCACCTCGCTGTTGCCCAGCTTGGTTTTGGTCTGGCCCTCGAACTGAGGCTCGAGCACTTTCACCGAGATTACTGCGGTAAGGCCGTCACGGAAGTCGTCGCTGGCGATTTCAACCTTGGCGTTTTTGAGCAGGTTGTTGTCCTCGGCATATTTCTTGAGGGTGAGGGTAAGGCCACGGCGGAAGCCGGTGAGGTGTGTGCCGCCCTCAATAGTGTTGATGTTGTTGACGAAGGAGTAGATGTTCTCGTTGGAGGTGGTGTTGTAGGTGAGAGCTACCTCCACAGGGATGCCCTGGCGCTCGGTGGTGAGGTGGATAACGTCGTTGATGAGCGATTCCTTGTTGGAGTCAATGTACTCAACGAACTCGCGCAGACCGTTCTGGGAGTAGAACACTTCGGAGCGTGGCTTGCCTTCGGCGTCGAGCTCGCGCATGTCGGTCAGGCGCAGGCGGATGCCGGAATTCAGGAAGGCGAGGTCGCGCAGGCGGTTGGCCAGGATGGAATACTGGTAGACCGTGGTGGTAAAGATGCTGCCGTCGGGCTTGAAAATCACCGTTGTACCGGTGCTGTCCGATTCGCCCACAATCATCAGTTCGGTGGTGGGCTTGCCGCAGCTGTACTCCTGCGCATAGACTTTGCCGTTGCGGCGCACCTCGGCGCGGAGGAAGGTGGAGAGAGCGTTGACGCACGACACACCAACGCCGTGCAAGCCGCCGGACACCTTGTAGGAACCCTTGTCGAACTTACCGCCGGCATGGAGCACGGTGAGCACGACCTCGAGCGCACTTTTGTGCTCCTTCTCGTGCATATCCACGGGGATACCGCGGCCGTTGTCCACCACCTTGATGGAGTTGTCCTCGAAGATTGTTACCTCGATGTCAGTTGCATAGCCGGCAAGAGCCTCGTCGATGGAGTTGTCAACTACTTCGTAGACAAGGTGATGCAGGCCTTTTTCGGATATGTCGCCAATATACATTGCCGGGCGCATTCGAACGGCCTCCAGGCCCTCGAGCACCGTAATATTACTGGCGCTGTATTCCTCTTTCTGTTCTGCCATATCGTTTTGATAAGTATTTTTCTTTCGCGTATTTTAGCAAACAAAGTTACGGATTTTTCGTGAAACAGGCAAATAAATCCGCACCCGCGCCAACGCAAAAAATCACCATCTGCGGAGCTCGCCTCTCCGCTGCGCGAGCACCCGACAGAAATGCATGGGATAATGTCGGTTTAGTACCACGTGATGCCGTTGGAAAGGGAGGAGCGTTTGTCGTATTTGAGGTCGGACAGGAGCGAGGATTTCACGGCTATGTGGAAGTTGTAGCTCTTGTAGGGGCCCACGGGCACGAAGCTGGCCGACATGGTGAAGCAGTGCAGGTCGCGCGAGATGTTGCAGTTCATGTAGGCAATCTTGTGCGTGTCGAAGTTGTAAGAGGCCGACATTGAAAAGTTCCAGCCCGGCGTGGGGCGTATGTTGCCTGACACGCTCAGATTCTGCGTTATCTTGCCGTCGTACTCCATCTTGTCGTAGTTGAATGCGCCGTAGCCGTAGTTCACCGAGTAGTTGAACGTCAGGTTCCAGGGCACGCTCCATTTGGCGTAGCCGTCGTCGGAGAGTTCGGTATCCTCCTGGTCGTAGCCGCTGCGCCGGTTGTTGGGGTTATTCGGGTTGTCGGCATCCTGATTGTTAGTGTCCTTGTTGGGGTCGTCCTTTTTCTTGCGCTTGAAGGTGTCGTTGTTGAAAGTGTAGGAGAATGACGTGCCCGTGCGTTGCAGTCGGCCAATGCCTTTACCGGCCTGGAGGCGGGTTTTGTTCACCTTCACCGGGGCACCGTTGGCGTTGAGGGCGTAGGTGTAGACATCCCATGTGGCCGACAGGTTGAGATTGAAGCCCTTTGTGAGTCGCAGCAGGATTGAGGTGCTGAGGTCGGACCAGCGCAGCGAGTCGGCAGCGAAGTTGTAGCTCTCGTTGATATTGAGGTTCTCGATGATGGAGATTTTCTTTTCGCCGATCGAGTCATTGTCCGACTTTATTTTGGCCTCGATGTTATTCGCCAGCGAGAATGCCACGGAGCCCGATTTTCCGGCCGTGGGTACGCCGAAAAGAGCATTGGGATAATAGCTGTACTGGTGCTCCTGCTCCTGGCCGCGGCTGTCGGTATAGTTATAGTGGCCGTAGTAGCCGAAGAAATCCGAAGCGAAGTCGGGGCGCGCGTTGAGCGATACGGACGGCGTCATCACATAGCGCACCATCTTGAGCTTCTTGCCAAGTGCACCGAGGGGTTGGAAGAAGGCGTAGACCTTGGTGTCCATGGCCACGGAGGCATCGAAATCATAGACGTTGTAGAAGCCGTAGGTGGTGTCCATCTGTTCGATGCCCTGTTCGGCGTTCCAGTCGCGGCGCACCTTGCTGGTGTACATGCGGTCCGTGAATCGTACGGATGGCGTGAGGTTGAAGTATTTGAGCACATTGAACGTGGCCGAGATGGGCACCTCGTGCTTCATGCCGTTGCGCCAGTCCTTGATGAGGCTTTTCTTGAAAAATTCATTCTGCTTGGCCGTGAGCGAGTTCTGGAGCATACCCGAGTAGGACAGCTTGATTTTTTCGTACCACTTTTCATTTCCTGCAGCGTGCTTGCGCTTGAAGGGGTACACCTGCGACAGGCTCACGGTGACGTTGGGGAACGACACGGCCAGGGTGGAGTCCTGAGTGCGCTGGGTGAGGTTGAAGGTGGTTGAAAGGCTCAGCTTGGAATTGGGGATGCGGTAGGTCATGTTCACCGTCGAACTTTTGGTGTTCTCGGTGAACGAGGGCGAGTAGTAGGAATTGAGGTTGTTGCGCGAATAGCCCGAGGTGGTGAAGTTCACGCTTGCCGACAGCGACATGTTGGGGTTGGCCTTGGCATCCTGGGTGTGGCTCCACAGCACCTGGAAGTTGGTCTGCGACGAATAGTCCGGTTCGCCCTTCTCCCCGTAGATGGTCTTGAGATAGCTGATGTTGAACGAGCCGTTGAACTTGTAGCGCTTGGCGTAGCTCGAACGGCCGCTCAGGCCCCACGAGCCTTTGGTGTAGATTTCGCCGGTGAGGGCAAGGTCAATATTGTCGTTGATGGCAAAGTAGTAACCGCCGTCGCTCAGATAGAAGCCACGGTTATAGTCGTCGCCGAAAGTGGGAACGATGATACCGGAGGCATATTTGTCGGTGAACGGGAAGTAGCCGAACGGAAGGGCCAGCGGTAGCGGCAGACCGGCAACCACCATGTAGGCCGGGCCGAACACGATGTTTTTGCCCGGGTTCACCTTGGCTTTGGTGAGCTGGAAGTAGAAGTGCGGGTCGTCGTGCTCGTCGCAGGTGGTGTAGCGGCCGTTGGCCAGATAGAACTGTCCGACGCTGTCTTTTTTTGTGGTACCACCTGTCAGATAGCCCTCGCCCTGCTGGGTGACAACGTTGGTGATATAACCCTTGGCGGTGTGGAAGTTGTAGCGCATCGAGGCAGCTTCGTATTCAGTGCCGCTTTCGGAGAAAACCGGCTTGCCGATAACCTCGCCTGTGCTGTCAGTTCGCCCGATAGCGTTCACGGTGTTGTCGTTGAGGTCCATCTGGATTTCGGCTGCGTCCAGTTTGATGTCGCCGTAGGTCACGGAGCCGGTGCCGTACATATAGGCCGAGTCGCGGCGCACGATAACCATCGAGTCCGCCGACGAGAACAGCACGGGAGCATCAAGGTCGGATTTCACATAGCGCACACGGCCGGCCGAGCCCATGCCGATGCGTTGGCGGATGGCTTCGGACATCTGCTGCGCGGGCACCACGGCAAGCGAGTCGCCGCCGAGCGTGTCGGTGGCGATAAGGGCCGGAACGTCCGCCGCGAGGCTTTCAACGGGCGCAAAGCCACTGTCGGCAACCGTGAAATCGCCGGTGGGTGCGTCCGGCGTAGCGCCGCGTCCGGTAAAGGCCAGGCACAGGAGTAGGATGCCGGCTATATATATGATGAGTTGTCTCAACTTGAATTGCTGCGATATTATGGTACAAAGTTAAGAAAAAATTGATTATCACGGCAAACCCGCAGGTCACTTTTTGTAGGGTTGTAGAACTTTTACCACACCGGGGAGGTTTTACTAATAAGGCCGGAAGCTTTTCAGGCCCGTTCAACACATTTTTCCACTTTACATTTATTCCCTATGAATTGGTTAATTGAAACCTTCCGTGAAAATCCGGCGATACCCATTTTTCTTACTCTGGGTATCGGTTTCTGGGTCGGAAAGCTGAAATACAAGACATTCTCGCTCGGAACCGTCACGTCGGTCCTGCTTGTGGGTGTGCTTGTGGGGCAGATGAACATTCCCATCCCCGGTCCGGTGAAGTCAGTATTCTTCCTGCTGTTCCTGTTTGCAATCGGCTACAGTGTTGGCCCGCAGTTCTTTGCGGCCCTGAGGGGCTCGGGCATAAAACAGGTGATTTTTGCCTGCGTCATGTGCGTGCTCTGTTTTGCGGTCACCCTCGGTGTGGCCAAGATTTTCGGATATAATCCCGGCGAGGCCGCAGGCCTGTTCGGCGGTGCCCAGACAATCTCAGCTGTAATTGGCGTGGGCGACGATACGATTCAGACCCTCGGCGCATCGGCCGCCGACAAGAAAAACTGGATTGACCTTGTGCCCGTGTGCTACGCCGTTACTTATATTTTCGGTACAATCGGCTCGGCCTATATCATGGCTTATATCGCCCCGATGATGCTTGGCGGCATCAAGAAGGTAAAAGCCCAGACGGCCGAACTGGAAAAGGAGATGAACTCGTCGGAACTCAACTCCGACCCCGCGTTCATCAGCGCCCAGCGTCCGGTGGTGTTCCGTGCCTACAAGGCCGATGGCGACTTCTTTGCCGAGCCTAAGACTGTTGACGAAATTCAGAAGAAGATATCCGACCTCGGCCGCGTGATTTTTGTGGACCGCGTGCGCCAGAACGGCTCTATTATCGACGATCCCGACGGCAGCGTGAAAGTTGCCAAGGGCGACGAGATTGTGCTGAGCGGTCGGCGGGAGTTCGTAATCGAGGACGAATCGTGGATTGGCCCCGAAGTTGCCGACTACGAACTGCTCACTTTCAATGTTGAACAGATTCCCGTGATGGTGGCCACCAAGCAGTGTGCCAACCTGACTGTGGACCAGCTGCGCCACACCCCCCAGATGAAGGGCGTGGCAATCAGCAAAATCACCCGTGGCGGCCACGAACTGCCCGTGTATGCCAAAACTCAACTGATGCGCGGCGACATGATTACCATCACCGGCCTCAAACGCGAGGTGGACGGCGCCGCAAGCTTCATCGGCTATGCCGACCGTCCTACCAAGACTACCGACATGGTATTCGTCGGTCTCGGCATTTTCATCGGCGCGCTCATCGGTGCCATCACCATCCATCTGGGTGGCATCCCCGTGAGCCTCAGCACATCGGGCGGCGCTCTTATCGCCGGTCTGCTCCTGGGCTGGCTGCGCAGCAAGCACCCGACTTTCGGCCGTATCCCCGACTCGTCGGTATGGCTGCTCAATAACCTGGGCCTGAATATGTTCATCGCCGTTATCGGCATCACCGCCGCTCCTACCTTCGTGAGCGGTATCAAGGAAGTGGGCTGGATGCTCTTCGTGGCCGGTATCATTGCCACGACTCTCCCGCTTATCCTCGGTGTGATTATCGGCGACAAGGTGTTCCACTTCCCCGCAGCCATCAACATGGGTTGCTGCGCCGGTAGCCGCACCACAACCGCCACACTGGGTGCTATCCAGGATGCCCTCGGTTCGTCGGTTCCCGCACTGGGCTACACCGTGACCTATGCCATCGGCAACACGCTGCTCATCCTGATGGGTGTGGTTATAACACTATGCTGCGCGTAGAGTAATAAATTGTATATAAACTGCTAATATATATTGATTATGGCAAATCAAAATCCTCTCTCCGAGTCCTACGAACAGAAACTGGACCGGATGAGTCCCTTCGAAATCAAAAACGAACTTATAAAGCTTGCCAAGGCCGACGCCCGCAAGTCGTCGCAAACCTTTCTGAATGCAGGCCGTGGTAATCCTAACTGGATTTCCTACGATGCCCGTGAGGCCTTCTTCCTGCTCGGCAAATTCGCTGTGGACGAAGCCAAACGCACCTTCCAGGACACTCCCGGCATTGCCGGCATGCCTCAGAGCGAGGGCATTGCCGACCGCTTCGAAGCCTTCCTGGCAGCGAACGCCGACAGCGAGGCCGGCAAGCTCCTGAGCGGTTCCTACCGTTATATGCTTGACACTGTAAAGGCCGACCGCAACGAACTGGTGTCCGAATGGGCCGACGCCATCATCGGCGACCAGTACCCCACGCCTCCCCGCATCCTGAAGTACACTGAGGCTGCCATCCAGCCTTATCTTGCACAGGAAATGGGTCATCGCGCAAGCGACGGCGGCAAGAACTACGACCTCTTTGCCGTTGAGGGCGGCACGGCCGGCATGTGCTACGTGTTCGACTCGCTCCAGGCCAATCACCTGCTGAAGAAAGGCGACAAGATTGCGCTGATGGCCCCGCTGTTCACACCGTATATTGAAATTCCGCAGCTGGACCGCTTCCAGTTCGATGTAGTGACCGTGAGCGCCAACAAGGTGCAGGCCGACGGCTATCACTACTGGCAGTATCCCGATTCGGAGCTCGACAAGCTTCGTGACCCCAGCGTCAAACTGGTGTGCATGATTAATCCTTCCAATCCGCCGTCCTACGAACTCTCCAAGGAAAATCTGGACCGCTTTGTGGACATTGTGAAGAAGGATAACCCCAACCTGATGATTGTGTCGGACGAGGTCTACGGCACCTTCGCCAAGGATTTCAATTCGCTGCTCTACATCCTGCCGGAGAACACGCTGTGCGTCTACTCGTTCTCGAAGTACTTCGGCGCCACCGGTTGGCGACTGGCAGTGGTGGCTGCCGCCAAGCAGAATATTTTCGACCGCATGATCGCCGCTCTGCCCGAGGCCGAGAAGAAGGACCTCGAAAAACGTTACGGTTCACTGACGCTGGATGTACCCGGCCTGAAATTCATTGACCGCATGGTGGCCGACAGCCGCGACGTGGCCCTGAACCACACTGCCGGCCTTTCCACCCCGCAGCAGATTCAGATGAGCCTGTTCGCCCTGAAGTGCCTCATCGACACTGAGGACGTGTACAAAGGCAAGATGCAGGCCATGATTCAGGAGCGACTGAAAGCCCTGTGGGATGCCACCGGCTTCAAGCTGCCCGACGACCCACTGCGCGTGGGCTACTACGCCGAAATCGACATGATGGTGTGGGCCAAGAAAATCTACGGTGACGACTTTGCCAAGTGGCTGGACAAGACCCACAATTCGCTTGACGTCACCATGCGTCTGGCAGCCGAAAAGGGCATCGTGGTGCTCAACGGTTCGGGCTTCGACGGCCCNGCNTGGTCCATCCGNACCTCGGAGGCCAATCTGGATAAGGATGCCTACGAAACCATCGGCAAAAAAATCCGCGAAGTGCTCGAGGAATACTANGCCGAATACCAGAAAAGTAAATAACGACTCATTCTCCTATCTCTCCATATAAAATGGCNCCCCCGGAAACCANGTCGGTTTCCGGGGGAGCTTGCTTATACCTATTTATATTTACAGTTCGCGGGTGGGGGCGAGCACATCGTGTGCGGGCCAGGTGAGGGTGCGGGGCTGGCGGTAGGTGCCGGTGCCGCGNACGTCGTCGGCCGCGGCGGCAAAGTTCACGCGGTAGGNNCCCTTGTCGGTCACCCAGCTCTGGATGTCGGTGTCGTAGGAGGCGAGGTCGTAGGCGGTCACGTGCATGGTGAGCGTCTGGCTCTCGCCGGGCTGCAGCTCGCGGGTCTTGGCAAATGATTTCAGCTCGATAGCGGGCTTGTAGAGCTTGCCGTCCGGAGCGGTTACGTAGAGCTGCACGATTTCCTTGCCGGCCACGCTGCCGGTGTTGGTCACTGTGATGCTGGCGGTGAAGCCGTCCTTATCGGCTTTTACAACNGGCTTGGAGTAGGCGAAGGTGGTGTAGCTCTTGCCGTAGCCGAAGGGGTAGGACACTTCGCGGCCGCGNGTGGAGAAGTAGCGGTAGCCCACGTCCAGGCCCTCGCTGTGCAGGGTGTAGTCAATGTTGCGGCGCTGGCCCTGACGCTGGCGCTGGTTGCTTTGGTTGCCCTCGGTGGGNAAGTTGAGCGACGAGGGCACGTCCATNGCCGCGATGGGGAANGTGAGGGTGAGCTTGCCCGAGGGATTTTCCTTGCCCAGCAGCACGTCGGCCACGGAGTTGCCGCCTTCCTGGCCGGGCTGCCATGCCAGCAGGATGGCATCGGGGAGNCCCTTCCACGAGGCGGTTTCGATAGCGCCGCCAACGTTGAGCACCACNATNACTTTTTTGCCCTGGGCGTGGAATTCGTCGCAGATGTCGCGCAGCAGGTCCTGCTCGGTGGCGGTGAGGTTGAAGCCGGTGCTCAGCGAGCGGTCGCTGCCTTCGCCGGCCTGGCGGCCGATGGTCACTATGGCCACGTCNGCATTGCGGGCNTGGGTNCGGATGCAGTTTTTGCTCACGGGGAGCTCAGGCAGCGGCGGAGCCACATACCAGCGCTCATCAGGGTCGCGGTCGCAGCGGTTGCGGGCATGGCCGTAGTTCATGTAGGCCGTGTACATGTCGTTCATGTCCTTGTCGATTTCGATGCCGGCGTTGGCCAGGCCCTGGCGCATGTCCACAACATANGGCTTCACCACGTGGCCCGAGCCGGTGCCACCGGCCAGGAAGTCGTAGGAGTGGATGCCGAACAGCGCGGCACGTTTCACATCCTTCAGCGGCAGGGCGTTGCCCTCGTTCTTGAGGAGCACCATGCCCTCGGTGGCCGATTTGCGGGTGACGGCGGCATGAGCCTCAAGGTCGGGGTTGTCGCTGTACTTGTAGTTGCGGAAGTGGGGAGTCTTCACAATGTAGCGCAGCATNCGGGTGACGGCCGTGTCGATTTCGGCCATNGTCAGGCGNCCGTCNGCCACCATGGCGTCAATNTCCTCAANNTGAACCTGGTAGCCNGGCTGCAGGTTNTCCACNCCGGATTTAATCTGCTGGTCGGTGTGGCGCTGCTGAATCCAGTCGGTCATCACGANGCCGTCAAATCCCCACTCGTCGCGGAGCACTGTTGTGAGCAGGTCGTAGTTCTCCTGGGTGTAGGGGCCGTTGAGGCGGTTGTAGGATGCCATCACGGTCCAGGGCTGAGCTTCCTTCACTGCAATCTCGAANCCCTTCAGGTAGATTTCGCGCAGNGTGCGCTGGTCCACAATCTCGTCCACCTCGGTNCGGTTGGTTTCCTGCGAGTTCACGGCGTAGTGCTTCAGGCTGGTGCCTACGCCGTTGCTCTGGATTCCGCGCACGAATGCGGCGGCAATCTTGCCGGTCACAAAGGGGTCCTCGGAGTAATACTCGTAGTTGCGTCCGCACAGTGGCGAGCGGTGTATGTTCATGCCGGGAGCCAGAATCACATCCAGGCCATATTCCAGAACCTCATTGCCCATTGCGGTGCCGACGGACTGCACGAGGTCGGTGTCCCAGGTGCTGGCAAGGGCAATGCCCACCGGGAAGCCGGTGGCCACGTAGTGCTTCTCGACGTCCGGGCGGTCCACCACCACCACACCGGCGGGGCCGTCGACCAGCGCTGTGGGAGGAATGCCCAGGCGTGGCACACCCTGGGTGTAGCCCGACACGCTCGGGGCAATGAAGCGGACGAACTCATCCGGGTTGTCGTAACCGCCGAAGGTGTAGTCGTTGCGGCCCACCAGGAGGCGTGCTTTCTCCTGCAGGGTCAGTTCCTTGACAATTTCGGGAATGTTGTCGGCGCTGAGCTTCAAGTCGGAGCTCTGCGCCTGAGTGGCAGCTGCTGTGAGCAGGCCTGCCACGGCGACAAAAGTCTTTAAGTGCATAGGTTATTTACTGTGTTTGATAATGAAGCCGCAATATTACGCAAAAAATCCCGAATATCGCCAATAATATCCGGGAAAATTACGAGGCAGGAGTGATTCGGTCTTCTTACGACCGTTTTTTATAGGTGAACCCGGCCAAAAGAAGAGATAATGCCGCATAAGCGCCAAGCCAGATGAACTGACTTCTCAACTCAAAAATCGTGGCGCCTTTAAGATAGATGGAGCGCATTATCTCGTTGAAGAAACGCGGGGGAACGGCATAGGTGATGTATTGCGCCCAATCCGGCATTGAGCCGATGGGAGTGAAAAGACCTCCCATGAGCTGAAAGATAATTATGAAGGCGAACATCACAAAAATGGTCTGAAGCATGGTCGCCGATTTGTTGGCTATCGTTACCCCGAGCCCTGACATAACCAGGCTAAGCAGCACGGTGGCAAGGTAGATGCCCGCGAGGTTGCCTAACGGAGCTACGCCATATACTAAGAACCCGATTAGTATACCCACTGTCACCACCAGAATTCCCGTGACCCAGAACGGAATCAGCTTGGACAGCACGAATACTGTCCTGCTTACCGGTGTGACATTCATGGCCTCGATAGTTCCGGTTTCTTTCTCGCTCACAAGATTGAGAGCCGGCAGAAAACCGCATATCATGATAATGAGGAAAACCATGAGCGCAGGAATCATGTAGTGCCGGAAATTAAGCGTCGGGTTAAAGCGGTAGAGTACGCTTGGTGTCGCTTGGGCCATGTTCAGGCCGTCCTCATTGTTAAAGCGTTGTATAGTCGCGGCAGCCGAGCTCACAACATATTGCATCCCCAGGACGCCCTTGGTTGCATTAACACCGTTGGCTTCCACATCCAGCTGAGAAATATCGCGTGAGAAGTTCGGAGGAATTGATAATATCACGTCCGCCTTATCTTTGTCAATCAAATCCATTGCTTCGGCATAGGTGTCAACGACTTCGAGCACGGAGAGCTCCTTGGATGCATCGATGTCAGCGATTATGCGCCGTGAAATCTGGCTGTAATCATTATCCACTACCACCACCTCAACGTTCTTGACATCGAAAGTAGCCACAAGGGGAATAATCAGCAATGCCATTATGGGCAATCCGACAATCATTTTCGGTATAATCGGATTGTGCCGCATCATTATTATTTCTTTGCGCAACAGCGCGCCAAGTATTCTAAGGGACATAACATTTTACTTTTTGGAATTGAATTTGCCAAGCTGGGCCGCCAGCAGAACCAGAGTCATCCCCACCATGATGAATACCTCATTGAGCACACCGGCGAAATCCACCTGCTGTATCATCAGTTTTCGCATCGCTGATATATACCACCGTGCGGGTATGATGCAAGAAACACCTTGGAGCACCACCGGCATATTATCCACAGGAAAAATCATTCCCGACAGCATAATGACTGGCACCATGAAGAGCATGGCCGATACAATCAGTGCCGAAACTTGATTGCTGACCATCGCCGACACAAGCAGACCGATGCTGAGGGACAGGATTATATACAGCAGTGAAACCCCGATAACTGAAAATACGGAGTCCGACACAGGAAGCCCGAGCACAGTATAGGCCATGGTGAGCATTATGGCCAGTATCACGCAGGAAAGGATGAAGTAAGGGATGAGTTTCCCGAAGATGATATTTATTGGCCGGACGGGAGAAACGAGCAGGAGATCCATAGTGCCGGTTTCTTTTTCGCGTACGATTGACACGGAAGTCATAATGGCACAGATAAGTATGAAAATCATGCCCATGATGCCGGGCACGAAGTTGTAGGAACTTTTCATCTGCGGATTGTATAGCGTGCGTGTAACAATCACGTTGTCCGAGCTTGGTGTAATTACCCCCGAAATGTAGGACGCAACCGCCTGTGCTACGGTAGGATTTGAGGCATCCACTATGATTTGACAGGGTAGCTTGTTTCCATCGGGCCGTAGAATCAGTGCCGCGTCTATTTTGCTCTGCCGCAGGAGGTCATCAACGTCATCCGCGGCTGTAATTCCTTCGAAGGAGAAGTAGGAATTGACCTCCAGCGCCTGGATAATATCGCGGGTGGTATCGTTGTGGCGGTCCGCAACCACGGCTATCCTGATGTTGTTGACTTCGGTCGAGATAGCGAATCCGAACAGAAGCAGAAGCACCAGGGGCATGACGAGTGTGATGAACATCGTGCGACGGTCGCGCACAATGTGAATCGCTTCTTTTTTTATAAGTGAGCCTAAAATATTCATCTTATTCTGTTCTTTGAGCGTCTTTAGCTACAATGCGGAACACTTCGTCCATCGAATCGGCGTGGAATTGTTCCTTGAGAGCTGCCGGTGTGTCGAGGGCCGCGATACGGCCATCAACCATTATCGAAACTCGATTGCAGTACTCGGCTTCATCCAGATAATGAGTTGTGACGAAAACCGTCATCCCCTCGGATGATGCCTGATAGATAAGTTCCCAGAACTTCCGGCGCGTCACAGGGTCGACTCCGCCTGTGGGTTCGTCGAGAAATACGATTTCGGGGTTGTGGATAGTGGAGGCGGCAAAGGCAAGCTTCTGCCGCCAACCTACCGGAATTGATTTAACGCGTGCATCAGCCATGCTGTCCATGCCTAAGCGCTTCATCATGGCGCTCATGCGTTTTTTTGTCTCGCTGTCGGAAAGACCGTAGATGGTGGAGAACAGCCTCAGGTTCTGAACCACGGAGAGGTCGCCGTAAAGCGAAAATTTCTGACTCATATAGCCGATGTGTCGTTTTATCAACTCTCCTTCGGTGCTGATATTGAATCCGGCCACTGTGCCGCTACCGGAAGTAGGGTAGCTCAGGCCGCACAGCATGCGCATTGCCGTGGTCTTGCCGGCTCCGTTGGCTCCGAGAAAACCGAATATCTCACCTTTGCGGACATCGAAGGTTATACTGTCAACGGCGGTGAAGTCCCCGAAGCGTTTAGTGAGGTCTTTCACGGATATGGCAATGTTATTGTTGGTCATTTCGAGTGAGTTTTATGAATAAATCTTCAATCACCCCTTTGGCCGGGTAGATGTCAACATCACTGATGCCCTGGGCTTCGAGCTTGCGCTTGATGTCGGTCGCCCTGAAATCCTCCGAGCCGACCACGTGAAGTGTGGCTCCGAACGTGTAGCAGTCGATAACTTGGGGTAGCTTACGCAGGCCCGCAAGCAGGCGGAACATATCGGAGGATACGGCGTTGTAGAGATTCTCGTCAAGGCCGGCTACCAGGCCTTCCGGAGTGTCGGTTCTCAATATCTTGCCGTGGTCAATCATTGCTATGCGGTCGCACCGGGTGGCTTCGTCCATATATGATGTTGACACGAGGATGGTGATGCCAAACTTGCGCAGGGTGGCGAGCATATCCCAGAACTCGCTTCGCGACACAGCGTCAACTCCCGTGGTGGGCTCGTCGAGCAACAGGATTGGTGGCCGGTGGATGAGGGCACAGCTCAGGGCCAGTTTTTGTTTCATACCGCCGGATAGTTTTCCGGCAGGGCGGTCGGGAAATTTGGCCAGCTGACTGAAAATAGGTGCTATCAGGTCGTAGTTCTGCTTCACTGATACACCGAAGAGCGAGGCGAAAAAATTAAGGTTCTCCGATATCGACAGGTCGGGGTAGAGCGAGAACCGCTCAGGCATATATCCGATGAGTTTACGCAGTTGGCGGTATTCCTTCACTATGTCGAGGCCGAGCACCTCAAGGTGCCCGCTGTCGGGGGCTAACAGTGTTGCCAGCAGGCGGTAGAGCGTGCTTTTGCCTGCGCCGTCCGGTCCGATCAGGCCGAACATCTCCCCTTCGTGGACTGTCAGGCTGACGTCATCGAGAGCTTTTATAGTGCCATACGTTTTGCTGACACCGCTGATGTTGACAACGGTGTTCATAGGCGCACCTCTCCGTACTGACCGAGCTTGAGGCGTCCGTCGTTTTTCACTGCAATTTTTACCGCATAGACAAGGTTGGCGCGGGTGTCATTGGTCTGGATGGACTTTGGGGTAAATTCGCTTTCCTGAGCAATCCAGGTGACTATGCCGGGGTATTCGTACTGCTCATCGCCACCGAAATCTGCAATGACGGTCACTGCTTGCCCGATTTTCAGACTGGCAAGCTGCGAGGCTGTGAAATAGCTGCGGAGATAAATATCGTTGAGATTGGCAAGCTTGAGCAGAGGTTTGCCGGGAGTGGCGAACTCGCCCGGTTCGGCATATTTTATCAGGACCGTGCCACTTATAGGCGAGAGGATGGAGCTTTTGTTGATCTGGTCCTCTATTTGCTCCCTGCGGTATTGCAGTGCGACGGCATTGTCGGAAATCGAGCTGCGGTTTTTGCCCAGAGTTGAGAGTTGGGCGGAAAGTTGATCGCGGAGAGTGCGGAGTTGAGCCTGTGCATCATCGAATTGCTTGCGGGTGGTGGCTCCATCTGCCAGCAGGCGCTCCTGGCGGTTTACTTCGTTCTGCCAGTGGGCAATCTGCGTGCGCAGGCTTGCAACCTGGGCTGCAATGTCCGGTGCCGAAGCCTCGGTTGCCTGCTGTTCGTTCATGATTTGAAGGCGTTGTAGCGCAAGGCTGGTGGTGTCGATGATAGCAATACGCGAGTCGGCGGTTACACTGTCGCCTTCCGCTACTGTTAATTCAATGATTTTTCCGGTAGTTTCCGCTGATACGGTTACTGTGGTAGCTTCGAAAATTCCGGTTGCATCGTAGTTCGGTTTCGATGAGCAGGAGCAAAAGATTATGGAGGAAGTTAAAAGGATATATGCAGTCTTCATCGGTTGAGGGTGTTTTTGAGTTTGTAAATGTTCTGAACAAGTTGGATTTGGTGATAAGCGGCATTGAGTTTAGCCTGATTCTCGTCGTTAATTTTCGACAGGAGGTCCGTTGCGTCGATTATTCCGTTTCGGAGCTGCGACTCGGCACCGCGGCGCACATTCTGACGCAGTTCAACAATGCGAGCGTCATTAGTTATTACCTCGCGGATAGCCGTTATCTCGTTTTCTTCGCGGACAGTCTGAATGCGGTTGTTGAACAGGAAAGTATCACGGTTCGTGTCAATGATGTCCGCGCTCAGCCGCAGTTTTGCGTGCTTCAGATTGCGCGTGTAGAACCCGTCGATGTTCCAGCTGACTTTAAGACCGGCCATGATGTTGAATGAAAGCTTTCGGTTAGTCATGCTCTCGAAATAATTATAGCCGGGATAACCGTAGTAGGCCTGGGCAAAGAAACCGACACGAGGCATGACGGATGTATTGATTGCGTTTTCGAGTGCCCGGTTGTGCTCGATTTGTCTGTCAAACAGCTCCAGCTCCGGCCTGGCCGTTCCGGTTGATTCGGGCATTACCGCATCGGGGCATGTAAGCTCGATGCCCGAAATGTCCTCGCCGATGTATATGGCCAGAACATCGCGGTAACCCTCCATCGCACTTCGGGCCGTGGCCAGCGTCTGCTTAAGCGCCAGGCATTGGGCCTCAACCATGTCGGCATCGGTCTGCATGGCCGTGCCGTTGCGCACCATGGATTCAATCCGTTGCAAATTGGCCGCCAGCAAGGCAATAGTTGACTCCGTTTGCTCCAATTGCTCCTGAATGAGGAGTATGCCGAAATAAAGGCTCTCAACCTGGCTACGGATGGCATAAAGTTCTACATCCAGTGCAGCCCTGGATTCGGCTAAGGACGCACGCTCAATAGCCCGGTTGGCTTTGGAGGCTCCGCCGTCCCATAGTGTCTGGTTGAGTTCGGCTGCCACTTTGTACTGCAGCTTGCTCATTCCCTTAAGTTCGAAACCATTCTGAGAAAGCATATTACGCAGAACGGCCGGAAATGCCGGAACGATGTTCTGTACACTTCCCTGCGCGGAAAGTCCGATGCTTGGCAGCCAGCCTCGATTTATTTCGGTGAGATTTAATTCGGTGGCATTGTCAAGAAGCCCGTACTTTTTGATGGCCGGATAATTTTCCTCGGCCCGTTGCAGGCAATATTCCAGTGAAATAGCCGCAAAGCAGCGGATGCTTACAAAAATTGATAGAACGAAGAGGAACAGTAGTCGTATCATAGTTTTAACCCAACTTTATTTTACGCATTATAGTTTCGATGTTTTCTTTTTTACGTAGCTCAAGAAAACGCTTTTTGTCCGAGAATAATTCAGGAAGAACGGTATCAAGCACCGGCTGTGCCAGAAACGAAAATATGTTGAGCGACACAATGTCAAGGATAAGCATTTCGGCGTTTACTTTCCGGCATTCGCCTCGCGCGTTCGCCTCGTTGATTTCGAGCTGTAGCCTGTTTATGCTTCTTTCGGCATGTGTGTGCAGCATGTCGGCAATGAGTTTCATGCGTTCAGGATTGGAATATACTTCGCGGACAAAGAAAAACGGCAGTTTTGGATTGGCTCCTATAAAGTCAAGGTGCCCGGTGATGATAGTCCGGATTTTTTCAAATAGTGGGAGGTTGGATGTGATGAGCGAGTCAAGCATCAACTTGCCAAGCTCCGACATCTTGTCGGTAATAATTTTCTCGAATAGTTTATCCTTGGAGCGGAAATAGTAGTGCAGCATGGCGTGAGTCACTCCGGCTGCTTGGGCTATCGCGGTGGTGCGGGCTCCTGAAAAGCCTTTGTCAAGGAACTCCTGCTCCGCAGCCGCAAGAATTTTCTGCTCGGTCGTCATATTTTCAAGCTGAATAATATCTTCGGGTAATTGATTGGTATCGGCTGTGTTTGCGTTCATGCGATTGGATGCAATTCTATTAACAATGTCGTTTAACAAGTCTGTTAACGCAAAATTATGCTAAATTTTTCAAATCGCCAAACATTCAGCTCCGGAAAATATTCGCAAAAAAAAGAGGCACTCCGAGTGGGGTGCCTCTTGGGTGTGTGCGGTGGGAGTTATTTGATGATTACTTTTCGGGTGCCGTGCAGATAGAAGCCGGGACGGGTGGGGCGGTCGATGACTCGGCCCGAAAGATCGTACCACAGCGCGTCGGCATCGTCGGTGTCGACGGTGATGTCGCTCAGCCCCGACACCTCGTATTCGCCGTCGAACACGGCACGGAACACTGCATTCTCCTCGCCATCAGTCAAATCGAGGATAGCGGTGAACTCGCGGATGCCCTTGAGCGATTTGCCGGGAGCCAGCACGATATTGCCGTTGTCGGCGCCGTTCTTGCCGTTGCCCAGCATGAACATGTCGCCTTCGTAGTGGATGGTGTAGTTGCCGAACTCGGTGTTGGTGCTGAATTGGCCGCCGTTCCAGCTGTTCTGGGGCATGAACTTGAAGTTGACCCATTCGGGGTCGATTTCAGTGCCCACGGCAAAGGTGTGCGAGTGGGTGTAGCGGTCCTGATCCAGGGTAATATAATATGTGTTCCAGTCCCAGCCGTCGTTGTCGGTGCCGATATAGGCGGGGCAGATGGAATTGGCTGCGCCGATGATGTAGTAGTCCTTCTGTTCAACTTCGCCTTCCTTCCGGTCCACGCGGATTTCGGCCTTGTCGGCGCCCTTGGAGCAATCCAGTGTCACGGTGAGGACGTCGTTGTTGTGCAGGCCGGGTTTCATGGTAATCAGGCCGTCCTTGTCCATCTCGATGAAGGCGTTTGGCTCCAGGGTTGCGCGGTAGGTGGTGCCGTCGGGTGTGAAGGCTTTGCTTTCGTCGGCCTCGGCGGTGGCGTAGAACTTGAACTGGCCGCGGGTGGCGTGCAGGTTCTTGCCTACGGTGAATTCCTTCGTGTAGATTTTGTTGTCGCCGGCAATGGCAAAGTAGTTGTCGGCCCAGTTGCTGAAGGTGGACGAGGGCACGAATGCATCGGCACCCACGCCGTTATAGGGACCGTGGATGTAGGCCGTGCCGCTTCCGTCGGCTGCAAGCGAGGCCGTGGCCGGCAACTGATATACGCGCACGTAGTCAACCTCCATTTTTGCGGGCAGGGCACTTTCATCCACACCCTTGTAGCCGCCCCAGTCGCCGCCCCAGGCCAGGTTGAGGATGATGTAGAAAGGACGGTCGTAGGGCCAGTTGCGGATGCCGTTGTGGTCGTTGTTGTACGACAGGATGCGCTGGCCGTTGGCATACATCGAGATGTTGTCCTTGTCCCAGAGCATGGCGTAGGTCACCCAGCCACCCTCGGCACCTTCGGTGTACTTGGACGCGCTCACCTGAGTGTTGTTGCTGTGCACGTGACCATCGGCATGGAGCGAGCACACAATCATGTTGGGGTCGGCGCCCACTTCCTCCATGATATCGATTTCGCCGCAGGTGGGCCATCCCTCGTCGCTCCAGTTCACACCCTCGGGCATCATCCAGAATGCCGGCCAGGTGCCTGTGCCCTTGGGCAGTTTGATGCGTGCCTCCATGTAGCCGTAGCGCCAGGCGGCATAGCCATCGTGCTTGCCGGTGGCGTCGTGGGAGTCCATGCGGGCCGAGTACACCTTGCCGTCCTGGCCCTTGAAGCAGTTGATGGTGAGGATGCCGTTGTTGATTTCGGCAGTGTGCATGGTGGCGCCGTTGGCGGCCGTGATGGCCTGCGAGCCCGGCTTATAGGTCTGGAGCTCGTTGTTCACGTTGCCTGCGGCCCAGTCCATGGGGTTCCACTTGCTGGTGAGGGTGTTGGCGTCGAACTCATCGCTCCACACCAGCTCGTAGCCCTCGGGAGCGCCGGTGAGTTCCATCGGGCCCCCGCTGGGGCCGGCAAGCTCGCCTTGCAGAACAAGGTCGTAGATTTCGATTGTGGAACCGACCTGAGCGCCGCCGGCGTCGAATACTACCGAGGCAATGTCGAGGTTGGTGTTGGCCGTGTAGTTGTGCAGCACAAAGAGCACTTCCTGGTTGGCCGGCAGGGTAACGTAGGAGTCATAGATGCTGGCCGCGCCCCCGGTATTGGGATCTTCTACCTTGACGGTGAACTTATTGGCAGCGGTGGACTTTACGTGGAACGAAAGATTGTAGTTGTTGCCCTGCACCACGGCATATTTCGTGGTGAGACGCATCTGGGCCGTCCACTGCGCTTCGCCGCGGCCGGCGGGCACCTTATATGTAACCTTGCCAGTGGTGAACTGGTTGCCGTCGTAGGTGGCGTAGGGGCCACCGGGCAGCTCGGCCCAGTTGTTGTCGGCAATCCATTGTGTGAATTCCGCGCCTTGCAGCATATTGTTGCCGCCCGGCTGCACGGGGTTGGTGGCATCGGTGTAGGTGGTGTATTCGGCCACGTTGTTCCACGCGGTCTGCGCCACAGCACCGCTTGCGCCCAACGCAAGCAGTACCAATGCGATTAAATGCTTTTTCATGGAAAAATTATTATGGTTAGTTAAGAGTGTGTTTACTTTTAAAACAAATTAATCAATGAAGAGTGTGTATCATAATTTTTGATTTCATCACAAAGGATCTTTTGTGCGCTTTTTCAAAGTTTCATCAGTCGCAATGCCCGCATTGCTCCTTCTTCAATTTTGAAAAATCACTCCAAAATCTCTCTTTGTGCTAAAATCATTTAAAAGTAAACACACTCTAAGAATCGATTACAGTTTTGTGCGGCTTGCTATTCTGCTTCGAGCTGATAGACGCGCACGTAGTCAACGTCCATACGCGCGGGGAGGGCACTTTCGTCCACGCCCTTGTAGCCGCCCCAGTCGCCACCCCACGCAAGGTTGAGGGTGATGAAGAACGGGCGGTCGTAGGGCCAGTTGTATGCCCCGCCGTGGTCGTTTGCGTAGGTGAGCACACGTTTGCCGTCGGCATACATTGATATATTATCTTCATCCCAAAGCATGGCGTAAGTCACCCAGCCGCCCTCGGCACCTTCGGTGTATCGCGTGCCGCTCACCTGGGTGTTATTGCTGTGCACGTGGCCGTCGGCGTGGAGGGAACATACAATAATATCCGGGTCGGCTCCCACCTCCTCCATTATGTCGATTTCGCCGCAGGCAGGCCAGTGGTTACGTTGCCCTTCGAGCGGCACAGGCATCATCCAGAATGCCGGCCATGTGCCGCGCCCTTTCGGCAGTCGGATACGGGCTTCGATATATCCGTATTTCCACGCGGCGTAGTCGCCGGGAGTGCCTGTGCTGTCGCGCGAGTCCATGCGGGCCGAGTAGATTTTGCCGTCCTCACCCTTGAAGCAGTTGATGGACAGAATGCCATCCTTCACCTTGGCGGTGTGCATCGTGGAACCGTCGGCAGCCTTGATGGGCATTGCGCCGGGTTTGTAGGTCTGCAACTCGTGGTTCACGCGCCCGGCAGCCCAGTCGCGCGGAATCCATTTGGAAGTGAGCGAGTTGGTGTCGAACTCGTCGCTCCACACCAATTTGTAGCCNTCGGGNGCGGCATGGAGCTCCGTCGGAGTTCCGTCGGAAAGGCCCTGNGGAGCGTTATTATTCACAAACTGACTGTTTTGTGCCACGGCCCCACAGGCCCCCAGCACAATAGCCGCCAAAGCAATGCAATATTTATCCATTGAGAAAAGGACAGATTTAGGTGATAAAAAGTAATAAGAATTGTTACTCACAAAAAGAGCCATCCACGGCCCACCTGTAAAACACCGCAAATANAANCAAAAAAATCGGGTGATTACCTATTTTCCGGTTAGAAAATATTACTTTTGCAGTTCATATAGTAGAAATTGAATGAGGTTTATCCGTCACATATATTATTTGATATTTCTTGCACTACTAANGGCGAGTTNCAGGCCGGACGGCGATGTTGATAAACTCATTTCAGATACGTACGCCCTGATTGAAGAAGGGGATTACGCCGCNGCACAGCTAAAAGTCCTTAGAGCTGAAGATCTTATGCAGGATGAAACGGATTATGCCCGGCGCGAAGAGTTGGCTCGGTTGAAAAGCGCTATATTCTACAATCAGAATGNCGGTGGGCGTGGAGCTGACTATGCCGTGGAGGCTTTGGAGCATGCAAGAGCNATGAACGATACGGCGCTAATTATCCTGAACCTTCACAATCTCGGTCTTTTAACGTCCGATCTTTCGGATGCGGAGGCTTATTTGCAGGAAGCATTGAGACTTGCTAAGAAAAACGGATACTGCGNACNNAATTGGCAAATTCTTGATAAACTCGCACAGATTTACATNATTAATGAGGATTTCGGNAGTGCTCAGNGTTGNATTGACGAGTTGCTAANCTGTGGTGTGTCGACGGTCAGCGCCGATATGGAACAGTGCTTTCTATGGTTAAAGCAGGGCGATACCGAAAGAGCACTCACAGGTTATNTGAGTATCAANCCGGATTCGCTCACTGTTCATGGNAAACTCATGCGTGCCAATGCTATAGGNNAGGCCTATATTGATATNGGTGATTTCCGTAATGCAATTCCTTATCGCGACAGCACTTATTTCTANACTGACTCCATCCGGCGGCTTGATGGATCCANGCAGGTTGCGGAAGTGGAAAATGAGTTCTATGCCGAATTGGCCCGTGCCCGACAGCGTTTCAGAGTTCTGCTGTGGTCATCGACCGGTGCGGTTTTGTTGCTTGGNTTTATATTGTTTATTATTTGGAAAAATGCCGGGCTCAGAAAACGGCAAATTGAACTATCGGCGGCAATCGCCGCACTCAATGCCCGGATTGCTGAACTTGAACCCGGCGATAAGCCGGCATCTCTGGCTTCCGATTATGCTACNGATGCCATGATGGACCTTGTAGAGGAAAAATTCAGGTTGTCATATAAACTATTTAAGGGNCTGCCGCAGCATGCCGTTCTTGTAAAANTGAATTTTATACGAGATTTCTCGGCTGAAAATAAGGCTGAGGTAAAAGAAGTCTACGATGCGATTATAGGCCGTTTTTCCGATTGCTGTTCGGATTTGCGCAGAACGTTCCCTGAAATGACAAAGGATGATTGTGTGTTCTGCACTATGAATTACATNGGNTGTTCCAGGGGNNTGATTGCTGTTGCAATGGCNGCNTCGGANGAGGCTTTGCGGCGTCGCAAAAGCCGTATAAAACANAAAATGCCAGAGGGACCTTTCCGCTTCTTTTTCGACCCAAGCCCACACGCAGACGGGACAAATGCGTGACAATTGGCGAGTGTCACGTTCTTGTCCTGCCTGATATTCGGATGTTTACATTCCTGCGCCCTAACTTTGCGATGACAATTCCAAGGACGTAGAAAAATATCCGAATATGAAAAAAATTATCTCATTTATTATCTCTGTNTGTTCTTCTGCATTAGCGGTGGTGGCGCAAACTCACGTAAGTGCCCGTGTTGCTTATATGGCCGATTCGGTTCCGGTTGAGTATGCCACGGTAAGGCTTNTGGATGCCGATTCTGCCACTGTAGCAGTAAGCCTGACTGACTCATGCGGNCGTTTCAGTTTTGATTTACCTTCTNCTCCGGGGTGGGGCCTTGATGTGACGGCGGTCGGCTGCCAGGCACTCCGGNTATCGTTGCCGACGGATAGCGTGATNTATCTNCGTAGTTCGAATGAACTCACCGAGCTTGTGGTGCGCGGGAGCAAAAACTTCGTTCAAAGTACTCCGCGAGGGCTGAATATAACTATGGCCGGTAATCCGGTGTCCGCTCTCGGATCGGCATTTGAAGCCTTGCGGCAATTGCCGATGATTGATAATTCAGGTAGTGGAATATCAGTGTTTGGCTATGGAGCGCCGGAAATATACATCAACAAGCGCCGGGTGACAAACTTGGGAGAACTGACAATCCTGTCGGCTACCGATATTGTTAGTGTTGATATTATCACCAATCCGTCAGCTAAATACGGTACAGATGTTCCAGCAGTGATTATTCTGCATACCAAGAAGCAGAACGCCGGTGTTCATACCCTTGCAAGCGGCCGGGCGGCGGCTTCGGAAGTTTGGACCGGGGGAGCTACGGCGGCATTAAACTATCACACGGATGGCGGGTTAACCTTTTTTGGCGATGCAGCCTACGACTTCAACGGCTACGAGCAGACGAGGCGTTATATCGAGGAATTTTATTCGCACCGGACTCCCGCCGATGTGTTTCGTACCATTACAGAGGACTTTTCGCGGTCTCGGAGCGAGGCATTGGTGGCGAATGCTGGATTTAACTTTGATTGCAAGCGCCACTCGTTGGGAGTGAAATATACACTCAGCAGAACTCCCAAGAGTCACTATACGGCCGACAATGTTTCAACTTTGGATATGGGACGAGATGCTGATATAATTACGTCGCACAGTAGCCTGACCCGGTCGAACACTTCACATCATGTTAACCTCTTTGGCGATTTCATACTTCCTTATGAACTAAATGTAAGATTTGACGCCGATTATATAAGTACAAAGAGCGCGTCGCACTCCGGTGTGATAGAAATTAAAACCGATAGCCTGGACAATACAAATAAGGTGGATGGCACGCTATGGGCCGGAAAACTTGTGTTGACGCGTAAAGTCGGGAAGGTTGATTTGGAGGCGGGAGCCGAAACTTCGTACACCCGCAGCACTCAGGATTACGATGCATCTTCGTCGGATAACCTTGACTTCTTTAAACCTGAAACTGACGTCGTTAGGCAAAATCTTTATGCGGGGTTTATCGGGTTCGACTGGTTGCCTGCCAGCCGTTGGAATTTATATGGTGGTCTCAGGCTTGAAAATACTTCTACTGACTTCCGACAGAATGGTGTGAAAATCCACAATCTGTCTAAAACCTACACTCATTGCCTGCCCAACGTTGGTGTGGTGTATAATTCGGCTGTAAGATTCACACTTTATTACCGTTCGTCGGTTACTCGTCCGTCCTACAGCATGTTGGATAACATCTACGTTTATGTGTCGCCCACGTTGTGGGAAACCGGTAACCCGGCACTCCAAGCGTCGCTCCGCCACTCTGTGGGGCTCAATATCGGCTATCGTAAATTTTATTTTCAAGGTACATTTACTGTGAATAAAAATCCGGTGGAGCATATCTACGGCTACGACGAAAACACGGGAATAAATGTAAATGAACCGGAAAATCTACCTGAATATTGCAGCTTCCACGCCGTGGCTGTGCAGCAACTCGATTTCTCATTCTGGCATCCTGCCATCCAGGGTATTTTCTATGTGCAGGATCTTCGCTACGGCACTCCCGAACGAAAATACACTCAACCATTGTACACGTTGTCGTTCAATAACAGGTTTGATATTCCCGGTGGTGTTTACGTGTACCTCAACGTGTTCTGTCTCGGCAAAGGCAATCAGGGGGTGACGTACTCGAACGGTACGTGGCAAACTTCAATCACGGTTAATAAATCCTGGCGAAACTGGACATTTAATCTCTCAGGAACCGATATTTTCAACTCGTTTCGGCAGCGGTTTGACACAGCTACAAACACCGTCAGCTATTCATCCAACCGCAAGGGCGCTTCACGGTCCGTTTCACTCACAATCCGCTATACACTGAACACCGCCAAAGGAAAATATAAAGGCCAATCCGCCCGCCCGGACGAGATTGACCGATTGTGAGGGCTGAAAAAGATTTCATTATATTGAAAACTTTTACTATTTTTGCGAAAAGTTTACGATATAATGAAAACTCTCGACAACATACCGCGCCCTCATTATCTGAATAGGATTCTGCCATACGTCAACAAAGGTGTGATTAAGGTTCTCACCGGTCAGCGTAGGGTGGGCAAAAGCTATATTCTCAAGTCGGTTGAAGCTGAAATCCGCAAAAGCGATCCGGAAGCAAATTTTATTACTATCAATCTTGAAGATTTCGCTTTNTCGCATATTACTGATGCGGCCTCGCTCAACAGCGAGATAACCAGACGGTTGTCGGATAANCGCCAAAATTATATTTTCGTAGATGAAATTCAGGAAATTACTGATTTTGATAAGGTTGTGCGGTCGCTTAATCTTGATGCGAACAATGATATATATGTAACCGGAAGTAATTCTGCAATGCTTTCGTCNGAAATAGCATCGCGACTTGCNGGGCGCAGCGTGGAGATAAGAGTACATCCGCTGTCTTACACTGAATTTCGTGAATTCCATCAACTTATCGACTCCGATGANACTCTTGATAAATACCTGCGGTATGGCGGCATGCCTTATCTGCGAAATTTATCGGATGAATCCACTTGGCATGAGTATCTTGTGGGCATAATNGAAGCCTTGGTCTACCGTGACATCGTTGCCCGACACGCAATCCGGAATAATGATTTTCTGGGCCGTCTGCTCAGGTATTTTGCGGCCAATATAGGGCAGATTTTCACGGCCAAAAGTATTGCCGATTATCTGAAGTCGCAGCGTGTGAGCGGAACAGTGGCAAGTNTGCAGTCGTATGCCGATTATATATGCGAGGCTTTTATTATCAATAAGGTGCGACGTTGGGATATTGCAGGAAANCGGTATTTTGAAATCGGTGAAAAGTATTATTTCGAGGACCTCGGTCTGCGTAACAGTATAGTTGGCTATCGCCCGATGGATATCGGCGGACTGCTTGAAAATGCAGTGTATAACAAGCTCGTGTTCGACGGCTACGAAGTGAAAGTTGGTGTTATGGGCAAGGGGCGCGAGATTGATTTTGTTGCCGAGCGTGATGGCGAANGGNGCTACATCCAGGTTGCNCTTAANGTCGATGCGCCGGAAACCGCCAGGCGCGAGTTCGGCAATCTTGCTGAAATCNCGGATAATTATCGTAAACTGGTGATTACACTCCGCGACTCGGCACCCAANACATTGGATGGCATTAGCCAGATGTCGTTGCGCGAGTTTCTGAATAGCTAAGAAAACCTGCGAAAAGAGTTTTAGTTATAATNAAAACTTTTANGAGTTTNNGNAGNAGTTTTTATTATAACTGNAACTTTTTACGNCTTGGAGGGAGNNNTTTCCNGTTTTGGCGGAAATAAATCGGAATTATTTCCGGAATTTCCGGAAATAATCNCTAAAAATTTTGATTTTGGGAGAAACAGATTTTTGCGTACCTTTGTAATCTCAAATAGATTACTTAGAAGATGAAAAATGTTGTAGTCCGCGCNTTGTCCGGAATTGTGTATATCGCTCTGATTGTAGGTGCTTTAGTGGCCGGTCAGCCTTGGTTGGCAATACTTTCGGGCCTATTTGCCGCGCTTGCGTTCGCCGAGTTCCAATCCATCACTTTCCGCAGCGAGGGCGGTGTGAAGCCGGCAATCCGTGTGATTGACGCTCTTTTCGGCATCGGTCTGGTGCTCGCCGCCGGTTCGGGGCTGGAATATGCTACTGTCGGAGCCGTGACGGTTCTGNTGTGTTATCCGCTTGTGCGCCTCACTCTTGCGCTCTACGATAAGTCGGGCGGAGCGTTCTACACTGCGGCCCTCTCGGCGCTGTCGCTTCTCTACATNGCCTTGCCGCTGGCAGTGCTCAATGTGCTTTACACCCAGCTCCCCCACAGCTCCCACATGGTGCTGTTGATGTTCGTGATGATATGGCTCAACGACACGGGGGCTTTCTGCGTCGGGTCGCTGTGCGGTCGGCGCAAGCTTTTCGAGCGTCTGTCGCCTAAAAAGTCTTGGGAAGGATTCTTCGGCGGCCTTGCGTGCTGCATCCTGGCCGGTGCGGCCTATGCGCTGTGGTACGAGGCTGCGCCACTGTCGGTGCTCGAGGGCATCGGCCTGGGCATCGTGGTGAGNGTGTTCGCCACNTGGGGCGACCTGTTNGAATCGCTCATCAAGCGCACATCGGGCGTGAAGGACTCGGGCCATCTTATCCCCGGCCACGGCGGCATCCTGGACCGCATTGATTCGCTGCTGTTCGTGGCACCGGCCACCATGATTTACTGGCTCGCTTTAATTTTCTGATTATGAAGTTTTCCGTCAAAGAATTCTGGACCAAACATCCCATTATTTCGAATTTTATCCTGATAATCATCACAGGCTTCATCATCCTGTGGGGTGTGCTGCTGTATCTTGACAGTTGGACTATGCACGGCGCCACTGCCGTGGTTCCGCAGGTCAAGCACATGACCTACAACGAGGCCCGCGCCACCCTGGCTGCCAATAAGCTCACCATCGAGATTTCCGACTCCATCTATGACCGCACCCTGCCTCCTGGCACCATCGTGGAGTCGTGGCCCAAGGCAGGCGCAATCGTGAAAGAAGGGCGTCAGGTGTATGTGACCACCACGGCATTCTCGCCAAAGAATGTGTCCATCTCCATGCCGCTCACAGGCAACGTGTCGTCGCGCCAGGCAATGTCGTATCTCCGCGGTATCGGCATTACCGACATACGCCTGGTGAACGTGCCTTCGGAGTACCCCGACCTGGTGGTGGGCGCTCGCTACGGCGACACACCTCTCAAGGTGGGCAGTGTCATTCCCGTCACCTCGACCGTGACTCTTGAGGTGGGCAGTGGCCCGGCAGCCGCCGAGGACGGCGAGCTGCTTGAGGAGGAAACTATTGACGAATTCACTATTGAGTAGCACCTCCGATGGCAGAGTATCAGATAATTACCGACCCGGAAGAGGAGGCGGACGTAAAGGTCGTCGAGATTGACGGCAACGAATACTTCGAGCACTTCCGTTTCGTGGCCGACAAGGGCCAGGAACTGCTGCGCGTGGATAAATTCCTGGTGGCAAGGCTCCAGAAGTCCTCGCGCAACCGCATCCAGCAGGCTGCCGAGGCCGGCTGCATCCTGGTGAACGGCAAGCCGGTGAAGAGCAACTACCGTGTGAAGCCGCTCGATGTGATTCAGGTGGTGATGGACCGCCCGCGCTACGAGTTTGAAATTATTGCGCAGGACATCCCGCTGGACATTGTCTACGAGGATGCCGACGTGCTGGTGGTGAACAAGCCTGCCGGGCTGGTGGTGCATCCGGGCCACGGAAACTACGACGGCACTCTGGTGAACGCTCTTGCATGGCATTTCCGCGATACCCCTGACTACGACGTGAACGACCCTCGCCTGGGCCTGGTGCACCGCATCGACAAGGATACCTCGGGACTCCTGGTTGTGGCCAAGACCCCCGATGCCAAGACCGACCTCGGGCGCCAGTTCTTCAACAAAACCACCAAGCGCGAATATGTGGCAGTGGTGTGGGGTGCACCCGACCCCGCAGCCGGAACCGTGGCTACCAACATCGGCCGTTCGCCCAAGGACCGCCTGCAAATGACCACCTTCCCCCTGGATGGCCCCGAGGGCAAACGTGCCGTGACCCACTACGAAACCATCGAACCGCTCGGCCATCTGTCGGTGGTGAAATGCGTTCTCGAAACCGGACGCACACACCAAATCCGCGTGCACATGAAGTCGCTGGGCCATCCGCTGTTCAACGATGCCCGCTACGGCGGCGATGTGATTCTGCGCGGTGTCCGCTCGGGCTCCTACCAGGCATTCGTCAACAACTGCTTTGAGCTTTGCCCGCGCCAGGCGCTCCATGCCCGCACCCTGGGCTTCCGCCATCCGCGCACAGGCCAGGATATGTTTTTCACCGCCCCGATTCCGGCCGATATGGAGGCCTTGATGGAACGCTGGCGCACGTATATTAAAGGTAATGCCAACTATGCAACAGGAACTGTCGACAACTGACTTCGGCCTGATCGGTCACCCGCTGGGTCACTCGTTCTCCAAGGCTTTTTTCACCGAAGTTTTTTCGCGTCATAAACTGCCTTATAGCTACGATAATTTCGACCTGCCCGAGCTCACCCCCGAGGCACTGTATAGCCTTGTATTGCTCAACCCCAGGCTGCGCGGCTTCAATGTCACCGCTCCCTATAAGGAAAAAATCATAGCGTTCCTCGACGGTATCGCCGAGCAGGCCGAACGTGTCGGCGCCGTCAACACCGTTGTTATCCGCCGTGCTCCTGATGGTAGGGTAGTGGGTCTGGACGGTTATAACACCGACGTGGAAGGCTTCCGCGACAGCATCCTGCCGCTCATCCAGGATGTGCCCGAAGGTTGCGGAGCGTTGGTGCTTGGCACAGGCGGTGCATCCAAGGCTGCTGTGGAGGGCCTGAGTCAGCTCAATCGGCCGGCCCTGCGCGTGTCGCGCTCGTCCACCGGCGAGGGAATCATCTCCTACTCCGACATCACCCCCGAGCTGCTTGCATCGCATCCCATAGTGGTGAACGCCACTCCGGCGGGAACGTACCCCAACGTGGACACCTGTCCTCCATTTCCTGTGGAGCTGCTCAATGCCGGCTGCCGGGTGTTCGACATGGTCTACAACCCTGCCGAAACCCTGCTGATGCGCCGGGCTGCCGAGCACGGGGCAAAGACCAAAAATGGCCTCGAAATGCTCTACCGCCAGGCCATTGCCTCCTATAATATCTGGCAAAGTAATCAACAAACCATATAACTAATGAAAACAGCTTCGCAAATCATCTACATTGCGATAATTGTTGCAATTATCCTCTTTCAGCAGATTTCGGCACCAATCGCCCTGCTGGCAGGCTTGATTTTCGCGTTCACGCTTGAAAATCCGTGGCCTAAATTCAACAAAAAGACATCCAAGTATCTCCTGCAGGTGGCTGTGGTGTGCCTCGGTTTCAACATGAACCTGCAGCAGTCGCTCAAATCGGGCTCCGAGGGTATGCTCTTCACCGTAGTGTCGGTGGTAGGTGTGATGCTTCTGGGCGTTATGCTGGGCTATTGGCTCCACATCAACCGCAAGACCGCCTATCTCATTTCGTCCGGCACGGCCATTTGCGGCGGTAGTGCTATTGCCGCAGTCGGGCCGGTGGTGAAAGCCGATGAAAATGAAATGGCCGTGTCGCTCGGCGTAATCTTCATCCTCAACTCAATAGCGCTGTTCATTTTCCCTCCCCTGGGCCACATGTTTGAAATGACTCAGCAGCAGTTCGGCACCTGGGCTGCTATCGCCATCCACGATACCTCGTCGGTGGTCGGCGCCGGCGAAATGTACGGTGAGCAGGCCCTGCAGGTTGCCACACTCATCAAGCTCACCCGTGCACTGTGGATTATCCCTCTGGCCTTCGTCACCATGTTCATTTTCCGCGATCGCACAGCCAAGATTTCCATTCCCTGGTTCATCTTCATCTTCGTGCTTGCCATGATTGTGAACACCTATGTGCCCCTGCCTGAGTGGTTCGTCACCGCAATGGTGTGGATTGCCCGCCGCGGCATGGTCGTCACCCTGTTCCTCATCGGAGCGTCGCTCTCGCTGAAATCCATCCGCCAGGTGGGTGTCAAACCGCTTGTGCAGGCTGTGATTCTGTGGGTAGTCATTTCTGTTTCGTCGCTCGCAGTAGTACTGAATACCGTTCAGTAACGGTCCGCAACAATGCGCCTCACACAGCACCCCGCAATCCTTCCGGCAGTCGGAATGGCTTGCGGGGTGCTGCTTGTATCGGTCGGTGATACAGGTATTGTTATCGCCGCCGCGGTCATCGCTCTTGGGGCTATGGTAGCTGCCCCCCGCACACACCGCCTCGGCGTGCTCATAGTGCCGCTTGCCGTGCTTGCTGGCATAGTGGCTACCATTATCGCCACTCCCGCGCCTGTACCCTCATCCCTTCTTGACGGTCGTTTCCACACTTTCCGCGGTCGTGTGGTGCGCGAGCAGACCTACGACGGCCGTCAGCGCCTGGTGCTGAGCACTGACTCGGCCACGCGCCTGCGCCTGGCCCTTTCGCTGACCGATGTGCCCGAACTCTATGCCGAGGGCGACCTAATCCGCGTTAATGCACGGGTGGAAGCCTCCGGCAAAACGGCTGTCATACCCTTCAACGCGGACTATAATCGGCCGGACCGTGTGGGCGGGGTGCTTTATGCTCGTCCGGCCGACGTGCAGTTGGTCAGCACTGCGGATGGACTTGCGCGCATACGCTCGGATTGGCTGGCAGCAATCCACAATTCGGGCCTGAGCGCTCGCAGTGCCGATCTGCTTGCCTCAGCGTGGCTCGGCACGCACGACGAAACTCCCGAAGTGCGCCGGCAATTCCGCGCCGCCGGCCTGTCGCATTTGCTGTGTGTGAGCGGTTTCCACCTCGGCTTGCTCAGCGCGCTTGTGCTGGGGCTCTTTCTTTGGCTCAACCTGTTGCCGGGCATGAGCGTCGTGCGCTATGTGCTTGCTGTGGCCGTGGCCTGGGGCTTCGCATTTTTAGTGGGATTTCAGCCGCCTGTCATCCGTGCGGCGGTCATGCTCACTGTCTATTTTCTGGCCCGAATCTGCGAGCGCGGTTCGCAGCCGCTCAATTCACTCGCCGTGGCCGTGATGGTGATTCTGCTTATTAACCCCTACTGGCTTTATTCGGTCGGGTTCCAACTATCGGTGGCTGCCGTGGCAGGTATAATTCTGCTGGCACAGCGGCTCAACCCCGTGCCCAGGCGCAAACGTGTGATGGCGCTTCACTGCTTTGGCGCCATGTTCGCCTTGCCGTTGGCCGCCTTGATTGCCACAGCTCCTGTGGTTCTCTGGCATTTCCATTCGCTGCCGTTGCTGTCTATCCCTGTCAATGCGCTCGCCGTGCTGTTGTTCCCGAGTTTTATGACCATTGGTGCTTTGTGTGTGATTCTTTCCGCCTTCGGGCACTGCCCCAAGTTCATGCTCAGCGTAGCCGATTGGCTGTGTGATTTCGTGTGCAAGCTGTGTGACAGTGTTTCGGCTCTCCCTACCCATTCGCTTCAGGATGTGTACCTGAGTCCCCTGTCGCTGTGCATGCTTGTACTGGCTGTACTCATGCTTGTAATTGTGCTGCACCACCGCGGGCGCGCGCGGCTGGCCGGAGTGACAGGTTTGGCCGCATGCCTCATGTTTGCCGGATGCGAGCAGCATCCCCCGCGCTGCGAGATGGTCGTATATAATAATATGTATAGCACGGTGCTGGCTTTCCGCGTGGATAGCGTCGGGCTCATCGTTTCGCCGCGGGGCTATGTGCCGCTCGCACTCGAGCGTTATTTCACCGGACACGGGATATCACCGCAGATAGTGGACGGCAATTTCACCGTACCGGGCCTGGTGTGCAGGGGCAATCTGTTTGCTGCCGGGCAGCATCTGTATTGTCTCGCGGATAAACATCTGGACAGTCTGCCGTTGCGTCCCGATCTTGTAATCCTTACACGCGATGCCAAAATTAAGGCAGACACCCTGACCGTGCCTCACATCGGTCCCGACGAAATCGCCGTCAGAGAGTTTTGAGGCGCGCGAGACCCGTGCGGAAGTAGTGGGCCGAGGCATCAGCCGGACGCAGGCATTCGCCGTTGGCAACAACAATGTCGATGTCAATGCACACACCCTGGCCATGATAGCCGCTGCGCAGCGCCGTTTCGTAGGTCTTGATGCTGGAGTGGAGTGCGTCGTAGGGTTGAGCCGAGGCCATTTCCAACACTTCGTTGAGGTAGAGCGGGCCCGGTGCCGAAAATTCCGGCTCGGAGAGAAACGCTCCGCTACGAGCCGTGAGATTGCCAAGCTGTGTCAGGAACTGAGCGGCATCCGCCAGCCTGGCTTCCTTTTCAGCGCAATTTGAGCCTAAGCAGATGGTGTAGCGATTCATACGTTTTTCATCGAAAGGCTTATGCGCTTGCGCTCGCGGTCAATACTGATTACACGCACGGTCACTTTCTGGCCGAGTTTCAGGACCTCGGCCACGGAATTCACACGCTTGTTGGAAAGCTCCGAGATGTGCACAAGACCGTTTTCGTGAATGCCGAGGTCCACGAAGGCTCCGAAGGCCGTGATGTTGTTCACCAGGCCTGTAAGCACCATGCCCTCGGCGAGTTGCTCGAATGATTCTACTTCGGGCACGAAAGCTGCCGAGGCATCCTCCAGGCGAGGATCGCGGCCGGGTTTACGGAGCTCGGCGATGATGTCCACCATCGTCGGTGTAAGCTCAACACCCTTTATTTCCGCCGTGAGTGCTTTGTTCTCGAGCAGTTCGCTCTCGCTCAGGCCGAGCGTGCGGGCAAGGTCCTTGACCAATGGGTAGCTTTCGGGATGGATTGCGGTGTTGTCAAGCGGATTTTTGCCGCCGGGAATACGCAGGAATCCTGCAGCGAGCTCGAAAGCCTTGTCGCCCAGCCGTGGCACTTTTTTGAGCTCGGTGCGGGTGCGGAAGTCGCCGTTTTCGGCGCGGTATTTCACAATGTTGGCCGCAAGCGCCGGACCGATGCCTGAGATGTAGCTGAGCAACTGGGCCGATGCGGTGTTGAGGTCCACCCCGACGGTGTTCACGCAGCTCATCACCGTGTAGTCGAGCGCGTCCTTCAGTTTGGCCTGGTCCACATCGTGCTGGTACTGGCCCACACCTATGGCCTTAGGGTCGATTTTCACAAGCTCGGCCAGAGGGTCGATGAGTCGGCGACCGATGGACACCGCTCCGCGCACGGTCACATCCTTGTCCGGAAACTCCTTGCGGGCGAGGTCGGAGGCTGAGTAGACCGAGGCACCGCTTTCGCTCACCACAAAAATGCGGGCAGCATCAATCAGGCCGGTAGCGCGCACGAAACTCTCGGTTTCGCGCGAGGCGGTGCCGTTGCCGATGGCCACCACTTCGAGGGCGTGTTTGCAGATGAGCCTGTCAATGGTGGCGCGGGCACCCGCAGTATCGTTCTTAGGAGCGGTAGGGTAAATCACGCTGTCATCCAGTAAATTGCCCTGCGCATCGAGTACCACCACCTTGCATCCTGTACGGTAGCCGGGGTCAATGGCAAGCACGCGGCGTCCGCGCAGCGGAGGGGCCATGAGCAGCTGGCGCAGATTACCCGAAAAGATGTCGATGGCAGTTGCGTCGGCCTCGGCTTTCATTTCGGCAGCAATCTCGTTCTCAATCGAAGGGCGTAGCAGACGTTTGTAGGCATCCTCGACAGCCGCCGAGATAAAGTCGGCCGATTCGTTGGGGGCGGTGCGAGGAATGAAAGCGTCGTCGAGCGAGTCAAGCAGACGGTCGGTGTCGGGAACTTCGAATTTCACCTTCACCAGCCCTTCGCGTTCCGCACGTCGCAGGGCCAGGTACTGGTGCGAAGCGCAGCGGCGCAACGGACGGCGGAAATCAGCGTAGTCCGAGAACGGACTTGAGGCAAGTTCGGCAGCCTTATCCTTGAGGCCGGTCACAGCAATTTCGGCGGTGCGGTGCATGGTGCGACGCACAATATTGCGCAGGCGTATGCTTTCGGACGCCCATTCGGCGATGATGTCCGACGCACCGGCCAGGGCGGCGTCAGTGCTTTCCACACTTTTTTTTCCGGCAAACCGCCCTGCAGCGGCTGCCAATCGTCCGGCTTTGCCGCTCATAATCATCTTGGCCAGCGGTTCCAGCCCCAGTTCGCGCGCAGCTTCGGCGCGGGTGCGGCGCTTGGGTTTGTAGGGGGCATATAGGTCGTCAACAGCGGTCATGCTGTCGGCCTCGGCCAGACTTTTTTCAAGCTGCGGCGTGAGAGCACCGGCCTCGGCAATGGCGTTGCGCACGAACTCCTTTCGCTTTTCCAGTTCGCGCACCTGGGCCAGTGTGGTTTCGATGTTGCGCACGGCAAGCTCATCGAGCGACCCTGTGCGTTCCTTGCGGTAGCGGGCAATAAAGGGAACGGTCGCACCCTCGTCGAGCAATGCGACGGTGGCTGCGACCTGATTTTGGGGGATATTCAGACGGCGCGATACCGCACCGATAATGTCTGTCATTTGCGGAGTGTGAATAATGTGATTTCGGGTGTGGCGCCTATGCGCGTGGGGATACCCACCTCGCCGGTGCCGATGTTCACGTACAGGCTATGTCCGTCCTCGTCGGTGTACATGCCTCCCCAGGTGGGATAGCGGAACACCGCGGGCGACACACGCCCGAAGGCAATCTGCATGGCGTGTGTGTGGCCCGAAAGGGTCAGGGCTATGTTCTTGTCCGGGCTGTCCTTGATGTCGTTCACCCAGTGCATGGGGTTGTGGCTCAGCAGGATTTTGGGCACGTCGTCGGCCAGGTCGCCGGGATAGGCTTCATCCAGATTGCCGTAGATGGGGAAAGGAGGGTCACCGATATTCTCAACACCAATCACGGCCAGTTTGCCGTCGGGGCGCACAATCTCGGCCGTTTCGTTGTTGAGCAGGCGCCAGCCCATGTCGGCCTGAATGGTGTGCAACAGGCGTCGGTCCACCATCTTGGCTGAGTCGTCCGGCCACATGTAGTAGTCGCCGTAGTCGTGGTTGCCGAGCACGGACAGCACACCTTCCGGAGCATGCAGACCGCTGAGTACCGCGCGGAAAGGCTCGATTTCGGATGTATGACGGTTCACCACGTCGCCTGTGAACACAATCAGGTCCGGGTGGAGGTCGTTGACCGTCCGCACCAGTTTGGCTACGAATGCGGTGTCCGTTCCGTAGGAACCCACGTGCATGTCGGAAATCTGGGCTATGGTAAAGCCATCGAGCGATGTCGGGAGCCCTGGAATTTCAACGTCCACGCGATTGACATCCAGATTGAAGCGATTCACGAGCGCACCCCACCACATTAGCCCGAAAGTACCGGCAGCCACCACCATGCCGCTCACGCCGAAGCCTTTGATGCGGCGCCCGCCGAACAGGCACGGAATTTTGCCTATGAGGTCGATGATGACGTAGAGATACTTGGGCACATAGATGGAGAAATAGGCATAGAGCACCCACATGATGCTGAGGAGTTCGGCATCGCCACCTGAGCGTTTGGGCAGGCAGATGAGCACAATCAGTGCGATGGCCAGCGCTACGGATGACCACACTGAGAACGGCTGCCAGAACCTGCGGCCGCATGTGCAGCGGCGTGCAACGGCACGGCAGATGTACCAGTCCACCAACGCATTGAGGACGAGCACGGGAAGGATGAGGACAAGAGGCAGGCGCATGGGCTATCAGATGTTTTTGCAGTCGAGCGCCGTGCGCTGGTTTTTCAGCGGGTTGGCATACATGCTTAGCATGGTATGGCGCATGAATTCGCGTTCCTCGGGCGTGAGGTCGGGCACGTCCACTTTGCTGAGCTGAGTCTCGACGTATTTGTTGAATGCCTCGACCTCGGCATCGGTATATGCCGCGCGGTATTCGTCGGTGTTGTGAACCTCGTCGTAGGCAATGTAGTTGCAGGGGAAAATGCGATAGCCGCAGTGGATGTTGCGGTCAATGATTTCGCATGCACTGCGCACAATCTCGGCGCGCGAACCTTCGCACTGCTGGATTTCGCTGTTGATGCATCGGCCCAGGTGGAAATGCACGCGACCCTTGCGGCCAAGCAGGCCGGTCTCCATGCTGAAAAGGTCGTCGCGCTGGCTTTTCTTGAATTCCGGGTCGCGGCGGCGCATCAGGAATTCGCGCACTTTAAGGTAGTCATTCGGGTCGTACTCATAGGAGATTGCCACGGGGAGGATGTTGATTTCGCAAAGATTCTCTGTGGCATCCTCGCCTCCGGCCAGTGAAAGCATTTTCACGAGCGCATCCTGAGTGCGGTCGTTGGAATCCTTGGCCCGGCCTTCGCGCTGAGCAATCCACACTGATTCGTGGCGGTCACGGATGGTTTGGTGGATATAGCCCGACAGCTGGCGGGCAGCATCCAGAGCCTGACGCACGCCCACGTCGCGCTTCACAATGAAGCTGCGGTTGAGCTTCACCAGGTCGGTAATCCAATCGTAAATCAGCAGGTTATTGCCGATAGCCACCTGTGTGATAGGCATGTGGCGGCGGATGAAGCATAGGTTGAGGAAGGAAGCGTCAAGAACAATGTCGCGGTGGTTGGTTATGAAAGTGTACGAAGTTCCGGTCACCAGATTTTCCTCGCCGCTCAGGGTGAGGCCATCCGTAGTGCGGGCTACAAGCAGTTCCAGGAAGGGGCCCATAACCTTTTCCTGAAAGTCCATCTGCGATTCCACCTGCAGCAGGCCGTTTACGAACTCGGGATAATCCACGTCAGGCATAATATAGCGCACCGCGTGCTCGAATCTTGGTTCGCGTACCAGTTCGGCGATTTTGTCGTGGAACTGATGGTCGTCGTAAGGTCGTATGTCGGAATATTCGTCCGGCATAATATTGATATCTTGTGTTTTATCTGCCATGCTTAGCTTGTGTTTTAAAGTCGTTGCCGACCTTTGCAACTGCAAAGATAATGACAACTTGACAAATAGGCAAACATTTCAGAATCATTAAGGAAAACCACCCTTATTTTGGCTTCCCATGATTCCGAATATAAAACAAAAATATGAAAACATTCGTTTATCCCGGCCACAACGAAGTACTAAACTTGCCGATATCGGCAAGTTTGGCTATCTTTGCCGTATATTATCAATATATAACTTGCCGATATGGAATTTATATCAGTCAAAGAGTGGGCGGAGAATCACGCTGTTTCGGAGCGAACGGCCCGGAATTATTGTGCTCAGGGTAAAATTGAGGGTGCTTTCCTTGTTGGTAAAACCTGGAACATTCCTGCGGATGCCGAATTGCCTGAGCGAAAGAAGCGGAAATCGGTTTCTCCGCTTCTGGCCATCTTGCGTGAGCAGAAGGAGGCAAAGACAACGGGGGGAATATATCACCGTGTCCAGATTGATCTGACTTATAATTCAAATCACATCGAAGGTAGCAGTCTGACTCATGACCAGACCCGCTATATATTCGAAACCAATACTATAGGTATCGGTGAAACCGCGGTAAACGTGGATGATATTATAGAAACAACCAACCACTTCCGCGCTATTGACTATATTATTGATGAAACCGAAGGTAAACTCACGGAGAGATACATCAAGCATCTGCACTATTTGCTCAAATCGGGTACTTCGGACGAGCGCAAAGATTGGTTCCGCGTTGGGGAGTACAAACAACTGCCGAATGAAGTCGGGGGAATGGACACTACCATGCCTGAGGATGTACACAATGAAATGCGTGCGCTATTGGATGAATACAATTGCAAGAAACGCCCTGCGTTTGAAGATATTCTCGATTTTCATCATAAATTCGAATCGATACATCCTTTTCAGGATGGTAACGGCAGGGTAGGACGTCTGATAATGTTCCGTGAGTGCCTGCGCAACGGCTATGTGCCGTTTATCATTACCGATGAACTGAAAATGTTTTATTACAACGGCCTGCGCAACTGGCCGGGAGTCAAGGGCTATCTGACGGATACGTGCCTGACTGCGCAGGATATTTTCAAGCGCATACTGGATAAATTCAGAATTCCTTACGCGGACTGACGGTCACTACTTCACCACTGGCAGGCCGGCTTTTTGCCAGGCGAGGATGCCGCCGGCCATGTTGACCACGTGGTAGCCGCGGGCGGCGAGTTCCTCGGCAGCTTCGGCCGAGCGGCGCCCGCTGCGGCAGTACACGGCCACGGGCTGAGTTTTGTCAAGGGCTGCTTCCGCTTTGTCCATAAAACCGGGTGCAAGCACGTCGATGTGGCTGGCACCGTCCAGATGGCCCGCATCGAATTCTTCGGTGTGGCGAACGTCAAGCAGCTGCACGTCAGGCTGCCGGATGTAGTCGGCAAACTGGCGAGTGTCGAGGTTGGTGTATTCGTCGGCCGCCTGGCAGCCCGTGGCGAAACCGAGGGCAGTGAGCACTGTAAGGAATAGTTTATTCATGGGTTCGAGTCGGCAATTCGTTTCACTTCGTCCACACCGTCGATTTTTTCGACGTGGTGAATGATGGTTTCCACTTCGCGGGCGCTGTGCACGCTGAAGTTTATGGTTATAGTTACGATGGAGTCCACCGTGTGGGTATTGAAACTGTTCATTGTCAGGCGCAGGGTGTTGGTGATGCACTCCACGATGTCGATGAACAGGTGGTAGCGGTCAATAGCCGTGATAGCTATGGTGACAGGGTAGAGAGTGTCATGGTCAGGCTCGAAATCCACCGACAGAATATCGTCACCGTGCTGTGTGGCAAGTCGGATGGCCGTCTTGCAGTCGCGTTTGTGCAGGGTGATGCGTCCGTCGGGGTCGCGGAAGCCGATAACTTCCTCCTCAGGGATAGGGCGGCACTCGGGGCAGCGGCAGTACAGCTGGCAGGGGCGCGCGGCCAGATATTCGGTGATGGCCTTGCGGGCCTTGTAGGTCACCACAACATCAAGCCAGTCGGGCGAGGGATGGCACTCGGGGTCGGTGAACACCTCCACCACGTCGCCGCGGCGAAGGGGGGCTTTGATGGATGCCAGAAAGTTGTTGAGTCGTCCGTACTTGGCATGTTCGCCGATTTCGTCGCCCAACTCGTAGGCAAAATCCAGCACGGTGGCATGCTGCGGCATCACCACCGGGCGTCCGTTGCGGGTGAAGGTCATGATATCGTCGTTGTAGAACGATGTTGCCACGCGTTCGATGAAGTCCTTGCCGTCGCCGGCATCCTCGGCGATATCGCGGAGCACTCCGCGGAATTTGTCAATCCAGCGTGCGATGTTGTCCTCGGAGCGCTGTGCCATGCAGCCTATGCGCGAGTCGCGCACCATGCGCTCGGAGCTGATGTGCACCTCCTGCCAGCGGCCGAAGTCGGCCAGCAGTTTCACATGGAAGCTTTGGTAACCGTTCTCCTTGGGCGAATCGATATAATTGATGATGCCGCCGGGTTTCTCCTTGAAAACATCGGTGAGCACGGAGTAGATGCGCAGCGCCATGTCCTTTTCGGACGTCCCCTCGGGAGTCTTATAGACAATATCGGTGAAGTGACGGTATTTCAGGTGGTTGAAATCGTCGCCATATTTGTGCATCTTGCGCCAGATGGAGTAGGGAGGACGGTATTCCACATATACACGGGTCGAGAAACCGGCATCGTCCAGAACCTGCTTGATTTTCTCTGCGAACATAGCCAGGCGGTCGTGCTGGGCACGCTCGTCGTTGGCAATCAGGCGCACAAGCTCGTCATATTCGTGCGGGCAGCGGAAGCGGAACGACAGGTTCTCCAACTCGGTTTTCACGGCATAGAGGCCCAGGCGGTTGGCCAGTGGGGCGTAGAAGTAGTCCGTTTCGCCGGCAATCTTCATCTGCTTGTCGGGCTTCATGGACGACAGTGTGCGCATGTTGTGCAGGCGGTCGGCCAGCTTCACCAGGATGGCGCGGATGTCGTACTGAACCGAGTCAAGCATCTGGCGGAAATTGTCCACCTGCTTCGAGTTGGTATAGCGCTCTTTTTTCTGCTTCGTGACCACGTTGACCAGGAAGGCTACATCATCGCCGAAGCGCCGGCGGATATCCTCCAGTGAGCGGTCGGTGTCCTCCACAACATCGTGAAGGAAGGCTGCGATTACCGAGTTGACGTCCAGGTCAAGCTCCGTGGCGGCGATGCGGGCCACAGCTATGGGGTGGAGAATATACGGCTCGCCGGTTTTGCGCTTCTGGCTGGCATGGGCCTCGCGTGCGTAGTCAAAGGCCCGGCGGAGGCGCTCGATGTCCTCGGCCGACGAACGTGCGGCCATTGCGTTGATAACTTCGTCGGCGCGCACACGGATTATGTTGTCGTAGTCTTTCTCCATACTCAGTTCGTTTTTACAAAAGTAATGAATTTTTCCGCAGATTTTTCCGGCAAAGAAAATTTTTTTTGATTTTGATGTAACATTTGCCCGGTTTTTGCGTCTAACTATTGAATAGAACCTCGAAAATCTACATTCAACAAGATATATCAACATGAAGAAATTTGTATTCGCATTCTTTGCAGTGGCCGTATGCTGCGCCCTGGGCGTGGTGATGATGGCGGCCAAACAGACCAACATCAAGAAACTCAGCTCTACGATGACCACACGCACCATTACGGTGAAGGACTTCTCCGAACTCGATGTGAGCCGTGTGGATGTTATTTTCACGCCAGGCCCTGCCACCGGCAAGGTTGTGGTGACCGCTCCTGAAAATATCGCACAATATATTAAGGTGTATGTCAAAGGCAGTACTCTGAAAATCGAACTCGACAACGAAGTGCAGTTCAACAACGGCTCCATCAACGCCGTGGCAAAGGTGAGTGCTCCGTGGTTGAAAGAAATTGAAGCCAGCCTTTCGGCCAAAGTCAACGTTGCCTCCGAAATGACCGTACCCGATGATTTGGACCTCGAAACCAGCACCTCGGCCCAGATTATAGCGCCGGCAATCACTGTGACCGGCAACTGCGATATAGATGCAACCACCTCGGGCTGCGTGACCGTGAAGAGCCTTAAGGTCAACGGCAAAACCGACCTGGAAAGCAGCACCAGCGGTGTGATTAGGCTTGATGTGCTCACAGCAGCTACCGCTGATTTTGAGGCTAACACCTCGGGCGTAATCAAGGTGGACAAGGGCAGCAGCCGCACGGCCAAGTTCCAAGCCTCGACCTCGGGCGTGGTGAAAGCCCCGGATTTCGTAGCCTCCTCCGAAGGTACCGCCGAAGCCACCACAAGCGGCTCGATAACAGCCAACTATAAAAGCCTGCGCAAGTGTACCACCTCGACCGGCGGTAGCATCAAGCGCACCGGTATCTGATTCTCATTCTTCCCTCTCCCAACACCACCTTCCCCTGCGGATTTTGCCGTGGGGGATTTTTTTGTGCATTTCTTTTTTTTGCGTAAATTTGTACCCTAAATTCTACGCTCAATGTATTTTTCTTACATAGATTCACCCGTAATCCTGGGTTTGCTTGGCGCCGCGCTGCTGAGCGTGGTGCTCCTGTTGCTCTATTATATTTTTCGAGTGCTTTCGGTGGTGAAATACCGCGACCGGTCCGACCGCGAACGCCCCGATAAACCGGATGCCGCCTACGAGCCGGCCTCGATAGTTATCTATTCGCAGGGCGATGCCGAACACCTTCAGGAAATGCTGGGGACCATATTGAATCAGGACTACCCGGCGGCCTACGAAGTGATTGTGGTCAACGAAGGTGAAAGTGGCGACGTGCGCGACACCGTGTCCATGCTCCGCTCGCGCTATCCCAATCTTTACCTGACTTTCACCCCCGAAGGTGTTGTGAACCTGAGCCGCAAGAAACTGGCTCTGACCCTGGGCATAAAGGCTTCGCGCTACGACACGGTGGTGCTCACCACCACCGCCGCGCTGATTGAGTCGCCCATGTGGCTCAGGCGCATGATGTTCCGCTTCGACAAGGACTCCGACACCGAGATTGTGCTGGGCTATGCCTGTGTAGACCCCGAGGAGGATGACCAGTACGGGCGTCGCCGCCGTGCTTTCGACTTCGTGGCCGACTCCGTGCGATGGCTCGCGGTGGCGATAGCCGGTAAGCCATTCCGCGGCACCGAGTATAACCTGGCTTACCGCAAGGAGGTGTTCCTGCGCAACAAAGGCTTTGCCCGCTCGCTCAACCTGCACTACGGCGACGACGATATTTTCATCAGCGAAGTTGTCAACCGCCACAACACGGCCGTTGAGCTCTCCGAGGATTCTATCGTGAAAATCCGTGAGGGCAACACTCCGCGCCTGTTCACCGAGCGTGCGCTACGCCACATGTTCACCGAGCGTTTCATCCGTCGACGTCCGCGTGTGCTCGCCGCCCTGGCGTCGTGGCTACAGATTGTGGCGATTGCGTGTGCTGCCGTAGCCGGAGTGATTGGCTGGCCCGACCTTCTTCCTGCCGTTGTGGGCGCTGTGATTGTGGTGCTGATGCTCATAATCGACATTGTGGTGTGGCACAAGGCCATGCTTGCGCTTAAATCCCGCCCGCTCATGTTCTCGCTGCCGTGGCTGTCGGTCACCTTGCCGCTGCGCGTGCTTCGCCGCCGCCTGGTGTGCCGCCTGGGCAAGCAGAAAAAATACACTTGGGACTGAGCCATCACTCCCTGTCACCAAAAGCCTCGGGGCCGATGCAGCACACTCTGCATCGGCCCCGAGGCTTTTATAAGAATCGCAATCACAGCCCGAGCCCTTTGAGCCAGTCGAAAATCACGCTGTAGGCTTGTTCGCGCACCGAGTGTGATGACAGAAGCAGGTCGTGCAAGCCGCCCTTGACAGCTACTTCCGTAACGTCCTTGCCCAGTCGGCGCCCCACGGCTGCCAGGGTTTCTACATTCAGGATGGCATCGGCACGGCGGTATTGGTCGCGGCTGTGGCGCTTACCCACCGAGGATTTTGAGCGCAGCAGCAGGATGGGCACGCGGATATCGGCACCGCCGCGCAACTGACGCTGACCGCGTTCTATGGCAGCCACCCAGGCGGCGTCGATGTCGGGAAAGACATCGGGTTTCAGCGTGCGGTCGTAGTCCCACTCACCGCCGTAGGCTTTATGGAGCGAGTAGGCATAGCCGGGGTCCTTGGGCTGCGGGATTTTCAGGCCAGGACTCCAACGCAAAAGCAGTGTGATGGCCGGTATGGCCACATGGCGGTGTAGCCACGGCAGATTCCAGCTCAGGAAGGGACTGTTGAGGATAAGTGCGCGCACATCGGCGGGTGCGCGGCGCTTCATGAACAACGACGCTGTCAGGCCGCCTGTGGAGTGACCCATCAGCACGATTTCCGTGTGGCCGTCGGCGCGAATCTGCTCCAGGCCCGCTTCAATATCGGGAAAATATTCGCTCAGGTCGGCCACGCCGAAAATTTTCTGACCCTGGAGCAGCGACCGGCCGTACTTGCGCAGGTCCACGGCATAGAAGTCGTAGCCGGCGTCATTGAACTTCCGGCCCATCTCGGCATTGAAGAAATAGTCGCTGAACCCGTGCACATAGAGCACGGCGCACTTGGCTCTGCCGGCGTGCAGGCGGCGTATGATTGTGGTCACCACCGGCCCTTCGTGGTCGGCGGGCATTGCGACTTGCTTCTGTTCGAAACCGTCGCCCAGAATGTCAGTTTTCATGGTGATAAGTCTTACTGTCGCAAATGTAGTGACTAAACACGACTTATCAAAATATTCGTAAGAAAAATATTCGATAAGTTTACCAACCGCCTGAGGCGCCGCCGCCACCGGTCATGCCGCCGCCGAAGCCTCCGCCTCCAAATCCACCGCCGAATCCGCCACCGGAGCGACCGCCGCTACCGCCGACAATGACGATTGGCACCGCCGGAGCCACCTTGGCAATGGTGTAGGGCACCGAAGTGACGTGGCCGCAGTTTAGGCAGCCATAGTCGTGCACACCCTGGCCCTCGCGCGTGGTGGTGGGGCGGCGCACAATGCGGTTCTGGCGCAGCGCGGCAGTGCGGGCATGGCAGTATTGACATTCTTTATAGGTGGACGATTGATTCACGTATGGCTCGATGTCCGTTTCGCCGCAGTTGGGGCACAGCCACACGTCATAGTCCACGGAGCCGATTTGCTCCTCCAGGTCCTGGGAGTGGTTGAGGTATTCGTTGTCGTGCACCTCGTCGATTTTCTTCATCTGGGTGCCGCACTGCGCGCACTTGTGGGGCGCGTTGCGCAGGCGGTAGAGGATAATCACCAGCGGCAGCGAGGCCACCAGCGGGATGCCCAGGCCCAGGAAGGTTGCGGCAAGGTAGAGCGGCTTGAGCTTGGCGAGTTCCACATAGCGCTCATGGCGGTTCTTCTTGCGGGCTTCGGCGTAGACGATTATTAGCACGAGCAGCAGTGAGAAAGTGAGCGTGGCCACTATCACCAGATAAACCGAGAAGAAGTCGATGTCCTCATCCTGGCCGCCGGCAAAGTCGGCATCGGCCTCGCGCGACAGGATTTCATCGCGGTTGGCCGGGTCATTCAATATCTGGCTGATGGTGCTGAACGCGGCTGTTATACCGCCGTCGTAGTCGCCCTGCCGGAAGCGGGGAAACATCACCTCGCGCAGGATTCGGCCGCAGGTAATGTCGGGCAGCACACCCTCAAGGCCGTAGCCGGTGCGGATAACTCCGCGGCGAAGGTCCTTGGCCACGAGGATGAGCAGACCGTTGTCGAGGTCGCTTTTGCCCAGCTTCCATTTGTCGAAAAGTTCGGTGGCGAAACCGTCGATGTCGCCGCCCTCGATGTCGTCCACCACCACGATTACGGCCTCGGCCGATGTGTTGCGGCGCACGTATTTCAGCCCTGCGTCCAGCTCGGCCACCGCGGCGGCAGTAAGGATACCGTCAGGGTTGCTGACAAAGCGCATGGAATCCTGGAGGTGGACATTTGGAATTTCGTCGACGGTGTAGGTGCGAGCGCTCAGCCCTAAGATGCCGAGCACCGTTATTATAACTATGAGAAGGTATCGTTTCATATTCAAAATGTTAGACGGCCGGCAGCGACAGGCCTTTGAGTTTGCGGTAGAGGTCGAGAGCATAGACGTCGGTCATGGCCGAAACATGGTCGAGCACGGCCTGGATTTTGCCGAAAAGGTCGGGGGCGTTCACGTCGTACTGTTCGGGCACCTTGGCCAGGAGCAGACTCGAGTAGTTGAGCTCAGGACGTGTCACGGCCTCCACGAGGCGCTCAAGCAGGAAAGTGATGATGCGGTTACCGGCCAGTTCGATGTCGACCACCTCGGCCGAGCGGTAGATTTTGTTCCACGAAATTTCGGTGCAACGGCGGTAGCCCTCGCGCTCAAGCTCACGGATGTTGTGCAGCAGCGAGCCGCTGAAAGTGCCGGTGAGGATGGCTTCCTCGTTGGCGATGAACGTTTCGGCACAGCGGTCCACGAGTGCTCCCACTACGCACGAGCGCAGATAGGCAATTTTTTCGTTCGGGTCGTCCACGCGGTCCATCGTGGCCTGCATCTCGGCACGGCGACCGGGCTCGAAGAAGGACAGGAAGGCATCGACCACCTCGGCCGTTGACAGGATTTTCAGCTTGTGGGCGTCCTCGATGTCCATCACCTCGTAGCAGATGTCGTCCGCAGCCTCAACGATGTACACAAGCGGATGGCGGGCGTAGCGTAGCGGTTCGCCCGGGGCGGATAGGCACAGCATGCCCAGCTCGGAGGCTACTTTCAGGAAATCATCGCGCTCGGTTTCGAAAAATCCGAACTTGCCTTTGGTGGCCAGGCGCGACTCGAAGGGGTATTTCACCACCGAGGCCAGGGTAGAGTAGGTCATGGCGAAGCCGCCCTGACGGCGCCCCTTGAACTGGTGGGTGAGCAGGCGGAAAGTATTGGCGTTGCCCTCGAAGTTTATGAGGTCGCTCCACTGGTCGGCCGTGAGCAGTGGCCGCAGGAAACTCCCGGCACCCTCGCTGAAGAAAGTGCCGATGGCCTTCTCGCCGCTGTGTCCGAAAGGCGGATTGCCAAGGTCGTGCGCCAGGCATGCCGCCGCTACGATATCGCCCAGATGGTCGAAATGCTCAGTGCTCTCGCCGCGCTCCGCACACTTGCGGCGCAGGGCCAGGGCGATATTGTCGGCCATCGACTTGCCCACACACGCCACCTCCATTGAATGAGTCAGGCGGTTGTGCACAAAAATACTGCCCGGCAGCGGGAACACCTGTGTCTTGTTCTGCAACCGGCGGAAGGGCGACGAAAACACAAGGCGGTCATAATCGCGCCGGAAATCCGTGCGTGTCGCATTCTTTTTCGGGTCGTGGTAATCCTCCAGGCCGAAACGCTTGTCATTTATCAGCGTTTCCCATTTCATTCTTTCCATGGCGCAAATATAATGAAAAAATCGCACACCGGCAGCGCGTCTGTCGGGCTAAGTCTTGAAATCGTGTAATCAGACGTTTATAGTGAATTCTCCCAAGTAGGTTTGGTTCAATCTATCTTCAATGGTTTTGAGAGTTATGACCTTGTTCTCAAGTTGGAATTGGTTGATTAATAGATAAATTGTATGTGTAGTATCTGATACTTGACAGAAAGTTTCCGGGCCGAATAAGTTAATCATCATTCGTTGATAGAATCGGAATCTACGGCTCCCGTTAGCCTTTGATATGTGTTTGTCTTTGACATCCTTATCCAGGTCCGGGGCAGCTACAAATCCGAAAGAAACCAACCGATTTTTGCGATAGTATTCCAGCATAACTTCTATACAAGAACGAACTATGGTTCTGGGTTCGTAATCATTGGTGAGAAGTGAATATCTGTTTTTACTTTTTTCAACGCCTTTCCAGTAAAATTTCAATCCATAGAACTCGTTCTCGAAACCTTCTACTTCAACTATATATCGCTTATTTGTTTTTGTTGACTTGAAAGTCCATAAATCAATAATGCGAAGTGAAGATTCGTCTTTACTTCGCATTATAAATGAAGGAGTGTAATATTCTGGTGTAGAATTCACGGGAGGATATACTGATATGACGATATTCGCAGATTCTGCCTTTCAGAATTTGTTATTTCCGTTAACTTTATTGCAGAGCCTTGCGTAATAGAAGCTTTAGTCCGAGTTATTGCAGGAAACCTTTTTGCAATCGACATCGGTGCGTTCTTTGATACTTTCATGCTGTTTTGTTTTAGAGTTTGTTATTAACGGTATAATCACTCGCAAAGATATGACAATTATTTGAATAACACAATTTTTAATCACTTATATTTTGATTTGTTATTCCTATTATATGATATAACAACCGAATGCTTCTTCCGGATGAGTGGTATAGTGAAGAAAAAAAGCGCCTCGCGGATTTGCGAAGCGCTTCTGCTTTTTGACTTTGTCGGGGTGACTAGACTCGAACTAGCGACCTCACGCCCCCCAGACGCGTACTCTAACCAACTGAGCTACACCCCGAGATTTCTGAAAAGCGGTGCAAAGTTATAACCATTATTTGAAAAACACAAATTTTTAGTCAGAATATTTTTATCGGAGATTCCAATAAGAAGTGTATCGGCACATGGCTGAGGACGTTTCGCACCAGCGGCACTCTGCTGTGTTTGTGGCGAGTGGCCGCGCGGCTTACACCCGCATATTAGTGTCAGAGATACGTGGGCCGTACGTAAGTTGGCTTTCTGGGAGGCTCCAAAAATATCTTCACCACGAATTTTTTATGAAAAAAACTAATTGGCATATTTGCCAATTCAAAATTGTTTTAATAACTTTGCAGCAAAATTAAATTATGTATGTGTTCAAATTTCATCACTACTATATGTGTGCTTGTTTTTCAGTTAATTTTAGGAGCTATGAGTCTAAACGATGAAATTGACTAAAGTGAGGCGCATTAAGTATAAAAGATTTTGATCACTTACTATCGGCTAAATTTAAATACTTACTTATGAAAATTAAAAACATCAATTTCAATGCAAAGCCACGCAATCAGAGCGAAATAGTAATTACATGGGAATTTGGCGAAATAACTAAGCTTCTATTCAATAGTGTCTATCCGATACAGACTCAAGAAATTTATACATGTGTTATAAACAAGCTTATAGACCAAACGCAAGATATTTCCTCGTTTGATGAATTGTTCGGATTGTTCTCTTGGTGGTTTGCTCGTCATAATTTGATTATGCCCCTGTCAGTCGCTACTTTTTTTAATGAAGAACGAAAAAGAATTGGTGCAAGAATCAAAGAAATTAGAGAGGAGTTGAATATTGAGGCTAAGCAACTTGCATCTATTACAAGTATTGATCCGGCTAATATTTCTCGTATAGAGCAAGGAAAGACCTCTGCGGGCATTGATACTATTGCTAAGATTGCAAATGCCTTGGGGTATCAACTTGATTTTGTTAAAATTAAAAATATTGAATAAATGGAAGAAATTACTTTAGGTAAACATAGCGATAGCTTTGAATACCTTTTGTCGGAAACCGACAAAAAAGCACAATCGATGTGCTCGACGCTTAATCTATCAGCAGGCGAGAAGAAAGAGTATGCATTTTGGACAGATGNCATACCCGAATTAATCGCAATTGTTAAATTCGAGAAGAAGTCCGATGGGAAAATAGTTTATAAAGTTGACTATTCCCAAAGTACGCTTTGATTAAAACAGCAATAGNTGGCTTATACTCGCGGTAGATTTCGCCGCTTTGCGGCTTGNGAGTGCGCAGTGCTGTTTAGGTGCTGTGCTTAGGATTGGAGTGTGTATACGCTTTTCGGGCGCTGGAAGCGTCTGATTATTTGTAACNGCGGGTGTCAGCCCGCGGCTAAGCGCCCTCNCGAATCGGAGCGCCGAAGGTGCGAAACACCGACGGCGCTCTGTCGCTCCTCCGGAGTTCATGGCCNGNATGTGTCTTACCGCGGGCTTACACCNGCGGTTGGNGATNGTNTCGCCGCNTNGCGGCTTGCGGGTGCGGGTGCTGCTTGTCCTCCGGCTTTGTTGGCCGTAAAGTCTTGAAGGATACAAAGAAAAAAAGCGCCTCGCGGATTGCGAAGCGCTTCTGCTTTTGACTTTGTCGGGGTGACTAGACTCGAACTAGCGACCTCACGCCCCCCAGACGCGTACTCTAACCAACTGAGCTACACCCCGAGATATCTCTCAAAAGCGATGCAAAGTTAGANACTTTTTTTGGACNGNCCAAATATTTCNNCAANTTTTTTCAAGAAATTTTCATTGATTTTTGCATCGTGTTGATTTACAATGTGATGTNCNTNCGGCTTTGCCCGAGGCTAAANCTGGCGATTTTCGGGTCCGTTCCGGATGGGTCGGTAGCTCGGCGTCGATTGATTGGGCTATATTGATGTGCTGCGAAAATATAGAACGTGAAATTGTGTAGCATTTATTTGGTCGTAGCTTAAAAAATGCNTACTTTTGCCGACTAATATATGAGTTTCCAATGAAAATTCCCTTAAGAAGCAATATAAGCACCCGAGGGCGCCGCATGGCCGGTGCCCGTGCGCTGTGGCGNGCCAACGGCATGGGCGATGAGCAGTTCGGGCGCCCCGTGATAGCAATCGTGAATTCGTTCACCGAGTTTGTGCCCGGCCATGTGCATCTGGCCGAGGCCGGCCGCATAGTCAAGAAAGCTGTTGAGGAGGCCGGTTGCTTTGCCGCCGAGTTCAACACCATCGCTATTGACGATGGCATTGCCATGGGCCACGGCGGCATGCTCTATTCGCTGCCTTCGCGCGCATTGATTGCCGACTCGGTGGAATTTATGGTGAACGCGCACTGCGCCGATGCCATGGTGTGCATTTCCAACTGCGACAAGGTGACGCCCGGCATGCTCCTGGCNGCCATGCGNCTGAATATACCNACAATCTTCGTGTCCGGCGGACCGATGGAGGCCGGNGTGGTNGANGGCGAGGCCGTTGACCTTGTGGATGTGATGGTGCGCTCGGCCGACCCCACNGTGACCGACGAGCAGGTCGAGGCGCTGGAGCGCGGCGCGTGCCCCACGTGCGGCTCCTGCTCCGGCATGTTCACNGCCAACTCCATGAACTGCNTGACGGAGGCCCTGGGCCTGTCGCTGCCCGGCAACGGCACTGTGCCTGCCACTCATATCAATCGCCGCGCCTTGCTGAAGCGTGCCGGCGAGCGCATCGTGGAGATGGCCTACGCATATTATAAGGATGGCGACACNTCGGTGCTCCCCTGCANCATTGCCACCCGCCAGGCCATGCTNAATGCCATGACCCTGGATATTGCCATGGGCGGCTCNACCAACACGGTGCTCCACCTGCTGGCCGTGGCCAACGAGGCTGGCGCANACTTCACGATGGAGGACATCGACGCGCTTTCGCGCCGTGTGCCGGTGCTGTGCAAGGTGGCTCCTAATTCCAAGTACCATATCGAGGACGTGAACCGTGCGGGCGGAGTGCTGGGTATTCTGCGCGAGCTTGCGCAGGGNGNCCTGGTTGANACCTCGCTGCGCCGCGCCGACGGTCTGACCCTGGGCGAAGCAATCGACCGCTACGGNGTGGGTTCGCCNCACTTCACTGATGCCGCNGGCGAGCTTTACCGCAGCGCCCCGGCCCACAAGCGCANCACGCGCCTNGGCGAGCAGATGAGCTACTACGCNGAGCTCGACACCGACCGTGTCCACGGCTGCATCCGCTCCCTTGCCCACGCCTATACCGCCGACGGCGGCCTGGCCGTGCTGAAAGGCAACATCGCCCAGGACGGCTGCGTGGTGAAAACCGCGGGTGTGGACCCCTCGGTGCTCACCTTCAGCGGTCCGGCGCGTGTGTTCGATTCGCAGGAGGACGCCATGCACGGCATCCTGGACGGNACCGTAAAGGCCGGCGANGTGGTGGTGATTGCCTACGAGGGNCCCAAGGGTGGCCCCGGCATGCAGGAGATGCTTTATCCCACGTCCTACCTCAAGGCCCGCCACCTGGACAAAGAGTGCGCACTGATTACCGACGGTCGTTTTTCCGGCGGAACATCGGGCCTGTCCATAGGCCACATATCGCCCGAAGCCGCAAGCGGTGGCAACATCGGCCTGGTGCGCGACGGCGACATAATTGACATAAACATTCCCGAGCGCACTATTTCGGTGCGCCTCNCCGACGACGAACTTGCCGCGCGCCGCAAGGCGGCNACCTTTACCCCGCGCCGCGACCGCACCGTGAGCCGTGCNCTGCGTGCCTATGCCGCCAACGTAAGCTCGGCCGACAAGGGCGGCATCCGACTNGAACCCAAGTGATTCCACGCATGAAAGAACTACAGGAAATTTCAGCCNAGCNCCCTGTGAGCGGTGCCGAGGCGCTGATAAGGGCTCTGCTCGCCGAGGGTGTCGACACCGTGTTCGGCTACCCNGGCGGACAGATTCTGCCCGTCTACGATGCTCTCTACGATTTTACNGACCGCCTGAACCACATCCTGGTGCGCCACGAGCAGGGCGCCACACATGCCGCCGAGGGCTATGCCCGCGCCACAGGNCGCCCCGGCGTGGTGATTGTGACTTCGGGCCCCGGTGCTACCAANGTGATNACCGGCCTGAGCGANGCNATGTCCGACTCCACTCCCATGGTGGTCATCACCGGGCAGGTGGGCGCGCAATATCTTGGCTCCGATGCATTCCAGGAAACTGACGTCATAGGCATCACGCAGCCGGTGACCAAGTGGTCGCTCCAGGTGCGCCGCGCCGAGGATATCAACGATGCCGTTGCGCGTGCGTTCTACATTGCCAGCAGTGGCCGTCCGGGCCCCGTGGTGCTCGACATATCGCGCGACGCACAGGTGGGAAATGTGACCGAACCCTACAGGAAAGTCGAATTTATCCGCAGCTATAACCCCGACCCCGAAATCCAGGCCGATAAGATTGCCGAGGCNGCCTCCATCCTCAACAGTGCCGAGCGTCCTCTGTTCCTNATCGGGCAAGGTGTGACCATATCCGGCGCCGAAGTCCTGGTGCGTGAACTGGCCGAGAAGGCTTCATTGCCCGTGGGCTCAACCCTGCTGGGACTGTCNGCCATGCCGTCGGACCACCCGCTGTTCAAGGGCATGCTGGGCATGCACGGTAATCTCGGGTTGAACTACAACACCAACCGTGCCGATGTGATTTTTGCCGTGGGCATGCGTTTTGACGACCGTGTGACNGGCGTCGTGTCGCAGTACGCCCCCCATGCGCGCATAGTGCACGTGGACATCGACCNCTCNGAGTTCGAAAAGACNGTGCCNGTGGCGCTGGCCGTACACGGCGATGCCCGCAAGGTNCTGGCCCAGCTGCTGCCGCTGGTTGAGGAACGNCCGGCCGAGAGNCGCCGCGAGTGGCTGGNCTCGTTCGATGCCGCCGATGCCGTTGAGCAGCGCGAGGTGATGGAGCACGAACTTCACCGCAAGGGCGATGNTCCCATGACCATGGGCGAGGTTGTTGCCGCCGTGAGCGAGGCCGCCGGCCACGACGCTATCGGCGTGACTGACGTGGGCCAGAACCAGATGATGACGGCCCGCTACCTGAAGTACCGTCGCGGCCGTAGCTTCATCAGCTCGGGCGGCCTGGGCACCATGGGTTTCGGCCTGCCTGCCGCCATCGGTGCCAAGGTTGGCTGCCCGGACCGAACAGTGTGCTGCTTCCTGGGCGACGGCGGATTCCAGATGACCGTGCAGGAGCTCGGCACCATCATGCAGTATGGCATCGGCGTGAAAATCGTGTTGCTCAACAACAACTTCCTGGGCAATGTGCGCCAGTGGCAAAACCTGTTCTATCAGCGCCGCTTTTCGCAGACCCCGATGGTGAACCCCGATTTCGTGGCCATCGCCGCGGCCTACGGTATTCCCGGCGAGAATGTTGCGCACCGCCGCCACCTGCAGGCCGCCATCGGCCGTATGATGGCCGCCGAAGGCGCCTACCTGCTCAACATCGACATCGACCCCACCGATATGGTGTTCCCCATGATTGCCCCCGGCCAGCCCGTTGACTCCGTCATGCTTAACGCCGCCCTGCGGTTTAATCCCAAGATGCTATGAACCCTCTGAAAGTACAGCCTGCACGGCAGTTGTTCACGCTCATCGTCTACTCCGAGAACTGCGTGGGCCTGCTCAACCAGGTTTCCACCATATTCACCCGCCGCTGCCTCAATATTGAGGATGTATCGGCCAGCGACTCGTCGATGCCCGACATTCACAAGCTCATCATCACCACGTGGTCCGACCGCCCCACAATGGAGAAAGTGGTGCGACAGATTGAGAAACGCATCGACGTGCTGCGTGTGTTCCTTTACACCGACGATGAAATAATCTACCAGGAAGTGGCACTCTACAAGGTGAGCACCGAAAAGTTGCTGCGCGAGGGCGGAGTGGAAAGCATCATCCGCCACCACAGCGCGCGCATCATCGAAATGACGCCCGACTACACCGTGTTCGAGAAATCGGGCCACCCGTGGGAAACCCAGGCGTTGTTCGACAGCCTGCGCCGCTTCGATGTGCAGCAATTTGTGCGCAGCGGCCGCGTGTTCGTCACCCGCGACCCCATCCAGCACTTCGACCTTTTCCTTGACTTGCAGAACCGACGCAAAGACGCCACGACCAATGACTGACCATTCACAGCACAGCAACACCTACCTGCTCACTGCCGGCGAAACCGATGCCGAGGGTCGCATGCCACTCACCCTTGTCACCGAGCGCATTATCGAGGTGGCCAGCGAGCACGCCAACCTCATGGGCATAGGCTACGACGCCCTTATCACCCACAATGTGGGCTGGGTGCTCAGCCGTGTGTCCATCGAAATGATGAGCTATCCGGAAATCAACTCCTACTACACGCTCACCACGTGGATTGAATCGTACAACCGCCGCTTCAGCGAACGAAATTTCGTGATGACCGACAGCTCCGGCCGCGTGCTGGGCTACATGCGCACCGTGTGGGTGGCAATGGACTTTGTGACGCGCACGGGAGTGGACCTATCGGCCATGTTCGATAAGCCCTTTGCCACCGCCGACCTTCCGTGCCCCATAGCCAAGGCTCCGCGCGTGGCCCCGCTGCCCGAAGATGCCGCCGCGGAGCAGTACACGTTCAAATACCGCGACCTGGATTTCAACCGCCACGTGAACACCGTGCGCTACCTCGACCTTATCCTCAACCACTGGTCGTTGGAGCACTACGACGTCTACGAACCACGGCGCTTCGACATAATGTTCCACCACGAGTGCCACTACGGCGACACGGTGGACCTGCGTGTGTGCCGCGACGAGGCCACAGGCGCCTCGCTGTGCGAAATCGTGCGCGACGGCACCCGCTGCATCGTGGCATCAATCCAGTGGAAGAAACTCTGAAATATAATTCTGAAAAATAACATATTATGGCAAAAATGAACTTTGGCGGTGTTGAAGAGACCGTCGTTACCCGCGAGGAATTTCCCATTGAGAAAGCCCGCGAAATACTCAAGGACGAAACTATCGCCGTAATCGGCTACGGTGTGCAGGGCCCCGGCCAGGGTCTGAACCTGCGCGACAACGGTTTCAACGTTATCGTTGGCCAGCGCCCCGGCAAAACCTACGACAAGGCTGTGGCCGACGGCTGGGTACCCGGCGAAACACTCTTCGGCATTGAGGAAGCCTGTGAGCGCGGCACCATCATTCTGTGCCTGCTGTCCGACGCCGCCGTNTTGAGCCAGTGGCCCAACATCAAGAAGCACCTTAAGGCCGGCGACGCCCTCTACTTCTCGCACGGCTTTGCCATCACCTGGGCCGACCGCACCGGCGTGGTTCCTNCNGCTGATGTCGACGTTATCATGGTTGCACCCAAGGGTAGCGGTGCNACCGTCCGCTCGCTCTTCCTGGAGGGCCGCGGCATCAATTCATCGTTNGCAATCGAACAGGACTACACCGGCCGTGCGCTCGACCGCACCATNGCCCTNGGCATCGGCATCGGTTCCGGCTACCTGTTCGAAACCACTTTCAAGCGCGAGGCCACCAGCGACCTCACCGGNGAGCGCGGCGCGCTGATGGGTGCCATCCAGGGTCTGCTCCTGGCTCAGTACGAAGTGCTCCGCGAGCACGGCCACACNCCCTCCGAGGCTTTCAACGANACNGTTGAGGAACTCACTCAGTCGCTCATGCCNCTCTTTGCAGCCAAGGGCATGGACTGGATGTATGCCAATTGCTCCACCACCGCACAGCGNGGCGCTCTGGATTGGATGACTCCCTTCCACGATGCCATCAAGCCNGTGGTTGAACGCCTCTACGANAGCGTTGCCAGCGGCAACGAGGCCCAGATTTCNATNGANGCNAANTCGCGCCCNGACTACCGCGAAGGTCTTGAAAAAGAACTCCAGGCACTGCGCGAAAGCGAACTGTGGCGCACCGCCGAAACCGTTCGTCGCCTGCGCCCCGAAAACGCCTGATAAGCTTACCTCTATTTAAACGCCAGCCGCACCGCCGCCAAAGCAGCGATGCGGCTGTGTTTTTTTGCTATAATAGTGAGAACTTGCNTATTACCNATTCTACGTGCCAAAGGCACGTCCCTACTGCTATTTAGAACGTGATGGCCAATGCCAGGCCCGGCGAGGTGCNGAATGTGTTGGTGCCGTGGATTGCAAATAAGCATTTTTTTCGTACCTTTGNGATGTGAAACGTTTCAGCCGTCATATTAAGCGTGAGGACAAGGTGAAGAATCCGGCAATCTACCGACTGGATTTTATTCACGAGAATACTTTCAACCGCGTGTGGAGTGTGCGGATGACCACTCTGCGTGTGGCACTCGTGAGCGCGGCTGTTGCTGCTGGTGGTGCCGCATTGGTGTGGTGTGTGATGGCTTATACTCCTATGCGCCGNTTGCTGCCCGGAGCTCTTACGCACGATTTGCGNGCTCAGTATGTGGAAGTTGCNCTCAAACTCGACTCGCTTGAGCAGGCGGCCCGCGCCAACGATGCCTATATGGCCAATCTGCTGAATATAATGCGCGGAGAGNTAGCGACCGAGCCTNCGGCAGCCGTNGAGGTGCCNGAGGCGCGAATAGANTCGCTTCTGGCTGCTTCGGAGGCCGAAAAAGCCTTTGTGCGCCGCTACGAGGATGAGGAANGCTTCAATTTGTCGGTGCTCGCCCCGCTGGCAGCCGAGGGCATGGTGTTCACATCGCCGATGCCTGTGCAGGGTGTGGCCGCGGCGGCCTATCGTGGTACGGTGGTGGGCGTGACGGTGGGCACGGATGGCCTTTCGACGGTCACAGTGCAGCATCCGAATGATTTTATCAGCGTGTATTCGGGCCTGCGCGATGTNTATGTGGACAAGGGCCGNAAGGTGATTGGAGGCCAGCGTATTGGCTCGGCTCCGGCNCGGCAGGCTCCGAGCTTCGAATTGTGGCACGGAGGGTCGGAGCTCAATCCGGAAGATTATATTTCGTTCTGATGGGGACTTTTGGTAGATTTTTAGTGCGCTATTGGCCGTCGCTGTGTGTGGTGGGGGTGATAATGTATGCAACGTTCAACTCCGACCCGCTGGCGGATGTGGACGTTCCGTTGTTCCCGGGAGCCGACAAGCTGATTCACGCTATAATGTTCGGCGGTCTGGCCGGTGCCGTGGCGTTTGACTATCAGCGCGCGGACCGCACTCTAAATCGTTTGACACGTAGTGCGATGCTGGCAATTTGCGGCGGGTGTGCAGTGGCCGGGGTACTTGATGAAATCGCCCAAGCTACTCTCACTGCGGAGCGCTCGGGCGATATTCTTGACTGGTTTGCCGATTGCGGCGGTATTGCTGTGGCTTATTTCACGGCACCGCCGGCGATACGGAAAGTATTAGGTCATAAGTCATAGGTCATAGCTCATTCCTTTTTGGCCATGGCGGCATCGACGGCGGCGCGGAGCTCGTCGCCCTGCTTGTCGCGGCTGATGATGGTGCCGTCGGGGCCGAACAGGATGATGCACGGGATGCCTCTGATGCCGTAGAGGTCAGCCGGGATGGTCTGGGCGTTGATGATACACTCCCAGGGGAGTTCGTGCTTTGCAATGGCGGCTTTGGTTGCCTCGGGTTCGTCCCACACGGCCACACCAAGCACTTCGAGGCCGTCGTCCTTATATTTATTGTAGATGTCCTTCAGCACCGGCAGCTGTCGCAGGCACGGCCCGCACCACGATGCCCAGAAATCAACGAGGGTATAGTGACCTCGGCCAACGTAGTCGCTCAGGCGCTTTGTGACGCCATCGTAGGTCACCTCGAAGTCAATGAAGGGCTTGCCCTCCTGAGTGGCTTCGCGTACCTCAGCAGCGTGGAGTACGGCAGCTGTCCTTTTGTAGCGGGTGAGTTCGGGATATTTTTTGAAGAGATCTTTTATAGTGGCGGCGTCGGCTAACTCATAGGGCCCATACATAAAATAATAGAGGGCATAAGCATTGTCGATATTGGCAACCATAGCACTGTCAAGGACGGCGTAATATAGCTTCTCAAGTTCGGGTTTCTGAGCCGGGGTGGCTTTTCCGTGGGCCGACAGAATGCCTTGCAGGCGTGTAGCTGTATGAGTGGCCTGGTCGTTAAGCATAGTTCCGAAAGCCGAATTATCCTTGTGGAAGGATATAGTACCAGGTTCGAGCAGGAAATCGGGAGTAGAGAAATTGCCGACGCGGACGATGGCAAGGGCTGTTTCCTCAATGTCGCCGGTGAAGGTTGCGGAGTGCTCGACTACGAGTACACTATCGATGGTTTCGCCGGTATCGACGTCGATTAGGCGCGCTGTGGCTCCGGCGAAATCGCCGTCGAGTGGGATGATGACTTTGAAAGGCTCGGCCGAGGCTGACAGAGCCAGCAGCCCTGCGGCTGCAAGTGTGTAGGGGAGTTTCAGTTTCATATAAGCATCGAAAGCAAGGACACCGCGCGCAGCGGTTCCCTTGTCGGGAGATTATAGTTTTTATGGTATGTTGTTATTTCTTTTCTTTCTGGCGCTCCAGCTGGTGCTCGATGGCTTCGAGAGCGAGGTCGTAGGCCTCCTCGAAGGAGTCGGCGGTCTTGCTGGCTACCGATTCGCCGCAGGTGGGGCAGGTGATTTTGACGATTACTTCCTTGTTGTTGGCAGTTTCGGGTTTCACCACCTTGAGGTTGACGTCAACGGTTGCAATCGACGGGAAACGACGGGCTATGCGGTCGGCTTTTTTGTTGATGAATTCGACGAGACGGTCGGAAACTTCGAAGTGGATTGCTTGAATTCTTACATCCATGATTAATCCTCCTTTTTTTGTGCACGGGGGTGTGCGAGTTGATAATTCTGTTGAAGTTCTCGGTATGACAAGTGCGTGTAGCGCTGTGTTGTTGCAAGTGAGTTGTGGCCNAGCAGTTTCTGGATGGCCGTGAGTTCGGCACCGTGGTTGAGCATATCGGTGGCAAAGGAGTGGCGCAGCACGTGGGGCGACTTCTTGGCCGAGCTGACATTGGCCGAGGCCAGCGAACCGTTGACCACGCGGTAGACCAACTGATAGTACACCGGACGTCCGTCAGGCCGCACGAAGAAGGCGTCGCCCTGTGCGGGGCGCCCAACGGTGTGGCGGCGGAGTTCTCGGTAGCGTTTAATCATATTGCTCAGTTCGGTCCCGAAAGGAACTATTCTTTCTTTATTACGCTTTCCGAGCACCTTTAGTTCGCCTCGGTTGGTGTCTACATTCACATCCAGCAGCCCCACAAGCTCGGCGGCACGCAGGCCGGTGGAGTACAACATATTCACAATCAGAGCATCGCGCGCGGTGATGAAATCGTCGAAATTCATCGCATCATTTTCGAGCTCGTCGATTAGCATGTTGCTTTCTTCCTCCACAATGAACTTGGGCAGCGCCTTGGGCAGCTTGGGACCGTGGAGTGCAGCAGCTGGGTTGGGGGCCAGGCCGTGATGGCGCACCAGATAGTTGAAGAAGCTTCGCAGGGTGTGCACCTTGCGGCTTACACTGGTGGCTTTGAGGCCCTTCGAAGCCTCGGAGCTTATCCACAGGCGCAGGTCGGCTGTGAGCATCCGGCGCGGGTCGTCGTCGGCATGGCGGAGTTCCTCGCGGTAGAAGCGACGGAAATCCTCCAGGTCGCGCACGTAGGCCGTCACCGTGTGGGGCGAGCGGGCAACTTCATTGCGGAGATAATTGTAAAAAGCCTGGTAAAGCATAAAAAACAATGGCACCGGGCCTTTGTGAACCCGGTGCCACAAATTTAGAAATTTATTTTGATTTATGCAAATAAATCAGCGGATATGATATAACAAGTATAAGAAACAAAAGGCTNGAGCCTTCTGTTTCTTATACTTTATTCTTTCAAGATGCCCGGGCGGAGCCGGACGAAAGCAAGCTGTTAGTGGGGGATTGACAGGGTTGATTGTCAGCGNNGAGGATTAATCCTCAACGGCACGAAGCTGCTGTACGTAAACCGCTTTCATCATTTTCTTGCGGTTGGTTACAGAGGGTTTCTGGAATGCCTGACGGCTGCGGAGTTCCTTAACGATGCCGGTTTTTTCGAATTTACGTTTGAATTTCTTGAGCGCTCTTTCGATAAGCTCGCCTTCTTTAACTTGTACGATGATCATATTTGATTGTTGGTATTTTTTAATTTCGTTTCTGAGGTGCTACCTCTTAGAGGTTTAGCGCGGCAAAATTATGAAATATTTCTGATTTGAGCAAAAAAATCGGGAATTTTTTGCTCAAATCAGTCATTCTTATGTGCTGAAAACCTTAGTAAAGGTCCTTNGGGGCNTTCGGGTCGGTGTACCAGCGGGAGTAGGACANGTAGTTGTTGGCGATTTTGATGTTGATTTCGCGCGCCTGCTCGGGGTCCACCATCTTGATGAATTTGGCCGGTGCGCCGCCCCACAACTCGTTGGGGCNGATTTTGGTGCGCGACAGCACCACGGCGCCGGCAGCCACGATGGCTCCGGNGCCTACCTCGGCGTCGTCCATCACCACGGAGCCCATGCCGATGAGGGCGAAATCGCGGATTTTGGCACCGTGGATGGTGACGTTATGGCCGATGGACACGTCGTTACCAATCTCGATGGTGGATTTTTTGTAGAGGGTGTGAAGCACTGAGCCGTCCTGGATGTTGACGCGGTCGCCGATGGTGATGGTGTTGACATCGCCGCGCAGCACAGTGTTGAACCACACGGAGCAGCCGTCGCCCATGGTGACATCGCCCACCACGGTGGCGTTCTCGGCCAGGAAGCAGTCCTTNCCGAAGCTGGGGGTATAGCCCCTNAGGGGNATTATGAGAGCCATATCTGGTGTTTATTTCTGAGGTTATGCAAGAGGTTCGGTGTGGGCGANGAGCCATGCGCGCTCGGCATCGGTGGCCAGGGCNGGCATGAGGCGTTCGCGCACGGTGGCATGATAGTCGTTGACCCACTTGATTTCGTCNGGAGTCATGATGGAAAGGTCGAAGAGTGCGCGGTCGAAGGGGCAGAGGGTGAGAGTCTCGAACGACAGGAAGGTGCCGAAGTCGGTGGTCATTTCCTTGCGGGTGAGCACCAGATTCTCGCAGCGGATGCCGTGGATGCCNTCGCGGTACACNCCGGGCTCATTGGAGGTGACCATGCCGGGCACGAGCACCGTGGGCACATANTTCAGGCGGATGCTCTGGGGGCCTTCGTGCACACCCAGGAAGTGGCCCACGCCGTGGCCGGTGCCGTGCAGGTAGCTCAGGCCGTTTTTCCACAGGAACTGGCGGGCGATGGCGTCGAGNTGNGCGCCNCANGTGTCGTCAGGGAAAATCATGGTGCCCAGNGCAATGTGGCCNTTCATCACCAGGGTGAAGTCGCGGCGCTCCATGTCGGTGGGAGTGCCAAGGCAAATGGTGCGTGTAATGTCGGTGGTGCCGTCAAGATATTGTGCGCCGGAGTCAATCAGCAGCAAGCCTTCGGGGCGGAGGGTCGAGGATGTAGCGGCAGTGGCTTCGTAGTGCACGATTGCGCCGTGGGGACCATAGCCTGCGATGGTGCCGAAACTTTCGTCGAAGAACAGCGGGCTGGCCGAGCGGTGGCGCCGCAGAATTTCGGCAATGTCTACCTCGGTGGTGGCGATACCCTCGGCAAGGCGCTCTTCAATCTCCATGAATGAACGCACCAGGGCTGCACCGTCGCGCACCATAGCGGCACGGATGCCGGCAATCTGAGTATCGTTTTTCACGGCCTTAAGGCGCGAGGCGACGGAGTAGTCGGCAGCCACGGCGCGCTTGCCCAGCAGGGCCAGGACACCCCCGGCAGTGCGGGCGGTTTCCACCATGATGTGTAGTTCGGCAGGCAGTTCGGCGATGAAGGCCTTCACATCGGTGTAGTCGGCAGTGGACACCCCCTGCTCAGCCAAATAGCTGATGGTTTCGGGAGTGAGCTTGGCGGGGGATATGAACAGCACGTTGCGGTCGGCCGACAGGTAGAGATACGATGTAGCCACCGGGGTGTGCTTCACGTCGTTGGAACGTATGTTGAGGGTCCAGGCAATGTCATCGAGGGCCGAAATCAGCACGGCCTCGGCACCAGCATTGCGGGCGCCTGCCAGGATTTCTTCGATTTTGGCCGCAGCCGCCTGACCGGCATACTTGGCATCGTGGATAAAAATCTTGCCGTCGGGCAATGCGGGGCGGTCCTTCCAGATAGTGTCAATCACATCGAAGTCGCTGATCAGGCGGATGCCCTTGGCAGCAAGCGCGGCATCCATCCTGGCCAGATTGCCGGCCGGGAAGAGCATGCCGTCCACGCCCACGGTTGCACCGGCGGGAAGGGTGCACAGGAAGTCGGTGATGGAAGGTGTGGTGGCAAGACCGTCCTTCATCAGTTCGATGCCCGAGCCGCGAAGCTGGTCGGCGGCCTGGAGGAAGTAGCGCGAGTCGGTCCACAAGCGTGCCTCGGTGGCGGTCACCACGAGGTCGCCGGCCGAGCCTGTGAAGCCCGACAGCCAGCGGCGCACCTGCCAGTGGGGTGCGAGGTATTCGCTAAGATGGGGGTCGGCCTGCGGGATGACGACAGCATCAATTCCGGCGGCTTTCATTTCGGCGCGCAGAGCGGCCAGACGTTCGGGATATAAATGTTCCATATTATATTGCATTATAAATTATTATCGGTAAGATTTCAGCGGAGGATAGAAGGCGTCCGGCACGTGTTCCACCTCGAAATCGTTGTGAGTGCCACGGATGGCGAAAAGGTCGAAGCGGGCATAGTATGGCGTGTCGCAGGTGCGCAGATAGGTGTCGGCCGCGGCAACTATGTTTTTGATTTTACGGTTGTCGATGGCATCGAGCGGGTCCTCGGCACGGTCGGCGCGGGTTTTTACCTCGGCGAATATGAGAGTATCGCCCAGGGCAGCGATTATATCCACCTCCAGGCGTCCCATTTTCCAGTTGCGTTCCAGGATTGTGCACCCCTGCCGCACCAGCTCGTCGCAGGCGATATCCTCGCCCCATTTTCCTAAATCGTTATGCTCAGCCATAGACTGCAAAGATAGCAAAAAATGTGATAGGGCCGGGTAGGTGGCGTGAATTTTTATCCTCGCTTCGCTCGGATGACGGTGGGGTGGTGGGCTATTTGCGCCAGAAGGAGGGGAGGAAAAGGACGAGGATGGTGAAGATTTCCAGACGGCCTGTGAGCATGAGGAGCGACAGAATCCATTTGCCGGCAGCGGGGACTATTTCGAAGGATTGGCCGTAGCCGGTTACGCCCGCGCCAAGGCCGGTGTTGGAAATGCACGAGAATGCTGAGAAAAAGGCGTCGATCAGCGGTACGCCACAGGCTGTGAGAGCCACGCCGCCCAGCACTACGAGCAGCATGTAGAGGCACAGGAATGCGATTACTTTCGACACCAGTTCGGGGTTCACGACCTTGTCGTTGATTTTCACAGATTGGATGGCGTTGGGGTAGAGGGAGCGGTAGAGCTCGTTGCGGCAGTGCTTGAACAGCACCAGAATACGGTCAATCTTGGCGCCACCGCTGGTTGAGCCTGCGCACGCACCGAAGAACATCATTATGAATGTGAGAGCCATGATAAACGAACCCCAGCTCTCGAAGTTTGTGACCGTGAACCCCGTTGAGGTGAGGGTGGACACTATCTGGAACAGTGGGTCCAGCGTGAGCTGTTGCCAGCCCGAGTAGGCACCTGTCCACAGCAGGCTGGCGATGAACAGGATGAAGGTGCCGCCGATGATGCCGAGGTAGGCATGAAGGACATCGTTGGCGCGGAGAGCCCTGAAGTTGCCACGTGCACATTTATATATAAGACCGAAATTTACACCGCCCAGAAACATGAACACAATCAGCACTGCCTTGATGTAGACCGAATGGTCCCAGGCGATTATTCCGGTTTCGCTTGTGGAGTAGCCGCCGGTGGAGATAGTGCCGAAGGCATGGCAGATGGATGTGAAGAGGTCCATCGGTCCGGCCCAGAGCAGGAGCACAAGCACCAGGGTTAGGGCCAGGTATATCATCCACAGGCTCTTGGCCGTCTGGCTGATGCGAGGGCGGATTTTGTCGTGTGTGATGCCTGTGACCTCGGCATTGAACATCTGCATGCCGCCTGAGTGATTGAGCATGGGGATAACCGCCAGTGTGAACAGGATGATACCCATGCCGCCAATCCACTGCATGATGGCACGCCACAGGTGCACGCCGTGACTCAGGCCGCTGTAGGAGTCGAGCACCGAGGCGCCGGTGGTAGTGAAGCCCGACATGGCTTCGAAGAAAGCGTCCGTCACACTCATGGGGCTACTGCAGAACAGGAATGGGATGAGGCCGAAGATGGAGAAGATAATCCACACCATAGCCGTGAGCAGATAGCCGTCGCGCTTGCCCATGTGTCTGCTGGTGGGGTTGGAGCGGGTGGCCAGCAGAAGACCGCACAGGGCCGTGATGCCTGTGGCGCCGGCAAAGGGCAGCCAGTCGCTCTCGTTGTAAATCACGCAGGTGAGCGTGGGGAAAATCATGAAGAACGCCTCGATGAGCAACAGCCACCCGGCGGTGCGGGTGAGCATCCGGACGTTGACCAGGTGATTGCGGACGAGCTTGCGCATGGGACTACACGAAGAATTTTTCAACCTTATGGAGCGACCCGGCCAGGCAGAACACCAGCACGTGGTCACCGGGCCGGATGTGAGTCATACCGGTGATTAGCTCACCCTTGCCGTCGCGGATGAGGCCGGCAAGGGTCATTTCACGCACCAGGCGGAGGTCCTTGACCGGGGCTTTCGTGATGCGCGAGCCCGGACGTGCCTCTATTTCGGCCACTTCGGCATCGGCCAGGGCCAGGCATTTGGTGGTTGACGAGTCGCTGTCGAGCAGCATCTGGAATATAGTGCTCGAGGCAAGCAGTTTCTTGTTGATGACAGTGCCGATGTTGAGGTTCTCGGCCTGGGATATGAACTGCACGTTCTCCACGTCGGCAATCGTTTTCTTGATGCCGAGGTCCTTGGCCGTGATGCAGGAGAAAATGTTGGTTTCGGAGCTCTCGGTCAGGGCCACGAAGGCATCCATTTCCGAAATGCCTATTTCGTCCAGCAGGTCGGCATCGCGGGCGTCGCCGTGGATAATCTCGCAGTCGGGGCACTTCTGAGGCAGGCGGTTACACATGTCGCGGTTATCCTCGATAATCTTGAAGCGGAACTCGTCGCCGGCCAGGTTCACCAGTCGCACGGCAATCTTTGTGCCGCCCATGATGAGGACACGGCGGATTTTCTGCTCCGTTTTGCCCGATAGGGTGATGAGCTCGTCGATGTGGTCGCGGGTAGTGGTGAAGTACAGGATGTCGCCCTCGGCAATATGGTCGTCGCCGCGGGGGATGATGGTTTCGTGGTTGCGCTTGATTGCGCTCACGTGGAAGTGGTGGTTGGTGAAGGAAAAGTCCCTGAGTTTCATGCCGATAATAGGTGCGCCGGCCCGCAGCTTGATGCCGGCCAGAATAATCTGGCCGTCGTGTAGCTCGAACCAGTTGCGAATCCAGTTGCGGCGCAGGGCGGTGATGATTTCCTCGGCGGCCAGATACTCGGGATAAATCAACTTGTCCACACCCATGTGCTTCACGTGGGCCGAGTTGGCCGGGTCCATGAAGTCGTAGGAGCTGATGCGTGCCACCGTTTTCTTGGCTCCAAGATTCTTGGCAATGGAGCAGGCCACGATGTTGTTGCTTTCGTAGGGAGTGACGGCAATGAACAGGTCGCAGCGGCCGGCATCGGCTTCGCGCAGGGTGGTGAACGAAGTCGGGTCGCCAACCACGGTCATCAGGTTGTAGTTGGCATCGAGCACCCCGAGGCGCTCGGCATCCTGATCCACCAGCGTGATGTCCTGCTCCTCGTTGGAAAGGAGTTTGGCAAGGTGCGAACCCACTTCTCCTGCACCGGCAATCACTATCTTCATCTGTGCACCGATTTTATGATAGCATCGTAGATGGATTCCTCGTCGATGCCGGCAAGCTTGTGGAGCTGTGCCGGGGTGCCCTGAGGCACAAACTTGTCGGGCAGTCCCAGGCGGCGCACCGGGCGCTGATAGCCGTTGTCGGCCAGCCAGTCGGCCACGGCACTACCCATGCCGCCCTCCACTGTGCCGTCCTCCACGGTCACGATGGGCACATTTTTCTCGGCCACCTCGCGCAGCAGGTTGGCATCCAGGGGTTTGAGGAAAATGAGGTCGTAGTGCGCGGCCGATACGCCCTCGGCTTTGGCCCGCGTCACCGCTGCCGCCGCCTGGCGTGCTATCGGGCCTATTGTTATCACGGCCACATCGGTGCCGTCGGTCAGGCGTTCGCCCTTGCCTATGGGCAGCTCGCGCATCTCGTTGTGCCAGTCGGGGTCGTTGCCGCTGCCGCGGGGATAGCGGATGGCAAAGGGGCCACGGGGTGCGCTCTGGGCTGTGTAGAGGAGGTTGCGCAGGGCGTGCTCGTCGCGCCCGGAGGCTACGGTCATATTGGGTACTGTGCGCAGGTAGGCAAGGTCAAAGGCGCCGTGGTGAGTGGCGCCGTCCTCGCCCACCAGGCCTGCACGGTCAATGCAGAAAGTCACGGGCAGACGGTGTAGCGCAACGTCGTGGATGATATGATCGTAGGCGCGCTGAAGGAAGCTGGAGTAGATGCCCACGAAGGGCTGCATGCCGTCCTTGGCAAGGCCGCCTGCAAAGGTCACGGCGTGGCCCTCCGAGATACCGACATCGAACACGCGGTCCGGCATCTCGGCCTGCATCGTGGAGATGGACGTGCCCGAGGGCATGGCGGCCGTGATGGCCACTATACGGTCGTTCTTGCGGGCAAGTTCCAGCAAGGTTTCGCCGAATACATCCTGCCACTTGGCCGGTGCACCGGGTTTGGCACCAACGTCAAGCCGCTCGCCCGTGGCGGGATTGAAGCGCCCGGGAGCGTGCCACGAGGCCGGGTCCTTCTCGGCCGGTTCGTAGCCCTTGCCCTTGATGGTGCGCAGGTGCAGGATGCGCGGACCCTCCATGTCGCGGATATCGTTGAGCACCCGCACGATGTTGCCCACGTCGTGGCCATCGAAAGGCCCGAAATAGCGGATGTTGAGGCCCTCGAAAATATTCTGCTGTTTGCTCAGCAGACTTTTGAGGCTGTTGTTGAAGCGCAGCAGGGCACCACGGCGGCGGTCGGTCACCAGGTGGAGCTTTTTCATCAGGTTGAACACCTTGTAGCGCAAGTCGTTGTAGAGCTTCGAGGTGTTCATGTGGGCCAGATATGAGTTGAGGGAACCGACGTTTTCGTCGATACTCATGTCGTTGTCGTTGAGGATAATGAGGAGATTGTTGGGCGTGTTTGCTGCGTTGTTCAGGCCTTCGAAGGCCAGGCCGCCGCTGATTGAGGCGTCGCCAACGATGGCCACCACATTGCGCGGCGGTTCGTCCTTTTTCAGGTNCGATGCCACGGCCATGCCCAAGGCGGCCGAGATGGAATTNGATGCGTGTCCGGCCGCGAAAGTGTCGTACTCGCTTTCGTCCGGATTGGGGAACCCGCTCAGTCCTCCCAGCTTGCGGTTGCCCGCAAAAGCCTCGCGGCGCCCGGTGAGCAACTTGTGGCCGTAGGCCTGATGNCCNACGTCCCACACCAGGCGGTCATAGGGGGTGTTGAACACATAGTGGAGCGCCACCGTGAGCTCAACCGCGCCCATGCTCGATGCGAAATGACCGGGGTTCTGCGAAAGAGAATTTATGAGGAACCTGCGGATGTCGGCGCACACCTCGGGCAGCTGCTCCACGCTCAGTTTGCGCAGGTCGGCAGGGCTGTTGATGGTGCTCAGCAGGTCGGGATGATCTTGGTTATCACTCATTTGCGAATGTATTTCTTGTACATCGGAACAAACACGATAATTGCCGAGGCCACAATCACGAAGCCGATGTAGAGCGTGAAGGGCGTGTGGGTGAGGATATATCCCACCAGTCCGAGCCAGAGCACGCCCAGAATCACAAAGCGCAATATAATCGATGTTTTCATTGTGTGTACGTTTCTTGTAGATTGCAAAGTTAACTATCTTTTCGCAAATTTCAAAGGAGCGAAATGTGGTGGTGTGAAAATTTCCCAATCCACATTTTATTTATTACCTTTGCCGTNTNAACAATTTATAGGCCGAATTTATTGTAACTATATGAAAACTATCCGCCTGTTTCTTGCCTCAGCACTTNTGCTGACNGCCTCGGCGCTTCGTGCCGCGGCTCCCACCGTCACTGACTACACCTTCGTGCAATGCGAGGGTTCGCTCACTCCCTACCCATCGGCCACACGCGCCGAGGCTNTATATCCGGACTCGCTCACGCCTGTGTTCGTGAACCATGTGGGTCGCCACGGCGCACGCTATCCGGCTTCNTCGGCCAACAACCTTACGCTCAAAAAAGCACTGGACCGCGCTNCCGANGCGGGCACTATCACCCCGCTGGGCCGNAAACTGGCCNAGCTCAACGACCGCATCATTGCCCTGAGCACCGACCGCTGGGGCGCTCTTGATTCGCTCGGAATGGCCGAACAGGCCGGCATTGCCACGCGCATGTTCTACAACTACACCGAGGCGTTCGCCAAAGGCACGACGGTGTCGGCCATCTCCTCCTACTCGCCCCGCGCCATGATGAGTATGTTCAGCTTCACCCATCAGCTTGACCGCCTGAATAATCAGATGACCATCAGCACNGTNACNGGTAGNGTNAANAATCGCCTGATGCGCCCCTTNGATGTGGATAAGGACTACCTGCAGTTCCGCGCCGACAAGGTGTGGAAGCCGGCCTACGACGAGTACTTCGACGCGGCCTGTCCAACGGCTGCCATCCGCCGTGTGNTGGGCGAAAAGTTCCCGTTCGCGGATATTCACGAGGAGCGCAACCTTGCNATCACCGAATATTACGTCCTGGCCGGCCTCGAGGCCATGAGCCTGCCCAATACCATGAGCGACTACCTCAGCCGCCAGGAGGCCAACGCNCTGTGGAGCTGTTTCAACCTGCGCCAGTACCTGCAGCGCACCGCCACCACGGTTAGTGCCGTTCCGGCCGACATTGCCGCNGACCTGGTGCTCGACATCATCCAGACCACCGACGATTTCGTTTCCGGCCAGAACACCACCACTACGGCTGTGCTCCGCTTCGGTCATGCAGAAACNCTCATGCCGCTGCTTTCGCTGTTGCGAATTCCCGGTTGCTACTATCTGACTAACTATTTCGACACCGTNGCTCAGCACTGGTGCGACTTCGACGTTGTGCCCATGGCCGCGAATATCCAGTTTGTGCTTTTCCGCNCCAAAGCGTCGGGCCGATACTATGTGGAAGTGCGTGTCAACGAGCACCCNGTGGCNCTCCGCAAGGGCGACGACTCCACCATCTATCCCTGGGGTGAGCTCCGCCGCTACTTGATGAACTACGTCCCCCTCTACGCGCAGTGACGCCCTGCCTTTTCAGGCCTTTTTGGACCAGAGAACGGAGAAAGAGCGGCGGAGCCGCGCGGTAGCGAGAAACCCCGCACGGAGCGCCACAAGCGCGGAGTGTGGGGTAGGGCAGTATAAATGAAGTGAAGCTTCGGAGAAGCGATGTGTCGTGTTACAGTCGCATCTCCGAAGCTCCTTTGTCGATACTCCCATCCCCACACTCCGCGCTGAGGGCGCTCCGTGCGGAGTTTCTTGCTACTATGCGGCTCCGCCGCTACCTCACGATAGTTCTATGGGTTTCTGGTCTAATTTATAGAAAATTTAACATTTGTTAGCGTACTTGTGCGGAAATGCTGCACAACCTCGGGCGTAACTTTGCGTTGTACAATTAAAAACATAACGCAATGAACAACTTCTCCTCAATTATGAATACCATCTCCTCCTCCGATCTTGTAATGGTTTCCGCCTCGTATCGCGGTCGTACCATCGCCACTATCAAATCAACAGGCTTCAACTCCTTTGCCGACGTTCTCCGGGCCATCCGCCAGCATGTGGGGTCCATTGTCGGACTGGTGAACCTGCGCCTGCGCAACGCCTCGCGCGGCTGGCTCGAAAACCGCTCGGTGTTCATCCGTCCGCAGCAGCCAGGCGTGCAGCTCACCTTTCAGTTCTGAAATTACTTTCTCAATATTATAACCTTCTATGAAAAACACACTCTGAATCTCAATTTTGGACCAAAGAACTATAGAACTATAGATTTTCACAACAAGAGTAAACCTCTGGTTCTATGGTTCTATGGTCTAAAGAATTATAAGTTTTCAAGGTACCACCGGTACAAACGGTCGATGCCGTCCTCGAGTTCCACGGTGTGGTGCCAGCCCAGTTTGTGCAGACGGGTCACGTCGCACAGTTTACGCATGGTGCCGTCGGGCTTGGAGCTGTCCCAGGCAATCTCGCCGTTGAAACCGACTGCGCGTGCAACAGCCTGAGCCAGCTGGCCGATGGAGAGTTCGCGGCCGGTGCCGATATTGATGTGTGTGTTGCGGATGTCGGTGCCCTCGCGGTCGCGGATAATATCGGCAAAGCTAACATTGAGCAGGATGTACACACAGGCATCGGCCATGTCCTCGCTCCACAGAAATTCGCGTAGGGGAGCACCGGTGCCCCACAGCGTCACCTTGCCCGGCTCGATGCCGAATGCGGCCAGGGCGCCGATGATGTCGGCATCCGTGGCGTCGGCCGCTATTGTGCTCACGGGTCGGCGCGCAAGGTCGGCGCGCACGCTGTCCATGCGACCCTCTCCCAGCAAGCGGGCCAGATGCACCTTGCGTATCATGGCCGGCAGCACATGGCTGTTCTCCAGGTGGAAATTGTCGTTGGGACCGTAGAGATTGGTCGGCATCACGGCCACGTAGTCGGTGCCGTACTGCAGGTTGAACGACTCGCACATCTTCAGCCCGGCGATTTTAGCGATGGCGTATGGTTCGTTGGTGTATTCCAACGGCGAGGTGAGCAGGGCTTCCTCGCGGATAGGCTGGGGTGCCTCGCGGGGATAGATACACGTGGAGCCCAGGAACAGCAGGCGCTTCACACCGTGGCGGAAGGCTTCGCCGATAACGTTCTGCTGAATCTGAAGGTTCTCATAAATGAAATCGGCGCGGTAGCGCGAGTTGGCCATGATGCCACCCACGTGGGCGGCCGCGAGCACCACGGCATCGGGGCGCTCGGCGTCGAAAAAGCGACGCACGGCCTCGCCGTCGAGCAGATCGAGTTCGGCATGGGTGCGGCCGATAACGCGGGTATAGCCTTTGGCCTTCAGGTTGGCCATGATTGCCGAACCCACCAGTCCGCGGTGGCCGGCCACATATATCTTGGCGTCTTTCTCAAGCAGTGCCATTATTTTTTCGCCTCTTTCTTCACAAGTTCAACATCCGAATCCACCATCAGGTCCACAAGTTGCTCGAACGATGTTTTGCGCGGGTTCCAGCCCAGCTCCGTGCGGGCCTTGGAGGGGTCGCCTAGAAGTTCGTCCACCTCGGCGGGACGGAAGAAACGCGGGTCCACCTCCACAATCACGCGGCCTGTGGCTGCATCGATGCCTTTTTCGTCGATACCGCTTCCCTCCCAGCGCAGGCTTATTCCCACACGCGCAAAGGCCAGGGTGGCGAACTCGCGCACGGTGTGGTATTCGCCCGTGGCAATCACATAATCGTCCGGCTGGGGCTGCTGGAGAATGAGCCACATGCACTCCACGTAGTCCGGAGCATAGCCCCAGTCGCGGCGCGCCTCCAGGTTGCCCAGGTAGAGCTTTTCCTGCACACCGGCGGCAATGCGTGCGGCAGCCATGGTGATTTTGCGGGTCACAAAGTTCTCGCCGCGGCGCTCACTCTCGTGGTTGAAAAGGATGCCGTTGGCGGTGAACATGCCGTAGCTCTCGCGGTAGTTGCGCATGATCCAGTAGGAGTAGAGCTTGGCAACGGCGTAGGGCGAGCGCGGGTGGAAGGGCGTGTTCTCGTTCTGAGGCACTTCGTGCACCTTGCCGTAGAGCTCCGAGGTGGATGCCTGGTAGATGCGCGTGCTGTGCTCCATGTGCAGGATGCGCACGGCTTCGAGCAGACGCAGGGTGCCGATGGCGTCGGCCTCAGCGGTGTACTCAGGCACGTCGAACGACACCTTGACGTGGCTCTGCGCCGCGAGGTTGTAGATTTCGTCGGGCTTCACCTCGCTGATGATGCGCACGAGCGACGACGAGTCCGTCATGTCGCCGTAGTGCAGCTCGATGCGGCGCTTGCGGTGCATGTCGCGCACCCACTCGTCCAGGTAGAGGTGCTCGATGCGGCCGGTGTTGAAGCTGGAGCTGCGGCGGATAATGCCGTGGACTTCGTAGCCTTTCGAAAGCAGAAATTCGGCCAGATAGGAACCGTCCTGGCCGGTGATGCCGGTGATTAGTGCGGTGGGCATTGCTTATGGGATGTTTAGAAGTGATTGCAAATTGTCAATAACTGTTTTGGGGCGGTACTCGGCCGGGGCGGCAAGGATGTCCTGCGGAAACACGTTGCGCCCGGCGCTGTCAAGGAGCATCACGGAGGTCCAGCCGCGGCGGTTGGGCCACAGGAAGTCCTTGGCAAGATTGTCGCCCACATAGTAGCGGCGGCTGATGCCGTCGCGGCGCGCCCGGGCGTCGGCAATATCGGTGGGCACGGTGGTGAATTTATCGCCGCCGGTCACCTGGCTTATCAGGATGTCCTCGGGGGCGAAAAAGCGCTCGAGGCCCAGAGCGCGGATTTTTGCACCCTGATGGCGCGGCGAACCGTCGGTGATGAGCATCAGGCGGTGGCCCCGGCGTTGCAGCTCGGCCAGCACGCCGGCGGTTTCGCCGTCGAGCTGTATGTCGGGTGTGTGTGCGCGGTAGATTTCAATCATATCGTCCACGCTCATCGGAGCCGGTTCTCCCAGATACTCCAGCGCGGCCTCGAAGCCCAGTGGGCGGTTGGCACTGATGATTTCGAACAGTGTCCGCGCATCGGCCCCGGTGGCCCGGGCAAGCTCGGCAGCTACGGTCCTGTAGCCTGAGGCCACATAGTCCATCTCTTTGTAGAGGGTATCGTCCAGGTCGAAAGCTATCAGGGATGCCATGGCGGGTCAGATGAGGGTTTCGAGTGTGCGGCACACGTGCAGAATCTGCTCATCGGTCAGATTGGTACCACTGGGCAGGCACAGGCCGGAGTTGAACAGACGTTCGGCCACTTCGGTGCCGTAGCATGGAGCTTGGGCGTAGACGGGCTGCATGTCCATCGGTCGCCACAGCAGTCGGCTCTCGATTTTGCGCTCGGCCAGTGCCTGGCGCACAAGTTCAGGGTCGGCCTGGGCCAGCTGAACGGTGGTGAGCCAGAAATTTGAGTTGAATTCCGGCCCGGGGTTCTGCTGCACGGTGATATCGGTGGCCGCGGCGAAGTAGGTGGAGTAGAGGGCATGGATGCGGCGGCGGCGCTCGACGCGCTCGGCCAGCACCTCGCACTGGCCGCAACCGATGGCAGCGCTGATGTTGCTCAGGCGATAGTTGTAGCCAATCACCTCGTGGTAGTAGTAGGGGCGGTTTTCGCGTGCCTGGGTGGCAAGGAACTTGGCCCGCTGCGCCGTGGCGGCATCGGGGCAAATCAGCGCTCCCCCGCCCGAGGTGGTTATCATTTTGTTGCCGTTGAAACTGAGGATTCCGAAGCGGCCCATGGTGCCGCACTTGCGCCCGGCAAATTCGGAGCCGAGAGCTTCGGCGGCATCTTCCACCACGGGGATGCCGTAGCGGTCGGCGATAGCCATGATGCGGTCCATGCGCGCGGGCATGCCGTAGAGGTGCACCGGAATGATGGCTTTGGGCAGCCGTCCGGTGGTGCGGAGGCGGTCGGCAATGGCTTCCTCAAGCAGGTCGGGGTCCATGTTCATGGTCGAGGCTTCGCTGCCAACGAACACCGGCTTCGCGCCGCAGTACACTATAGGATTGGCCGAAGCCGAGAACGTGAGCGACTGGCAGATGACCTCGTCGCCGGGCTCCACGCCCAGAAGCACAAGGGCAAGATGGATTGCCGCCGTGCCCGAACTGAGGGCTACCACCGGCTGCCCGGTGCCAAGAAAGGCCTGAAGGCGACGCTCGAACTCATCCACATGTGGGCCCAGGGGCACAATCCAGTGATCGGCCATGGCCTCGGTGATATATTTCTGTTCCGTGCCTGCCACCTGGGGCATCGACAGGAGAATACGCTCGTCCATCTCAGTTATTGGTGTTGCGGCCTATAGAGTGCAGGCGCAGCCCGCGGGGCTCGAGGTCGGATGTTTCGTAGATGTTGCGGCCGTCCACAATGTCGGTGCCGCGCATCAGGCGTGCCACCACTTCCCATGAGGGCAGGCGGAACTGCTTCCACTCGGTGAGCAGGGCCAGGGCGTCGGCATCGGTCAGGGCGTCATACATATCGCTGGCGTAGCGGATGGCACCGTCGGCATCGCCCAGACGGCGGCGGCACTCGGCCATAGCCACGGGGTCGAACACGCTCACGGTGGCGCCGGCTTCCAGAAGGCGTCTTATCACTTCGAGCGATGGCGCGCAGCGCATGTCATCGGTCTCGGGCTTGAATGCCAGGCCCCACACTGCAATATTGCGGCCGCGGAGGTCGCCACCGAAAATGTGCTTGAGTTTGTCGAACACCACGGTCTTCTGGCGCTCGTTCACTTCCTCGACGGCGCTAATCACGCGCATGTCGCAGCCGTGCTCGGCGCCGGTCTTAATCAGGGCACGCACGTCCTTGGGGAAGCAGGAGCCGCCGTAGCCGCAGCCGGGATACAGGAATTTGCTGCCGATGCGGGCGTCGGCCCCGATGGCTTTGCGCACGCAGTTCACATCGGCTCCTACCTGCTCGCACAGGTTGGCGATTTCGTTGATGAACGATATGCGGGTGGCAAGCATGGCGTTGGCGGCATATTTGGTCATTTCGGCCGAAGGGAGGTCCATGAACATCACGCGGAAGTTGTTGAGCAGGAACGGGCGGTAGAGGCGTTCCATCAGCTTGCGGCCGTGCTCGCTGTCGATGCCTATCACCACGCGGTCGGGCGACATGAAATCCTTTATCGCAGCACCCTCCTTGAGGAACTCAGGATTCGAGGCTAGCTCAAAGGGGATGTCCGAGCGGCCTCGGCGCTCAAGCTCCTCGGCCACAGCCATGCGCACCAGTTTGTGGGTACCAACTGGCACGGTGGATTTGGTCACGAGCAGGGTGCGCTTGTTGAGATGGCGTCCGAAATCGCGGGCCACGGCAAGCACATAGCTCAGGTCGGCCGAGCCGTCCTCGTCGGCCGGGGTGCCCACGGCACAGAACACTATCTCGACATCGTCGAGCACATCGGCCAGGGCCGTTGCGAAGTGCAGGCGCCCGGCGGCCACGTTGCGGCTCACCAACTCGGCAAGGCCGGGTTCGTAGATGGGTATTTCGCCGCGGCGCAGGCGCTCAATTTTTTCAGTATCTATATCGACGCAGGTCACATTGACGCCGACCTCGGAGAAGCACGCTCCGGACACGAGGCCGACGTAGCCTGTGCCAACTATTGCTACGTTCATTTCTGTTTCTGGGGGATAGTGCCGGTGAGCAGCAGCGCGAGCGGACCGGCAAAGGATAAAATATAGTCAACGGCAAGCACTATCGCCACAATTACCGCTGCCACGCACGCCGATACGACCAGCGTGGGGGTGACGTCGAGGTTCATGGACTGCAGCAGCGTGCGGATGCCGCCGAGAGGGAACAGGAAAAAGTAGTGCAGCAGGTACACGGCCAGGCTGCGCGTGCCGATGTACTCCCACATGCGTGCCCAGGGATGCGAACCGGCGGGAGCCTCGGGGGAGAAAGCGCGGGCGCTCCAGGGCTGCACCACGGCAATACCCACCACGGCAATGGCGAAGTGCATCACCGGCTGGACCAGGATGCGGAGCAGGGCGGAGTCGAAGGGCCACAGCCAGTACCAGCCCACGTAGCTGATGGTGAGCGCCACCGTGATCAGGGCGAGGGCCACGGCGTTGGGGTTGGCCACCAGCCGCCCGAAGGCCTCGGAGTGGCGGCGTGCAAGCGCACCAATCATGAACACGGGGTAGAAGTTGCAGATAAGGTCAAGCGAGGCATAGCCGATGACCGCCGCGGGCAGGAACATCACCAGCAGCACGAGCACCATCCATACACCGGCCACCACGGCCACCTCAGGCAGCAGGGCAGGGCGGCGCGGAAACAGGTGCACCGACGGGATGTAGAGCACGAAGATGACGAACAGCACCGGAGTGAACCAGTAGCCGTACTTCCAGGAGTCCGCCAGCAGCGCGGTCCAGCTGTGCTGGAAGGGGCTTTCGAGGCCCGAGGAGGGGTAGTACCATATCCACAGCAGGCTCACCACCAGCGCCGGCAGCAGCAGGCGCTTCACCTTGGGCAGCAGCGCGGTGGATTTTGGAGTGCCGTCGGGGTTGACGCGCATTGCCAGCCAGCCGCTGATGAAGAAGAACAGCGGCATGTGAATCTGGCCGATGAATTTGAACAGCGGCGCACTGTCGATGCCGCGGATGCACATGGCAAGCACGTGGCCCATCACCACCATGAAGATGGCCAGGCCCTTGAGCATATCGAAATATCGGAGTCGCATGGCTCTTATTCAGTGAGGCGGTACACGCGGATACCCAGCCAGTTGCGGTTGCGTTTCACAAAGTCGGCCAACGGGCGGGCGCTCACCTCCACCTTGCCGTTGGTCTGCGAGGCGTGCAGCACGTATGGCTCGGCCGTGGGGCTCTCCTTCACAATCATGCCCATGTGGGTCACGTCCAGGTCAGGGAGCTTGGACACGAAGGCCACAACGTCGCCATCGCGCAGCGAGTCCTTCACAGCGCCGTTGTTGAGGTCCACTGTCTTGATATAGGGGAACTTGTGGTTGCGGTAGCCGCTCTCGATGCTGCGGATGCGGGCATAGTTGGCCGAGTCGGCCAGCGCGGGATAGGCATCGCGGTGCGAACTCATGAAATCAATGGTGCGCACAATATAGGAGCACTTGGGCAANGTGGGAGTGACGTCGGTTATATTTCCTCGGTGCTTATTGTCCACGGCCCAGTCGCAGTTGTAGTGCAGGCGCGAGGGGTAGCCGTCCACCTCNCCGTTGCGATAACGGAAGCGGCGCAGNTTGTACACAAAATCGCGCCACGACGTGCGGTGCTCGCCGGCAGTGTAGGCCAGCACCATGGCCGTTTCAANAAATGTGGTGCAGTCAAGCGAATCCAGACGCACGGTCAGAATCTCNTCCGGGCCTTCGAGTGTATGGGCACCATAGGGAATGTCGATAAACTGCCGNCCGAAGAAAGCCGTGCGGGCCTCGGGCGAGTCAAAATTCNGGGCTGCCGCNGCATCCAGCAGGCGCGTGATGCTGACAGTATCCGCAGCCTCATTACCGAAGCGCACCTCCACCTGAGCCGAGGCGCCGAAAGCCACCAAAACGGTAGCGATAAAAGCAAAAAACTTATTCATTGTCAATTTCGAGTACAGATTAGAATGGCGCCAATCACGCCTGGCACCCACGCGCACAGCGTGAGAGCCGTTACAAGCAGGATTGAACCGCAACCNTTGTCAATAACTGCCAAAGGCGGAAAAATCAAACACAACAAAGCGCGTAAGCACGACATATTACANTCAATNTNAAAATTACCTGCGAAAATACGAAAAAAAACACCCACAGCCAAAAAATAAGAAACACAGTTNTGNNANCANNCNGAAAATAATTCGAAAATATTCCCCATAACTCCTCGATACAAGNTGACCCCGGAGGAGGNTGCTTCNNNCCATTTCGGGTGGTTTTGATTGCCATTTTCGGGGATNGGGGTGTGGGCGTTTGTGGGTTGGGTAGATTTTGAGTAATTTTGTGCACCTTAAATAGTTTTCCTTAAAGATTTATTTTCTTGAAAAAATGAACACAAAATTATTCAGGATTTATATATGTGCGGTTGCGGCGGCTGCTATGGCGGCTTGNGGTAGCCATGATGATGCGCATGAACACGAGCATGAACACGAACACGGTCATTCCCACGGTCATAGNCATGAACACGGCCACGAGNATGGCCACGCCGAGGCGGCGGAGCANGCTTTNGGNTCGGAAATCGTNGTNGAGCCNGANGTGGCCGAGCGTTTCGGGGTGAAGTGCGACACGGTNCGCGCCGGGGCTTTCCGCANTGTNGTGCGCGCNTCGGGCACGGCGATGCCTTCGGCNGGCGAGTCGGCTGTGGTGGCTGCTCCCCTTGCNGGCATTGTTCGGATGGCCCAGGGTATTGAGCTGGGCCGCAACGTTGGCGCCGGNGCCACNGTGGCTGTGATTGATGCCTCGGGTGTGACAGGTGGTAACCAGAATGCTGCCGCCGGGGCTGCCCTGNNNGCNGCCAAGGNGGANTTCGANCGNATNGANGCATTATATAAGGANCGNCTGGCCACNNTGGGCGAGCTNAANGCNGCCCGNGCNGCCTANGAGCANGCCAAGGCGGCCTANAGCCCCCGCGCGGCGTCGGGCGTGGCNAGTNCGCCGATTGCCGGCACCATCACCTCGATTACAGTGCCTTCGGGTAGCTTCGTGAACGTGGGCGACCCTATTGCCACCGTGGCTTCCGACCGCAACATCACCCTGCGGGTGGACTTGCCGCAGAAATATTTCGGCCAGGCTTCAACCTTTACGGATGCAGTGGTGGANCTGNCCTACGGTAGCGCCAATTTCGCCGTGAGCGAAAAGGGCGGTCGCCGTGTGAGCGGTGCGTCGATTCCCGGNGCCTCGGGTTCGTCGGCNTATATGCCTGTGTATTTCACCATGAGCAACGATGGCTCGGTGTTGCCGTCGTCGGCTTTCACCGTCTATCTTCTGGGCACCGAGCGCCCGGATGTGATCACACTGCCTGTGGGCGCGCTCAGCGAGCAGCAGGGCCGCTTCTTCGTGTATGAGAAAATCGACGAGGAGGGCTACATGAAGCGCCCCGTGACCGTGGGGCAGAACGACGGTCTGCGCGTTGAAATNCTTGAAGGCGTGACCCNCGGCGAAGTTATAGTGACCGAGGGCACAACCACCGTGCGCCTGGCCGAAAGTGGCTCGGCAATTCCCGAAGGTCATACTCACAATCATTAATCCGGACCAGGTATGCTGAATAGAATAATTCGCGCGTCGCTCAACAACCGTGTGGCGGTGCTGCTGCTGTCGGCGCTCATCCTTGTGGCCGGCACCCTTGTGCTGATGCGCATGGAAGTTGACATATTCCCGGACCTCAACGCGCCCACCGTGGTGGTGATGACCGAGGCCCCCGGCCTGGCACCGGAGGAGGTGGAAAAGGTTGTGACATATCCGATNGAAACCGCCGTCAACGGCTCGACGGGCGTGCGCCGNGTGCGTTCCACCTCNACCACCGGTTTCTCCGTCGTGTGGGTGGAATTTGACTGGGGTACGGACATCTACCTGGCCCGTCAGATTGTGGGCGAACGCCTGGATGCGGCTGCCGAGCAGCTGCCCGCCGGTGTCCAGAAGCCCGTGATGGGCCCGCAGTCGTCCATCCTGGGCGAGATGATGATTATCGGTCTGACGGCCGACTCCACCTCGCTGCTCGAACTTCGTCGGCTGGCCGAGAAAACCATCCGTCCGCGCCTGCTGGCCATGGGCGGTGTGTCGCAGGTGTCGATTATCGGCGGCGACGCTCCGGAGTACCAGATTCTGCTCAACCCCGACCTGATGCGCCTCTACGACATATCGCTTGACGATGTGCTGGCCGCTACGGAAGGTTTCAACAGCAATGCCGGCGGCGGCGTGGTGTACGAGTACGGCAATGAGTACATAGTGAAGGCTGAGGTGAATACCTCCGACCCCGACGAACTGGCCGCCGCTGTGGTGCGTGCCACCCCAGGCGGCGACATTGTGACCCTGGGCGACATCGCCACCGTGACCTTGGGCGGACGCTTGCCCCGCATCGGTCTGGCATCGGTCAAGGCCCACCCTGCTGTCATAATCACTGTGACCAAACAGCCCGCCACGGGCACAATAGGCCTGACCGAGCGCATCGACGAGGAGCTTGCCACGATGGCCAAGACTTTTCCGCACGACGTGACGGTGTCCACCGACATCTTCCGCCAGAGCGAGTTTATCGATAACTCAATATCCAACCTCCAGGAGGCCCTGCTTGAGGGTGCGTTCTTCGTCATCATCGTGCTCTTCTTCTTCCTGATGAACTTCCGCACCACGCTGATTTCCATCATCGCCCTTCCGCTTTCGGTGATTGTGTCGGTGCTTATCCTCAACGCCCTGGGCTATACCATCAACACCATGATTCTGGGCGGTATCGCCATTGCCATCGGCTGTCTGGTGGACGACGCTATCGTCGACGTGGAGAATGTGTACAAGCGTCTGCGGCAAAACTACGCACTGCCCGAGGCCGAGCGACGCCCGGTGCTGGATGTGGTTTTCCATGCCTCGGCCGAGGTGCGCATGCCCATTTTCAATTCCACACTCATCATTGCCGCGGCCTTCCTGCCCCTGTTCTTCCTCACGGGCATGGAGGGGCGCATGCTCAAACCGCTCGGCATCAGCTTCCTGATAGCCCTGTGTGCTTCCACCGTTGTGGCTCTTACGCTCACGCCGGTGCTGTCGGCCTACCTGCTGGGCAGCCGCAAATCGCTTGAACAGAGCGAGAAGGAGCCACGCGTCACCCGCTGGCTCAAGCGTGTCTACGCCTCCTCGCTCACCGCAGCGCTCCGCCACAAGCGGGCGCTGCTCGGTGGCACTGCTGTGCTGTTCGTGATTGCTCTCGGCCTGTTCTTCACCCTGGGCCGCAGCTTCCTGCCGTCGTTCAACGAAGGCTCCTTCACCATCAACGTATCCACCCTGCCGGGCATCTCGCTTGAGGAGAGCGACAAAATCGGTCGTGAAGCTGAGCGCATCATCCTGGAAACCCCCGAAGTCATCACGGCAGCGCGTAAAACAGGCCGTGCCGAGCTCGACGAGCACTCGTTGGGCGTGAACGTGTCGGAAATCGAGGCTCCCTACCGTCTGGACAAGCGCTCGCGCTCCGAAGTGTCGCGCGACCTCCGCAAGCGCATGGCCGAAATTCCCGGCGCAATCGTGGAAATCGGTCAGCCTATCTCGCACCGCATCGACGCAATGCTTTCGGGCGCGCAGTCGCAGATTGCCATCAAGCTTTTCGGCCCGGACCTCAACAACCTCTTTGCCACCGGCAAGGAAATCAAGGAGATAGTTGAGAGTGTGCCCGGCCTGGTGGATGTGAACATCGAGCAGCAGATTGAGCGCCCGCAGCTGCGCATCCGTCCGCGCCGCGACATGCTGGCCCGCTACGGCATCCGCATGGGCGACTTCTCGAAAGCCGTTGAAACCGCCCTGGGNGGCCGTGTGGTGGCCGAGGTCTACGATGAGGGCTTCGCCTACGACGTGGCCGTGATTCTTGACCCCGCCTTCCGCTCCGACCTCGATGACATCGGCCGCCTCACCCTGGACGGCAACGAGGGCAAGGTGCCCCTGGCAGCTGTGGCGGATATAAGCTCAACCACCGGCCCTAACACCATCAACCGCGAGAATGTGGAGCGCCGCCTGCTAATCTCCGCCAACGTCGACGGCCGCGACCTGCGCGGTGCCGTCAACGAAATCCGCGACCGCGTGGCCAGCTCCGTACAGCTNCCCGAGGGCTACCATATTGTGTACGGCGGNCAGTTCGAAAGCGAGGAAGCGGCCTCGCGCACACTGATGTGGACCTCGCTCGGAGTGCTGCTGCTGATTTTCATGCTGCTCTACGGCGAGTTCCGCAACTTTGCTGAGTCGGCNATTATCCTNGTGAACATGCCNCTGGCGCTCATCGGCGGTGTGCTCATTCTGGTGATTACTGACGGCGAGCTCAACATTCCCGCAATCATCGGCTTCATCTCGCTGATGGGCATCAGCACGCGCAACGGTATGCTGCTCATCAGTCAGTTCAACCAGCTCCAGAAGGCCGGCATGCCTCTGGCTCAGCGCATCGCCGAGGGNTCGGCGGACCGCNTGCTGCCCATCGTGATGACGGCCCTCACATCGGCTCTCGCNCTTATCCCCCTTGCTGTCAACGGTGATGCGCCGGGCAACGANATTCAGGCTCCGATGGCCATTGTGATTCTTGGCGGTCTGGTCAGCTCGACCGCNCTNAACATCTACGTCGTTCCGGCTCTCTATCAGCTCCTAAATCGTAAACACAATGAAAATTAAGATAATACTTNCGGCNNTGTTGCTGGCCGGNGTGCTTCAGGCTTCGGCAACCGATATCGACGGGGTCGCTTGCGAAATCGCCGGNCGCAACCCCGAGCTGGCTGCCTCGCGCGCCCGCTATGAGGCCGAANTGAGCGCCGCCCGNGCCGAGAACACCCTGCCGGGCCTTGATATTGACTTCGACTATAAATTCGGAAAGTCCGAGAACAAGTGGGGCGGNGCAGTTACCCAGTCGTTCGACTGGCCNGGACTTTATTCGGCTCGCCGCCATGCTACTGACCGNCGCCGCACGGCCTTCGAGCAGCTCTACCGCGCCGATTANCTTGAGCAGGCCCTCGCTGCCAAGCAGCTTCTGCTCAGCCTTGCCCGTGCGCGTTTTCAGCTCGACATTCTTGCGGAGGCTCAGGCTAATGTGGACCGCTTGGAAGCTCTGTATAACTACGCATTCGAGCGCGGCGAAACCACTATTCTCGAGGTTCGTAAGCTCCATCTNCAGGCCTTCGAACTGAGCAACCGCCGNGCCGAGGCCGAGGCTGAGGTGGAGGCNGCTGCGGCNTCGCTNCGCGCNCTCAACGGNGGCGCCGACGTGGATNTGGCNTTCGGCTCCGTCTTCCCTTCTGAAACTCTGGCAGCCGAGGCTGATTATCTTGAACTTATGGTGGCCAACGACCCCACGGTGGCTGCGCAGTCGTCGCTGCTCTCGGCTGCTGAAAGCGATATTTCGGTTGCCCGTCGTTCGGCCCTGCCGTCCTTCAAGCTCGNATATGCCTACGAGAACGAGGGCGGCGANTCATTCCATGGGTTCACCGTGGGCATCGCGTTGCCGTCGTGGAACAATTCGGCACGAGTGGCTGCCTCGCGGGCCGAGCGNCNGGCGGTGGAACTCGGGGCNACTGACTATGCCCTGCGCATGCGTGCACANCTGAGTGCCGACTATGCTTCGGCCACACGCCTCGGTGCCCGTCTGGATGCCGGCCGGCNCACGTTTGATGCCGATGAATATCCGCAGCTGCTGGGCAAGGCCCTNGATGGCGGACGCATCAACCTGTTCGAATATCTGCGCGAGTACAACGAATATCTGGATGCCAAAGCAGANTTCATCGAACTTCAGTACAACTANGCCTCAACCGTGGCACGCCTCAACCGCTATTCCCTGCTGAAATGATTGAGCTCAAGCGCTATACGNCCNCCTTGGCCGAGGACTGGGATGGCTTGGTCCGTGCCTCGCGCAACGGNACATTCCTGCATCTGCGCGCTTACATGGACTATCATTCCCACCGCTTCGAGGATTGCTCCCTGATGGCCTACGATGCAAAGGGGCGGCTTATCGCGGTNCTCCCGGCTCACCGCGCAGGCTCCGCTTTGGCTTCGCACCGCGGNCTCACCTATGGAGGCTGGATAATGGCGGACCGTGCCGATATGGAGGCCATGATGGAAGTGTGGGCGCAGCTCATGGACTTTGCCCGCTCCGAAGGCTTCACGGAAATTGTCTATCGCCCCGTGCCTCACATCTTTCACCGCTATCCTGCGGAGGAGGATATATATGCTTTGTGGCGGAGTGGGGGAGTGCTGGATGCAGTGCAGATTTCGTCGGTTGTCGACCTTGCCGTCCCCCTCGGTTTCGACATGGCAGGGCGCCAGGCAGTGCGTAAAGCCGAAGCACACGGTATCAAAATTGGCGAATCCGATGATTTCGAGGGCTTCTGGCAGGTGCTTTCCGACAACCTGATGGCTACTCATGGCGCAGTACCGGTGCACTCGCTTGCTGAAATCCGCCTGCTGAAAAGCCGTTTCCCGGATAACATAAGTCTTTACACCGCCACCCTTGCCGATGAAATTTTGGCAGGCGTGGTGATGTATTATACCGATGTAGCCGCCCACTCGCAGTATGCCTCTGCATCGCCACAAGGAAAAAAATTGCGTGTCATGCCGGCCCTCTATCAGAGAATAATGCAGGAGGCGCGCGATGCCGGAACCCGTTATTTTGACTTCGGAACCTCATGCGAGGACGGAGGACACTACCTGAATCTTGGCCTCATTCGCCAAAAATGCGGCTTCGGCGGACGCGGAATTGCATTTAATTCCTACAAAATTTCGCTCTGAACCGAAATTTTTTCCTCAAGTTTTGAAAAAAATCTCCGCTCCTGACCGGAAATTTCACGGCACGGGCGGATTTTTTTTGAAAAATTTTCCCTGCCGAAGAATTTTTTTTCCTGCATTTTTATTTTGCAGATTAGATATATAATGTGTATTTTTGTGCTGTCAACAATAAAACCGACGAAATGTTCCGGCAAAAGTGTTAAATTAGTGTTAAAATCCCGGAAAAATTTGGAGATGGGCGGTTTGATGTTGTAACTTTGCACTCGCTTTCGGGAACGATGTTACCGAGGGCCGAAAAGAGAACATTGAAAACGATTACAATAGACT